>JBJLEJ010000024.1:0-21848 GCA_045565965.1 Pontiellaceae bacterium | reverse complement strand
CACATACAACCTGTAACTGTGCAGCCGCCATTTTTGCCAAAGCATCTCGGTCCGATTGCAATTCCTCTACCTTTATACCGAAAAGGCCTGCAAACTCACCCGGATGCGGTGTAATCACAAGCTCACTCTTCGATTGCCGAATGGGATCTAGATTTCCCTCTAGTACCGACAACCCATCCGCATCCAAAACCAACGGAGTATCCACCTGCTTTAAAAGATTCAAAACCTGTTGCTGCGTTTCAGATGAACATCCCATTCCAGGACCGACAACCAATGCATCGGCTTTTCGGACTGGCTCACCCACCTGCACCATCGCCTCCGGTAAGCATGAAGCAACTCTCTCTACAACCGAAGTAGGCACCTTCACCGATACCCAACCCGCACCCCCACGCATTCCTGCACGAGCCGCCAACACTATTGCCCCACTCATGCCAAGCGATCCACCGATGCAATGCAAATGACCATAATTGCCTTTATGACTATTCCGCTGACGGCGCGTAAAAAGGGGAGCCACATCTGAATCCGTTATCAATTCTGTCTCTTCCTCACCAGTCGCTTCAATAAATCGTTCAGGGATGCCAATATCAACCACTTCAATTCGACCCGTTTGATCGACCTGATCAGCAGCTACACTCTCCTTTTTAGGTAAGCCCAACGCAACCGTAACATCCGCACGAACAGCCATCGCGGAAGGTAGATCCACCGCCACCACTAACCCTCGCTCCGCATATGCATCTGCCCACGCCAAGGCAATCTTGATCACACCACGCGGCTCACCCGAAAAACCCGTTCCCAATAGCCCGTCCACTAAAATATCCGCTTCCGGAATATCCGTCCAATCGGATTCATATGGACAACTTTCAATCGGAACTTCGCCTTCTTTAGCAAATTGATAAGCAGCCTCTGCAGTACCCTTTAACGAAGAAACGCACCCGGCCAAACGAACATTAACCTTAATATCGCGCTCCCACAAATAACGCGCCGCAACAAAAACATCTCCACCATTATTTCCCAACCCTGCCAGCATAAGAATCGAAGCGTCTATTATTTGATGCATCATCACCAAACGCTCCACCGCATCTGCAATACCAAGCCCTGCCCGTTGCATCAAAACGGCCTCAGGAATACCCTCTTCTTGAATTGTACGCTGATCAAGAATACGCATACTTTCTTTATCAATTAGCTTCATTCCATCACCTAGCCTTGATACTCATCGATTGCTGAAAGCATCTCCTCGACCGCCTTCTGCATACCCAGAAAAACAGCCCGACTGACCAAGCTATGTCCAATATTCAGCATAGACAAATGAGGCACACAAAGAATTCCGCCAATATTATCGACTGTTATCCCATGACCAGCATTCACCTGCAGACCTAATTCATGCGCTGTTTGGGCGCCCATAATTAATTTTTCCAACCACCTTGGTTGCTCATTTGCGTCGGCATCACAATACGAACCGGTATGCAGCTCAATCATCGAAATCCCCATCTGCCGGCACGCCTCCAGCGTAACCGTATCTGGATCGACAAATAGACTCACTTCAATGCCCGCGCACAACAATCGATCCACTGTTGGGCATAACTGCTCATACTGCCCCACCACATCCAACCCACCTTCCGTGGTCAATTCTTGCCGTTTTTCTGGAACCAAACATACTTCATCTGGATTGATCTCTAAGGCAAAATCAACAATTTCAGGCACATTCGCCATCTCTAAATTTAAAGGCAGTGGCTGCAAAGACTTTAATCGATAAATGTCATCATCTTGAATATGCCGCCGATCTTCACGTAAATGAGCCGTTATCCCATGAGCGCCCGCCCGCGCCGAAATAATAGCCGCATCTAAAGGATCTGGATAAATTGTTCCACGTGCCTGACGCAACGTAGCCACATGATCGACATTCACACCCAACTTCATCTCTACCTCTATTTCCGTGTTGCCTTCATTGATTGCTTAGGACGCTGCTTTTGCTCCCGATGTAATAACTCATTATAATACGCATAGCCCCGTATATCATTCTCTCGGCAATGATCTACTACTTGCTGTGCTTTTACATAAAGCTCATGCAAATTTCTACCATGTTTAGGGTGGACCCCAATACCCACCGTCGTGGTGGTTCGTAAATGCTTCCCCTCAAAAATACACACTTTTTTCTGAATCGTGCCACATACCCGTTGCGCAACACCTTCAGCGTGTTCAGATTTACAACCCGCTAATATCAAAAATCCATGCTCCTCATAACGCCCAATTATATCCGCTGAACGCAAACTGGACTGTAATGCCTTACTAATTTCAGCCAAGAGTTGGTCATGCGCATCCTCTCCATGAAAGGAACGAATTTTCTCCATATTATCAACCGCCACACAGAACAATGCCACCGGTTCTTTTTTTAAACGATATTCATTTAATTGCCGATGCATATACGTCGAGAGCACACGATCTCGCAAAACCCCCGTCAGCGGATCCAACAACTTATCATGCTCGACCGCTGACTCTTCGCTTTCCTCGTCCAATTCGGGTTCCGTTTCCGACTCCATCTTATCTTCTAATTCAACTCCTTTAGCCCACTGTAGCGATCCCTCTTTCAAAGAAGCCTCTAATGCTAGATTCACTTCTGCCAATAAAGCACGTCCACTCAACCCATCTTTTGGGAAACTAGTTGCTCCTACTTGCCACGCCGAGGAAGATACACTCGGAGGCAACCTACATAATCTGTCCCACAATTCTTCAACATCTTCCCGATCACATCGAATCAATAGAATCATCACCTGCTCATCCAAAGGCATAATCCAATCGCTCTCCCGAATAGTCTGCTTCCAAACAACTTCCAGTTCTTCGATCGATACTCCCAACGGAATCGAACACTTCAACAAACAAAATGGAACCTGCTCTCGACCACTTGCGGTCAAAAATTTAGCTAATTGAAGTTGTACAATAGAATCGGAAGCAATTGTATCAGTTACATCCTCCCTATTTAACAACCCCAATATATCTTGAAAACGGATGAAGCTCATCAACCACGTAATCAAAAGAAATGTGAGCACCACGACAACGATAAAACTAAGAATCGACTCAACCGGATTGATCTGCGCCACCACAATCGGATCAAGCATGCTCATAGAGAGATCTCCTCTGCAGCTGAGAAAATGCTAGTAGATAGCAAATTCAACGCGACGATTTTCACTCCACGCAGCTTCATCATGGTTCCCATTTGCGGGTTTCTCTTCACCATAACTCCGTGTTTGGATTTGCGAGGGGCTCACACCCAACTCAATTAAGTATGCACGAACCGCTAGCGCTCGTTGCTCTCCCAGTGTCAGATTATAATCCCTACTTCCACGCTCATCCGCATGCCCCTCTAGAATCACGCCTCCTCGACCCATTAAGTGGCTCGCAACCGCTTCACAAATCGCAGCCTGAGAAGGATTTAGTGTTGCGCTGTCATAAGCAAACTGCACAGGAGCAAAAAGCGTTCGGTCTCCATTCGTTGGTAATCCATCCAGATCGTTTAATGGAATATCTGCAATCAGAGGATCTCCGTATAAATTGTCAGAACCATAAACACCCTCATTAACGCCTGTTGATTGACATCCACTGATCAACAAAACGACCCCAAAGGCAATCCACATAAAACCCACTTTTACACTCACTTTACGCATAATCCGCTCCTTATCCATGATGACGAGAACAAGCCGGTGAAAACCAATCACCTGCTCCTTTCTTTAAAGCTATCGAACGTTCTTCCTGCGTGTCAAGAAGGTAGATGCTGGAACGATAGTTTACGGATCGCGACACCACAACATGTCTGCCATCCGGCATCCAACTTGGATCTTCATAATCCGCCCCATCCAAGGGCAATACACGCGAAATACCCGTCCGCGGATCTGCCACCACAATGCGATACCGTCCAGACTGCCTGCTACAATACGTCAGCTGTCCATTCACACCCCAATCCGGGGCTACATTTTCAGAACCCGTCCGGCTTAATCTTTTCGGACCCCCCCCTTTTAAGGCAAGTACATAAATATGAGGTCGCCCCGCCGAATCAGAAACATATGCTAATTGCGAACCATCTGGGGACCAGCACGGACTCGCCTCATTCGCTCGCCTCGTCGAAGAAATCCGCTGCAAAGTACCCGAACTCAAATCTCTAATATATAATTCAGGATTTCCATCCTTCGAAAGAATCACGGCCATCTTGCGTCCATCCGGAGATACAGCCGCACTCGCATTCAATCCTCCGAATTTTGAAATCGCTTCCCGCTGTCCTGTTCGATAAATATTAGGATATCCTCGCTTATAAGATGTATACAGAATATTTTTTCCATCTGGCATCCATGAAGGTGCAACCACAATGCTCCGATCCTGCGTTACTTGGCGAAGATTCGCTCCATCAGCATCACATACATATAATTCTTTATGGCCACTTTGATTGCCAACTATCGCCAATCTAGCTGATGCCATCCCCGGCTTACCCGACACCGCCAACACCAACGCATCCGAAACGCGATGAGCCAATGCCCTTGTAGCCACTGGCGCACTCGAGAAAGCCCGACTCAACACCCGCTTCTTATCCGCCACCTCAATCACTTGAATCTCCGCTCGTAGCTTGTCCGTTTTTCGAACACGACCCAGCACAACCAACCGCGCCGAAGTTTGTTCCTCAAACCAACCCGACCTCATCAAATTAGCACGCAACACTCGAATAAACTCTTGACCCTCTGCAGATTCATCACTTGCTAACCGATCCAATGAAATACCAATTCGACCCGCACCGGATTTACGCACTTCCACCCGCTGCCCATTAACCAAGCTCGCACCGCATGCCACAACGCCGCTCAAAAATAATCTTCGCTCTGCTCTATTCATCTCACTTATTCGATTGTAAAAACTACTTCAACATATGAATACGGATATCCTTCCGGTAATCGCGGTAACTGCGAAACCGAAGCTGCCGCCTGCATTACCGATTCATCGTACGCCTTTACACCCGAACCTTCAACGAGCGTGCGCGTCAAAATTCTTCCACTTGCCTGAACCTCAAAACGAACTACTGGAACCGAACTTCCCCCTCCAACGCGAGTCGGAGGGCTCCAGCGAGCATACAACAAACGCATTACCTCCTTGTAGTAAGCAGCAAAGGGATCATTCGAGCCTACAATCGGCTTTAACTCTGCCAAAGCCTTTTCAATCGTTAATTCATCCATCTTCGACATAGCAGGAGCTGAAGTCACCCGTTTTCCCTTTCGAATCTCATTAACCGGCGTCGCTTCCCAGGACGGTTTCTTTTTAATTGGCGTGGAGTCTTGTACCGAATCTAATACCGGCTCTGGTAAAGGTGCTAATTCGACCGGTTTCCTCTTTGCGTCTACCTCACCTAACGCAATATACGTCACAATTTCCGGTTTCGGCCGTGGCTTAAAACACCCCTTCAGAAACGAAAAAAGAAGAAAGATTGCAACCACTCCAATATGGACCAATAACACCCGTCCGAACACCCTGCGCCACCAGGCATGCATTACAAAGAATCCGCTTCCGTCACCAATGCCATGCTTGAAATTTCTGCCGCATGCAACATCCGAATCAACTC
This sequence comes from Pontiellaceae bacterium, assembly GCA_045565965.1. Classification (GTDB taxonomy): domain Bacteria; phylum Verrucomicrobiota; class Kiritimatiellia; order Kiritimatiellales; family Pontiellaceae; genus Pontiella. The sequence continues at coordinate 16,258 of JBJLEJ010000024.1, read as the reverse complement.
CATCACCTTACCATAGGACAACCCCTCATCCGCCCGTACAAATACCGTAGTATCCGGTGCCATCGATGAAATTTCCACTAACGCCACCTCCAGCTCGGCACGCGATACCGGCACATCGTCCAAATATAGCTGATTCATTCCATTCAAACTAATCGACCTTGATACCACCTCTGGCAATTCTCCCGCTTCCCCTTTTGGAAGCTGAATTGTCACGCCTTGCTCAATCAACGGGAACGTAATGATAAACGTAATCAAAAGAATAAATGTCAAATCCATCAGCGGCGTCATGTTAATGTCGCTAATCTGATTTAAACTCACCAAACTGGTACGCCGTGCCATCCTTATTTTGCCTCAATCACATAACTATTCTGAATACCCGAAATAAACTCCTGCGCAAAATTATCCATCTGCACCGAAATCCGTCGAATTTCTGCCGAAAGTAAGTTATATCCAATCATCGAAGGTAGCGCTACGATCAGACCGATAATCGTCGTTAACAACGCCCCAGAAATTCCCGGCGCCACCGCTGAGAGCGCCGCATTGCCCGCAAGTGCCATCCCCGCAAACGCATCCATCACGCCCCAAACCGTTCCCAATAATCCCAGAAACGGCGCCGCACTCACTGCTGTTGCCAACAATCCCATCTGATCTTCCAATAACAAGACCTCATCCGCCAAATTCCGATCCACCACAGATCGCACCGTCTCCAACTGATTCAACGACAAATGCCGATGCGACTCCGACGTTAAATGTCCCATTAATAAATCATCGGGATCTACGCCTTGTGCCTGCAACTCCGCCCCCAACGCCTTGCACCCCTCGCGATAGATCGCCTGTAAAGGGGTTCCCGCCATCTCTTCACGACGCGTAAACAACACCGTTGGATCACGCTCCGCCCGAAACGCATTTAAAAACTGTTCCGTCGACCTACCCGCCGCACGCAACTGCATGCCCTTCGTCACCATAATCGTCCACGCCGATGCCGAACCGAGAAAAAGCAATAAGACAATCACCTTCCCCGGCAGCGTACTCTGCCAAAACGCCGAAGCCATATCTGCTAACGGAAACGCCGGCTGAAATAGATCCATCATATAAACCATCCCTTCGCACGAAACATGCTGCACAAAAAGATGATATTTCAGTCGCTATCAAAAGCAACTGAAAATTGATTGCCGATCCAGAAAAACCGCACAAACCGAGCTCTTATCCGCCAAATCTCGGCACTCGTTGAGAAAAAGAAGCACTCCGTGAAAACGAAGCGCAAAAAAATGGCGACCCCTACGGGACTCGAACCCGTGTTGCCAGGATGAAAACCTGGAGTCCTAGGCCACTAGACGAAGGGGTCATGTTTGCCAGTGAGCGCGTAGATTAACAAAGTGTTTGCTCGAGACAACTCTGAATCTTCATTTTTTTCTATCAACTCGAATCACACAGAACGCGACTTTATATTATTCCATCTTTCGCTTTTAACGATAATCGCTTTACAGCCGGAATCTATGGTGGCAGATTTACTTATAGCCCGGGGTGCCTGTCGGTTAGCAGGCTGAGATTAAACCCGTTGAACCTGATCCGGCTGATACCGGCGAGAGGGAGCGTTTCAGTTCATCGATTCACTTCCAGAGGTAAAAAAAGGAACGAACGATGCAGATCATCTTAAACGGCGAACCACACCTCCTCGAAGGCGATGCCTCCCTTCTTGTGCTACTCGAAACCCTCGAAGTAGAAAAAGATCATGCCGCCCTCATGCTCAACGGAGTTGTTATTCCCGCAACCAACTGGCACGAGCAAACACTCCAAGAGAACGACGAAGTTGAGATGATGGTTTTTGTGGGAGGCGGATAATGGACGACCCACTCCACTTTCAAGATGAAACTCTCCACTCTCGTCTCTTCATCGGCACCGGAAAATTTGCCAACATCGAAACCATGATCGCCGCGGTGAAAGCCTCCGGTACCGATCTGGTAACTGTAGCTCTCCGGCGCTTCAATAAGGCACAGGCCGAAGACGATCTCTATGGTCCACTAGCCCAGCTAGATAAGGTCAGACTCATGCCTAATACTTCTGGTGCAATGAATGCCAAAGAAGCCATCCGAGCGGCCATGCTAGGAAGAGAACTGAGTAAAAGCCGCTTTGTAAAATTAGAAATTCATCCCAATCCGCATCATCTGCTACCCGATCCTATTGAAACCTATGAAGCTGCAGTCGAATTGACCAAACAAGATTTTCTAGTCCTACCTTACATCTCCGCCGACCCCGTTCTAGCTAAACGACTCGAAGATATTGGATGCGCAGCAGTCATGCCCCTAGGCGCAGCGATAGGAACCGGCAAAGGACTCTCCACCGCCGAGATGATCCGTATCATTATTCGAGATGCTCAAGTTCCCGTCATCGTAGATGCCGGCTTGCGCGCCCCTTCTGAAGCGGCTCAAGCACTGGAGATGGGATGCGAAGCGGTTCTCGTCAACAGCGCTATCGCCGCCGCTGATAATCCAGAAGCCATGGCAGCGGCCTTTAAGACTGGTGTTGAAAGCGGTCGTGCCGCATGGAAAGCGGGATTAATGCCCACTTCCGAAGCCGCTATTGCAAGTTCACCCTTAACCTCCTTTTTGAGCCGTGATGATTGATTCCCTTCCCAGCTGGCTCGACCCAACTCCTTGGATAGAACAAAGCAAATCGACGCATTTGCAAGCGATTGAAAATGCCATCTATTCTGATCACCCTCGGGAACGTGAACTTGCCCTCATGCTCTCTCCAGCTGCCCGTCCCCTCCTTGAAACCATGGCACAACGAGCCCAAGCCATTACCCGCCGCCATTTTGGAAGAACCATCTCACTCTATACCCCACTCTATCTCTCCAACTATTGCAACGGAGGCTGCCTCTATTGCGGAATTGCAGCCGATCGCCGTGCCGTTCGTGCCGTTCTTAATGTAGACCAGCTCGATCGCGAATTAGATGCCATCACCCAAGCCGGACTCGACGAAGTCGTGCTTCTCACCGGTGAGCGCATGCCCGAAGCTGATACAAGCTATATTCGCGAAGCCATCGAACGAGCCTCCCGCAGACTAAATAATATCAACATCGAAGTATTCCCCATGCAGCAGAGCGAATATCGCAGTCTAGCCGAAGCTGGATGTACGGGGGTCACACTCTACCAAGAAACCTACGATCCAATTGTCTATGAACAGATGCACCGCTGGGGTGATAAGCGCAATTTTGAAAGTCGACTTGATGCGCCCCATCGCGCACTAGAAGGAGGACTTCGTACCGTAGGGCTCGGGGTCCTCCTCGGCTTGGCCGATCCAGCCTCTGATTTGATCGCCCTCTACCGTCATGCCACCCATTTGCTCAAAAGCTATTGGCAAGCTGGTGTGACACTCTCTTTCCCGCGTATCAAACCCCAAATGGGTGGTTTCCAAGCTCTTCATCCTGTTGATGAGACCATGCTCGCACAAGCAATATTTGCCCTGCGAATCTGTCTACCAGCTGTTCCGCTGCTTCTCTCCACCCGTGAAGCTGAAGCTGTACGCAATGGACTCGCCGGCATCGGAATTTCAAAAATGAGTGTCGCCAGTAAAACCACGGTGGGCGGATATAGCGACACCGCTGAAAAATCCACCGAACAATTTTCCATTAGTGATGAACGCTCTATTGATGATTTTTGCCGTATGCTACGCGAAAAAGGTTTAGAGCCAGTTTTTAAGAATTACGATGCGATCTATCGCGAACCGACTTTCTACGCCAGTCGCTCTTAGCACTTTTTATAAAACAGCATATGATCTGCAGTTTCACATCCGCCGGCACATCCTGATTTGCATGGCAACTCTACTTTTTGAATCTTTGCTTTACGCTCTAACCATTCCAACATCGGATGCAACGCACTCGATTCTACCTCTATATTTTGAGAAATTTCCAAAACGGAGAGTGTCCCCCGCTCCTCCAACAAGGCTAGAATCTTACTGAGCACGTCGAATATCCCGGTTCCCAGCTAAACGCATGCCGATCACAAAGATCAACAAGACCGCCACACACCCTGCAATCCAACCCAAGGAGGAAGCCGGGTTGAGCATAAACGTTGCTATCTGATAATAAAGCGTTGCAGAAATCCACGCCAAACCCGTCAAGTATGAGACCGCGAGGAGCATCCAACCTAATCCAATTTCTCGATGAATTGCTGCCAAGGCCGCAACACAAGGAGCATAAATCAAAATGAATAAAAGATAAGCGAATGCCGCTTGCTTACCCTGTTCTCCAAAGCGATTCACCATCGTTGAATGCTCAGAAATATCCACCTCATCTACCTCAGAAAGAGCCCCTGAAAGTCCTAAGGGATCTTTTAGTCCATCGGCAAACCCTTCAAATCCAGCCGGTATCATCGAAAAAGCCTCCGAAATCCCTGCTCCAAAATTAAAGGTCTCCTCTTCCGCCAATGCATCCTCTCGCTCTAACTGCCCATACAAAGAATCGAGCGTTCCGACTACGGCTTCTTTAGCAAAAATGCCTGTGAATAACCCAACCGTTGCTGGCCAATTCTCATCCTTAATTCCCATTGGATGAAAGGCCGGAGTAATCGCACGACTTATCGAGCTCAATACCGAACGGCTAGAATCTGCGTGTCCAAAACTTCCATCAGTTCCCATCGTATTCAAAAAGCCCAGAATCGTGACCAACAGCAGGATCAACTTGCCCGCCTTGATCAAAAAAGATTTCAACCGATGCCAAGTGTGGAACAAAACCCCGTTGATGGTCGGCAAATGATAAGGTGGTAACTCCATGACAAAATGAGACGCATCTCCTCGTAACAAGGTATGCTTAAAAAGAAGCCCCGTTAGCACTGCCAACGCAATTCCAATTAGATAAATACCAAAAATAATAATCCCACCCCGATTTGGGAAAAAAGCAGCCGCAAAAAGGGTATAGACCGGTAAACGCGCACCACACGACATAAACGGATTCATCATAATCGCCAAAATACGCTCACGCCGGCTATCCAAGGTTCGAGTCGCCGTAATGCCCGGCACATTGCAACCAAACCCCACTAACATCGGAATGAAGGCTTTACCTGGAAGCCCAATTTTCCGCAAAAAATGGTCCATTACGAAAGCAGCCCGCGACATATAGCCTGAATCTTCCAATAACGAGAGGCAGAAAAAAATCAAGAAAATCGGAGGAATGAATGTAGAAACCGATTGTAATCCGCCACCCAAACCATCTGCTAATACAGCCATCAACCACTCAGGCGAACCCATAGCCGCCAGCAATACACGAAATCCATCCACAAAAATCGTGCCCATGAATACATCAAAAAAATCAATAAAAGGTGCCCCCACATTAATCGTCAACGCAAAGACTAGATACATCACAAAGAAAAAAATCGGAAAACCAAAAAAGCGGTGCAATACCAAATGATCTATCCGATCTGTAAATGATTTTTTAGAAAGATCACTTCCCTTGGTTACATCTCGAACCAATCCATTAATAAACCCATATCGCCCATCAGCGATGAGCATATCAATATCATTTCCTGCAATTCGTTCCGCCTTGCGCAAGGGGTCTTCCATATCGGGTAAAAGAGCTCGATCAACACCTAAGGTCTGATCAGCGAGTGGATCTTTCTCCAGAACTTTTATCGCCAACCATCGGGCTGAAATTTTCTTGCTCAAGGCAATGCTACCCAACTCCACTTCCAACTTCCTCAAAAGCGGTTCTAACTGTGCGTCATACTGCACTCGATTGTCCGGCAGCCGTTTGGTCTTGCTAATATCACAAACCGTACAGCGCAGCTCTTCTAGCCCTTTCTTTCGAGTCGCCACAATCGGAACCACCGGGCAACCTAGATGAGTCTGCAAGTGATCCACATCAATCTTAATGCCCCGCTGATTCGCCATATCCATCATATTGAGTGCCACCACCACTGGCACATCCATCTCCAACAATTGGGTGGTGAGATACAGATTCCGCTCCAGATTGGATGCATCGATCACATTTACCACTACATCAGGCTTATCAAATAAAATATGTTTCCGAGCGATAATCTCATCGGGCGATAATGCTGAAAAAGAGTAAATACCCGGCAGATCCGTCACCTCAATCGTTGCACCGCAATGGTCATACTCGCCGACCATTCGCTCAACCGTTACTCCCGGCCAATTACCCACTCTTTTACGAGAGCCCGTTAACGCATTAAAGACTGTCGTCTTTCCGCAGTTTGGGTTTCCCGCTAGTGCAACGTGCAACGTTTTCATAACGCTTCCACTTCAAGCCCATCGGCTTCATCACTGCGCAGTACCAAGCGAGAGCCTTTTACCTCCAGTTCCACCGGACCCCTAAAAAAAGAGGTTCGAATCACGGTAAATTCAGCATCTTTTGTGAGCCCCATTCTCAAAAGTTTTTCTCGATACGAGCGATCCTCGGTGCTGAATCTAATCACACGGCCCAGCATTCCTTTTTTTAACTTTTTCAGCTTCATAAATCTCCTAAAACAATTGAGAGAGTTGTATGGCTACACGCTCATCTGATTCAGCATCAGATCGCTCCAACCACATCGCCTCTACACAAAATCCCCACTCCTGCTCTGATTCATGCCTCAACACAATACTGGTTCGTGTTGCAGCAAATTCTTCTATCCATGAACCCGAAGAAAAGCTCCCATAGAAATCGTCGCTCTCTTCATAACGCACTCCCAACCGCAGATCGGCTTGCATCGCATACGAACACTCCGCATGCAACGCTATCGGCAATGTATCCGATACCGTATCAACCGATTTAAGTGCCCCAATACCCTCCAAATGCCATTCGATCGATCCCTGTGAATAATGTAAAAAACAACCCATTCCCGCGGCAGTCTCATCTCGATTCAAGTTTTGTAATGCTTCGCCACTATCGGCCAACCCATCACTCTCCAACAGATTACTCAGCCAATAAGCGCCTACCTCCATCGTCTCTCTGGGCATCCACGTGATTGCAGCATAAGCTTGATCCACATTTTGCTCATTAGACACCTCATTCAATGAACTCCGAAAGAGTCCTACCTGAATCAAACATGAATAAAAGGTATAATCGAGCATCGCACTCGTTTGATTAATTTCCGCTATCTCCATCGTTAATGGATCCGAAATAAAAATCGAATCAAATCGACCCACCGGTTGATAAAATCGGCCCGCCGTCCATCCCAACCCGTGCCATATGCCATTCACGTATAACCGATCCAGTGGATCATCTTCCCGCACATCTTGTTCCCACAACAGCCCCACATGCCATGACATTGATTCATTTACGGGAATGAGCGTATTCCAATCTAGTGTCGCAACTAACAAATCACTCTTTGATTCGCCCGCTACTGTTGAGCTCTGAGCCTCCACTTCGATCAATAATTCCGACGCATTCAACGCCTGATCCATCCACGACTGAGCCTGCCCCAAAGACGCCCAGCCACAAATCAATAAAAACCCTATATAGCACCCTCGCGACATCATCCACCTATACAATTTGTTCCACTATCAACAACATACCGATACTGCTTTCCACAGTGAATAATGACTTCCTTCTGACCCTTCTTCAGAATCTTGAAATCAATCTGCATCTCTCCATATCCTTCGTGCTCCACCAACATATTGTAGAGTGCTTCAATTCGTTTTTTCACATCTTCATGACAATCCGCCATTGATCCCTCCTAGATACGTTAACGTATCGGTTCGTAACTCCTCGTAAAACCTTATAATACTAAAAAAGTACTATATAAGAATAAAGCCCCTAATCGGGGCGTTTTTTACACTCTTTTTTGGTTGCTACCAGAACACCACATAGAGCGCTACCGTCAGAAGGCACACACCCAATCCTGCATACAAAGCCCCCTTGGAACTCGTTAAATTCATCGTCGTCTGAGTTGTGAACTCCACTTTTTCAGTCCGCTGATGTAAGAACCCATAGACAAACAAGATGAGTAATACCGCAAGTAATGAATAAGACATGGAATAAAGAAAATGAACTTCTGGGAACAAGATACTCTCACTTAATACATAGTAGATAATTGGATTTGCTATCAAACCAATCACGCCTGCCCAATCTCCCCCGGAACGATTCACTAAACCATAGATGAATACCGCAACAATCCCAGTCGAAACATATCCTTGAAATTTTTGAATAAATTCAAAGATCGAACTGTTATTCGCCAATAAGGGAGAGACAACACAACCTATAATCACAAACACCCCAATGCAGACTCGACCCATTAAAACCAATTTCTGCTGCGACGCATCCGGACGAATATAACGTTGATACACATCCATTGTTAGCAACGTTGATGCCGCATTTAACACTGCCGCCAAAGAGGAGACAATCGCACCCAGAAGCGCAGCAATTACAAAGCCCAAAATTCCTGTATTCTGAGGAATTAATTTGGTGATCAACAGTCCCAATGCTGAATCATATTTATACTGATTCAACTCCACTATCTTCACAACATCCTCGCCAACCCGATCTGTAACAGATTCGTTAAAACGAGCAACCTCAGCTGCCTTCTCTGGATGAGCCATTGCCCAACGTGAGTCTAACTGGAAGATCGTATCGCCCGTATGCGGTGTGGCGGCGGCCTGCTCATAAACAGCCATTACATTTCCTGCACTCGCCTCCATCTCCCCACTAAACAGATTGAATGCAATAATCCCCGGAATCACGATCACAAATGGAATCAGCAATTTTAATCCAGCAGCCAACACCAGTCCTTTTTGACCTTCTGCTAAGGATGCAGAACCTAAAACACGTTGTGTAATATATTGATTTAGACCCCAATAATAAAAATTAGGAATCCAAATGCCCAAGAGTAAAATACCCCAAGGCATGGCAGGATTACTTCCCATATGCATCACGGTCTCATTCAATCTATTAAATTTGGCGATCGCACCCGCATCTTCCACCACCTTCACGGTTTCACCCGTCGCTGACATTAGCTCTGCAACCGGTGTCGTATTCAAAGCTGAAAAAGCAAAATACGTTATAACTCCACCCCCGATAATTAGTGCCGAACCTTGCAACAAATCCGCCCAAGCACACGCCTTTAAGCCTCCTACCGCCACATAAATGGCCGCCATCGCACCGAGAGCCCAACAACAACCTGCTAATGATAATTCATAATTAAACTCAGACATCAACTGTGTGAGAGTCAACGCACCTGCATAAATCACACCGATCAAACTCACACCGATAAGAATTATGATCATCGAAACCGTCATCAATAATCGTGCCCAATGATTGTAACGGACCTCTAAAAACTCTGGGATAGTGGTGATTCCTGATTTTAAGAAATATGGCAGAAGCACAAATGCAACCACCACCAATGTAATCGCTGCGAGCCACTCCCAGCTTGAAACCGATAAGCCATAAATCCCTGCGCCCTGCCCCGACATTCCAACAAACTGTTCAGCAGATATATTTGCCGCAATTAAGGAAAATCCAATTAACCACCAAGATAGCCCTCGACCTGCTAAAAAGTAATCTTCCGCGCTCTCATTATCAGAAGGTCCACTTTTTGACTTAATTAGTCCTACACTGATTACTGCGATAATGAATAAAACGAATACAACAATGTCAATAATTCCCATTTTCTACTCCCTCTGTTATTTTTGTAAACAACTTCAGATGTGAAGTTGATCATCAAATAACTTTAGCTGACGAAGATACGAGACATGCTAAATGGAATCAATGAAACATCCCTCAGAAAATATCATTTATTGATCAACCTCGACTCGAATAAATTCGACATCATTAGTTAGCATAATCGGAACTGACATCAATTCATCACTTCCCGAAATAGAATTCCCTAACGGCTCCCATGCTCCAGAAGCAAGATTTGTTGTTGCCAATATCCTGTAAAGCATCCCACTTTCTCCCGCCCAAGAAAGATTTAACTGACTATTTAAAATTTCTAAATAGGGGCTAATTATAGGCGGTAATAAAGCTCCGAAACTACCATACTTCTCTTGCCGAAATTCAAGTCCATCATAGATGGAATTATTATTATAATCAGTATCCATAGAGGCATTTTCTAACGATCCAAAATAATATGTCTCCCACGAATCTTGGATGCCATCTTCATCAGAATCCAGATTATTAACAGGAGCCGCTTTTAAAACTACATCATCAGCATATATTACTGTTCCAGCTGGAGCGCCTGATATGTAGATAAATAGCTCAGATAACTGAGACAGATCCGTAATATTAATTTGTCCCTCTAAACGCGTCCAAGAAGTATCATTACATGTTGCCGTATCAAGGGTTGTATAATTTGGTATAGTATTATCATTTTCTTCTTCTTTCAATTTTAGCCCCACTACCTCAGCACCTGATCCAACTTGTACGTAACAAGATACATTATAAACGGTCTCATTTTCCATTGAGCTCCTTAGATCAAAAGTACGAAGCCCATGCCACTCTTCCGTCCGACCTGTCGCTCTACCCGAATAATTCCCACTTCTACTTCTCTCGATAGTTGCAGCAATTGAGATGGGGCCCATCGCCTGCCAATATGAGGTAAAATTCTCGAAACCACCATTTAGCAGTAAATTATCACCATTTGCTTGAGCCTGCAGAACCGTTATCTGATTTGTTTTCGATGACTCTGTTGTACCATCGACATAATAAGTCTTTGCCCAGATAAAGTTAGTTCCTGTGATTGAATCCAGCCAAGTCACTTTGTAGGGCGAAGATACATCTGTTTTCAATTTCACATCTCCAACATAGAACTCTACTTTCTGAACTAATGCCGTGTCCCCTATTAAGTCTAGCTCAAAATCAATTGGTTCATTGTTTGCATATTTATTCTCTGGAACCGGCTTTCTTAAATTAATTTCGGGCTCAATAGCCGTAGAAATCCCATTCGACAAGAAATTCATACCAATTGACTTATACCCTGCAGTCACATCTGTTGTGTGTGTAACACCATTTACGGTTATCTGATACTCACCTGCAAAAACATCAAATTCAACCATTCCATCACCTGCTGTAACTGTATCAACATCAGTCCACCACTCATTATAAACCAATTCTCTGTAACGAGCACCTTGTGGCGATATCTCCCAATTAGGATAAAATAATGCCCCCTCAGGACGCCAATGCAAACTTTCCCAGAATCCCCACATCGTTATTCCTTCAACTGATGGATGCTCAAAAGCGATGCGATATACCGTTTCTAATCCATCAGCCTCAATGGCCTCAATAGCTGGATCTGTATTAAATGTTGTTCCATCAACATCGCTTGCGGTTCCATCTCCATCATCAATTGCAATGTCAAATTCTGTTATCTTAATTGGCTCACCAAAATCATCTAATATATCAAAAGAAGCCTTAACGGTAGCGGCATTCGGTGGCGACTGAAAATGCCCTTGAACACCAATTCCATCTATTGGAACCCCCTCACTTTCGATAGTTTTAAGAAGATTTTTATAAGAGAAGGCGAATGTATTGTTATTCAATATCCCATAATCATTATGATAGATTTTAAGGTTTGGATTTTCCTCAAGAGCCCAATCAGTCATTTGCTTTAGGTACGTTAATCCGTAGGGTCCTGCATTAGTAAATGTGTCTCTATACCAGTCACCATGACCCATTTCATTATTAAAATCCCACTCGTCAATTTTTCCCGCCCAATGCGACGCAACCCATCTAGCTCTTTGCTCAATCCAGTACCAAGCATCAGGTGGATTTGCATTCATCCGCGCTTCGACCCAGTCTGGGTCCCACATCTGATTACTTGCACTAGACTGACTATTATTAATCATCCCCCAGAAAAAAGTATGTCCGCGCATTGGAATACTCTGACTTTCTAGATAGTTATAAACGTTATCGGCATCAGCTGAACGTACTCCGTTAGGCGTTCCATTTACCCACCAATCTGGCTGATTAGAATACCATTTGGCAGCGTTTCCATGTACTGAACTATTGAAATTATCGAGAAATGTATTTTTATAGTTCTGATTGTCCTGATTTATCGGACTAGCTTCCACCATGGAGCCAAACGGGAATAGATGCTTCTGCATTCGTATCTGAACTACATCGTTAGATGTTCCTGTCGTAAGTCGAATAGTTCGCTTGCGATGGTCCAGAGCATTAATAACGCTAATAATTTTGTTAGTTTGGGCTACGATCTGCATTTCCCCATTTATCTGGGCTCTCTCAATTAATTCGAGATTGTAATTACCAACCTTTGGAAGCCATGACCCTCCTGATCCAACCATTTCAAAAGGTGTTTGATTATCAACCATAACCGATCTGCCATTTAGCTTAAACTCGACTGAACTGGCACTGCCACTTTGCGGATAGAGTCGTATATTTAAACTAGGCTGAGCTAGAGCATTGAGATCTAAAATAGACTCACTCGGCATATCCGTCATTATAACCGAATTTGACGACATATTCATCAATTCGACTCTAAATGGCTCCTGATTTGGGTCATTAGAATTATTAGGATCACTTCCTCCGTTAATCTCTTCTTGATCGCTTAAACCATCGCCATCGCTATCTAAAAGTGTTGGATTAGTAAGATGAATATTTACTTCTAATCCATCACTTAAACCATCTAAGTCAGAATCCGACTGATTCGGATTTGTACCATAAGTTAAAACTTCAGCCCCGTCACTCAAGCCATCCGAGTCAGAATCCGGCTGATTTGGATTGGTGTTATAGGTTAAAACTTCATCACCATCACTTAATCCATCATCATCGCTATCGGAATCAAATGGATCCGTAAAATAGCTATTTATTTCATCGTCATCAATTAATCCATCTTGATCGGAATCAAGTGCGTTTAACTCCCGCGATAAACTAATATAATCGGCGTAAAGTCTTTGATAATCACCACCGACCTGAATTTCAAGAATCGCATTTTGATCCTCCTGAGGTAAACCAACCAAATCAAAAGAAACCGTGCTAGTTTGTGCAGTCCACATATTTATAAAAGTGAAACTTGTTGCAGCAATCACTTCTCCTTGTGAAATTACACGAACCGGGAATACCATACTAGATAGCTGCCAATTCCTTATCACAGTTCCATAAATTTCAAATGTGTATGTAAAATTCGGTGTTGCAGTAATATTTTTTCTAAATAAGATGTCATCTACTTGCATGGATGAATCGTTTTGAGGACTTGGCCTAAACTGTAATAAAGTACGAGATCCATTCCACCAGTCCACCTGAATATCTGAAGAAACACCAGATGCATATGAAATATCCCACTCCGGATAAATAGATGACCAATTACTCTCATTTGCATCTAAAGTAAAGTGCGACAAAAAAACCTCTTCAGAAAAAGAAGAAAATACACAAGTGCATGAAATAAATAGAAATACAACACGCTTCATAGTTTCATTTTCCCCTATGCGAATGAAATTAACAGGAAAATCGAAATAAAAGCATGGTGGGCCTGGAGGGACTTGAACCCCCGACAAAGAGATTATGAGTCTCCTGCTCTAACCGACTGAGCTACAGGCCCTCTTTTTATCGTAAAGGACGAGGTTTATATCAATTCATCAAAAACCTAACAACTAATTATGAAATGAATTCACATTATTGAGTGTAGGAGGGATAAGGAAAAAAGCAACACATCCCAATCAGCAAGATTTAGGTATCTGAATTTTTCAAAAGTTAAGAGAGCTCAAAATACTATATCGCAGAGGAAGTTGGCTCCGATGGGTACCCCTAGATGACCCCCCGTACCCTAAAAAATGATGAGCTGTTAGAGTGGGGTGGTGATTCTAGACCCGTCTGTATTCTATACCTGTTGAGTCTTATTAGTGGTTTATAAATTAATCTAATCCATTCGCAAAAATTGCACCTAGAATGAATGGTGCAGCACTTACCAAAATCACTGTGACCGCATATAAGATGCCATATATTACTTTTACTTTTTTTCCTGTAGAATCCAATTCCCCGCTTAATAAGTAATTATTTTGACGGTAAAAGCATCTGCCAAGTGCTGCGATTCCATAAAACGGAATAAATATTGAAAAAGAGTACAAAACCCATCTTTTGTAACCCATTGCTCGATACCTAAATGCTATTAATGGTGCAAGGTAGAAAAAAGTAAGAGCTCCTGCACTATTTTCAGAGTACTCCTCTAAGTCATAGAAAATCAAAACTGCGAAAACAACCAACACAAAGGCGAATGTGAATTTTAGTCTGTTTATTCCTATTGTGGGTTCTTCAAATTTTCGAGGGTTTTTCGCTTCTACAAGCACGCTTATTGGATACAGAATAACTAATAGTATGATCAAAAGTTCCATTGTTATAATGTCACAGAAGAAATCAATTTATACAAATACATTGTAGGCTTTAATCTCGATAACGCAGAGGAAGTTGGCTTCGATGGGTACCCCCTTAAATACCCCCCATTTAATGCAAATTCATTGCAAATTTAAGTGACAATAATACTGTAAACATTGACTTTTATAGTCATATCAGACTGCAATAAAAACAAGGGGCTTTGCTACTATTATTTCACAAAACCCCTTTAAACATTGCCTTATAAATGGCGCACCCACTAGGATTCGAACCTAGAACCTCCTGATTCGAAGTCAGGTGCTCTATCCAATTGAGCTATGGGTGCACTTATTAAACTGGCGCCCTGGACAGGATTCGAACCTGTGACCTACGGATTAGAAGTCCGTTGCTCTATCCAGCTGAGCTACCAGGGCGTAAAATCTACAACTGATATAGATGAGTGTTCTCTCAGGTGCAAGCGGGATTTATTCCTCCCTACTCCACACCGATATTTTTAACCAACCGAAATCCCGTATGATTTGAGCTCGTATCCGGACTCGTCTTCATCCGTGCTGCCGGACGATACCCAGAACAATAGGAATCATTACACAAAAAAGAACCGCCTCGGATTACGCGCTTCCCTAAATAAGGTTCATCTGGATCATAGCTAGCCGCCGGACCCGTTGGGTTTTTAACCACACCCTTGCCCTTACTCATCGCATATGCGTCCACATGATACCAATCTGCGACCCACTCCCATACATTTCCCGACATATCGTAAAGCCCATAGGCATTCGGTGCAAATGCCGTAACAGGAGAAGTGGTCACATAACCATCTACTTCAGTGTTCCGATGAGGAAACGTACCTTGCCAAATGTTAATACGCGGTACTTTTTCTGACACAGGTTCATTCCCCCAAACAAAAACCTGTTGTTCCATACCGGCCCGAGCTGCATATTCCCACTGCGCCTCCGTCGGTAAACTCATCCCTTTCCAATCTGCATATGCCTGCGCATCATAATATGAGACCTGCACCACTGGATGATCCATTCGATTTGCAATCGAACTTCCCGGCCCTTCGGGCTGGCTCCAATTCGCACCCTCCTGCCACCGCCACCACTGCAATACATTTTGTAATGAGACCGACCCTTTCGGCGGCGTAAAAACCATCGAAGCCGGAACCAACAACTCCGCAGCCGGTGGTGCTGCGCCTGGCGGTAATCCCTTCATTATTTCTTCCAATTCAGGCACTTTTTCTGCCGTCGTAATATATCCCGTTTTTTGAATAAACTCGCTAAATTCTGCATTGGTGACTGGTGTTCGACTAATCCAAAATCCATCTAACTCCACCGAATGCACCGGCCGCTCATCCGGCCGTGAGCGTGCGCTCATTGGCCAACTTTTCATAAAGCTAGCCACCTCACCCCCCATTGCAAAGGTAGCCCCCGGAATCCAAATCATTCCCTCGGGTGCCACTGGTGAAACTGAACCAAAACGACTCGGCATATTATCGCAACACGCCTGCGCTTGCCCTTCGGAATCCGATCCCAGAACCAAGAAAAATATCCAAATTAAACTATCTACTCTCAATCTCATATTAAAAACTCTATCTCGTCGGAGTGCTATTTGCGACTCTCTTTTTTCCATCAAAGCTAAACTAAGGAACAAACGCTCGGCCATAGCTGAACGGCAACTTCAGCCTCTAAAGGCATCTCTTACTCCATCGATAATGTAGCAAAAAAATCAATTTACGTTGCCACCTCAAATAAAACCACCTCCAAATTTGAGAGTATAATGATATTGCCAAGCGCATCACAATAATTGATATTCACGCATTTCCCAAATTCGGGGCGTAGCGCAGTCTGGTAGCGCGGATGCTTTGGGAGCATTAGGTCGGGAGTTCGAATCTCTCCGCCCCGACCATCTTTTCTTTTCCTTTTTAGTTGGTCATAAGACGGCCATGAATCGTGGGCATAGCTAGAAGAACGGTTCTATTCAATTGAATTACTC
>JBJLEJ010000023.1:0-64491 GCA_045565965.1 Pontiellaceae bacterium | reverse complement strand
CCTCCATGAAACTCATTTCCATTCCATTGGAAAAAATCATATGCATGAAAAGAATAAAAATCCATTCCACCATCTGTTTCATCCATAAAATATTTCAAGCCTGAAAATAACCGATAATTATCTCTGTAAAAATAAGCTACTGAAAGACATGGCCCTCCAACTTGGACTTTCGGAGTTAAGGCACTCACGGCATTTTTTGCCTTTATGTGCCAATTAACTAAGTGAGGATCTTTCCAGAACTCCCAATGAGGCTCATTAAGCGGTTCAAAGTAGGCCGGACGATCAAAATCGGTGAAATTGTACTTTAGTATATATGCTGCTAACTCTGCAGCTGCATCTAAATTTTTTGGGAGCCATTCTGGGGTGCCATGATAATTGGATGAGCCTTTAAAATATTTACCCATATAGGCTGGATACTTGTTGTGATTACCATGACATGCAACGTCAAGATTAGGCCCCATTGCATCTCTGAATAAATCTGACTCCCTTGAGGGACTATGTGATTTTAATTTTGTTAGATCAGCGAATCCGGGTCTAGATTTATCCTCATTTAAATCAGTAGCCCATCGCGAAAGACACCCAAGCCTCCTTCCAAAATAGGCCCCAAAATCTGTAATTAACTCAGAATATATTTTGTTAGAAGCTCGTATATCGAAATCACTTCCATGATCACATAGATTGAAATACTTTTTTCTATCAAGCTGTGAGTAACCACCTATGAAACGAGTTACGTCCGGTTGAATTAAAACTTGAGCAATCGATTTATTATAATATTCAGCAACTTCAGGTTTTTTATCTATTGCTGTATTAGATTGGCCAAATCCGTTTAGTAAAAAAAATGTTATTAGAGTAACCAAATAGAATTTTTTAAACCAAACGCTCATATCATCCTTTTTCATTTATGTTTCATAATTTATTTTTAGGATAACACCAGAAGATAAATTATATAAACCTCCTTGAAATGCGCTAAAGATGTATTCAGGCCTACCATTATTAATGAGTAACTGAGGGCGTTCAAAACGACCTTCTCGATTAAAGACCTGAGATTCTAAAATCCCTTTTGACGCTTCGTTGAAATATTTTCCTGCATTTTGGAAAGCTATTTTTGGATCAGACCAATTTAATCCGTCACTTGATTCAAAGTATAAACCGTAATCATGATTCCAATAACCCATATCTCGCATAATCATTTTAAAAGTGCCATTTTCAATCCAAACATAAGCATCTTCACTTTCAGCATTATGTCCAATATTAGTAAGATCCATAACAGGAGAATTACCAATCTTTTTCCATGGTCCATCAAGACTATTGGCGGTTGCTAATCCATATTGTCGAGTTGTTTTAATACCATCTCCATGAATCAGATCGTATTCCCAGTCATTAAAGGACCAGCTTTTATAATATAACCATAAATCACCATTAGGATGCTGAACGAATGCTGGATTAGTTGTACAAGCAGAGTTCCAAGCAGAAGGGTCTGAATCTGGCAAAATAATTGGCTGATCTTTTCTCTCCCATGGTCCATATAAAGAATCGGAAATGGCTATCCCAACTCTCTTAGAATATACGGTGCCATCAGATGCTCCCATGTAGAAAAGAACATACTTTTCTCCAACTTTGTGAATAGTTGGATTATGACAACTACCTCCATCCCACCAATTACCCCCACGAGGTGCTAATGCAACATCAACAGTTTCATATGGCCCTTCAGGATTATCACTTATAGCATGTGCAATCTCACAAGAAGTTAACCACCCTCCGAATCCAACTTCTTTTTTCCAACGAGAATGAAAAACATGGACTTTTCCATCGGGTCCATATATCGGTGAGCAACACCATACAAAATAATTTGGATTCTCAAGAATCCTACCAACCCCAGTTATATTTTCAGAGAAATCAGCAAATTTCATCGGTAATACTTGTTGTGAGTCAGAATTTTGGACTGCTGAAAAGCTATGGGGCAAGTAGGACGCTCCTACCACTCCTAAACCTGTATGTATAAAAGATCGTCTCGATATATTTTTCATAGTAACAGAACATATTGTATATTGGTCTATGCGAATAGATATTTTTTTAAATTATCAAATTTTTTCCGCAGCTACGGCTGCTTCTGGTACACCTCGATATAATCAATCTCAAGATCATTAGGCCACAATGTATTTTCATCCGGTGACATAGTTCTCACACCATTATTCAAAACGATATACATTGATTCATCCGGCCATGCAGACGGGTTCTTCGTTTCATTGCGATGTAACGTTCGAACCACGTTTCCATCAATCCACCACGTTGCAGAATCATCTGTCCACTCCCAACCAAATACATGCCATTTCCCTGCATCATATTTGGTATCAAAGCCAACCAACCAATCGGAATTCCACTTCACTTCTCCCCATAAACCGGTCATCAAATGCATGCCCATGATATCCGAACCCACACCTTCACGGTCACCAAAATACTCCCATAAATCCCATTCAGGCCCCCAAATTAAATCTTCTGCAACCAACCAAATTGCTGGCCATACTTTATCGCCAGTTGGAAATTTCGCACGCACTTCCATATACCCTTTGTTGAAATGCACCCGGTGCATTGACATCACCCAACCAGATGTATATTCAAATGTGCCGACTGGGCTATCGCCTGAATAAACTCGTTTCTGATTCCGGAGAATGAGCGATCCATCTTGCACAATTGAATCCTCTTTCGTCACATAACCTGCATATTTTTTGTTAAGCAAATAATCGCCATCCGCACCCGCAATCATATCCTCTGTATCGGGGTCACGCATCCCAACAAACCAATGTGACTCATTCAGCTCGGTTCCCTCAAAATGATCTGCCCAAACGAACGAATAACCGCTCGGAACATGCTGAGCCTCACGCTTCTGATCATGGTTTGCATCAGCAAACAATTCGCACATGCTAAAGCCTACCAACCAAATAAATAATACCTTTCTCATATCTTACTGCTCCCGACTTAAATCTACTTTTGTTTACGCAGTTGAGGTATAACCCCCGAAACCGAACACGCCTTAGCCGCATTAAAAAGAGGTGTATTATCTTTATCCCAATAGGGGTTGGGTTCATGTGCTGCCTCCATTATGGAACGAATCTGATTCACAACAAGTGGGTAGGCCTCAGCCACATCCACCTGTTCTGCCTCATCTCCGCGTAAATCGTATAATTCTACCTTCATGCCGTTCCGACGATCCTTCACAATCCCTTTCCAATGCCCCATTCGTACGCCACAATTCGGACGTCCTTCATACAGCTCCCAATAAAGATACGCATGCTTCGCTTGCTGCTTCTTTCGACCCAACAACTCCGGTACCATAGAAATTCCATCCGTTTTTCCACGAATAGGCACTCCTGTTAACTCCGCCATCGTTGGGAGAAAATCCCAAAAAGCAGACAAATGATCTGAGGTCGAGCCAGCTTTAATCATGCCAGGCCAATACGCCAACATGGGCGAACGAACACCACCCTCGGTCATCATTCGCTTCTTCCCGTTTAATCCTCCTGTGGTGTCAAAAAATTCTCGGGTAAGGCCTTGACCGTGGGCGCCATTATCCGAATTAAAAATAATCAGCGTATTTTCTGCCAAGCCCAAAGTCTCGATTAATCGCTTGATGCGACCAATATCTCGATCCATCCGTGAAATCATTGCGGCTTGAATTTGTAAATGCTTCTCCGGCCAATCTTCTTCTTTGTATATACCCAAATCAGGTACCTGCCACCACGTATGTGGTACACAATATGCCAAATACAAAAAGAGAGGTTCCTCTTTATTTGCTGTAATCCACTTGATTGCTTCTTCTGTCATTAGATCGTGACTATAATCTTGGTTCGTAGGGTCCCACCCATTAGAACTATTCTCCAAATTCACCCATTCACGATTACGCCATAAATGATCTGGATAATAATTGTGCGCTTTTCGCTGATCCAAATACCCAAAGAAATAATCAAACCCCTGATGATTAGGGTGACCACTGTTAGTTACTGGGTTATCTTCATCTTTTAGTACACCACCCAAACCCCACTTGCCAATAATTGCAGTCGAATACCCTGCTCTTTTTGCTAATTTTGCGACGGTCTCCGTCTCTTCGGGTAAAGGCATCTGGCCATTGGGATATCCTGGACTATTCGATCGAATATAAGCATGTCCAGAATGCAAACCGGTCATCAATGAACAACGTGAAGGAGCGCATACTGCACTCCCGCAGTAGTGTGCTGAAAAAGTCATCCCCTCTTTCGCCATAGCATCCAACTCCGGCGTCTGTATCCATTTCTGTCCATTATAACCGACCTCACCATATCCCAAATCATCCGCTAAAATATATATGACATTGGGTCGCTTCGGTTTCTGCATAGCACAGAATTCAATCGAATCTAAAACCACACGTGTTCCGGCTGATCCGTTGAAAACAAGTTCAAGTTCCTGAATAGGTTGTTCAAGGAGCACATGATCGATTTCAATTGAGAACGATTGCAATGTATCACTCTTCAACATGGTGCCACGCCCCATCAAATACCCATTGATCAACAGATCAATCTCTATATCTTCGTCTGTCTTGCCCAACACGTTCAAGACTGATAAATCCATCTCCATCTTAACCGCTAAGCCAACTCGACAGATTGATCCTGATGAACCCATTAATTTAAAATTAAGCGTTCCCAACTCACCCGCCAATTGTGAAGAGAGATTTTTCGGCCTCCATCCCTCTGTTTGCCAACCCCCACAATCAAATGTAAAAATTAGATGCCCATCTTCCGGATTTCGACCAGTTAACTGCTCCCATTTATCGGATAATCCATCTCCATCACTATCCGCTCGATATCGCTCAAACTCGGGGTTCACCCCTTCCCCCCAAGGCTGATTCTCCCCATTGGCTTGCAACGTTTTAATCGACTCTTCCTCCGAGCCCATATCACCGGCAGCTAACCATGTATTCATCAATCGACGATGCCGTTCCAGCTCGTTTTTAAATTGAGGATTATCAGCTACATTCTTAGTCATAGACGGATCACTCTCCACCTCATATAACTCTTCCTCTGGACGCGCTCCAAAATAGATTGATCGATGTAAATCCGAAAGAGCATTCGATTGATAGAGATTATGTAGATGAAGAAAAGAGGTGTGCGAATCCCGATATTGTGGCTGCAGAAGAACTCGATCTAATTTATAATTTCGTACATATCGAAAACGATCTGAACGAATCGAACGCACCCGATCAATGGTATGATCCATCCGATCCTTATGAGCACCAACAAATGAGCGTTCCGAAAAATCAGTAGAAAATAAATCCTGCCCTTCATACCACGAAGGTATTTTAATACCTGCCCATGCCAACGTCGTTGCCGATAGATCTAATAAATCAACTAAGTCACTCCTTAAAACCCCTTTAGGAACCAATGATTCAGGTCCACACATGACCAACGGCACGTGTAATCCACCCTCCGTTGTCATCTGCTTATGACGTAGCAATCGATTAGCACCGTGATCCGAAAAATAAACCACGATCGTATTCGTATGAAGTCCCGCAACTTCTAATCCCCGCAAGATCTCGCCCACCCGATCATCTTCAGAACGAATCGCATCATAATGCTGAGCCACGACTTCTCGAAAAACTGAATCATCCGGATAGTCAGCAGGCACCTTCACGTGATCAGGTGAAACACGCCGCTCCGCCGGAAATCGATCCGTATTAGTCTTTCCACCCTTAGTCTGGATTTGTCCAAAAAAGGGCTGCTGATCAATGAGCGATTTAAAATCCGTTGCAGATGGTAGGTTGATTGAATAGGCCGAACGATCCCATATAAAGTTATAATCTGCCTTCCCATAATTAAACGTCGTATAGCCTGCATCCAGCATGAGTGCAGGTAATAAGGCATAGCCATCAGGCAAATGAATGGGGGTACCCTTGCGTGAGGATCGATGCTGATGAGCCCCAAAGCGGATGGCAGACTGCCCCATAATTACCGCCGAACGAGTAGCAGAACAAACCGGCGCCGGTGCAAAAGCGCGCTCAAACAAAACCCCCTGCTCTGCAATCGAATCAATATGCGGTGTGCCCCCTTGATTTAAAGCATCTCCATAACACCCGAGCCAGGGAGAAAGATCTTCTGCATAAATCCACAAAATATTCGGGCGAGTGCCATCCGCACAAATCTTACGATCCCCTTGCAACTGAAATAGGACGAGCCAAATAAAGATGGATAAAATTAAACGCATTCAATTACTGTATAAACTCTTGTTGCTGACGACCCACTTCCCTCAGCTTATAATCCTGTAAAGTCCGCTCCGTCTCTCTCAATTTTTCTCGTAATGTTCGCACAGTTTCACTCTCATCACGAACCGGTTCAATCCTCGATGGCGTAATCTGATTCGCTTGTTGATTAAATAAAAGTTTCTGTCGTGGGGCAACCGTCTCAAATTGAATCACCGCCCGATCCGGTCCATTAAGGCTATCACAAATCACTTCTGCCTCGACCCTAACCACCCCCGACTCAACTCCTGAACGAACCAATGCGACCGCCTCACCCCAAAGGAGTTTTTGCGGGTTCATACCCAGATCCACTTCTTCGATTAAGGATCCCGCTCCCGATACATTGAAACGTATGTATTCATGACTTAAGCGCTTAATTCCCCCACCGGCATCCACCAAATGAGCCACCACTGGCGTGACATCACTTCCATCCGCTATCGGCTGCGTTCCTGAATCATCGACACTCAAAACCAGTCGCCGTTTTCGACCCACTGGCCACCGAACTTGTTCAGCCACTACCTCACCGCTAATCAAACCTTCTGCCTTCATAAACGCGCTCTCAACCCAATGCTGATTGATCTTACCATAGTCTTTCTTATTTTTATTCCGCGCATCCACATAGCGGAACACATCCTCAAAAACCACTGGAACACGCGGAACAGGACTCGATTCTAAAATCGCGGGCTTCACCCCAATCTCTTTGCCAAATAACGTTAAACGAACTTCTTCACAATTTGTAAACACCGTCACATGACTAGGCGAAAAAGGTGTCATCAAATGCGCAATGTAAACAAAGGGCTTCGCTTCAACCAGAGGCACCTGTTCCAACCCTTCCGTGGGAAGAAGACTCTTGAAGAGGAAATAGGAAAATTTAGGCTGACGGTATGCATCCATAATCCCTCCCCAAAATGGATCCGGATGATACCCCCGTTGATGATCAAACGAATGCCACAACGTGGCTCCTACCAACGCCGGACTTGCCGTATATACTTTCGTTAACGAGGGCCAGCTTTTTTCCTGACCAGCATCCACCCACTCTTCACAAAAATAGTGCATTGCCTGCCGGATCTGAGGTTCCTCTCCCCACTGTTTTGCCACGCGACTAACCGAATTATGATCCACCCAATTATCGACAAAATCACCCCACTCACGCTTAAACACACTCTTCTCTTTGTGCGACCAAACTGTATCATCCGCATATAAGACATCGAATAAATCCTGAGACTGTACCCGATCCGTTCGCGAATCCGTGGCGGTATAGAAACCCAAAAAAGGATACTCTTCCTGAGCAGCTGCTGTTGCTTGTTCTGCATACGTGGCCGGAAAATGAGTTTCATTCGGAATCACTTCCCAAAGAAGCATCGAAGGACGATTGCGTTCCAATCGAACCAATTTACGAACATCTTCCAACATTCGTTCCATAAAAATAGGTTCCTCATTCCAAAACTGCCACCCAGGAATTGTGGTAACCATAAAAAGCCCCAACGCATCGCACGCATCCATAAAAGCCGGATCTTGAATATAATGCGCTGAACGGATCACGCGCATACCCGCTTGTCTCAGTTTCACCGCATCCCGCCAATGAAGATTGTTTGGTAATGCATTTCCAATATGGGCAAAATCTTGATGTCGATTAGCGCCAATAAGTACTTCAGGATACCGCTTACCATTCAAAAAGAATCCCTTTCGACCCCGCAATTCAATACTTCGAATTCCCACTCGCTTGCGAAAAGCATCTAGGACATCGCCAGTAGTTGATTGAATGGTAACGAATAGATCATATAAATGGGGATCATCGGGCGACCAGAGCATCGGTGAATCTACATCCAACTCCAGCTTAACCGATCTACCTGTCTGATCATTCAATTCCACGAAGGTCTCTGCGTGCGCCGCTAATCGCCCTGTTCGATCTTTCAATTCAAGCCTCACATCCACCGATTTCTTCTGCCCTACATTTGCAATATCCATCTGAGTTATCATGCACGCAAAAGCCTCTGAAACATCCTCCGAATGAATGAATACTCCCCCACCTGCTACCTTCTCAGCTGCCACGGGATGCGTCACATAAACCTCATTATGGGCAATCAACCAAGCGTCCCGATAGATGCCACCAAAATAGGTAAAGTCCAACTGCTCTTGCGGCTTTCCAGGCGGATAGTCAGGATCATTCGTGTTATCTGCACGCACCGCTATAACATTTTCACCCATCTGAAGATGCTCTGTCACATCTATATGAATCGGGAAATATCCCCCAAAATGAGTGTCTATTAAGACTCCATTCACCCACACCTTCGAAGCACCCATAATACCTTCAAAATGAACAAATACCCTTTTACCCGCAAAAGCAGGAGGGAGACTGAACTGTTTTCGATACCACGAGGGTCCTTGATAATTAATCCCCCCGCTGGCAGAAAGGGGCAATAACTCCATTCCATCTGGCAGGTTTACCCATTCCCATGTCTGGTCATCATAATCAGTCGCATGCGCTCCCGAGGGGTCGCCTTTGAAAAAACGCCAACCCACATTAAAATTCATTGCCTGACGCACCGAAGGGTTGGTTTCATAAAAACCAGCTGTTGAAAATTCTGGTATAAATAGATGAGGGCTCGCACCGACTTGAGCCATCAACCCGAGTAAAAATAGAATTGGGAGTAAACGTGTTTTAATCATTATTTACTCTTCCGCTGCCTCTTTTATCCACCACTTATGATTTCCAAGTGTAGGGAAAGCGGTCGGTTTTAATTGTGCTTTCCAGGCAGTGTGTTTCTCAAGTAATTCCTCATTTCTATCTAAATCTATCTTAGACAAATTAACCTTTTCAGAGACATCCTCTACTAGATTGAAAACAGCGTATCCCAATTTATCTCTCTTTCGTTCGTCAACTAATTTGAAATCTCCACTCCGAACCGCCATCCCATTACGGATAAAATCTCTCCAGAAAAGATAATCATGAGGAGCTTCTTTATTTTTATTCGTAATAAACGGAAGAAGGTTAACTCCATCTAAGGGACGCTCCGAAGCAATCTCCACCTCTGCCAATGCGGTAATGGTTGCCATAATATCGAGTGATATAATCGGATGTGTATAGACCGTTCCGGCTGGTATTGTACCAGGCCAACGCACTGCAAACGGAACGCGTAAACCCCCTTCGAAAAGACTGCCTTTATGATCTCTTAAAATTCCATTATCTGATGAATTATTTGAAGCTCCTCCATTATCAGAAAGAAAAAAGACGAGGGTATTATCATCCAGACCACACTCCGTCAGCGTTTGTAAAATCTGACCTACGCCATCATCAACAGCGCTTACCATAGCGGCATAATTCCTTCGTCCCCAATTTTCAATATGGGAAAATCGATCTAAATATTTTTGCGTTGCTTGCAATGGATTATGGGGTGCGTTATACGCCACATACAAAAAGAATGGGTCGTTATTTTTAGAACATTTTTTAATAAAATCAACCGAAGCATCACTCAAGACATCCGTTAAATAGTCAGCATCCACATCCACCCGTTCGCGATCATGAATCAATTTTGTTCGATACCAATCAAACGGTTTTTTCACTTCCGATAAATCATTCAAATTATATTGCCGAGGGAAATAACTATGGCCTCCTGATAAAAAGCCAAAGAAATGATGAAATCCCCTATTTAAAGGATGATGGACCGGATGCGATCCCATATGCCATTTACCAATGATCGCATTTTTGTAGCCCACCTTCGTAAGCACTTCAGCTATATTTTCCTCCTCAAGAGGAATGCCTGCCTCAGGATGGTTTGGACTGATTGTTGGGTTAGTTGTAAACCCAAAACGGTCTTGATAACGCCCCGTTAAAAGACCTGCTCGACTTGGACCACATACCGGATAACTGACATATCCATCAGTAAATTTTACACCTTCATAAGCAATCCGATCAATATTTGGAGTTGGAATATCTGTACATCCATTAAATCCAACATCTCCATATCCTTGATCATCAGTTATTATTATTATCAAGTTTGGTTTTTCTCTAATCGGTAAAGAAAAAGCTTCAACTGATAAAATTGAAGTAATTAAGAATAGAGGTAATAAATTAATTAAGCGCATTTTATTCCTGTCTCTGTAATGAACCGCCTGAATATTAATTATTTCTATATTTAGGATTTATACCAATATATTAATCTATTTCTTCGGTACGGTTCATAAGTGGTTGTATAAGATATGAATATGAATAGTATTTTTCCAATAATCTATTCTCGTCAAGGGGTGATTCTTTCCAAGAATTGATTCCACCTACACCACTTTGTGATGCATCAATAGTCAGAAAAATTGAATCTGACCGGTCCATCTGGAAACTGTAAGCAGAATTCCGCATAGTTTCATTACTGTAATAACGAGAAGTAAATCCAAAAACTTTATCTACAGCTTTTATAATTAATCCATCGCCTGATTCGTCAACAAATTTGACCCAACTGATATCGGTTTTATTTCCATTAGCCTGCGGCCGTGAATATTCAGTCCACGTTTCATCAACAGATTTACTAAATCTACCCACAGGTTCAAATGCACGCCCCCTATATGTCTCTCCTTTTCGACCAAACCATGTTATCTGGTTTAGATCTTTAGATATCATCCACTCCATTCCTACTCTCAATGGAGGTAATATTTTTTTAGGTGTATTGCTAAAATCGACTGACATGTTAACTAATATTTCACCGTTACTATAAATGGTATATAATTCAGTGATATCTGCTTTTATCGATTTCGCTTCCTTAGTTATTTTTATCTTCGCGGTATTTCTAAGATTTTGAACATCAATGTCTATTACTTTAGCATTACTTCCTGCTTGATGTAATAACTTGCTTGGCTTCGGCCATTGACGAAGTTCATTATCGTTCCAAGCTCTTGAGAAGAGTGGAATTCCACCTCTATCAATCCATAATTTATCATTAATTTTATATGATTCAAGTACACCACTAACACGATCAAAAACAATATGAAAACCGTCTGATTTAACCACGATTGAGGAATCATCTTCTATACAATCAAGTTGATTATCTTGATCTTGTGCAACATGGTTTAGACTTTGAGCACTTAGCTGAAATTGATCCCAAGCCAGCAAATGCCCTTCTTTCACTAATGCGTGATATGCTGGAGTCGCTCTAAATTCAAATAGTATGAATATATTTTCATTTTTATTAAAAAATAAATCATAATCACTCTTTGAAATACCTATATCTGATAATTCAAAGATCCGAGACTCACGTGCACCAAGTGTTAAATTCTCAATATCTCCGTGGGCTATTATTTGACCCTCTTTTTCAACCTTCCAATGACCTGTTACTAAATCATCAGCATCTGCATGATCGTACCAATTTTTAATATTAAACTCTCCAGATCTTAAGTTACCTATTGATACGTGAATTCCTCTCTGCAAATATTTCATGGCGAATAAACCGGGGTGAGGCTTTTGCTCTGAATCGATTAAGCCGTTCATACAAAAGTTCCCATCATGATGTATGCCAACAGGATCCTCAAAGTAACCTCCATATGCAAAAAATGTTTCCTCCACAGGTCCGATCCCAAGGTTCATAATATACTCTGGAGGAATCGGCTCACGTATTCCTTGATCCATCCAATCCCATACAAATCCACCTTGAGCGCGGTTATCTTCATAAAAAAGATCCCAATACTTATCTGCTCCACCATTTGAATTTCCCATTGCATGCATATATTCAGCAATAATATATGGTCGCTTATCTTTTTTAATATCAGCGGATATTTTTTTAGAAGATGCATACATATTATTAATGATGTCAGTATTTGGACGACCCGCCTTAACTGATGTCCTCTCATAATGAACTGGACGGGTTGGATCATTCGATTTCATCCAATCAAAACATTCTTTAAATGCTATTCCATCACCAGCTTCATTCCCCATAGACCAAACAACTACAGATGCATGATTTTTATCTCTTTCCAGAACTCGCTCTACACGATCTAAATGCGCTGGAATCCATTCAGGCTGCTTCGCAAGACACGCTTCCTCATAACCTACTCCATGCGATTCTATGTTTGCTTCATTCCAAAGTATGATTCCATATTGGTCGCACAAGTCATACCATTCTGGCAGGTTAGGATAGTGTGCTGTTCTTACAGCATTAAAGTTATTCTCTTTTAGAAGTCTGATATCCTCTAACATTGATGCGGTATCAACAACATGTCCCATATCAGCATGATGCTCATGTCGATTAACGCCCCTGATTAAAAGTGGATTTCCATTTAAACATAGTCGTTCATTAAGAATTTCAACTTCTCTAAAACCAATTCGCTGAGGTATAATCTCAATTACTTTACCCCAAGAGTTACGATGTTTTAGTAACAGCATATATAAATTTGGGTTTTCTGCAGTCCACTTTTTAGGATCATTCACATCGAAAGAAAAAGAGATTTTAGACCGACTTCCTTTACGGTCTTTTACTATCAATTCTCCAAAAGCATCGAATAATAATACCTCTACTGAACCTTGCGGCCTGTCAATTTCGACATTTACATTTAACTCCGCGCTCTGATAATTTTCATCTAAATCGGTTGTAACGCAGAAATCTCTAATATGCGTTTGTGGTGTACTCCAAAGATAAACATCTCTAAATATTCCCGATAATCTCCAAAAGTCTTGATCTTCCAGATAAGATCCATCTGACCATCGATATACTTCGACGGCAACGAGATTTTCTCCCTCTTTCAAATATTCAGTAATATCAAATTCAGCAGGTGTCCGACTACCTTGAGAATAACCAACGCGCTCTCCATTTATCCAAAGATAAAATGCTGATTGAACACCATCAAATACAATACGAGTTGTACGATTATGCCATTCATCATTTATAGTAAAACTCCTTCTATACGAACCAACTGGATTCCAATTTGTTGGAGCATTAGGTGGATCCATTTTGAAGGGATACTTAATATTAGTATATATTTTTAGACCATATCCTTCAATTTCCCAATTTGAGGGGACAGGGATTGTGGCCCAATCTGATGCATCAAATTGAGGATGCTCAAACCCAACAGGACGATCTTTTGGTGATCTAACCCAGTTAAAATTCCAATCACCATTCAATAAATGAAACCACTTCGAATTAGTCCTGTCATAATTTAAAGCATTTTCTTCACTAGCATATACCATCATCGTAGATCTAGGATCTTCTCTATTCTGATGTAATATGGATAAGTCATTCCATTCAACCGCATGAACTGAGTATGAAACACCCATCATTAAATAAAATATTTTAGCTAACTTTTGCATTATTCAGTACTCCCATTATTTCTATACGAATATAACCTTTTCGCCATTGATCGGAATGCATCTATCAACTCAACATATGGCGTATCTGAAGTTGAAACAATCCCACAGTTTGCATTCTCATTATCAAAATAACGACTCCCCGTTGGAGAATCATAATAATGAAACCAATGCGCCCCCACACACCGCGGATTATCTAACGCACTCTCAATAAAATATTCCATGCATTCGCCCCGGTTCCGCTGATCTGCAGCAAAACCAATCCCCGAGAAAAACTTACCTCGATCCAGTGCCCCAAAATCAAACTCCCCCACCAAAAAAGGCACATCCTCGGTAAAGAATGGTTGATCTCGTTCATCGCGCACATTGAACGCTTTCACATCTTTTTCATAGACATTCACACTAACCACATCGCAATATTTCGCCGCTGCCGAAAAAGCCTCTTTACGCAATGCCCCATCATGTAGTCGACTACCTAAATAGAGTTTATTCGGAGCTATCTTCTTAACGGCATCTCGACATTTTTTATAATATGTCTCCAAAAGATGAGAATAAAAGGCAAGCAAATCAGCCTCGCTCGCATTAGACACTTCTACTTGGCGCTTAGCAAAGAAAGCACCCAAAGCTCGACGCGCTGCAACTGAGTCATCACAATTAATTATATCGCGAACCACTTTAACCGGATTAGCGCCCCAATGAATCTCATTGTTGCAAAAGAACCCGATACAATAAGGATCATCAATCGCAAATTCATTCCCCCGAACCGCTCGCTCAACCCAAGCAGAAAACTTCGCTTCAAAAGGATCAACTAATTTATGAATAGGCTTTAATTGTTTACCAGAAACCCATAACTCTTTCGTGTAAGGCATTTTTAAGTTATCGGGCTGTTTCTTTACTACGGATGACCAAGCTCCACACGTATTCAATCCCCAAGAGCGCGCTCGACGAAGGGACCGGCTCTTAAAAATTTCACGATAGCTATCGCCATACTTTTTCCTCAAAATATAATCCCCACCTAAAAAAGCATTTACACCCTTATAATCTGGTGGTTCAAATCCCTTTCGACGGTCTCTGTAATATAAATCACCAAAATTAGGGTCATCAAGATCAGGTAGGCCAGCATAAAAATGTGCCTTCCCGGGAAGGGCTATTCTGACAGGTTGATAACCTATTCCTGTACAACCAAATGACCAAAAGAGCTTCCCTACTGGATCAATAAACCACCATTTTCCATCTACTTTCTTTACTCTAAAATGACCCGTAGATTTAAACGTAGGTCCCTGATTCCATCCACCAAACGAATTATAACTCTTCGGTGCAGGATATTTTTTTAAATCTTGATCCTCTAATTTACGTTGGCGGATTAAATCTTGATCAGACATGACTTTATTCGGCCAATCTTCATGGATATATTGACCGTATTGATCAATAAATGGGAAAAAGGCATCGGGATTTTTCTCTAACAACACCGGTGAAGCCCGCCGAGTGGCACGAACGTCATCCACATAAACCGTCTGTGCATATGCCTTAGGTTGAAGTTCAAATAATAACTCACTAATCTGTGTTACATCCACGCCATACCAGACCAACATCTGTGCATGTGGAAGACCATGCATCTTTGGAAAAAGATCCATATACGATGGTTTTACCGCTGGATTTGAATATTTATGTCGAACTAATAAAGCATCAAACGAACGAGACTCTTCCACTGCAATCCATGCATTGTGCGATAAATTAGGTCTATACCAAGACTCACTCTGAGTCTTTACATCCTTAATCAGTATCCGAACAAATGCTTCATTAGCCCCTGTATTCTCAAAATCAACCGTCACATTGACATACGGCTTCAAATTCCAAACCCCCTCCGGAGCAAATAAACGAAACCGAACTGATTCGTACGGCTGCGCCACACACTTCAATCGCGTCTTTCCATCCACGAATACCTGCTCTACACATCCACTCTCAACCGCCAAAACCTTTGCAGAAAGCTTCGTACCATCTAAATTAACTAGCTTTTTATCGAAAGCTTGCGAAACCTTAACGCCAACCAAGAAGGTCAAAAGCATTAGGATAATTTTTATTCTACAATTCATTTTTAGACCACATTCCAAATTTTCTGTATAAATCCTATTCATAAAAAGCGGATAATATTACACCAAATATGCTCTCTAGCCTAACGCCTCTTATTTATGAAGAATAAGATTATATCTTAACATAACAAAAGATGCCCACATAACAGTGAATAATGAAATAATGTATGCGAATTCTTCCATAAATCATATTTTCTAAATAGATTTAAAAAATGCATCTTGTAATTACACATATCTCACCTCAGCCTGTAACCATCTTAGGAGCTCAAAATGACCCATTTCAATCGTAATACATTCCATAAACAGCTACTAAGCGCGGTCGTCGGTTCCTCCGTGACTTCATCTCTCACCGCCGATCAGACGCATTCAAAAAAATCAGAATGGCGCAATCAGACAGCCACCATGAAATATCGTTCTCTTGGAAGAACAAATATGATGATTTCTCAACTTACCATTGGCACGGCTTTCTGGAAAAACGAGACCGTCTTTCCGCTTTTTGACACCTTAATAGAACGCGGTGTAAATTACGTCGACGCCTCACCCGCCTACCAACGTGGCGCCTCAGAAAAAACACTCGGCGCACTCTTAAATCGCCCCGGTCTAAGAGATCGTCTTTTTATCGCAAATAAAATCAGTTTCTATGATGAATTCCTCACTCGTCTTAGCAATGAAATTTTCAACGGATTGCCTAATGAAAAAAAGAAAGTACTTCGAAAACAAGCCAATCAACTTATGGAAGAGAAGAAGATCCTACGACCCGGGTATCACTTTACCTATTTTAAAAACCAAGCCAAAAAAATCGAACATTCTTGCCTCCGTCACGTCATCAATCAAGAGTACGGGCGCCTAAAAAGTTGGAAACCCAAAATTAAAGCCCGCATGCACGAACTCGTTATTGAATCGCTCAAAACATCGAATACCGACTATTTTGACATTCTCTTTTGCCCGCATGGCGTTGCCATTCCCGAAATGCTAGAAGACGAAAGTATTCGCGAAGTCATGGATGAACTAAAACAAAAAGGAATTATTCGCGCCTCTGCCGTCTCTATGCATAACGATGTGGCTGCTAATCTAAACAAAGCCATCGACCTCGGATTTTATGATATCTCAATGATCGCCTACAACATTGGTAATCACACGCAAGTGGCTTCCACGGTTCAACATGCTGCTGACCAGGGCATGGCACTCATCGCCATGAAAGCTTCACGCATTATGAATACACCAGAAAACCCGCAAAAAGAAATAAATCAGCTAGACCAACAGATCAAAGCCCCTCTATCGATTCATGCCAAAGGCTACCTCTGGGCCCTACAGCAACCTGGCATTACCGCTTGCATCTCTGATATGAAAACACCCGAAGAAGTGGTAGAAAATCTATCTATTTTCAACTATCTAGATACATAAATCTTATTGAACCGCCCACCGAATCAGATTGAACAAGACCTTGTCTGCTACCGGATCTTCTCCCAAATAATGGGTAATGCGCAGCGCACTTAAGAGATAACAACCTTCGCCATAGGGAACTACCCCCATATCCATTCCATGAAAAGCCGGCTCTGGTCCCATATATGACTGCTGCTCATGTTTATCGCCCCCATAAAACCCATAGGTAACGGAACTAACGATCGGCTCGCCGGCCACATCGACCATCGTAAATGGAGCCCAAATATTTTCATACATATCTCCCATCATCTTGTTGCTCTCCAACCCAGCAAAAATAGGATGATCACGAACCACATGAGAGACCCCTACCCATAGACCAAGTGCATGCTCTTTTCCGATGCGAAAAGGCAGAACCCCTTTAGGTGGCAAGCGAGTTGACCAATAGGAACGACCCGTTTGAAAAAAGGTCTCCAGATAAACCGCTTTCCCACCCACTTCAACAAATTTCTCCAACTTAGCAAATTCTGGTAGTTTTTTCTTAGCACTTGAAACAAAAACAGGGGTCGATGAAGCTGTTTTCTCGCTAAACATCTCAAATGGAATCTGATGTTTCTCTAAAAAAGGAATAAGCAACTTTTCTGGATCAATCACTGCTACTGCACCTTTAGGTACCTTTAGATCTTTCGAATTGAACACATTAAACTTAAAACTATTTTCTGAAACGGTTCGATTATCTGAGGATTTAAAACAGACCACCGCCTTATAAAGGCCAGACCATTTTTCTGTTTGGAGCGCCTCAGAAAATAGAGAGGATACCCCATGCGATAAGTCTACATCGATGTTCCATCGTTTAACCAGTCTTCCCTGACGATTAAGAATTTTCAACTCAAGATGTCCATCTTCGATTGCTTCTAGATCATTAATCCCCGTAACAAGAACGCGGGCTCCTTGATCGGAATAGATATTACGCGGTATCACGCGCATTGCTAAATACCGATCCGCATTCGCTGCCTTGGTGGCATCATAAGAACGCTTCTTATTTCTCCATAAATCTAACAACCCGGCTCCCAATACCCAATCACCACCCGTTAAAGCATGCACACAATACCCACGAACCTTAGGATTAGAGCGGACCGCTTCTATAATACGTTTATTTGCCGCTGCATGAAGTGATTGCTGTTCCAAACAAAAATCCTCTAGAGCCGGATACAGTTCATCCAACCCACTTTCACGAAGTGCTTTCAAGGTCGTCTCTTCTAACATTTGATGATAGCGATACGGAGGTGTAAGCGGATTCCCCTTCTCTCTAAACAAGGCATTGTTCTCCGCTAAATTGGGAATACTTCCATATCCAATCTCAGAGACCAGGGTCATTTTACCAGGGCGAGTATGTTTGTTCTCTAATTCAGCGGCCGCATATCCCAGATGCTCCATCTCATCTGGTGTCATACCCAACGCCAGAAACTGCGCATAGGTCAAATCATTGATCGGATATCCACAATAGATATGCACATCATTAAACGTGATTGGCTCCACCTCATACGGCAGATAAATATTAGCCCCATCCGCAAAACCACCTGATTCATCCAACACCAATCGCGACGGATCTAGTTCACGAGCCACCATCGACATCCGATGCTTTAATCGTTTTAACTCAACCCGCCAGATCTCGTTAAACATCTCCCACTGCACAATACAAGCACGGTTTCGATCACGTAAAATGGCAGATCGCACCTCATTCTCAATACGGCGAGGCATTTCCGGTGTCACCGTTGGCCACAGCTTCATGCACTCGATCGGTAATCCACCAACAACCATCATGCCCATCTCATCGCACAGATCCAACCACATCGGAGGCGGAGGCTTCCGCCATGGACGAATCATGTTAAACCCGGCCTCCTTGGCCAACCGAATCTCTTGAATCGCCATCTCTCGACTGTCCGGCAGAGCCAACTTCGTAGGATACAAACCCTCAAAAAAAGCCGCTTTGATATATACCGGCTCCCCATTTAAAATAAATTCATTACCCTGAATCGTCAGCTCACGCATTCCAAAACGATGCGCTTCCTGATCATGCTCAACCACCGTAGCTCGCACCCGATATAAATACGGCGCATCCGGACTCCAGCGCTTTGCATCCGGAACTGATAAGACCCATTCCGATACATCTACCCCAGGCTTTAATCGTATCGTTCGCTCTTCCCTAGCAACCACCTCTCCGGTTGCCTCATTTTCAACCTCAACAATCACCTGCTCCTCGCAGATCAATAATCCACTATTCTCCAAGATTAACTCAACTCGAGCCACATTCTGATCCAATACAGGAATCACGAAAAGATCATCAATCATCACAGCTCCCGAAGCAATCAGTCGAACAGACTGCCAAATGCCCCCCGTAATCGCACCCCGCCAATGCGGTGCATCATTCCGGCCTAAGCCATCGATTGTCTTGTTCTCCTCGATAATCGGACCCAACACACGAACACTTAAAAAATTGGTGCCCTGCAGATTTATTAAATCATCAATCTGAAACTCAAATGGACCATACCCGCCCTCATGCTGACCAATTGCATGGCCATTCAGCCACACATCCGCCCGAAAATTCACCGCATCAAACTGCAACCGAATAGCCCGATCCTTCCACTCCGAAGGAACAGTAAAAAAACGACCATAAACAGAAATGCCCTCGTAATCCTGACGAATCGTCTCCCAGCAACTTGGCACATCAATCGATTCCACCGATTCCAACTTCGAAAAAGACGATGGTAAATACCACGTTTCAGTCCGACTTTGATTAGCCTCATCAAATGCAATTTGCCATGTGCCATCCAACGACATTTCTGAACGTTCCGGCACCCCTTCCGACACGAAAAAACCCACTAATAACAGTACCAAAGTAATCCAACGCATCTATCTACTCTCCACGATGTTTCTTATATTCCGGCCATGTTAATACGCCATCTTCATTCGTATCCGCTCCCGGAAATTTCTTAAAATAGGAATCCTTCCAAACTTCTGCAGAAAGTTTTTTTGGCACCGGACGAGGCCTTGCCTCAGGCAATCGCATATCTAAATCTTCACGAAACTGTTCAAGACGATCCGCATAGACCGGATCCAGCGCCACATTATGCCACTCATGTGGATCCTTTGCCGTATGATATAATTCTTCATGTCCATTTTGATAATAGATATAACGCCAATCCTTATACCGTAATGCATAACTCTGCTCACGCGGATCATAATAATCAGACCATTTATATAGCGCCGTAATAGCGGCATCCGGCCCGGTCCAATCGCCCCGTTTGGGATTTTCCAGAAGAGGAACCATCGAAAAGCCATCCAACGGGCGACCCCGTTCACTTTTCATTGTATCCGTAGGCATGGCACACAAATCTAGTAACGTTGGATAGATATCGATCAATGAAACAGGCACATCAACCTCAAGCCCCTTTTGGCTCAGACCCGGAGCCCGAATCACCAACGGCACGCGCGTACTCTCCTGCCACAGTGAATTTTTATACAAATACGCTTTTTCACCATTACCCCAGCCATGATCACTCGTGAATATAATCACCGTATTAGACCGCAACGGAGAACGATCAATCTCATCTAAAATTCGACCAATCTGATCATCAACCGAAGTCACACTCGCCAAATACGCTTGGATAAATTTTTTCAATGCCAGCTCGCGATCGCCCCCATAAGACTCAATCAATAGATCATGCATCTTGGCCCCTCGATCACTGCTACGATCATCTTCATTCGATCTGACCGTATGTTTAAACGTATCCTCAACATCTCCGGCTAAAATCACCGGTAGTTCAACTTCATCTAATGGATACATATCAAAATATTTTTGTGGCACAATCAACGGCGTATGGGGTCGTAAAAAACCGACACCTAAAAAGAACGGCTTATCCATTGAACCGGTTGCAAATGAACGCAAGCGATCGACCGCCCAATCTCCGTTTAACTCATCACCCGTTCGATCCCGATCTATCTCACTTTCATACCGATAGGTGCGCTGCCTCGACCAATTTCCAGTTCGCCATGTATATGGATTTCCCGTCTCCTCACACATCCGACCATCTAATCTCATCAAGGGGCCATATGATCCATCAATTGCACCAAACTCATCCCGATACGGAGAAGGAACATCCGGATGCGCTACCGTCTTTTTCCCGTTATAAGCAAACGGACCATAATCAGATGTATATCCATATTCACTCCACTCGCCCTCATCCCGGTTATGCATCAACTTACCCGTACCCAATACATGATACCCCTGATTTCGGAAGTGATCCATCATCGTCCGCGAATGCTGTAAAACCTCCACATCATCCCAATTCTCGAATCCAAAGCATTGCGAGGTATGTGGATAAATTCCCGTCATGAAACTCGCCCGCGAAGGATTGCAAATAGGAATCGTACAATGCGCCTGAGAAAACCAAACCCCACTAGCTGCCAACCGATCCATATGCGGCGTGATCACTTGCGGATGTCCACCAAAAGGACCCACATAATCATTCAAATCATCGCAGACAATCAACACTACATTCAAAGGCTGATCGTTCGCATCCCTCGAAGCAAGCGCAGCAGTTTCTACTGCCCACAAACCTACCGCTAAGAGCACCCACTTCAATGCCTGACCCCTATCCTTCATAATCAACAATTTCCTCCGCCTCGCAAACCGACTGAATATAAGCGACCACTGCATCATGTTCTGGATAGACACAATACGCTTTAAACGCCGCTTCATCTGAAAAAACACTCATCAAACTCACATCAAAAAAAGAGGCCCCATAAGCCCCAATATTAATCCCCACTTCATACTGATCAATTTCTGAAATAATAGACGGTAACGTCTCTAAACGCCGCTTCACTTCCAATGCTAGATCCGTTTTACCAACGCCCGAGACTTCTGATTTTAATTTCCAAAGTACAAGATGTTTATACATCACTATTCACCTTCCATCTTATCAATCTACCCATAAAATTGAGCCAAAGTACTACGCCTAATCAAGTAATACCGAAACCCGTTTCAACGTCAGATACTCCTCCAAGCTGTAGCGAGAACAATCTTTCCCAACCCCGCTCTGCTTTACCCCCCCATGCGGCAACTGCACGCCATAATGCGGTTCATTCACGCACACACTACCAGCTTCAATTCCCTCCGCCGCACGCAAGCCCCTTGAAAGCCCCTTGGTAAAGACATATGCCGCTAAACCGCACGATGTCTCATTCGCCAGAGCAATCTCATCATCCGCATCCGTAAAAGGAAGAATCGAAAGCACCGGACCGAACACCTCCTCACACGCAACACGCATCCGCGCATCCACATCTCGAAGTATTGTTGGCTCCATAAAATAGCCCGCCCCATCCATACGAGAACCCCCGCAAACAAGAGTGGCCCCCGCCTGCACCGCTTCATCCACTTTTTCAAGAACTTGGTCGCGAGCTTTAGCCGTAATCATCGGTCCCATATCCACCCCCGCTGTACACGCCGCGGCCGCCTCCACAAAAGCGTCATAGATCGAAGTATGAACATAACAACGATTCGGTGACACACAGACCTGACCCGTATTAACAAACTTCAGCCCAATCACTTTTTCCGCCGCCATCTGCACATCCGCGTCGTCATATACCAAAACCGGAGAATTACCGCCTAATTCAACTGAAAAATGTTTGATCGATGTACAAGAAGCCCCCATCACTTCCAATCCACCTCGCGTCGAACCGATCATCGTCACCATCGCCGGAACCGGACTCTCCAATAGCCGATTTGTGATACTATAATCAGAGCATGTCACCATATTAATGACCCCATCAAGAATCCCCGCCTCAGCCGCCAAATAGACTGCTTCCAACGTCGCCAAAGGCGTTAATTCCGAAGGCTTCAAGATACAACTACAGCCCGATGCCAATACCGGACCTAATTTATAGCCCAAATTTAATAACGGGAAATTCCATGCCAAAAAACCTACAGTGACACCCAAGGGCTGCCGTTGCACATAATGCAAGAAGCGCCCATCCGGATCGTGCAAAACCGGCTTATCTATTCGCTCCGCCTCTTCAACAAAAAATCGTAAGCAAGTCGTCAGCATACCAAAATCATACTCCGCATTTTCACGCGGTTTTCCAGTCTCTTGCATCAACAGCTCAACCAAACGCTCCTGATGCTGCTCTAGCAAATCCGCATAGCGAAGAATCCTCGTTTTCCGTTCTGCAGAGCTCATCTTCGACCAACGCGAAAATCCCTCTTTCGCCGCTAACAACGCGTCATCCATCTGCTCAACAGAACCTTCAAACACCTGGCCAATCAACGCCTCTGTTCGCGGATTTAAAACATCAATAGGTTTGTTCGAATCGACCCGATCGGCCCCGATCAACATTGGATACGTCTGCATCATTCATTGTCTCCGTTTGATTTATACAAAATGACTGAAGCGCTTTCAAATCAAGCTCCACGCCTAATCCCGCTTTTTTCGGCACCTGCACCCGACCTCTCTCGATCACCACCGATGTCTGATACATCTCCGTCCGCATTGGATTCGGCGAATTATCCACTTCCAACATTAAGGTTTGTGGTTCAGCACGCCCTGGTTCGGCACGTGCGGTCGCCAAAAAATGCGCAGCACACGCCAAATTCAGTTGCGTACCCCAGCAATGTGGAATCACATTCACACCTCTGCCCGATGCCAATGCCCGAATTTTTAAGGCCTCTGTCGGTCCCCCACAATATGCCATATCAGGCTGAAGAATCCTCGCCGCACCCGCATGCAATAATTTCTCAAACCCCCAACGCGTCTGTTCACACTCACCGGTTGCCACCGCAATATCCAATTTCTCGCACAACATGGCTAATGCCGCAGGTTGTGTCGGTGAAAGAGGCTCTTCAAACCAACGATACTGGTGCGCCTCTAACCAACGCCCCACCTCAATCGCTTCATTCAAATCATACGCATGATTCGAATCAGCCATCAACGTCTGCTCCGGAAATGTCTTACGCAATGCTTCAATTAACATCCGGTCAAACGCAATATTTTTTCCCACCTTAATTTTTAGCGCACCAAATCCTTTGACCACGTGTTCACCCGCTTCCGTCAAAATGCTATCCAACAACGCATGCTCTTCTTGACGGGTAAAATACATTCCTGTTGCATAACCCTCTAATTGATCTTGTTCTATCCCGCCCATCAATACCGAAGCACTCACATTCAAAAGCTTGCCCTTCAAATCAAGGAGTGCCATATCCAAGCCAGAGATCGCTCCCATCATCACACCCTGCATCGCAAAATCATGTGATGCATGCCAACACATGCTCCATAAACGCTCATTTAAAAGCGCATCCTGCCCGATCAAAATAGGCGCATAAAACTGCTCGACTGCCGTTTGTGTAACCCCCGCAGGTCCATAACACTCGCCCCAACCCGAAGCACCGCTAGAATCAACCACTTCAATCAATAATGCGTTTCGCTTTGAATAATACCACTGAGAAAACCCAATCGGCTCATCCAGCTCATGTTCCAGTAAATATGTACGAATTCGTTCAATCATTTTAACCTACTTTCAATGTTGAGGCATACGACATCAAAATCGTTGCCACAATAATTAAAAGAACCCCAAGTAATAAGATTTGGAACGGTTTTTTCATCCCCTTCCACTCCCCCGCAAACCAAGCCGCCACATTGCTCACAATCAAAGATAGACCCAACATCATCGGCCAGCAAATCATTGTGCCAATATCCCCCATCAAAGCAACCCCTTGCCCATACGTACCCAAAGCGGCAAACCAGAGTAATCCTGCAATGATCGCCCACTTCACAACCGATCCCGTTCCTTTCATGCCAAACGAAGAGAACGAACGGTTTTTAATCAACAAAACAACGGAATAGCCCGCATTCATCAGATAAGCACCCACCAAAACAACCACCCAGCGAGCTAATGCCGTATTACGAGGAATCGCGCCCTGCTCTTCCGCAATCCGACCAATCTCAACTGTATTATCAAATCCAATCGCCAACATCGCCGAAAGAATCCCACAGGCCGATGCAATAATCAATCCCACCCGAAACTCAGAACCCGTTTTAATACCCTCTAACTGCTGTCCGCGCTCCGCCAAGCATTCATCTCGCTTCAAGCCAGCAATCGTCACTACATAAACAGCTAATAACAAAATCACTAAGCCACCCAAAATATACGGAATACTCGGTGGATAAATAGCATCAAACCGCAAGATGAAAGGAACCAAAGCACCCGCAATCGAACACAGCCCCATCACAATCCCATACGTCAGCGACATTCCAATATACCCCACCGAGATTCCAAACATAATCCCACCGATACCCCAGAAAAATCCGAGAATACCACCCGTCCAAATCTCCTTTGCAGGTGCAGCAGCCAATACCGCACCCAAATCTGGAATCACCAACTGCGCCCAGATCAATGGAAAAATAACCATCGCAACCGTCGCATGAATGAACCACCACGCCTCCCATGCCATCGGTTTCACAAACTTCATTCCTAAACCGAACGTTCCCTGAAAGATACTTGCTAACACCACAATCATAATTGGAACATATATCTCATTCATTTATTCACTCTCACTTTTCTATATTTCATTATCAGCCAAAGATAGCCGCAACATCCGATGATTTTTCTTACGATATGCCGCGGGTGTTATCCCCATATTTTTTCGAAACTGTCTTCCAAAATGCGTGTAGTCATTAAACCCAACCTGATAACAAATCGCCGACGCACTTTCATTCGAATCACGCAATAACTGACACGCTTGTTCAATCCTCAACCCATTTAAATAATTTAAAAATGTCATACCTGTTTCATGCTTGAACAATCGGCAAAAATAGGTTTCTGACGCACCCGTTAACTGAGCCATCTGATCTAATTTAATGGGCTCTGAAAAATGATCATGAATAAAACTCAACGCCTTGCGCAGCCCCGGATAATAACGAGAAATTGTCCCCGAAACCCCATCCGATATCCGCTCAGAAAATTGAACCTCTTCTACAGATTGCTTTGAAATAAGTAACATCAACTGCAAAAAAATCGAACGTGCTTCCGCTTGAGCGGACTCCGTATCGACGTTTGAACACGCATGGAGTTGTTCAAAACAACTCAATAACTCTCCCTGAATTTCCGGCTTCATCTGAATCCGAATCGCAAACACATTTTCCTCAGAAAACGACGAGATAAACCGAAAATAATAGCGATTAGGTGAATCGCTGCACATTAATTCATCTATACTTTGAATCGATGAATCCACTATTTGCGGTAAAAAGCTACAACAATAAGCACATCGCTGCGCTTGCTCCTGCTTATCATCCAATACATGCAAGGTATACGGCTTTAAAATAAGTAGATCACCCGCCTGCATACTTATCTCATCAAACTGGAAGCGATTGATCAAACTCCCTTCCACCACAAACAGCATCTCAAAAAACTCATGCCGATGCATATCCATCTTCATTAAAGTCCTACGACTCACCCGATCCACTCGAACCGGATGACCCACTTGAGAAAATAACTCTTTCGACTTCAATAAGGACATAACTGACAGCTTAAGCGAAATTAACCCGTTAATATAGTGCTAATCCTTCATTA
The DNA here is from genome assembly GCA_045565965.1 of Pontiellaceae bacterium. Classification (GTDB taxonomy): domain Bacteria; phylum Verrucomicrobiota; class Kiritimatiellia; order Kiritimatiellales; family Pontiellaceae; genus Pontiella. Next base: position 37,847 of record JBJLEJ010000023.1, on the reverse strand, counting down.
TATACCTATGATTTTATAATATAAACCCCTATCATTCTTCAAAGGAAAGTCCTTAAAGAAGCCACAAGAAGCAAAGAATCCGAATATTATTATAAAAAAGAGATAATTAACGATTTCAATATGTAAAAAGAGCTGATCAAAGATAATATCAGCATACTTAGAAAAGCTAACAGTTGATCGAACTACTAAACACTATACGTGCCGGCCGAAGTATCGCCGCCCCTTCCTGTCCAATTGGTATGAAAAAACGTACCTCTCGGGGCATCCACCCGCTCATAGGTATGAGCTCCAAAATAATCCCGTTGTGCCTGCAATAAATTTGCAGGTAATCGAGCTGTTCGATAGCCATCATAATAGGTCAGCGCCGCGCTAATTGCAGGCATCGCAATGCCTAATTCAGTCGCTTTTATCACCACACGCCGCCAACCCGCTTGCGCTTGATCAACAGCCTCTTGGAAAAACGAATCTACTAATAAATTCGTAAGTGCAGGGTCTCGATCGAAAGCCTCCTTAATGCGCCCTAAGAAAGCCGAGCGAATAATACATCCACCGCGCCACATTAAAGCGATTCCACCATTATTCAATGTCCAACCATGCTCCTCCGCTGCAGCCCGCATTAACTGATACCCCTGCGCATACGAAACAATCTTTGAAGCATATAATGCCTGTTTTAAATCTTCCACCATCGAAGAAATATCACCCTCAAAACGAGGCGTATCAGGACCACTTAAAATAGCCGCAGCCTTCACGCGCTCCTCTTTTAAAGCCGACAGACATCGTGCAAAGACAGCCTCTCCAATTAACGTCAACGGTTGACCACAATCCAACGCTGAAACCGCCGTCCACTTTCCAGTTCCCTTTTGCCCAGCGGTATCCAAAATCGCATCAATCACGGCCTCCCCCTCATCCGTCGTATACGCTAAAATATCACGCGTAATCTCAATCAAATACGAATTCAATTCTGCCTGATTCCAGGCATCAAAATGATCCGCCATCTGCGCATTGCTCAACCCTAATCCAACCTTCATCATCTGGTAGACTTCACAGATCATCTGCATATCACCATATTCTATTCCATTATGGACCATCTTCACAAAATGTCCCGAACCATCTCGACCAACCCAATCACAGCAAGGCTCTCCCGATTCCGTTTGTGCTGAAATCGTTTGAAAAATTGGTTTCAAAAGTAACCAAGCCGCTTCAGAACCACCCGGCATAATAGACGGCCCCTTCAAAGCACCCTCTTCACCACCCGAAACACCAGCACCTAAATAGAGTAACCCCTTGCTTTCGACATATTCTGTCCGACGAATAGTATCGGGATAATGGCTATTTCCCCCATCAATAATAATATCTCCCTCTTCCAAATAAGGAAGCAACTGCTCGATCAACGCATCCACCGCCGGACCCGCCTTCACCAACATCATTACTTTGCGAGGCCGCTCCAATTGCGCACAGAACTCCTCAATCGTACGGCAACCCACAATTTTTTTTCCTGCACCTCGTCCTTCAATGAACCGATCGACTTTTTCCACAGTTCGATTAAATACGGCAACCGAGAATCCTTTATTTGCCATATTTAAAACCAAATTTTCACCCATAACGGCTAAACCAATCAGTCCAATATCTACTTTTTCACTCATCTGTAATCTATCCTCTATAAGTTAGTACAATTTGAAAAATAACCTCTATTCGAGAGCAGTACAATGATCGATCAAATAAACTCTATAAAAAGCTCCATAAACCACTTTCGTTGACAAGCACCATTCAAGGCGATACCAATGAGGAAGGAGAAATCACATGGAAATTAAACCAACCGATACCATAGGAAAACTCGGACTTCCCATAACGGAAGTCTACAATCAAGCTGGCACAAAAATTTACGAAGCCCATGACGATATTCCATGCGAATTCTGGTCACAACAACTTCTAGAGACAATCGAACAATATATTCCCCTAGAACCTGGAGACGTAGAACCGATCGCCACCATTCTCCGCGAAGCCTGGACCACCTGGGGCAACCTCGATGATGAAAGTCGCATCTATCACCCTGAAAAATTTCAACAATTTGTTCATAATTTTCGTCAACAAGAGATCGAAGACCAACACTTGATTATTCAAGAAATCGTCGCTTTACTCGGAAAAGGCGTCAATCGCTATGGTGAAAAAATGCGTGCCATGAAAGAACTTCTTGATGAAAAGTGGGATGAACTCATCCTGTTTCAAGGACGCGGAAAACCCAATCTTACTACACTCCAAAAAGGAAAAGACTATCTCAGCACCGCATTAGCCGCCTATTGTGAAAGCAAAGGCGTTCACCTCGATCAGACCGTAGGAAAACTCGCCTATGAAGCTATATTCGAAGCTGCCCTTGAAGAAGAACATATGGCCGTCTTTAAACAGATTTAATGCGAACCGCAACACACGGGTTTCGTCGACGACTCAATAGCTGAATGCGAAATAACCGCCCCCGATACAGCCAATACAATCAGCAGTGCAATCCCCGCGCAATGGGTCCAATTAGGTAGCCGATTATTTGTTTTTATTATCTCAAAATTTTCCGACATAACTTATCTCCAAATCGGATTGAATAGTACTCCCCGCAATATAAATAACAAGCCTTGATCGAAAGGAACCCCATCTAACCTATCTCATTCAACCCTGTATATTGCGATTGCCTTTCCAATGAATCCAATGGCATGCTTCACGTGTATGTTAAAATCTGTAGACCACATTAGACAACTCTTAGATCAGATCGGAATGAATCTATCTAAAGATCGCCTTCATGAACTAATTCAAGAAGCCCACGATAACGGATATCCCCTTCCCGCTCACCTCGCTGAACACCTACAATGTAAAGAAGACGAGCTCCTAACCATGCTTGCCACAGCCATGCAACTGCCGTATGAACGGCTCCAAGAGATTGAAATTGAATCTACACTACTCGATAGCGTACCCCCCAAAGCTATTTTTCAATATAACACCATTCCCGTGCGTGAAGAGAACCATTCGCTGCTCTTTGCAACAGCTGACCCGTTCGCCCAAGGACTTATCGATGCACTTCAACTAGCAACTGCCCGCCGCGTTCGGCTCCTTTTAAGTCCCCTCGACGATATCACCGAAGCCGCCCGTAAATTCTACGGTGTTGGCGCCGAAACCCTCGACCAAATGATGGAAAACAACCAGTTCGACTTTGATGATGAAGATGATCTCTTAAAACAAGATCTCAGCGATCTCGATCAAGAAGCCTCCGTTGTAAAGTTCGTAAACCAAGTAATTTGGGAAGCCTATAAAGATCGGGCAACCGACATCCATATCGAACCGATGGAAACCGACCTCCGTATTCGATACCGGATAGACGGCGTCCTGCGCGAAACCCCCATGCCCCCGCAACTAAAACGATTTCAATCCTCCGTTATCTCTCGCATCAAAGTAATGGCAAATATGGATATCGCCGAAAAACGACTTCCGCAAGACGGCCGTATCAGTATTCGCATTCGCGGAGAAGAGATCGATGTTCGTGTATCCACTATGCCCACCGTCTACGGCGAAAGCGTCAGCTTACGTTTGCTTATGCGCGGAGGCGGTCTCATCACAATGAGCGACCTCGGTCTTAATAAACACGATACACAACAGCTCACTAAAATGATCACGCGCCCCCACGGTATTCTTCTCGTCACCGGTCCTACCGGTTCAGGAAAATCCACCTCACTCTACGCATGGCTGCACACAATCAACTCGGTCGATAAACGCATTATGTCTGCTGAAGATCCCATCGAATATGAAATGACCGGCGTCAATCAAGTACAGATGCGACCTGAAATTGGACTCAACTTCTCTAGCGCCCTACGAACCTTTCTTCGCCAAGATCCCGATGTCATCATGGTCGGGGAAATACGAGACCGTGAAACCGCTGAAATCGCCATTCGAGCTGCTCTTACAGGTCACCTTGTATTCAGCACCATTCACACGAACGACTCGGCTAGCACCGTCACCCGTCTGCTAGACATGGGAATCGAACCATTTCTTGTCTCTTCCTCCGTCGAAGGTATTGTTGCGCAACGCTTAATTCGTCGTTTGTGCAAGAGTTGCAAACGTCCCGTTACTCTTGATAAGAAGTTTCTAAAAAAACATGATTTCCCAGTCGAAAAATTAGCTCCTATTAATCCAATATATGAAGCTGTTGGTTGCGATGAATGCAAAGGTTCTGGTTATAAAGGTCGGTCAGCTATATTTGAAATTCTTCCCATCACCGATGAGATACGCCCCTTAATTGTTGCCAATGCCACCGCCAGCTCAATCAAAAAAGCTTCGATAGGAATGGGCATGAAAACCCTTCGGCAAGACGGATGGGAAAAAGTGCTCCAAGGGATCACAACCGTCGATGAAATTATCCGAGTAACCGAAGAAGCGGAAACCGAAATCAATTAATTCGTAGGCGGAAGAATTCCTTCCGATACCAATTGATCATCCATCTCCTTCGTCAAAGGAATTGGTAACGGTGGCATTCCCGTGCGAATCACTTCCATCTGATACTGCCTTAAATTCTCTTGAATCTCGGCTCGACGTTGTGCTTGTTGCTCAGGAGATAATTGTGGCTCTGCCGGTGGCTTAGATTCCGGTGGCTTTTCAGGAGACCGAAAACCAGAACCAAATCGACGCGGCGTGACCACGGTCGTATTTTTTGTAACAGGAGTGGGAGCCTTCGCGAGCGAAAAATTAACCCGGACTCCATCCCGATCCAATGTGGCCGACGACTCCTCTAAATTCACGGCAAGTAGTTTCATACCGCGAAAACTTTCTCCTACGCCCAACATAATACTCTTAGGATCACCCGGCTTTGCCGTCTTGTTTTGGAATCCCGCTCGAATCTCACCTTGATTCGTTTCAAAAATAAAACAAAGACGTAGCTCTTTTTCAGCCGCCTGAGCCGCCGCATTTGCCAATGCCAGCTCACGCTCCGGAGTCACCGTTGGTTCTTCAATCACCACTTCCTGCCCAAAGGGTTCGCGCTCAATAATCAAATCGTATCGCGAAGCATCATAAACGATCTCAGATTGCACTGAAAAAACTAAACCGATCATGCAACAGATCCAAACTATAGAAGAAGAGCTGGTACTCATGTCCAAAAGATGATTCATACACATCCTTTCGTCAAGCGCGCTTCATCAGCAACGAATGAGTAGGAACTCCCTACGAAAAAAATGGTTCTCACGGTAAAGCTAATTTGCCATTAAAATATACAATAATATGACCCCGCTCAATCAACCAACCTAAGGGTTTCAAAGCCGCACGCCCTTCATCCGAATCCGCCTCAAAGTCTGGCAATAATACTTGTAGTAACTCTTTTCGTGTACACCCCGGCTTATTTTTCAGCACACTAATTACCTGTAAAACGTCTTCAGCCACGCCCGCTTCATCCAACTTAACCGGCTTGATTGCCGTCACATAATTAATTTTACCTACCTTAAAGAGATGTAATTTCATATGCCTAAATGCCGCTCTCATCGCATGCGATAAATTCAAAGGAAACCGACACTCTTTCATCCAAACTCGATTAATCATCTCCGTTAACACCTCATCTCCACTCGTAAGAATAACGGCCAAAGGAGCCACCACTTTCCCCGATTTAACTACTTTATAATCCGCATGGCGTGCCATATGTTGTTCCGCTTGTTGCCGAGTCATCAACGCTCCCTCCGGCTCAGTCTTTAGCCGAAAACGCTCCTGCTTCGAAAACGCAACCTTCCACGCCTCAACTATCTCTTCATCCTTCACCACTTCCAACCAAGCCTTGCACCGCTCTAATGGTTGATCTGGAAAATGCATCGCATGCCACTGCTCTACCGCCCCTGTATAACTATGATGATTCGATGGACCAATTATCGTGCCCGTTTTTGCACAACGACTCACACCTGGGAAACTACCCTTCGGCGGATCCTGCTCCTCAACGACCACATTAAAAAAATGATCCAAATTATTGCGTAACACATACGACTGCACCTTTGATTCATCCACCGAAACAAAACCAGAGACTCCACACTGAAAAAGACAAAACTCCGTCTCCTTTTTCAAAACCTCTAACTTAACGCGACAAGCATTCGCATCTTTAATCAATACATTTGCCAAATCGATCAACGGATACGCACGATGACTCTGATGCACCTGCCGAACTACCGAAGCCAAATGCTTCTGATTCGGCAGCAGAGTTATATCTAATGGATAATCCGGCACCGACGCCCGGTGTCTTTCCGCAGTTCGCGGTTTACTTGTTCTAGTGGCTGCATCCGTATTTCGCGCACGATTACTTCCCTTTCGATCCTGCTCAGATCCGCGCCCTCTACTCCCTCGCTCCCGCTGATTCGAACGCCTAGGTCGCTCCGAAAATTGACGCGCATGAGCTGTTTTATTCGGCTTATCCCAGTTCGGACCAAAATCCAATCCTTCAAGCGCTTCTACATCTAAAGATTGTTGATTTTCAGAACTTGATTTATCTTTCATATAGACCTCAGTGTGTATAGCGTCATTATAAAACAAGAATAATATATCGCAATTCAACAAAATGAAAAGACCGAATGCAGAGTGCGAATGTTGTCAAAGTAAATAAACTGATATCATTAATATATTGAAATATCCGGATAAACGGATATATATACCCTATGAGTCATCAAAATCCATCACCCACCGATCCTGAATTTTACACAAAAACGGCCGGAAAAAAATTTGCTGAACAACTTCAGCAAGGGCATCTTATTTTAGATGGGCCGATGGGTACCATGATTCAGCAACATCCTCTCGAAGAAGCTGATTTTCGCGGCACTCAATTTAAAGATCATCCCTGTGATCTCAAAGGCAACAACGATTTACTTACCCTCACTTGCTCCGATCTGATCAAACAAATTCACATCGACTTTCTTGAAGCTGGATCTGATATCGTTGAAACAAATACCTTCAGTTCAACCTCCATCTCCCAAGCAGATTATGAACTTGAAACACATGTACGTGAACTCAACATTGAAGCCGCTCAACTCGCCCGTCAAGCCATTGAATACGTTCAAAAAGACAACCCCACTCGCACCTTCTTTGTTGCTGGATCCATCGGCCCCACCAACCGAACGGCCTCAATCTCCCCCGATGTAAATGATCCTGGATACCGCGCCGTTACCTTTGATGATCTGGTAGAAGCCTACACCGAACAAGTAGAAGCGCTCATAGAAGGAGGCGTCGACTGCCTACTCGTCGAAACTATTTTTGATACACTGAACGCAAAAGCGGCCCTCTTCGCTATCGAATCCATTTTTGAAGCACGCGATGAGCGACTGCCCATCATGATTTCAGTCACAATTACCGATAAATCAGGACGAACTTTATCCGGTCAAACACCAACCGCTTTTTGGTATAGCATCGAACACTCCCAACCCATATCCGTGGGCATTAACTGCGCGCTTGGTGCAGAAGATATGCGACCCTACATGCAAGAGCTAGCTAATATTTGCACCTGCCATATTAGTATTTATGCCAATGCAGGGCTTCCCAACGCTTTTGGTGGCTACGATGATACCCCCGAACATATGAGCACCATCTACCATGATTTCGCACAACAAAAATTAGCTACTATCTGGGGAGGTTGCTGCGGCACTACCCCTGAACATATTAGCGCCATGAAAGAAGCCGTCAGTGGACTTCCGATCCGCACGCCCAAGCCTCGCGATACCCATCCCCACTTCAGCGGTCTCGAGCCATTGCAGGTAGACGAAGCCTTCAACTTCGTAATGGTCGGCGAACGAACCAACATCACCGGCTCTCCAAAATTTGCGCGCCTTATTCGAGAAAACGACCTCGACGGCGCCTTGCAAATCGCCCGACAACAAGTCGAAAGCGGCGCCAACATAATTGATATTAACATGGATGAAGGACTCATCGACTCCCAAGCAGTTATGGTTCGTTTTCTACATTTAGTCATGTCAGAACCCGATATCTCCCGAGTTCCCATCATGATCGACTCCTCTAAATGGGAGGTCATTGAAGCCGGACTCAAATGCGTTCAAGGCAAATGCGTTGTGAACTCAATAAGCTTAAAAGAAGGCGAAGACGCATTCCGATCTCAAGCCCGCTTAGTCAAAAAATATGGGGCTGCTTGTATTGTTATGGCATTCGATGAACTAGGCCAGGCTGACACCACCGAACGACGAGTTGAAATCTGCACACGCGCCTATCGAATTTTAGTTGATGAACTTCACTTCGATCCTACAAATATCATCTTTGATCCCAATATCTTTCCCATTGCAACCGGCATGGAAGAACACCAAATCAACGCCACCTCTTTTTTTGATGCCACCCGTATCATACGCGATACCTTACCCGGTATCTCCGTTAGTGGAGGCGTCAGCAACGTCTCCTTCTCCTTTCGAGGCAACAACCCCGTACGCGAAGCCATCCATGCAGCCTTTCTCTACCACGGAAAAGCGGCGGGTCTTAACATGGGAATCGTCAATCCCGGCATGCTCGAAATCTACGACGAAGTCGACCCTGCACTCTTAAAAATTGTCGAAGATGTGGTGTTGAACCGTACGGATGAATCAACCGAAAAATTGATCGAATTTGCCGAAAATATAAAAGAAACCAATAGCCAAAAAAGTCCCGTTCAAGTTAAAGAATGGCGTAATGAACCCGTTGAAAAACGCCTCTCATATGCCCTAATAAAAGGCATCGTCGACCACATCGATGAAGACGTAGAAGAAGCCCGAAAAAAATACCCTCGCCCACTCAATGTAATTGAGGGACCGCTTATGGATGGTATGGGCACCGTCGGAGATCTCTTTGGCGCTGGAAAAATGTTTCTTCCTCAAGTGGTAAAAAGCGCCCGCGTCATGAAAAAAGCCGTCGCCTATCTGCTCCCCTTCATGGAAGATGAAAAAGACGGTTCTTCAAGCTCGGCTGGAAAAATCCTTCTTGCCACCGTAAAAGGCGATGTGCATGACATCGGAAAAAATATTGTCGGCGTTGTGCTCGCCTGCAACAACTTCGAAGTCAAAGACATTGGCGTTATGGTTCCCTGGGAAACCATTCTAAAAGAAGCCCGTGAATGGGGAGCCGAGATCATCGGTCTTTCTGGACTCATCACTCCCTCCCTGGATGAAATGGTTACCGTCGCCCGAGAGATGGAACGCGCAAACATGAAAATACCACTCCTCATTGGTGGAGCCACAACCAGCAAGAAACATACTGCCGTCAAAATTGAACCTGTTTTTAGCGGACTCAGCGTACATGTTACCGATGCCTCGCGCGCCGTCACCGTAGTGCAATCGCTTCTTGCACAAGATATCAGCTATCGCCGCGCCGTCCGTAGCGAATATGAAGCATTGCGCGAAACACATACCGCCTCTCAAAAAGAACGTGTCTTCCTTCCACTCGAAGCCGCTCGAGAAAACCGACTCGAACTTGACTGGAAAACCTACACCCCTCCAACACCTGAATTTTTTGGCATTCGCGATCATCAAACCTCCCTTGAAGAGTTGGTCCCCTACATCGATTGGATGCCCTATTTCTGGACATGGGATATCCACGGACCCTACCCCGAAATGCTCGAGCAAGAGGGTGAATTGGGTGATCGTGCCCGAGAAGTACTTCACGATGCCAAAAAACTCCTCGAACGCATCGTCCACGATAACCTCTTTACACCCCGCGCCGTACACGGCTTTTTCCGAGCCGCCCGCGAAGGGGATGATGTTCTCGTCTTTGATGAAAACCAATCCCCCCTTGCAACCTTCCATTTCCTGCGTCAACAGATGCAAAAAAAAGATTCCACTCCCAACCGCTCACTCGCTGACTTCTGCGCTCCCAACCAAAGTGGAATTGCTGACTATGTTGGTGCCTTTGCCGTAACTGCCGGATCAGAAGTTAATGACATTGCCGTCTCCTATCGTGCTGATCACGACGACTATAACTGTATTCTTGTGCAAGCCCTCGGCGACCGCCTTGCTGAAGCCTATGCAGAAAAATTGCACCAAGAAACACGTTACGCCTGGGGCTACGGCGAAAACGAAAACCTCACCATTAACCAAATGATACAAGAGAAGTATCAAGGAATTCGTCCCGCTGCTGGCTATCCCGCCTGCCCCGATCACACCGAAAAAAGAACTCTTTTCAACCTGCTGAACGTTACTGAACACACCGGTATTGAACTCACTGAAAGTATGGCTATGACCCCTGCGAGCTCCGTCTCAGGTCTCTATTTTTCACATCCAGAATCCCGCTATTTTCCATTGGGTCGCATTGATCGAGAACAGGCCTCCGATTATGCCAAACGAAAAGGCTGGAGCCTAAAAACGGTTGAAAAATGGTTATCACCTAACCTAGGATACGACCCATGAGCCTACTGAAAACGCTCCAACACAAACCTCTTATCGGGGATGGCGCAATGGGCACCATGCTCTACTCAAAAGGTATTTTTATCAATACCTGCTACGAACAACTATGCCTTACAAAACCCGATCTTATTGAAAGCGTTCATCGCGACTATGTCGAGGCAGGTGCTGACCTCATCGAAACCAATACCTTTGGCGCCAACCGCCTCAAACTCGAAGCACACGGTATTGCAGATCAACTCGAAGCGATCAACCGTGCCGCCGTTCATCTCACTCGTAAAGTTGCCGGATCCGATACCTTCATCCTCGGGTCTGTTGGGCCCCTACTCCAATCCGATCAACTTTTCAGCGATCGACATGCCTCCGAACTGGAAAACCTCTTCCATGAACAAATCGCACTACTCGCCGATGAGAAAGTCGATGCCATTCAACTCGAAACATTTACCCACGTTGATGAAGCAGAACTCGCCGCCCAAGTTGCTTCCTCATATCACCTACCCGTTTTCGTCTCCATAACTGTCGGCAAAGATGGAGAAACCCGCCGAGGCGAACGCATTGAACAAATCATAAGAAAACTCGATGCCTGTGATGCCGTTGACGCCCTAGGTATCAACTGCGGAGTCGGTCCCGCCGCTGCCTTTAGTATCGCTGAACGTGCCCTACCATTAACCTCAAAACCCTTCAGTGTGAACGCCAACTCAGGACTTCCTCAAGAAGTCGACGGACGTCTCATCTACATGTCTACCCCCGAATATTTCAGTGAATATGCTAAACGACTCATCGAACTGGGCGTTCGCATGATCGGAGGCTGCTGTGGCACCACGCCCGAACACATTGCCACCATGGCGAAACAAGTTAAATCACTCTCAGGTGTAAAAGAGCATATCCAAATTAAGCACCACACCGATCAGGAAGCCCCATCGATAGAAACCATTCCAACCGCCGCCAAATGTCGCTTCGGCGCCAAACTTACCCTCGGCGAAAAAGTCACTTCCATCGAAATCACCCCCCCTCGATCAATTGACCTAAAACCGATGCTTGAAAAATGTCGGCAATGCCATGACGCAGGCATCGATGCCATTAATATTCCCGATGGGCCCCGTGCTAGTGCCCGCATCTCCCCTATGGTTGCCGCCCTCGCCGTCGAACGCGAAATCGGCATAGAAACCGTTCTACATTACTGCTGTCGCGACCGGAACCTAATCGGCATGCAATCTGATCTTCTCGGCGGCTATGCTGGCGGTTTACGAAACTATCTTATCGTAACCGGTGATCCTCCAAAATTAGGTGACTATCCCGATTCTACTGCCGTCTTCGATGTGGATGCTGTTGGACTCACACAAGTCGTAAATAATTTAAACCATGGGATTGATGTGGGAGGGAACGAGATCAATCCACCTACCGGACTTCTCATCGGAGTCGGTGCCAATCCGTGTGCTGTTGAACCTGAACGTGAACTTAACCACTACCTCAACAAAATTAATGCAGGCGCAGAATATGCAATAACTCAACCCATCTTCGACGCCGAAGCCCTTCATCGCTTTCTCGATTCTGCAGAGAAAAAAGGGGCCTCTATTCCTGTTGTAGCTGGCGTTTGGCCTCTAGTTAGCTACCGCAACGCACAGTTTCTAAAAAACGAAGTACCTGGCGTCGAAGTGCCCGATGCCCTTCTTGAACGAATGAGCCACGCCAAAACTAAAGACGATGGACGTTCACTTGGAATCGAAATCGCCCAAGAAATTCGCGATGCTATTGCCGATCGAGTAGCCGGCTTCCAAGTTTCGGCCCCCTTTGGGATAGTCGATCTCGCACTGCAGGTTCTTGAGTAATTAACCGCAGATAGATTCCAGAGCAAGCTTGCAAGCCACGCCTCAATCCGCAAGATATATGTTCGTGAATTCAGTTAAACACATAATCGTATTTTTGAATCTTCTTCCCTGCTTTATAGCCCTATTCGCTCCAGCGATCGGCTTTTCCAAGCCTCCACAAAATTCACCCAATATCATCTTGATTCTAGCCGATGATCAACGCTGGGACTCCGTCGGCTTTATGGGGCAAAAAAACGGACAAACGCCCCACCTAGATCAATTAGCTAAAGAAGGTTATGTATTTGAAAATGCCTTCGTAACTTCTGCTATTTGCACGCCCAGTCGAGTCTCTTATTTCCTCGGGCAATACGAACGTAAACACGGCGTCAATTTCAACTCTGGCACCGCGATCTCACAAAACGCCTGGAAATCAGCCTATCCTAATCTTCTAAAAATAGCCGGGTATAACACCGCATATATTGGGAAAAATCATGTCCCCATCGGGGCAGATGGCTACCATAGTGGCCATTTCGAAAGCAGCTTTGATTTTTGGTATGCCGGACATAAACACCTCGGATTTTATCCCAAAAAACGGCATCCTATTTTCTCCAATGCCAAATTCGACACCCAAACCGAAATTCTCTCCCAAGGCATTCAAGCTTTTCTCAATCCCACCGCACATTCAAATTTCTATGATTCAACTGAGACCTTCCTACATTCCCGAGACTCAGATAAACCCTTCTGCCTCACGATCAGCCTGAATCTACCGCATAGCTTCAGCGTCAGTCGAATGAAGCAATACCCCACCGATAATAAACTTTATCGAACCACCTACCGCGACCAATTGCACACCCTGCCACTTCCCCCTTTCTATCTCCCAAAAAACGAATGCAAACACCCCAAATTGCCCGCTGATCTATTATTTCAAGATCTACGACAAGCGAGCTACGACTGGGTTAACTCTGAAGACACATTGCGAGAACGTCTGGTTCGAACCATGCAGACTATCACTGGAATCGATCAGATGATCGGAATACTCCGAAACACACTCAATGAACAGGGATTAAATGAAAATACGATTCTCATCTTCACCTCAGATCACGGATTGCAATACGGCGAATTTGGACTCGGAGGGAAAGCTCTTTGTTATGACACCTGCCTCCGCGTTCCCCTACTCATCTACGACCCAAGACAAAAAGGAGGTGAACGACTTCCACACCTCGTTCAATCCATTGACATTGCACCTACCCTACTTCACCTTGCGGGACTAACTCCTCCCAACACCATGCAAGGCGAAAGTCTACTGCCTCTTATCCAGAAACAAAAAGTAGCATGGCGCCAAGTTGCATTCGGAGAAAATCTCTGGTCAAACCAACATGGAAATCCACGTTGTGAAACCGTACGAACCGATCAGTACCGTTATATCCGTTACTTCCAAAATGACCGTTACGAAAAAATCCATGCAACCAATCAATCACTCGCCAATGCATATGCCAACTCCCTAACCGCATCCATACACGGCGAACCTATCGTATACGAAGAACTATATCATACCGCGATCGATCCCTACGAAGCCGCCAACCTTATTCATAATAAAAACTATGCTGAAATAGCCGAAGAGCTACGTAATGAATGTGACAAGCTTGTTCGTGCAGCAAAAGGGCCACTGCATCAGCCTCCTGAAACCATTTCACTCAACACGATAAAACAAAAATGATTGTTCTGCCGCCCCAACTCGAAGCCACCCAACTCATCACTTTCAAAGAAGAGAATGAAACCTTCCAAGCCACTCCCGCCACCCATGAGGCATGGAAAAAAATGAAAGCCGCTGCCAATCAAGACGGAATCACACTTGTTCTCGTCTCCGCCTTTCGATCCATCGAGCGCCAACAAGATCTTGTAGATGCTAAACGAAAAAAAGGTATTCCCGACTCAGAAATCTTCAAAGTACTTGCAAGACCAGGCTTCAGCGAACACCATACTGGACGTGCACTTGATCTCCATACGCCAAATTCTGCTATCCTAGAGGAGAATTTTGAAACTACACTAGCCTTTGAATGGATGCAAGAGAATGCAAATTTTTATGGTTTTAGACTTAGTTATCCACGGGATAATCCACATAACATAATTTACGAGCCTTGGCACTGGTGTTTTCATACGGCTCAAAAAATCAATAAAATATGAGACCAAAAAAACTTGTTTTTGAATCATCTTAATTCGGGTTTGATAAAAAAGAACCCGCTTTCATAAACGGGTTCTAATGTAGATATCTTAATATTATTAATAATACTTATTCTGCAGGACAACCGCATCCATTTGCACAACTGGTCTTGCAGCATGAACCATCTTCACCGCAACAACTACCACAAGTTTTACCATCACAACCTGTCAATGTTACAGCAACAATAACTATAACGAACATACTCAATAGTTTTTTCATTATTAACACCCCTTTAAAGTACCTTATACTTACTTTGTCCTAAAAAAATAATCAATTATATAATTTCTTATTTGTCGTAAAAATAAGTCTCTGACCACTCTTTATGATAGATTCGATTGCTTAATCGTCATCTGATGTTTAAATTTTAAGTATGGAGATTAATATGGAGCTTTCAGAAAAACAAAAAGAACTATTCGCATCTTATCGTATAGGCGATACTCAATATAAACTAGCCGGTGAAGAAGCCGGTTGCTTTAAATTAGCGAATGATTTTTATGATCTTATGGAAAAACTAGATGAGACTCAACACATTCTATCACTACATCCAAGCGATCTGGAAGAATCTCGTGACAAGCTCGCTCGCTTTCTCTGCTTCTATATGAACGGACCCCATCTCTATCAGGAAAAGTATGGCAACATACAACTCGGGGCTGCCCATGCCCATATCCCCATCGGAGCTGCAGAACGAGATGCATGGCTACTCTGTATGGCACGCGCGCTTCAGATGCAACCGTGGGACGATGATTTCAAAGAGTTCCTGTTCATGCGCTTTCAAACTCCTGCACATCGCATTCAGAACCAACCTTAATTTTCGAAAAATTTCACAACCGCTCGGTCTAACCGATGAATGACCTCATCGCGACCAAGCACCTCAAGAACCGGACATAAATCAGGACCGCCCTGCTCACCTGAAATACAGACCCGTAACGGCGGCATCACCGCACCAACTCCTTTTCCACTTTGCTCAACATAATCATGTAAAAGACGCTCCAACGAAGCAGCCTCAAAGGGCTCGATCTCTAAAAGATGTTGGCGCAACGTGGCCAGTGTTTCCGGCACGCCCTCTTTGATCAATTTTTTCTTCACTGCCTTTTCGTTATATTCATAATCATCCATAAATAGGAACCGACTGAGCGGCGCAATTTCTGAATACGTTTTCACTCGCTCCCGAATAAGGGGCAGTACCGCATCCAATTGTGACTCACTGTATACGATATCAGCTTGTTTCAGTGCTGCTTCACTTGCTGTACGAAAATCAAGCTCCGACACCTGAAGAATATATTCATAGTTCATCCAACTCAACTTCTTCAAGTCGACCTGTGCAGCTGATGATTGGCACCGCTCCAACTCAAAAGCTTTCGCTAGTTCAGCACGCGTCATAATTTCTCGATCATCTCCAGGCGACCAACCCAGAAGCGCTAAATAATTAAACAACGCATCGCCTAAAAATCCATTCGTCTGGAAATCTCCAACAAACGCATCGCCGTCTCGCTTCGAATACGGCTTCCCTTGAGCATTCACAATCATCGGCAAATGACCAAAAATCGGCACGGGCGCACCCAATGCTTCATAAAGTGCAATATGCCGATAAGTATTCTCAATATGATCATCGCCTCGGATCACATGCGTAATGCCCTGCTCGATATCATCCAATACATTTGCCAAATGAAATACCGGGGTTCCATTAGAACGCACGATCACAAAATCTTCCATATTTTCGGCCGCCTTGGTAAGCGAGCCCTTGATCGCATCTTGAAATGAGATCGCATGATTAGGCATCCGAAAAAGCACACATTCTCCTGATCCAGGGCCGCCTTTTTCAGCTCGATACGCCAACCCTCTCTCGAGCAATGTCTCTGCTGCTGCCACATGCGCATCCATGCGATGGCTTTGATATAAAGGCTCCTCATCCACATCTAAGCCTAGCCATTCCATTGCATGCAAGAGCAACTCTATTGCCTCCGGCGTAGACCGTTCGCGATCAGTATCTTCAACCCGCAAAAGAAACGAGCCCCCCTGATGACGAGCAAAAAGCCAATTGTAGATGGCAGCACGCATATTTCCAATATGCACATGACCCGTTGGGCTGGGAGCAAAGCGAGTTCGAACCTTCATGAATTTACATCCTTCTTTGAATCAGTAAAAAACGTATAGAAATATCCACGAACCACCATTTCTACACCACACATATTCTTATCTTTTTTCTAGCCGGAAACCCCCGAAATAGCTTTATATTTAATGCAGCATATGAAAAATCTCTTAATTATCGTATATACCGGTACCCTGTGTCTTTTCACAAACATGCACACGCAGGCTCGTACAATTCAATTTGAAAAAGAGATTCTACCCATTCTTCAAGAAAAATGCTGGAGATGTCATAGCAGTCGCGTGAAAGAACCCAGTGCCGGTTTATTACTCGATACACCCAAGCAATTGATGAGTGGTAATGAATATGGCCCCGTTATTACCCGGATGTTGCCTGACGAAAGCGTCTTAGTCGAACGCATTGAAATAAAACCGGGCAAACGGGGTGCCATGCCCCCGACCGGCCAAGGAGATCCCTGCTCACCCAAGCAAATCGCGCTCATTCGCGAATGGATCAAGCAAGGCGCAAAAACCGGCGATTGGCAAGGCTACCAAAAACCAAAACAAGCATATCAGCCCAAAGATCAGCGATATAACTCCCCTCTCTCTCATCAACAATATGGAAAAAATGATAAAAATCCTGGGTTAAAATTCATCCCTATGCCCGAAAATAATATGCGGATTTCACACAGCCTGATTCGATCAAAAGCGCAAGAAATTGATCAGATCATCCAAAAAAATCGGAGTAAAAAAGGGTTTAAAAAACCGGTAAAAGCCAATGATAGAATTTTCCTAAGACGAGCCTATCTAGGTATTGTTGGGCGTATTCCAACGCTAAATGAATCTGTGGAATTTCTCGCTTCCACTCAGAGCAATAAACGAATACTCCTAATTGACAAACTTATCGCTAGCGAAGGTTATGCAAGCCACTGGTTTCATTTTTGGGCCGATCTGCTCAAAGTAGACTCAACGGCTGTCGACCAAGTAGCTGCCGTCTACTATGCCGATTGGGTCAAAAAAGCCCTTGCTAGCAACATGCCCTATGATCAAATGGTTTATGAACTCATCACAGCAACCGGTATGCCCTATCAAAATGGAGCCACCGGCTGGATGGCTAGCGATCAAAACATGAAACCCGATCATATGGCCAACACCGTACAAGCTTTCCTTGGCATACAAATACAATGCGCCCAATGTCATGACCACCCTTTTGATCAGTGGAATCAATTCGAATTTCAAAGCATGGTTTCCTACTATGGAGGCGTCCAATATAACATTCGAGGGGGCAATCAGCTCTTAGTCAATCGCGCACGCGATGCTGGAATTACTGATATCACCCAAAAACAAGATCGTTTTTTCCGACAGATAGGTGGCCGCTATCGACTCTCCATCTGGGAGCCTAATTTTAATCGGTGGCACACCCTCCCAACGGACTACCAATACGCAGACGCCAAACCTCGTCAACAACTAGCCCCTGCCGTTATGTTTGGCGAACAACCTCATATCACAAGCAGTCCTCGCGCTGCCTTTGCCGAATGGATTACCGGAAAAGAGAACGAATTTTTCGCAGATGCCATCGCCAATCGACTCTGGAAGCAACTAATGGGTGTTGGGCTGATCGAACCAATCGATGAAATTAAATACCACACCGACCCTAGCATACCCGAACTACTCGACACCCTGAGCGATATGATCGTTACTTTCGATTTCAACTTAAAAGACGTGCTCCGAGTTCTATATAACACGCACACCTGGCAAATGGAAACACGAACCGATGATCTTCCCGAAGATCTCTATGAATATGCCTATGACGGTCGCCACCTTCAACGCATGACCGGCGAACAAATGTGGGACTCCATCATCTCTCTTGTTGTTGAAGATCTCGACGAACGCAAAGGACACGGCTCGAAATATATTACTGATGAATTCAAACAACATCTTGACGATGTCTACCTCATGCCCATTGAAAAATTAGTAACAACTTATACCGATGAATCCATTGATAAAATACGCCAAAAAATCCGAAATGAACAACGCGATGCCTATAAAGTTTATATGACAGATATAAACGGTAACCGATTCAAAGACTGGAATGGACGACCGCTCCGTGAAACAAAATCCTACTCGTACTTTAATTTCAGCAGCTGGACACATGATCATATGACGGATCCACGCTGGCGGGGCATAGAACGCGGACTCGTGCGTGCCAGCGAGCTACCCTCTCCTGCCCCCGGCTACCACTTTGTTCGACAATTCGGACAATCCGACCGCCAAAGTATCGGTACCGGAAGCCAAGATCCGAACGTAACGCAAGCCTTAGCCCTTCTTAACGGCCCCATCTACTATGCTCTTGATGCCGATAACTCACTTTTAGCAAGTCATCTTAATAAACTAGAAAAAAACGAGGATCGCATCCACGCCCTCTTTCGCGCAATCCTGACGCGCAACCCAACCTCAGATGATATTCAAATTGCCTCCCAAGTTATGGAAAGCAACTATCCAAAAAAAGCGATACGAATGATTCTTTGGGCTCTTATTAACACTCGGGAATTTATGTATATCCAATAAAAGGAATCTAAACATGCTTAATCAATTCAATCCTCTTAAACGACGTCAATTTCTCGATCGCCTTACTCTCGCGACTCTCGGAGTTACAACCTCATCAAGTTTAGCAGAAAAAATAGTAGGATCGACCCCCAGTAATAAAAAACTGATTTTTCTCTATATGGATGGTGGCATGTCTCATCTCGACACCTTTGACCCACACCCCGGCACCGACGAAGCCGGTCCAGTAAAAGCTATTGGAACGAATGTCGACGGCATTCAAATCAGCGAATATATGCCCAATCTTGCAAATCATATGAATAAACTATCAATTATTCGTTCAATGTACTCCACCCAAGGCGCCCATGCACAAGGGAAATATCTTATGCATACTGGCTACCAACAGCGAGGCACGGTGGTACATCCTGCTTTAGGCTCCTGGTCGCTCTATCACCAAGGAAAAATTAACCCCACTCTTCCTGGAAATGTTGTGATTAACCCTTACACCGATTATCCATATGCAGGATGGATGTCGGCCGAACTTGGCGCCGTGCCTCTGGGAGATGCCTCAAAAGGATTGCAAAATAGCAACCGACCTCACTGGGTGACTGAAACCCAATATCATGATCAACTCGAACTCGCTCGTATTTTTGATCAAGCTTTCCAACAGAAATACCGACAAAAAAGCATTAACGCCTATAATCACTTCTACGATGAAGCGCTCAAACTCATGCGTAGCGAAGACATCAAAGCATTCGACATCACCCTCGAATCTAAAGCTACACGCGATCGGTATGGCTTCGAATCAAAATTTGGGCAAGGATGCCTCCTCGCACGCCGCCTCGTCGAAAACAATGTCCGCTGTGTCGAAGTCGTTAACCGCGGATGGGATAGCCACAACACCCTTCCCGAAGATAAAATTAGAGATATGGACCGCGGATTTTCTGCACTTATGCAAGATCTCGATGAACGCGGACTTCTCGAGTCAACCATCGTTGTTCTCGCCACTGAATTTGGAAGAACACCCGATATTAAACCCGAGACCTTAGGTAGAGACCACTGGGCAAAAGCCTTCAGTTGTGTCATTGGTGGCGGAGGACTCACCACCGGACAAATCATCGGAGCCACTGATCGGGGGCATGAAGTGATTGACGCAAAAGTTGAAATACCTGACCTCCACACCACCATTGCAACCGCCATGGGAATGCCCGCCAAAGAGATTATAACATCCGAATCCGGACGCCCCTTTAATGTCGGTTACAAAGGAAAGCTAATCCCTGGACTGATATAATGCCGATCAAAATTATTCTACTTTCGTTCCTTTTTATACTCCAAGGAAACACCGCACGACTGTTCATAGGAACCGCCCAAACTGACGGCATCTACACCAGTCAACTCGACTCCTTGACCGGTGAGTTAACTTCATTCAAATGCGTTGCAAAAATCAAACGACCTTCCTTTTTAGCCATCGATACACGTCATAAAAAACTCTATTCCACCAACCTGCACGACTTTAAAAAATCAGGTGAAATCATCGCCTTCCAAATTGAACCGGAGGGGTCTCTTGCCGAACTAAACCGCGTACCATCCCAAGGATTGAACCCCTGTCACCTTCAACTTTCTCCCAACCGTAAGGTTCTCTTTATCGTAAATTATGGAGCACCTAATCGCCCATTATCTAAGAGTCAAAAATCCGTATCCCTCACTTCCTACCGTATTCAATCCAATGGACACCTCACCCCTCCCGTCTCCAGTCATCTACATACCGGATCAGGCACACATCCCAGCCGACAAAAAGAACCCCACGCGCACTCCATTTTTCCACATCCGACCGATCCTTATATCTATGTTGCCGACCTCGGTGCAGACGCCATATTCAGTTACCATTATAATCCCCATAACGGCAAAACTACTCCACTCAAAAAAATAGTTATACCCGGATCCAGTCGAGGACCACGGCATATGAAATGGGCTCCCGACGGAAAGACACTCTATCTTCTCAACGAACTTAGCCTCACCCTTTGCGTGTTCAGCTACATGGGTGATGGACACCTTCAACAAATTGATGAGATTGATGCACTACCGCCCAATACCAACCGCGATCAACTAACCGCAGCAGAAATTCGCCTGCATCCCACCCAATCCATTCTCTATGTTTCCATTCGCGATAAATCCGATATCGGTCGTGATTGTATCACCCTTTTTCGTACCTCAAAAACCCAAACAGAACGAATCAAAACCATACCCGCTCAAGTTGCATTCCCACGCAATTTTAACATCGATCCAACTGGCAAATGGCTTCTAATTGCCGGACAACGCTCCCAGGATATCGCCATCTTCTCATTGAATCCAAATGGAATTCCCGAAAACCTTTGCCACCGCTACTCATTTCCTGGCGAACCTATCTGTATTGAGTTTCTGGACGAATAGACCTCAATTTTATATATCTTAGGTATGAACCTTGTTTATAGCGCATCAGCTGGAACCGGAAAAACCTATCAAGTGACCCAGCTCTATCTGGATAAAATCCTCAACGATCAGATAGATCCGCGTGATATTCTACTAATGACCTTCACAGAAAATGCCGCCACTGAACTCAGAACCCGTATCAGCGCCTATCTACACACCGCTCTTCAGCAACCAGAAAAAGTAAATGCGGAGCGCATTCGAACGGTTCTAACTCAACTAGAATCCGCTCCTATCACCACCATTCATGGATTTTGCACAACCCTTCTTAAAGAACATGCGCTTGATGCAGGCCTCTCTTCTTCATTTTCCATTCTAGCAGGGGAACAACAAACAGAATGGCTCGAATCCATTGCCCATCAACAGCTCATAAACCAACTCGAAGACGATCCCTTATTTGCTCAATTCTGCGAAGGTAGAAACCTAGCCACGATGGGCAAACATGGAAATTCCATTCCCAAAACGGCTATCTCTCTCATCCACCAAGCAGGCTCACTCGGCATTCTACTTACCGACCCAAATGCACTCCTTGAACCCGCAATTGACCCCCAAAACATTAAAGCATTTAAAGATATCCTCGAACAATTCGATCGTCTTCCCAAACTGACAACTGCCCAAACCGAAATTGCCCAACAGCTCCGAGAGCTTCTGGATAAAAGCCTGAATACAGAAACACTAATAAAAAAAATAGATGAAATTAAGTTCAAACCCAGCCGCAGAGTTAAAGAACCTGCAAAAATCCTCGCCGACCTTATTGAGGAATGTCGAACCCGTATCCAATACAAAATTAAACGCCCCCTCGCCCTTGGATTTGCATGCTATCTCATCGCCGTCTATGATCAATACAATCGCCTAAAATATGCAAAAGATCTACTCGACTTCGATGACCTACAATATCGAGCCTTTGATCTCATTAAAAACGCAAAGTACTCGCCCTCCTTCAACACCATTATTATTGACGAAGTACAAGACACCTCCCAAATCCAAGCCCACCTCATCCAAGCCCTCTGGAAAGCACCCACTAACCTGATTATCTGCGGGGACCCAAAACAAAGTATCTATAGCTGGCGCGGAGCTGATCCATCCATTATGCCCAACTTACAGCAAAGCATTATAGAGCAAGGCGGAAAACTCGAACATCTGCAGACCAGTTGGCGCAGTAAAGAAGCACTTATTGAACCAATTAATACTATCTTCAGCTCTATTTTCTCGAACTACAATCAAGAAGCACTAAAACCCAATAAAACATATGCTCATGCTCATGAACCACACGGTATTGAATGCCTCCTTCCCGACTCCGACTCTAACTCCGATTCCCAACTCTATACTCTAAGCAAAAAAGATAGAATCAACCAAGAGATGCAAGCCTTAGCCCGCCGCATTCAACTCCTTATTCATGGCACATCAGATTGGCAACCGACCCATCGATATCAAGACAACTTTCAACCCACCTCCGAACAGAATACCTACCGCTATAGCGATATTCTCATTCTCATGCGAAACAGCACAGAACTCGCAACCCTTGAACAAGCCCTACGCAAAGAAGCAATTCCATATACCCTCGGAGGTAAAAGCCGAGGTTTATTCAGCACTACACCCGCCCATGATATCTCACTACTTCTCAATACCCTATGCGATCCAACCGACGCCTTTTCATTAATCGGCCTGCTTCGATCACCTTGGATTGGCCTCTCCGATCAACAGATCATTAGAAACCTCTTACCCCATGAACATGCCACCGCTGAACAGATTCTCCATCACTTTCCCGACCTTGAATCCATTATCACACAAAGTCGAAAACAGATGGCTACGTGTCTTGCTTCTGAAATTATTCGTGAATGGATTCAACATACACAATATGATGCTACGCTTGCTGCCCTTCCTCAAGCAGATCAACAAATCGCAAATATACGCAAGCTCATCGACTGGATTCGCGAACAAGAACGCGGCATGCAAACCAATACGGCCACCGTTGCACGGACCCTAAAACAATACATAGCAAACCCACCTCAAGTAGCCGGAGCCCTCTCTGCCGATCCCGAACAAAATGCCGTTACCATCATGACCATTCACAGTGCCAAAGGTTTATCCAAACGCGTTGTTTGCCTACCTAGCCTCTCCTTTCATCGTCCAACAGATACCGACTTTGCCCATCTCAGTGAATCCGATAAATCACCGCAACTCAGTATAAAAATTATGTCAACTGATCACTCTAACACCTCCTCTCCCCATCTTCAACAGCGTCGCCAAGAAGCCCAACAAGTTAGAAATCAAGAATCCGATCATCTCTTCTATGTTGCTCTAACCCGAGCACGCGATCTACTAATCCTTTCCTCGCCTGTTAGCACCAAACCCAACGCCAATTCATGGCATCCCTACATTGAACCCTTGCTTGGTCAATCAATCAAAATTCACCGATTTTCAGAAATTCCACAAACAACTATCGACTCTGCTCAAATGCGCACAACTCCCTCTGCTCTAAAATTATTCCAAGCTACCACCGCCATCTGCCCCCCAAAGATGCAAACTCAATTTCAGCGCACCACAGCTACCGCCGTAACAAAGAAAGATCCTCCCGAGCACGCCCCTCACCCACACCCATTCCGCTCGTTTCAAACAACCACTCGAATGGGTACCTGCGGTCATGCTCTATTGGAAGAAGCAGCACATCATAACTGGAACATAAACTTCTCCGAACGCATCTGTACCCTATCGCACCGCTATGACCTTTCCTCCGCCGAAATAAACCATCTTTCATCTACACTACCCATCACCGTTGAATATATGAAAACAGCAACGCAATCGGCCGAACAACTCCTACCCGAATATCCTTTTCTTATCCAAAAAGGAGCCCTCCTTATTGATGGAACCATCGACCTCGTCGTTCTTTCCACTAAAGGTATTCAAATATACGATTATAAATTTAGCCAAGCCACTTATTCAGAACTGCAAGAACGCTATCACGAACAACTCCATCTCTATGCGGAAGCCATAAAGCGACTCTTTCCAACAACACCGATTTTATCCTCACACATCATTGCTATTTCAGAGCAAGTAACTCAATCTGTTCCCGTTCAAACCGATCTCATTATCTAGTTGAAGCATTTAAAAAAAAACCTACATTAAAAGAATGCGTGATACCCTAGTCATTATACCAACCTACAATGAAATAGAGAACATTGAGCCCTTAACGCAAGCCGTATTAGAAGCCTCTGAACACGTTGATATATTAATCGTCGATGATAATTCACCCGATGGAACCGGAGATAAAGCCGACCAAATTCAAGCCACAGAACCCCGACTTCACGTCTTACACCGAACCCTAAAAAACGGCCTCGGACGTGCCTACGTTGCCGGATTTCAATGGGCACTGAAACATGACTACGAATATATTATGGAAATGGACTGCGACTTTTCACACAATCCCAAAGAGATTCCCAACTTTAGATCGAAAATGGAAGAAGGCTACCATCTCATTCTTGGATCCCGCTATATTGGAGGCATTCGCATTCTGAACTGGCCTCTTTCCCGCCTCATGCTCAGCCGAGGAGCAGGTATATATGTGCAACTCATAACCGGCATGCCATTTACCGATCCCACTGGAGGTTTTAAATGCTTCCGGCGCGCACTAATTGCCTCCTATCAACTTGAAAAAATCCAAGCCAACGGATACGGATTTCAAATTGAAATGACGCATAACGCATGGATGCGCGGCTATCAAGTCGGCGAAATTCCAATCGTTTTTGAAGACCGCCAAGTCGGACAATCTAAAATGAGTGGAAATATTATATATGAAGCCCTCTGGGTCGTTTGGAAACTTGCCCTGAAAAATGGATTACGCCGAAAGCCTCGTCACGCTTCACGCGACTGAAGCCATCTTGCCATCGCAACCCAACGCAGCGGTTCCAACTGCTCCGGTCGTTCTTTAGGCGATATCTCCAACTCCGAAAGCAACGCCCCAACCGATTTTATCCCCAAGTTTTTTAAGCTTGTCGCAATCTGTTTACGCCGCTGCGAAAAGCAATACTTCACCAACCTTTTTACCATCGGGTATTCATCTTCCTCGACCCACACCTCTGCTCGGCAATCCATCTGAACCACCGCTGACCAAACCTTTGGAGCAGGTAAAAAACAAGTAGGACTTACTTTCTTTGCCAACCGACTCTCATAAAAAAATGAAGTTAAAACGCTCAAGACGCCATACGCTCGATCCCCCGGCTTGGAGGTCAATCGATCGGCTACCTCTTTTTGAATCGTTAAACACATTCGATCCGGTCGATACGAACCCTCCGCAATTTCCACCATTAACCGACTTGCCACCGAATACGGCAAATTAGCCACCACTTTATTCACACCTAATGCAAAAATTGCATTTAGGTTAACATCCATTGCATCCGCATCCATCACCTCCAACCCCGGAAAACGTTTGCGCAAATACCCCGCCATTGAAGGGTCTTTTTCAATGCATCTAAAATTCACGGTTTGCTCTAAGATCCTTTCCGTGAGTGCCCCAAGACCTGGACCAATTTCCAACACACGATCCGTTGAATCCAATGCAGCCAACTGAACAATGCCATCCAAGATATTCGCATCAATAAGATAGTTTTGTCCCAAACCTCGGTTAGGGCGATGACCTAATTGATCAAGCAAAGCACGTACTTCCGTTGGACTCGTCAGTTGCGGATTCACTTCCATGGATTTTTCCTATCTGCTAAACGAACCGCCAAACGAATCGCTTCACGCATACTTTTAGCCGAAGCCACGCCTTCACCAGCTAATCCAAAAGCCGTTCCATGATCAGGTGAAGTGCGCACAATCGGCAACCCCAGTGTAACATTGATGCCTTCATCAAATCCCATCATCTTTAAGGGTGCCAATCCTTGATCATGATACATAGCCACCACCGCTTGATACTCACCCCGTAAGGCTTGGTAAAAAAGAGTATCTGCAGGAAGAGCCATCGAAACCGGAATCCCTTTTCTTGCAAGAGCTCGCAACACAGGATTAAGAATCATCTTTTCCTCCATCCCTAAAGCCCCTCCATCGCCCGCATGCGGATTCAATCCACAGACACCGATCGATTGCGGAGAAACACCTAACCAATCTAATCCTTCATACGCCAATTCAACCGCCTCTCTTACGACCGCTTTGCTAATAGCCGCGGGAACCTCTTTTAACGGAAGGTGCCGAGTAGCCAACATCACACGCAAGCCGCCACCTACTAACATCATTCCATATCGAGAGCTACCCGTTAATCCGGCAAGCAACTCCGTATGCCCCGGAACATCTACACCAGCTCGCTGAAAACCTAATTTATTCACAGGAGCTGTAACCAACCCATCTAACTTCCCCGCAACAGCCTGTTTTACCCCCTCTTCAATGGCAGCTACCGCTAAACAAGAAGCATCCACCCGTAACCGACCTGGCCTCCACATAGACTCACCAACATCATGAAACCGAAGCCGACGCGATAAAGGTATATTCATCGTCTCAGCCTGTTTCCGAACGACTGCTTCAGATCCAATCAAAATAAATTCCGTCTCTTGCGACCAGCGACCATACGCCAATGCTTTCAAAATAACTTCAACGCCTATGCCATTCACATCACCAATTGTAATTCCCACACGCTTCATCCAAGAAACATAAAAAAAAGACCCCGCTATCGCGAGGTCTTTTCATCAGAGATCAGTCCTTAACCAATCATCTGTAGAGGCTTACTTATATTCAGCTTCCACTTCCGAAACCGTCTTCAATACGCGTGATACGATCTGGTACGGGCAACCCTGTGAGTTAGGACGGCGATCTTCAAGGTAACCTTTATACGCATCATCTTTCACAAACGAATGTGGCACACGAATTGATGCACCTCGGTCTGCAACTCCCCATGAGAACTTATCAATCGCCTGTGTTTCATGCAATCCAGTCAAACGCAAGTGGTTATCAGGACCGTAGGCCGCAATATGCTCACTCACATATTTCTCAAACGCGTCCATCAGCTTCAAGAAATACTCTTTACCTCCCGTTTCACGCATGTGAGTGGATGAGAAGTTACAGTGCATACCTGATCCATTCCAGTCACCTGTGAATGGTTTGCAATGGTACTCTACATCTACACCATATTGTTCACATAAACGCTGCAGAATATAACGCGCCACATGAATTTGGTCTGCGGCTCGCTTAGAGCCTTTTCCAAAGATTTGGAATTCCCACTGCCCCTTAGCAACTTCAGCATTAATACCTTCATGATTAATGCCTGCAGCAATGCAGAGGTCTAAGTGTTCTTCAACTATATCGCGAGCAATGTCACCTATATTACTAAAGCCCACACCCGTGTAGTATTCACCCTGAGGTTCTGGATACCCCGTAGTAGGCCAACCCAAAGGACGACCATCCTTGTAAAGAAAATACTCCTGCTCAAGACCAACCCAAAAACCTGAATCATCAAGAATCGTTGCACGATGATTCGAAGGATGTGGTGTGCCATCAGGAAGCATAACCTCACTCATCACCAAAAATGCATTTTCACGAGTTGCATCTGGATAGATAGCAACTGGCTTCAACATACAATCGGAACTACTACCATCTGCCTGCAACGTAGAACTTCCGTCGAATCCCCACATTTCGCAATCCTCGAGGCCAAATGAAGTACAATCTCCATCGACCACTTTTGTTTTGCTGCGCAAGTTTTGAACCGGCTCGTATCCGTCCAACCATATATACTCTAACTTAATTCGTGCCATTTCTAATACCTCTCTTCAATTACTGTCATTAAACCTTAAAATTTACTCGATGAGTTTCTATCGTAAATGCATCTTGTATGCCATAAAAATTGTGAACTAACCAAAGCAACTCTCCAGCGAACTACAAAATTGTATAATTTAACTCTAAATTATTTCAAACTCGTCACTTATTTCTCAATAAAAAATCAATTTGCTTTTCAATTTTTCGAATTTTTTCGCGCAGAGTACCTAACTTAAGCATGCCCAAATACCCGCGTTGGAACTCCTTTTGAGAAACAGCCGGCATACCCATAACATGTGCACCCTCGTCAATATCATTAACAATCCCTGTTTTAGCATTGGCAATCACACGATCTCCAACCGTGAGATGGCCTGCCACTCCAACTTGACCCGCTAAGATTGTTTTAGTACCAATTTTTGTGCTACCTGCGACACCTACCTGACCACATAAAACACTATCCGGTCCAATCGTGACGTTGTGTGCAATCTGAACCAAATTATCAATTTTGGTGCCCCGACCGATCACCGTTTTTCCAAATCGAGCTCGATCCACTGAAACATTTGAACCAATCTCCACATCGTCCTCAATCATCACAATTCCAATCTGCGGAATCTTCCGCCGCGAACCATCCGGCTCGACCGAATAACCAAAACCATCAGAACCAATCACCGTTCCACTGTGAATAATAACGCGATCCCCCACCTTAGAAAATTCACGGAGTGTTACAGAAGCATGCAAAAGTACCTCATTTCCAAGTTGGGAACCATATCCTATAACCGAATTAGACCCAATCACCACCCCATCTCCCAACTTAACATGGCTCTCAATTGTACAATTCGGACCCACCGAAACATCCTTGCCCATTACCACATCATCAGCTACGACCGCCGAAGGGTGAATTCCTATCACAGGAACCGGCGGAGGCTTGTAAAATAGGAGAGCAGCTTCACCAAAACTACGATCTGGGTTTTTGACCCGTAACAAAGCACAAGAAGCTGATCCTTCAAAATCAGCTGGAACCAAGACCGCCGTAGCTTGACTCTGCTCTAAAAGAGAACGATACCTATCCGAAGATAAAAAACTCAGTTCGCCCATCCTCGCCTGATCAAGACTATTCACCCGCTCTACCTCAAGCGAAGCATCGCCCTCCAAAACAGCACCTAAGCACTCTGCTAATTCTACAAGCCTCACTCTACCTCCTCTTCCGAGGAATAATTCATCTCATCATATCCTTCATTCAAATTCTGCAGAATAACTTCTGTAATATCCGCAATCGGGCTGACGTAGGCTATCACATTAATACCAATCCGGCTTTGAGCGGACCGATCCATTACTGCATCAAAACCATTCGCTTTTGAATACGTAATAATTTGATCCTGAATTTCATCAAACAACTTTTTAGTCATCCGTGTATTCTGTTCTTCAATCTGCCGGGTACGAAGTTTTTCATACTCATTCATCTCTTGCTCAAGACGCTGCATTTCGATTAACTGCTCCTCCATCAAAACCCTTTTATTTGAACGGACCTCCACACTCAACATTGCATCCCGCGAATCGGCTCGTAATTGCTCAATATTAGACCTAATCTCTTCGATATTATCTTTCATAATATCCTGCTCCAGCTTCATCTCATCGGCCTGCTGCCGAATCTGATCTTGAGCCAGCTGGGTTTTATAAAAACGTTTAAACAGATCCTGCATATCAACAAATGCTATTTGACTCTCTGACCAACCTGCATGACTAATCAACACAACGGCTACGATTCCAATATATTTTTTCAAGACGGACTCCTTCTAGATTTCACTATTGTTGACAACAACCCCCTAAATTCATTCAATATGAAAAAGAAATCAAATGTACTTTTAGACATTGAATAAAAATTCAATCACATCTCCATCATGAACGACATAATCACGTCCTTCCGTTCGAAGTGATCCTTCTTCACGGCAACCTGCTTCACCTTCATTCTTGATAAAATCATCATAGGCCATCACTTGCGCACGAATAAAGCCCCGCTCAAAATCAGTATGGATTACACCTGCTGCACGTGGTGCCAAATCACCTGCACAAACCGTCCAAGCCCGCGACTCTTTCGGCCCCTGTGTGAAATAACTAATCAATCCAAGCACCCGATATCCAGTCTGAATAATTTGATCGAGACCACTGGCCGAAACTCCATACTCCTCCAAAAACTCAAGCCGTTCATCCTCATCTATTCCATTGAGATCTTCTTCCATTTTAGCGCATATACGAACCACCTCTGCGCCCTGCGTTGCCGCATATTGCTCGACCTGCTCCACATATGCCTGCGATCCACTCAAACCAGCCTCATCGACATTGCAACAATAGATAAATGGTTTATCCGTTAGAAACTGTGACTCTCTCAATAAAAGCATAGCCATATCACTCTCACGATCTTCAAAAGTATGCACCATCTTACCAGCACCTAAATGCTCCAGTAGAGTCTCAAACCATGGCACAGCAGGCGCCAATAGTTTATCACCACGCGCCGCCTTGATCACACGAGGCAACCGACTCTCAACTGTTTGATAATCTGCCATAATCAATTCTGCTTCAATAATCTCGATATCACGAATTGGATCAACAGATCCATCCACGTGTACTACCTGATCATCCTCAAAACAACGAATCACCTGCAGAATAGCATCTGTCTCACGAATGTTGGTTAGAAACTTATTTCCAAGCCCTTCCCCTTGACTCGCACCTTTCACAAGCCCCGCAATATCCACAAATTCAACTGTAGCATGAATTGTTTTGTGCGATCCCGCCATAGCAGCCAATCTATCCAATCGATGATCTGGAACCGGAACAACCGCTTTATTAGGTTCAATTGTACAAAACGGATAATTAGCACTCTCAGCACGCTGCGCACGTGTCAACGCGTTAAACAATGTCGACTTACCTACATTCGGCAATCCAACAATTCCAATTCCCAACCCCATGCTCTATCCTTCGCTTGCACTCGGTTTTTCAAAATCCATCAACGTTCCACCCATAAAATTAGCTCCACCATCAACAAATAACGTTTGACCCGTAATCTTCTTCGCGAATTGACCCAACAAGAAGACCACTGCACCAGCTACCTCTTCCTTGTCTTTCACCGTATCCCACGGTAATGGACTAATCTGCTCCCAAGTTTTTGATAAATGCTCAAAATAAGGAATCGAGGATGCCGCTTTTGTCGTTAAAGGGCCTGCTGAAACCGCATTTACTCGCACCCGATCTTTTCCATAGTTTCGAGCTAAAGCCTTAACAACCGCTTCAAGAGCCGCCTTGTTAACCCCCATCCAATTATAATAGGGAAATGGACGCTGTCCTTCAAAAGAGAGCGTGACAATCGATCCCCCCTCCTTCATCTGAGGAACCGCGAAGTTGGCAACCGTTGCCAACGAAGCCGCACTAATATGAAATCCCTGTAACACATCATCAGTTGCATCCGTATAAAGCGCCTCCCCACCTAGACACGTCTTTGGGTTGGCATATGCAATCGAATGTAAAACTCCATCAATAGTCCCCGAAGAAGCAAAAAGCGCTTCGACCTCCTCTTTTACCGTGACATCGCAATAACGAAAATCCATCGATGTTTTCTCTTCTTCACTTAAATCTTTACAGCCACGATCAAAGAAGATCTTCTTCATGCGCTCATTTTGCGCCGTCCAAATTACTTTACCACCAAGTGTTTCAATTAACCGACCCGTAGAATACGCAATAGAATCTGTATTCAAAATGCCCATTACGACGTAGGTACTATCTTTTGCAATCATCCGCTCACTCACCTTTCTTCATAAAAAGAAAATCATACCCAACATCAACCCGGAAACAATGAGAAAGCTACATGGGAAAATTTCTTACTGATAAAGCTCACCCTTTTGATCTGCAAATTCTTGAGATTTTTCAGCCATTCCTTTTTCCAATGCTTCCTCTGCCGAAAACCCGTGCTCTGCCGCATATTGGCGAACATCTTCTGAAATACGCATCGAGCAAAATTTAGGCCCACACATACTGCAAAAATGCGCTGTTTTTGCCTCATCATTCGGTAATGTTGCATCATGGAATGCACGAGCCCGAACCGGATCAAGGGCCAAATTAAATTGATCCTCCCATCTAAATTCAAACCGCGCCTTACTCAGTGCATTATCCCGCACTTGAGCTCCAGGGAACCCCTTTGCCAAATCCGCTGCATGCGCCGCAATTTTATAGGTTATAACTCCCTCTTTAACATCTTCTTTATTCGGTAAGCCCAAATGCTCTTTAGGAGTCACATAACAAAGCATCGCGCAGCCATACCATCCAATATTCGCCGCACCAATGCCGCTTGTAATGTGATCATAACCGGGTGCCACATCTGTCGTTAAAGGTCCTAACGTATAAAATGGAGCTTCATGACATACATCCAACTCCCATTCCATATTCGCCTTAATCGCCTGCAACGGAACGTGACCCGGTCCCTCGATCATCACCTGCACATCCTGCTTCCATGCCCGAAGGGTCAACTCACCCAATGTCTCTAACTCACCCAGCTGTGCTTCATCATTAGCATCCGCAACAGCACCCGGACGCATACCATCGCCCAACGACAACGAAACATCATATTTCTTACATATCATGCAAATTTCATCAAAATTTTCGTACAGGAATGACTCTTTATGATGCGCTACGCACCATTTTGCCATTATGGAACCACCACGGCTAACGATTCCGCACACTCGCTGTGCGGTCATTGGCACATACCGTAGCAATACACCCGCATGGATCGTGAAATAATCAACCCCCTGCTCAGCCTGCTCAATCAACGTATCGCGAAAAAGCTCCCATGTTAAATCTTCCGGCCGGTCTCCCACTTTCTGCAACGCCTGATAAATCGGCACAGTTCCAACCGGAACCGGACAATTCCGAATGTTCCACTCCCGAGTATCGTGAATATTCTCACCCGTCGAAAGATCCATAATCGTATCCGCACCCCACAGTGTAGCCCATTGAACCTTTTCTACCTCTTCACCAATGCTTGAACTTACCGCTGAATTACCAATGTTACCGTTAATTTTAACGCGGAAATTACGTCCAATAATCATCGGTTCAGCTTCAGGATGGTTAATGTTGGCAGGAATTATCGCCCGTCCAGACGCCACCTCTTCACGAACAAACTCAGACGTTATGAACGCTGGTATCGACGCCCCAAACGACTGTCCAGGATGCTGATGATTAGCATGCCGCATAGCTGCTGTCTGCGCCTGCTGAAGCAAGCCTGATTCATGTTCAGAAGGACAATACACCTGCCCTACTTCATCCGCACGACCCATATTTTCTCGGATCGCAATAAACTCCATCTCCGGCGTAATAATACCCTGCCGCGCATAGTGCATTTGCGTGACATTTGCACCATTTCGTGCACAACGTACCTGCTTATCGGCAGGACCAAAAGGAATGCGCTTCGCATCCTGACCCAATCCATCATCTCCCGCCTGATAACCACGTTCGGCAATCCATTCTGTATCATTACGCTCGTCAATCCAATCTTTACGTAAGCGCGGCAATCCTCTCTCCAGATCTAACTCCACCGCTGGATCTGTTGCAGGTCCACTTGTATCATACACCCGAATTGGCTCATTCTCCTCAATCGAATCATCGACTTTCTTCGTGTCAGATAAACGGATTTCACGCATCGGAACCTTAATATCTGAACGACTTCCGGTTACATACAATTTACGTGAATTGGGATACGCATCCCCATAGTCGGTGTACGAATGTTTCTGCTGAATCATGATGGCTCCTGTTTTTTTAAATACTCTTTATCGCGGAACCCAATTCTCACGCTTCCCTTCGTCGGCATGATCCGCATCAGGTTCCAAGGGTTTTTCTCAGCAATGATTCACAAAGCACCCCTAGCGAATAAACAACACTAAAACAATCGTGTCATGAGTCAAATGATTTCATCTTTTCATCTCGATTTTTGATCACGATTATTTACAAGCTTCGTTTACATCTCTACATTAACCAACGATAAAAAGACGGAGAACAAACAACATGGACTGGAAATCAATTAGCTCACGTATTATCGACGGCGGAATGGCCACACCCGAAGAAGCTCTCGCCCTCTTAGAAGCACCCAACAGAGAACTTCTTGATATGCTACAAGCAGCCTACCAGTTGCGCCATAAGTATTTTGGTAACACCGTCTCTCTACATCTTCTTCGAAATGTAAAAAGTGGAGTTTGCCCCGAGGACTGTTCATTTTGCTCTCAATCAACCAAAGCTATCAACGACGTTGAACGGTACGAGATGCAAACTGTTGATACAATTCTTGAAGGTGCTCAAGCTGCAGTTGATCGCCAAGCCAAACGTTATTGCCTCGTATCTAGCACACGCTCCCCCTCCCCAAAAGAGGTCGATACCATCTGTGAAGCCGTCATCCAAATAAAACAAAAACATCCCCAGCTCGAAATCTGCTCATCTCTCGGCATGCTCACCGAAGAAAAGGCAATCCGTTTGAAAGAAGCGGGCGTCAACCGTTTCAACCATAATCTAGAAACCTCCGAAAAATTTTTCCCAGAAGTGGTTTCTACACATGATTTCGATGATCGAGTTAATACAGCTAAACTGGTTAAAAAAGTGGGGCTAGATCTCTGTTGTGGTGGGCTTTTTGGTATGGGCGAATCCATGCAAGATCGAGTCGACCTCGCATTTGCTCTCTCCGATCTTAATGTCGATTCAGTCCCCGTCAACTTTCTAGATCCAAGACCAGGCACCGCATTTCACGGTAAACCAAACCCACTAACACCTAACGACTGCCTACGAGCTCTCGCTATGATGCGCTTCGTGATGCCCGCCGTTGAAATTCGAATTGCCGGTGGACGAGAAACTACCCTTTTCAACCTTCAAGCACTCGCTCTCTATCCTGCCAACTCCATGTTTACAGCTGGATATCTTACCACCGGCGGGCAAGATTATGAAACAGATAAGAAAATGATTGAAGATGCCGGATTCGAAGTTGAAATGGACGGTCCAGTACCTGAGCCAAACGTAAACGAAAAAATCATGCCTTCACTCCATCCCAATCATGCTTAATTTTAGATGAGTTCTTTTTGGAATACGATCGACCGACCCATCATTGCGCTCGCTCCAATGGAAGACGTAACCGACACCGCATTACGCGAGCTTTTGCTAACCATTGCCGATCCGACCGCCCTCCATGTCGTCATGACCGAATTTGTTTCAACCGACGGGCTCGTTCATCCAAAAGCCCGCAAGCGCATTGCTCATCGGCTTCGCGTAACCGATGAAGAACGCCAACTTCTTGCAGAGAAGAATGTAAAAATCGTTGCTCAAATCTGGGGCAACACTCCTGAAAATTATACTCAAGTCATCCGTGAGATCGCCAATGAAATGGAGTTTGATGGTATCGATATAAACATGGGTTGCCCCGCACCCAAAGTAGTCCGACGCGGCTGCTGTTCAGGGCTGATTGCTAATCCTACGCTCGCTAAAGAGATTATACAAGCTGCCCAGCAAGCCAGCCATTTACCCGTCTCCGTTAAAACCCGAATCGGCCTCAAATCCATCGCCACCGAAGAATGGGCAGCCCATCTTTTAGAAACCCGACCCGCCGCCCTAACCTTCCACGGACGCACCCAAAAACAAATGTCGGTTGGTCCCGCCAACTGGAATGAGATTGCTAAAGCCGCTCGCCTCCGCGATCAAATCGCACCCGACATCCCTATAATCGGCAACGGCGACGTTAAATCTATTCATGAAGCCCGCGAAAAATGCAGCCAACATCAACTCGACGGAGCGATGATCGGTCGCGGCATTTTTGATAACCCTTGGCTATTCATGGAAAAGCAACGCGAACGAACCCAAGCAGAAAAACTAGAAATGCTCTGGACTCACACCCAACTCTTTGACCGCGTCTGGCAAGGTAGCAAAAATTTTCACATCCTTCGCCGCTACTACTCGATCTACTGCAAAGGATTCCCTGGTTGCGCCGACCTCCGTGCAAAACTCGTCCAAACCGAGTCCATTTCTCACGTCGCTCAAATTATAAAAAAGATCAATCCGGCCATGGATATCTAGTTTCAGAAAACGACTTAGGACTCGTGAATTCACGATAAATTACCGACCCATCCAACATCTTCTTACATAATCGCGCACGTAACCCATGCACCTCACCTTTACCGCCAGTTCTTGACTCACCCGAAGACCAGTTCTTACTCATGATATTATCTTTGTGAACCGTCACATCATCCGTTTTCTTTACCAATGTTGATTTACCATCAATTCGCTGAATTTCCAACTTATCACGCTTCGTCAGTTGCTTTAATGTTGGCTTTCCAAATGACTCCTGCGACTGCTCATAAAAAATAACATATTCAATATATAAATCCTCAAACGGCTCAGCACTTCGATTCTTCAAAATAACTTCAAAAGCTATCTCTTCAAATTTTGTCTCCTTCATTAATTCACGTTCTGTATTTCCAGAAGTATAAGTAAGGTCTATATATTCCTCCTCTTTCCAATTATCCAAGACTACATCATCCACCTCGATCTGCAGATGTAGGGAAGAAAGAAATAACCGCTCTACTGACCACATCTGAATGTAACGCTGATCTTTCTCAATAAACACATTAGGTTTAATTTTAACAACTTTCCCATTCAACCGCTCCAATTCAACCAAACCAGAATGATCATCGAACGAGCGAATCGTTGCCTCGATAGTGCGCCCATCCGGCAAACTAAATAGATGAGCCGTGACCGATTTAATGCAAAGTAATAAAATAAAACAGGTATGTAATATTTTTTTCATATAATAACATAATATCATGATTTGAGGGATAACGAAGTCTGATTATGATTAATAGTGGAATTGTTTACAGATTCCCTAAAGCAAGCTAAATTAAGACTATGAAATCCCTGAGAGGACTGTATTTAATTTTAACCAACCCGCTCGTTGGATATGAACAAGCAGCAGAAGCCGCGGTAAATGCGCATGTGCCTTTTCTTCAATTACGCATGAAAAATACGCCACCCAAAATATATTTAAAACAAGCCCTTAGTCTTCGTAATATCACCCGTGGATCTCAAACCACCTTCATCATCAACGACCACCTTGAAACCGCCATAGAAGCAGATGCCGATGGAGTACACTTCGGGCAACAAGATAGCTACATTGAAGAAGCTCGACAGCACTGGAATGCCCCCCATAAGTTGATAGGTATTAGCACCCATAACCTTCAGCAAGCACAACTTGCTCAAGCGGCAGGTGCCGACTACATAGGCATCGGACCCATCTACCCCACCCAAAGCAAAATCAATCCCGATCCAGTTGTTGGGATCGATGAAGGTAGTCGTATTGCGGCAGCTGTCAGCTGCCCGAGTGTTGCGATTGGTGGAATTCAAATCGAAAAAATAGTGAGTCTCCGGAAAAGCGCCTTTGATGCTTTTTGTGTTCTCGGTGTCGTTAATAACTCTGATCAGCCGTTCAAAATAATTCAACAGCTTCAGCAAGAATGGCAAGACGCTGAAGTTTGAACTTGTACGAATCCCCGAAGCCTTCTACGTTCTTTACCTTCATAACGGGTGAGTGGTGAAATTGGTAGA
>JBJLEJ010000022.1:0-23358 GCA_045565965.1 Pontiellaceae bacterium | reverse complement strand
TCACAATAAATTTCTCTTCCGAAGAATTAAAATAAATTGATCTCGCTCGACTTGCATGCCTAATCCACGCCGCCAACGTTCGTTCTGAGCCAGGATCAAACTCTCCATCAAATTAAAAAAAATGATCAGGTTTAAATCCTGTACTAAATAAAAATTTCGCAATTTATAAAACTCAATCGCGCTCCTAAGAGCGACAATCGACAGTTATAAGCAATTGGCTATAACAAACCGCACCACTTCTAAAGCGAAGCAATGCATTTTCTGTCATATCTTATGAGTTATTCTGATTTCAAAGAACAAAAACCTTCAACCAAACACATAGCTTCTCAGCCACGTTTTTCGCTGAAGGGACGGACAACCTACCACAATCCGTGTTTCGGTCAACCGCTTTTTTTTACTTATTTTATAAGAACAATCTTACTCCGAAAAAATTGGTCATGATACGACTTCAACTAGCGGAATAAAGCGCGCCATAGTAGCGTCCAAAAAAAATCCCGCAACCTATAAAAAAGAAACTTTTTTCAAACTCACTCGCTACCTAAAAATAATAAACCTACAGATCGAAACAGGAATCATCTCAAAAAACGTTTTTAGGAGGTATTTAAATCCTTTCTAAACAAAAAAGCAGCGCATTTTGATGCCCTGCTTTCTTTCGCTTTCATTCTACCTGAGACTAATTAATTATAATTAATTCGATAGAATTTAACACGACTATCATCAACCGGAATATCAATCATCACTTGATTCGTTGTAGCAGACCATACGCCATTAACCAGATCATCTGCAGTCTCTACACAAAGTTCGAGTTCAAGTTCCGCTAACTCCTCTTGACGATTTGCATTCCACCGTTTTTTCAATCGCTTCATCTTAACACGCTTTCCGACCGTTGCTTCACGACCCCACTTGGGTAAATATCGCGCAGGCGGATTCCCCCATCCCCACCAATAGTTGTTCGGCTTATACCACGGATAATGCCAATGACTATGCCAAATCCAGTCTGGCTTATCGTAACTCACATAGGCATCTTCCAAAGCTTCTTCCAAATCTGCTACCTCCAACTGCAGCTCCACCACATCGCCTTCTAATGTATCGATCTCAAACTCAAGTTCCGCCACTAGACCCGTCAAAACTGAATTGGTACTCTCTAATGTAGCAATCTGATCCAACAACAATGCATTCGCATTCGTTGAAAGCGAAACAATCTGAGATTCGAGATCTG
The DNA here is from genome assembly GCA_045565965.1 of Pontiellaceae bacterium. Classification (GTDB taxonomy): domain Bacteria; phylum Verrucomicrobiota; class Kiritimatiellia; order Kiritimatiellales; family Pontiellaceae; genus Pontiella. Next base: position 22,139 of record JBJLEJ010000022.1, on the reverse strand, counting down.
CATTTGTTGTTTGCAGTGAAACCACCTGATCATTCAATGCAGCCGCCTCTGTGTTAAGTGTAGCCACCGTGAGCTCTAAACCCTGATTAGCTGTTGTCAATTGACTATTAGACGCCTGCAACTGACCTACCTGTGCTGTCAATTCACTATTTTCATCCGTCAAGGCAGACACTGAATCAGTCAATGCCAAATTTGCTGCTGTTAATCCAGCTACCTCCGCTTCCAGTGCCGTATTTTGTGAAACCAAAGAGGTCAACTCAGCTTGCAACTCAGTCAACATAGCTTGAGTCACCGCAATTTCATTGCTTTGAGCAATCGTTACTTCAGTTAGATTTGTGATCGACGTTTGCAATTCATTCACGAACGCAACGCCGTAAACCCCAAAACTTTCCGGCATGGATTGCACTGTTGAGATCACATTTGAAAAATTGACTGTTGGGTTCAACCCCATCAACACCAACATTCCATCCGATAATCCATCTCCACTCGTATCCGTAAGCGTCGGATCTGAACCATAGATGATCATCTCATCATAGAGAGACAACCCATCTTCATCTTCATCAGAGAGATCCTCCCCAAACTGAGCTATCAAGGTTCTATCATCAGTTAAATTCAGTGAAAACGGGTTCTCGGTTGAGTATAAATTATTATTCTCATCGACCCAAGATGAGAAAAGATACCCTAAGTCAGCATCAGCTTCTAATGTCACAGTTGAAGCTCCATAATAAATTACTGTTCCTAAAGGATTTACTGTTCCTCCAACAGCGTTACTAACTGTTAATGAGATGATCTCTGGAGGCTGATTCGTATTGTTGTTTAATACTTGAGAGTTTTGGGAATCAATTGCAACAACGCTCCCAAAATCATTGAAATCATCTGTGTATATCGAACTAGGCTGCAAAAAATTATATTCAAATAAGCCAAATCCCTGTATGCCCATTTCAAGATAATAGCTACCGAAGCTTGGCACTGCGCTATCAAATATTCTCGCATAGATGTAACCTGCGTTGATATCAGCCCCACCTACATCTGAGTCAGTGAAGACAGAGACGGTAGTAGCGCTGAAGGTGCCATATTGATTTACTGTGTTGGTTTCTAATACAAACTCATTTTCACGCTTGAGCGAACTATCTATACCTCCAACTGATTGATAATCAACCATCGTATCACTCCAAAGAAGCTGAACGAGCACATCGTCATCTAACGCTGTTTCTGATGTAACTTCAGTCTCTCCTGCCTTCAGGATTGGATTTGAATTAGCTCCAAAATTAACACCAATATCTGCAAAAACAGTTACGGTGATAAAACTAAAGATAAAGATAAACGAATTACTTCTCATATTTTCCTCGCTTCAATAAAATTGAAAAAATCTTCTATGAACCCTCTTCTTTTAATTTCCTAGCCCGACGTACATCACTAAAACTTTTAATAAAGCAAATCAGGGCGAATGCCGAAGAGGTAAACATGAGTGCTGTCCGAAAGATGGCAGGCCCATCAGAACGAATCCAAGCCGCATTCAAAGGTTTAAATAACGCAATCGTAACAATAAGTGTCAATAAGACCGCGAGATGAGCAGGCACCATTGCCTCTTTTTTTACACTTGGATATAAAATCAACAAGATCACCCCAAAGGCAACCGGTATAAGCGCTGTCACGGATCCCCCCGCAATATATCCCCAAATTCCGACCACAACTAAAAGTAATGCGTTTACTAAACTTGATAGATATTTCATGTCTATTCCTTATAACTGATATTGAAATACACTATTTCCGTAAGAAAACCAAATAACTTACACGTGTTTTATAGTAGTAACTTATAAAGCACATATCTTGATATCGGTGCGAAATTAGAGGCCACAATTTAATTTATACCGCAAACCTCTGTCGTATAAATAAACCAACCGCTCCAAATAATCCAAGTAGACCCACTGTTGCTGGCTCTGGAATAACTTCAATTTGGAGATTATCGGCATAAAAATTATTTCCACTACCCTGACCGGAGTTTCGAATTTTAACCCGATCAATTAATGCCATTTCACTACTGTTTACTGATGTTGCTGTTTTTGTGTCTAAAATATATCCGCTACCAGTACCATCTGTTAGAGACATGCCATATTCATTTCCACCAAAGTAGGTAAACGTAAATTCAGCATTTTCATTATCTGTAGTGGAATAATTGGCTACACCATTACTATCATTCAAATCAAAGGTATTACCATCGTATGCTTGCCAATTAGAATTGGCGGCATTCAGTTTAATATTAAAAACGGTATATGTTTGTGCGATCAGGGCAATCTCAAGCTCTCCACTATTTCCACCAATATGACCTAGGTTTATACTGAATTTTTCATTGGCGTTTAATGGAGCATTAAACTGTCTCGTAGCACGAACTTCTGATCCTTCGTTAGCCTGCAATCTAAATCCTTGCTCACCAGGGTTATCCGTATTGATATATTTATCTGCATTGGGTGTATACCAATCTCCACCCCATAACCAGGTTTGGAATCCACTACCACCATTCTGCCAACCCCATCCATTAGAATAAACCGGATCACTCGAATCATCAAAAGCAATAATAGTTGCATGCGCGCAGGAATATGCTGTTATCAAAGCTACTAGAACTGGATATACTTTTCTCATAAATACAATCAGAAATGGAAGTTACTGCATTTCTGAGCCAATCAACAGCAGATTTAATGCTTTTTTGCTAATTACTTATTATGAATCTCTTTATTAAAATTGAGGAAAAAATGGCGCAGCCATAAGGAGTCGAACCTTAAACCTCCTGATTCGTAGTCAGGTGCTCTATCCAATTGAGCTATGGCTGCGCTTGAAAAGAGGGCAAAATGTATCTGTATGAAGTAACTGGGTCAACGTCAAAAAAAATAAACTACCCAGTTAACTCAGGCTGACAAAGCTCATAAAAATTGCACTGCCGACAACTCGCTGAATCCAGCGCCAGCTCCCACTCCTCTTTCGGCACCGCTTCATTCCGCTCCCGATCAAAATCGACTAGATATTCACTCATCTCACCCACAGATTCGCCAAGAAATCTCCTCATCTCCTCTATTTCCTCTGCCGTAAGCTGAAAAGGAAGCACTTTACCTTCTTTTAAATACTCCACATATAGAAATATATTTTCAGCTTTTACCCCATATTTAACGATCGCCCAGAGCGCATAAGTAGCCAGCTGTAGCCGATGCTGTTCCGGCTTCATCCTTCCCGCCTTCCAATCATGAATATGCACCTGATCACCAACCCGATATACATAATCTGGAATCGCATACACCTTCACGCCCTCATACACAAAGTGCTCGGAATCACCACTCATCTCCGGTGTCGCAATGCGGATTTCTTGTGTTGAATCAATTTCAGCAAAACGAGGGAGGAAAATTTTGATAAAGTTTTCAATACATAACTTAACCTGATCTGCGATCTCCCGCTTAGCAGCATTATCATCATCAAGTTGCTTATAATAATGCTCCCGCAAACAGCAAAACTGCTTCGGCTTTTGTTTCCACTTTCCTTCTAAAGATTCGCTCCACTTTTGCGTCAAAAACGGACGAGCAACTGTATTCCACGCCTGCTCTGCAGTGATTTTCACCCCCGCCTGATGCTCCTTAAGCACCCACATAATCGCGCGTTCAGCCGCCTGCCCCATCAATCCCCACCGATTATCCATCTTATTGAGGCGATATGCAGTTTTCTGCTCCTCTGAAGCAGCAGCTTCCCACCCCCCCCACATGGCATACTTGGACCAATAGCGCCGACGACGACACTGCTCAAAATCCTCCGCCGCACTAAATGACCATGAAAAAACACTCTTTAAACGCGCCACTGCAATCCTCCAAAATCATAACACGGCTGCTCTAAAATCGGTTCATCATATGCCAACGCACACGCATACATTGACCCTGCCTCGACGCGCCGCAAATACCAATCTCCAACTACTGTCTCATCCGGAACAACTCCCTCCATCAAAGGAAGCTCAACCTCGTTCATCGCTGCAAAAACCCCTTTTCCTGATGCTTTCACCAACGCCTCTTTCGCCGCCCACATATCAAAGAAAAGCCGGAAAGCATCCACAGCTTCAGCAAGAGCCTGTTGCTCTGCCGGCTGAAAATAACGCTGAGCCACTCGCGCATACAAAATATTTGCACGAACTTGCTCCAAATCCACACCCACTTCACCTGAATCCGCAAAAGCCCAAACTACCCAATCACCGGAATGTGACAAATTAAAACTCATCTCACCCGATTCAAGCATTGGCTTGCCCCCAAACTGCTGATCAATCATCACCTGACTTGGGTCCTGTTTAGTATAGGAACCCAACAACACCCGCAAACCCCCGCGTGCTACCACACACATCCGTCGAGCCTTCTCATCTTTTAGCCGCTCCGCTTTCTTGAGCTCTTCCGTAGAAAGAAGCCCCATCAGCGCATCAATTTCTTCCATCATCTCAGAAACATCCGCTCCCCAAATCGCCACCTCACCTGCTCGAAGTGCCTTTATGTTATCAATTGAACGAATTGTTTCCATAACCAGAATCATAGCTATATCCCCCCCGATAAACAAACCGATTTCAGCAAACCATTGACCCGCCCCACCACACCTGTTAAAGACGAGATGAAAGTAGGAGAAGCACATGAGTCAAAACGAACGAAAAACAGCAGGCGTTCCTACCCTAAAACGTCTACCACTCTATTTAAGATTGCTCAAAAAGATGAAAGATGGTGGCGAAGAATATGCCTCCGGTACCGTTGTTGCTAAAAAATTAGGTCTCGACCCCATCGTCGTCCGCAAAGACCTCGCCATCACGGGCGCCGTTGGACGCCCCCGACTCGGTTTTCCCATGGATGAAATAATTGATGCCATTGAAGAATTCTTAGGATGGACCAATACCTCCGATGCCTTTCTCTTCGGGGTTGGCAATCTTGGACGCGCTCTTCTCGGTTACAAAGGTTTTGAGCAACACGGCATTCGTATTGTCGCCGGCTTCGACACCAACCCCGCTATTATCGGTAAAACCATCGCCGGAAAAAACATCCACGATATCAATGAAATGGCCTCCCTTGCAAAAAGCAAACATGTGCAAATAGGCATATTAACAGTTTCACCACCATTCGCACAAGAAGTAGCCGATGCCATGGTGCAAGTTGGCATACGTGCCATCTGGAACTTCACACCCGTTACACTTCAAGTTCCCGACTACGTTATTCTACACCGCGAAGAACTCGCATCCAGTCTAGCCGTTCTCTCTCACCGCTTACTCATCGGTAAAGACTAATCAACCCCGCTGTAGCTGAAAACCGAGCCAAGCCAAAGCATGACCCATCTTGTGCGCACGCAGTGCACGCCATAAATCCGCACCCTCAACTTTTGGCGGACGATGCAACCGTTGCACCGTTGGAATCCGTAAGTACGCAGGCTCAACCTGATCTCGCCCAATCGTCCTATACACCCACTCCACCCCTGCAGCACTCCCAAATGACAAATCAAAAATAGTCCCCGAAGGTAGCACCGTTTTCAACAAAGCATCCCGTGCCATACAAATTGTCGTCAAGGGCGGACACCAACCCCATCCCAACTTCCGGCGATGATAAATTCCGGGGCGCACCATGTGCTCCATCTCAAATCCCGACGTCCCCTCCACACCCTGCTCCACATTAGAATACACACACGCTGCACCACTATTCGTGAACGCACTCGAAAGCCTATAGATCGTTCCTCGACTTGCTAACTGATTTCCTGCCGGTAAAAAGCAAACCACATCACCCGTTGCCCGCGCAATTCCCCGATTCAACGCATCAAAAAATCCACCATTAGCCTCCGATTCCCACACATCAGGATGCACTTGCTCAGCCTTAATGGTCTCCAATGTCGCATCCACCGATGCTCCATCAATCAAGATCCATTCCATCAAATCTCGCGAGTAATCCTGCGCTCCCAGGGAACGAACCGTTCGTGCAATTACAGCAGCATCATTTAACGTAGGTGTAATAATTGAAAACTTCATACTCAAACCATAGCTCCATTCGTCGCTCAATCAAAGTAAACAAACCTTGCACAACACCACCATTATTTGCCCAACCATAGCTACCTAATCCAAGTTTCCCAAGACTGCGCCATTACTAACCGCATCCATGACATCCACATACCCCCACCAATCCGTAAGAAAAAAGCTCGTAATCCGAATTAATTTTTATGAGTGTTAGTATCCGCAGAAGAGTCACCCGAAGCCAAGGCTACACTGTTATTGTCTTTGATAAAGACCATGTCTACAACTGGCCCACCACCATCCGTGAACACAACGAAATTCTCAAACTCTATAAACAAGACCGACACATCCAAGGCATCCACAACGACCATATCCACCTCTGCAACTAACCCTAAAAAATCCACCAGAATAAATTGAAAAAATGCTCTAAATACGTATTTTATAGATTATACAAATATTAACTAATCCCGATTCAATTTACTATGCCCACCCCCTCCCAAAACTGGAAGCTCGTCTGGTCTGAAGAATTCGACACCCCCCATCTCAACCCCGCTATCTGGAACCGACAAGTCGAACCCGCCGGACGCTTCAACCAAGAGTGGCAACGCTACACCGACGACGAAAAAAATGCCTACATCGAAAATGGGCAACTCATCATCAAAGCCATCCACGAAACCGACCAACACAATTCCAATCAATATACTTCCGCCCGTCTTAACACTTCCCAAAAACAAACCTTCCGCTACGGAAAAATTGCCGCCCGAATCAAACTCCCTCACGGACCTGGTATCTGGCCCGCCCTTTGGATGCTTGGTGCCAACTGCGATGAAAATGGCGGAGACACCCCCTGGCCCAAATGCGGTGAAATCGACATCCTTGAACTCTACGGCTCAAATAACGACGCTATCGTCGAAGCCAATATCCATTATGCCAACCACAACCACAAACATGCCATGCTAACCCCACCCCAATACCAACTCCCCCACGGCATCTTCGCCGACGACTTCCACCTCTTTGAAATCATCTGGAACAAAGACCAAATCCAATGGCTTGTTGACGGCACACCCTATGCCAGTACTCCCATCACCCACCAAGAACGCAAACCCTTTCATCAAGAATTCTACCTCCTGCTCAACATCGCAATCGGAGGCGAATGGGCCGGCCGCCCTGATGTGAACACTACCTTCCCCCAAACCATGACCATCGACTGGATCCGCGTCTATCAAATGAAAGAAGATTAAAAGAAGCCGGAAAAATTGCGGCTTTAGTTTGGTGCTCGAGGTGGGATTCGAACCCACACGGGATTTAACTCCCACAAGGCCCTCAACCTTGCGTGTCTACCAATTTCACCACCCGAGCAAAGGGGTTTAAAAGTGGAGGTGGAAGATACTCAGCCACTGAAAAGCGTTCAAGCGGGAAATCGGAAAACTTCCCGCTTTTCTCCTACTTGCGGCGGGGAGGCCCACTGCGACCGCGGTTGCCTCCCCTACCCTGTTCATCAGGACGACGTCCACCAGAGCGATTCCCGCCTCGATAATTTCCACCTCCGGAGTGCGAACGCGGTTTACGCGGTGGGGCGTCAGGAAGTTCAGCAAAGAGCTCTTCTGGAGGCATTTTACATTTCAGTTCCATGCCGATGAGTTCTTCAATTTTAGGCAGCTCGAACGACTCCATCTCACAGGCAAAGGTAATGGATTGTCCAGTTGCACCTGCACGTCCAGTTCGACCAATCCGATGTACATAGTCGTCGGGATTTTCAGGAATATTAAAGTTTACGACATGACTGATGCCATCGACATGAATACCCCGTCCTGCTACATCAGTGGCAACGAGTACCTTCACCTTGCCTGCACGAAACTCTTCGAGAATGCGGGTGCGTCGGTTCTGATTGACCGCTCCTGAGAGCATCTCATTGCGATGCCCAAAGCGTTTTAGATCATCGGACAACCGTTCTGCCTGATCACGGCGATTGGTGAATATGATAATTCGCTCGGGTTCATCGGTCTTAATTATATTATAGAGGAGTTGGAATTTTTGATCATCGGTGACGATGAATACCTTCTGCTCAACCGTATCGGTCGCCACCTGTTCGGGTTCCACATCAATCCGCTCTGGCTCGATCATCCATGCGGAGGCCAAGCGCATGACATCATCGGTAAGTGTAGCACTAAAGAGGACGGTCTGCCGTTTCTCTTTGGATGGCGTCTTGTAGATGATACGGCGGACGTCAGGAATAAAGCCCATGTCTAGCATTCGGTCGGCTTCGTCGATCACCATTATTTCGGTGAAGCGCAGGTTCACCACCTTACGGTTTTCGAAATCGAGCAGGCGACCGGGTGTCGCCACAATAATATCGACCAAGCCCTCATCGATTAGGCGTTGCTGCTTTGTAAAGTCCATCCCACCAAAAAATACCACTGTGCGCAGCCCGGTAAAACGGTTAAGCCCATCCGCATCTTTACCAATCTGGATCGCCAATTCACGCGTCGGAGCAATAATCAGCGCCCGAGGGCAACCCATACTGTGCTTTGGCAAAGGCTTACTTAGACAATGATTAATAATCGAAATCAAGAACGCCGCCGTCTTACCGGTACCGGTCTGGGCACGACCGGCCATATCTTTGCCCTTGAGTGTACCCGGCAGAATCTGTCCTTGAATCGGGGTAGCATACTCCCAGCCGAGCGCCTGAATGCTGCGCATTAACTTGGGATTTAGATCCAGATCATGAAACCGAACTTTGCCTTCCTGCGGTTCCACCTGAAATTCAGACAACTCCCAGGGGGATTCATCAATGGTTGGACGCTTAGGTACAGGTGACTGCTTGCTCCGTGGTGGGTGGGACTGATAACTTTTCGGTTTGCGGGACGGATGTTTACGTTTGCCTGAGCGCGACCCATCTGCATGCGGCTTGCGCTCGCCTTGCTCTTGATCAGCACGCGATTTCCCCCCGCCACCTGAACGTTTTTTATTGCCGTCAGACTGGGGCTTAAGAGACTTCCCCGGACGCCATTCATCCTGCGCCTTGGTCTGCTCTGATTTTTTCAATGTGCGCACGGGGCGCGACTTCTGTGTTGAAGGTGCTTTAGCCTTCGCCTGCTCTTTACCGCCTAATGCGGAAGCGAGCTTCTTTAAGATTTTCAATCTCTTTTCCTTTCCTGTCGCCGCGCGTCAGAAAGAATGGATGCATCTTACTTATGCAAAAAGGGGTGTAACCATCGGTGTCCGAAAGGTTGCATCCATTCTTCCGCTAGGTTGCCGCGGCACTATTTAATATTTCCTGCATCCACGCACAGGCCATGCCTTGCGATACGCCATTGTTGACCTCTTCATCGAACGAAGCTTCTGTATCAAATACCCGGACAGGACCGCGCAAATGCACCATCGGTACAGGATCTGAACAGTGCCCTTTCAACGCCACCGGCGTTCGGTGGTCCATCGTTAAAACGATTTGATAGGGTTCACCACGCGCTTCTAACCACTCAAGCATTGGTGCACATATTTGTGCATCAAAACGCTCTATCGCCTCGGTCTTCAAGTTTGCATCACCAAGGTGACCGCACTCGTCGGGCGCCTCAATGTGGACATAGGCAAAGTCTTCGCGCGCAAGTATCTCTTTGGCAGCGGCGACCTTGCCGGCATAGTTGGTGTCAATTAGACCTGTCGCACCGACCACGTCGGGTGCTTCCAAACCGGCTAATTTTGCTAGCCCCTTCAGCAGATCAACAGCGGAGACAATCCCGCCACCTAATCCATAAAGTTGCTGGTAGCTATCTAGCTGCATAGAGCGTCCTTGCCCCCACAACCAGATTTGCGTTGCAGGGGATTTCCCTTCGGCTACGCGTTTTTTATTGACCGGATGTTCGGCCAAGATTTTTTTTGAACGCTCCATAAGCGTATAAATAGCCTCGGAACCAGAGCCTACCGGCAAATTCGATTCCACAGCTTGATCACTAATCTCATGCGGGGGTGTGCAGCTTGCGTCTGCCGCTCCGTTCTTCCAGATGAGTATGTGCCTATATTGAACACCGAGATGAAAGTCTAATCCCGCTTCGCCAAGTTCGGATTGCAGGGCTTGAATCAGCTCAGCCGCTTCCTCGGTCGAAATATGCCCAGCCGAATAGTCAACCATGGTTCCTTCTTGCACTGTCACCAGATTGCATCGAAAAGCCACGTCGTCGGATCCCATCAAAAGATCCGCCCCAGCCGCTTCGATCGGAGCACGACCCGTGTAGTTAAGCGCCGCGTCGTAGCCCAAAATAGCCATATTCGCTACATCGCTACCGGGGGGCAAGCCGTCTGGAACTGTGCTAACCATCCGTACTTCACCGGCGGCGGTAATTTGGCGGATCGTCGATGCACGAGCAGCCTGCAAAGGAGTACGGTTCCCCAGTTTTTCAACTGGAAAGTCACCCATGCCATCACCTAATAAAACTACCGTTTTCAAATTTTTTTACTCCAATTAAGAGGGCGTGAATGTCGCTCATATCTACTGAATTGGCAAACCTTTTGCATATCCAATTCATGGATCAATATTGTGTAATTAATCTTCTCTATTGACATTGCGTATGAAGTAAATTTGACCAACACCCGATTCGAACGTAGGATTAAGACTTGATGGATTACCACCCGTTAATTGAAAACCCGCTCTATCGTGTCGACGACCTAGGCAAGCCGATTCCTGAAAATGTGCATGCAGTGTCGATGTGTCTGCCGCGTTGGGAAGATATAATTGGCTACGAAGAGCGCGATCCCGCTACCCTTCAAGCTCTCCAACTTGGCTATCCACGATTTCTGATCCACCCCTATGTGTTGCAACTCGCCAAGAACCTCAACCCCGACCCCGATCGGGATGCACTTCCTTTTCCAACGGCCGCCGGAGCGAATCGGCATTGTTCATTTCTTCAACAACAACATTCAAATGAAGCCATTGATGTGGTTGAACGTAACCAAATCTATCTTGTTATCTATCCAACTCTCTGTGGCGATACGGCTCGAGCAGGCTGGCAACTCCTCGGCGAAGGGCTCACTTCTCGGCATGCAGAAGCCCTTTTGAATGTGGAATCCTTTCCCGATCCTAAACCTATCGCCACTAAAATCCGGCATCAATTAGCCGCTTATACGCAGACCGATCCCAACCAAATCGTTCTTTTTCCGAATGGAATGGCAGCACTCCATGCAGCCCTACGCGCGCTTCAAAAGCTCCAGCCGAGTAAAGGCTTTGCCCAGTTCGGATTTCCTTATGGGGATACGCTCAAATTGCTTGAACATCTCAACACCGCATTAACGCGCTTCTATCCCTGTGGCGATCCGCAAGACCTTAGCCACCTTAAAGCGGATTTAGCGGCGCAACCGATGGCTGGAATATTTACGGAATTCCCATCTAATCCCTTGCTTAATTGCATTGATTTAGAGTCACTCCGTGCCGTAGCAGATAGGCATGCGTGCCCGATCGTCCTTGATGAAACCCTCGGCGGTTGCGTAAATTTAGATACACATGCATATGCAGATATTTCTGCGATTAGCCTCACCAAATATTTTTCTGGGCACGGAGATGTCATGGGGGGCGCCCTGCTTATCAATCCAGACCGCTCTTTTGCTCATCCATTATTAGAAGACCTTCAAAAAGCCGAGCAAGAGAGTTATTTGTTTGCCGGCGACCTTGAGAAATTAAATCAACAAGCTAGTGATCTGCCCGAGCGCATGAGGCTAATTAACCGCAATGCGATTGAAATAGCTACCTACCTTGAAGAACATCCAGCTGTTGAACAAGTTTGGCATCCAAGCCTTGAAGATAAAGAACGTTACAACCGCTATGCCCGATCTGAAGCGAGTTATGGAGGGGTCCTTTCATTTACGCTTGAATTTCCTGAGGAGAATACCATCCCCTTTTATGACAAACTGGCGTGTTGTAAGGGTCCCAATCTCGGAACCGTCTTTACACTCTGCTGTCCGTTTGTGATGCTCGCTCACTATAATGAACTTGATTGGGCAGAGGATGCTGGTGTATCGCGCTGGCTGATTCGCCTCTCAGTGGGTACCGAACCCGTTCAAGATCTTATCAAACGTATTGAAAATGCACTCACTTGAGTAAGCTGACACATAATCTTTAATTCTACTCGTAACTTGAGATCCGTTTTACACAGACAAAAAAAAGCGCCTCGTTTAAACGAGGCGCTCATCTAGCATTTTTTTACAAGTTTTAACTTATAGAGAAATGCCATATGCGAATACTAGAGACTCATCTACTTCAACGATATCGTCATCACGTCCATCGATGTAAGTAGCAGAGATAGTTCCGCCAGCTGTGTCATATGACAGAGAGTATGCAACATAACCAACACCTGTTTCTGCTTCAGCACCACCTACTTCTTCGTCAGCTGAATAGCCAAGAGAAATACCATAATCTAGCGCAAGACCAGCAATTGAAGTTGATCCGCCAGTTGATGCTTCATAGAAATTTGGTGTAGACTCTTCAGCGATATTTGCATATGCAGCTAAAGATACATCAAACCCACTGATAGCGCCTGATGCAGAAAGACTAAGTTCAGACTCTCCGTTACCAGCAACTCCAGGATATGTGTATTCACAGTAACCTGCAGATAGATCCCAACCAGCAACTGAACCTAGATCTTTACCGATGTAAAGGTCGATTTCAGAAACCTGATCGTCATTACCTGCGTCGTCAATGTCGATGTTTGCCCAAACGCCAACTGTGTAGCCAGCAACTTCGCCTTCAACACCAGGTTGAATTACGATACCGTCATTGAACGTAGCACCACGGAATACATATGCAGATGCAATGTCAACCGTTGCACTTATTGCCGAAGCAACTTGAGCAACCAAAAAGGCCGCCATAGTAGTAGCAATTACTTTTTTCATTTTTACTCCTTCTACTTGTTTTTAATTTCCAACCTTAAATTTAAGCTCACCTTAAACTTAAAGTTCCTCGAGGATGGGTGAAATGTGCCGATCAACGACACCTTTGTCAAATCACTTTATCCTTAAATTTTATCTCCATAACACAACATAATGTGTGTCGATTAGATCGACAACAACACCTTGTATATACAATTATGATTCAGCTTTTTTTTATAGCTGAATGCACGATTATTACTTCGATTAAATCTGTTCCCCTTTATTTTTTTTTATATTTTTTCAGAATTCATACTAACAGCGATCTGACTCACTGATTTTGAGGGAGCCTCTCTATTAAGAATGTATTCGTCATTTACTTCCAAATTAATATGCAACTAAAGTGCCAAACTCTTAAAGCTACAAAAAATAGGTATAAACAATATCCTCAACTTATTTTTATTAACATAAATGTTATATTAAAAAACATCACAAACAATTTTGAATTAAAAGACGTATGGCTAAGCATTGATATCCGCAAAAAGCTATGGCATAAAGCAAGAATATGAGTAACGCAACGAATTTAAATGGAAGAGACCGATTTCTAAACGCGCTTTACTGCCGGCCTTGTGACCGTCCACCGATCTGGATGATGCGCCAAGCTGGACGTTCATTGCCCGAATATCTCGCGCTTAAAGAAGGAAAGCGATTTACCGACCTCGTTCAAAATCCCAATATCGCCGCGGAAGTAACCCTGCAACCCATCCGTCGTTTTAAATATGATGCAGCCGTTATTTTTTCTGATATTTTAGTCATTGCTGAAGCAATGGGTGTACCCTACCAACTAATGGAACAAGGCGGTGTCAAAGTAGACTTTGAACTGCAAAGCAGTGCCGATGTAGAAAAACTGACTCCCGAAGGAGCTGCCGAGAAGATTGCTTACACACCTGAAGCCATTAAACTCGTCCGAAATGAGGTGGAAAATCAATGCGGTATTATAGGATTTGCTGGCTCTCCCTGGACGCTAGCCTCTTTTATGGTTGAAGGCGGCAGCTCGCGAGATAATCTCCGCTCTCGGGCGCTCATTCATGAACAACCCGTACTTTTTGAAGCGCTCCTTGAAAAAATTACCCTTGCCACTATCGACTATTTAAATGCACAAATCGATGCAGGAGCAGATGCACTTCAACTATTCGATAGCCAAGGTGGCACCTTAGCTCAAGCGGATTATTGGCGATTCAGCGGTCGTTGGATGCAACAGATCATTACCGCCCTTGGTCAACGCGTTCCCATCACCGTCTTTGGACGGGGGGTTCATCAGAATTGGGAGCAGCTCATTCGGACCGGAGCGAATGCACTCAGCATCGACTGGAACATAGACCTTCCTGCTCTGAGCAAACAATTGCCCTTGACCCTCGCACTACAAGGTAATTTAGATCCTGCATTACTGATCGCGTCGCCAGCGGTTGCCATCAAACAGACCCGAAGTCTACTGGAAGGGATGCGCGGACGAGATGGCTTTATCTTCAATCTAGGTCATGGAGTTCCGCCAAATGCATCGATTGAAACCATCGCCACAATCACCCAAACCGTTCAAACCTATCATGGCTAAGGTCATCGGTATTGATGTCGGAGGAAAACACAAAGGTTTTCATGCCGTACTTCTATCATCTCAGAGCATTCAAGCTGTTTTTGAGCATACGGACCCGGTTCAACTCGTCGCCTGGTCTTTATCGCACCAACCTGTTGCCATCGCCATAGATGCTCCTTGTGGCTGGAGCACTTCCGGTGGATCGCGTCAAAGCGAGCGCAGCTTAGCGTATCAAGGTAAGCGAATCCCCTGCTTTTGTACACCCACGCGCGCACGTGCCGCCCAGAGCCGCTTCTATGGTTGGGTTTTTAATGGAGAAAAACTCTATCAAGCATTTCAACGTCAATCGATAACCCCCATTGAGACCTATCCATATGGCGTCAGCGAGATTATTCTTCAACGAGGTCCCCTTCCCGTTAAAAAGCAAGCACGACGCCAAGCAGCGCTCGCCAAGTTGGGCTTACTTAACCCCTGCTTAACATCAGTAGATTTTAGAGATGCCGCTCTAGCTGCGTTAACTGCTGATGCCTTCAAAGAGCATAAGACCCATGCCTTTGGAAACAACTCCGAAGGAAAAATTCACCTTCCCACCGAAAAATATTTTTCAAACCCATAGCTGAAGGGTACAACAGAGGTATGCAAAAAATAGCCATCATTGGAGGAGGTATCAGTGGATTAAGTGCGGCTTGGGCGCTGAAGAAAAAGGCGATTACTTTCACCCTTTTCGAAGCGAGCGAGCGAATAGGCGGCGCGATTCGTACCCTCCACGAAGCGGACTGCCTGATCGAAGCGGGCCCAAATTCATTAAGTGGTCCGCACCCGGAACTAGACCGTCTGATCACCGAGCTTGGACTCCAATCCGAATACTGTCCTGCACATGCCGAGGCGAACAACCGTTTTATTGTGCGCAATGGCCAACCGATTGCCCTGCCTCATTCGCCCCTCAGCTTCTTACGCACACCGCTCTTCTCCACCCGTGCTAAATGGCGACTACTCGCAGAGCCCTTTATTCGCTCAAAAGCAGCTCCAGGTGAGAACTTAGCTGCATTTACTGAACGCCGACTGGGGAAAGAACCTCTAACCTATGCATTGAACCCGTTTATCAGCGGCATCTATGCGGGCGATCCGGAAGCGCTGTGCGTCGAGACCGCTTTTCCCTCGCTACTTCAGATGGAAAAAGAACATGGCTCCTTACTGCGCGCGCTACTCCATCGCGGCAAGCAGCACAGAAGATCAGGTGAACCGCGCAAGCCGCGTACGATTTACAGTTTCACAAAGGGCATGCAAACTCTCCCCGACCGCCTTGCGGAAAAAATAGGCGATGCGATTCAAACGCACCACCCGATCACCTCCATCCAAAAAGAAGACGGGGTATGGATGATTGAAAATCAGCGCTTTAGTGACATTATTCTCACGCTTCCTGCCCACGCGCAAACAAAACTCGATGTCCCCTTTGACCTCTCCTTCTTAGCGTCTATTCGATATCCAGCGGTTACCAGTCTCAGCCTGCTCTACCGACGAAACCAGTTAACACACCCCTTAAATGGGTTTGGCATGCTCGCGCCCGCCTGCGAGGAACGTTTTATCTTAGGTGTACTCTTTCCTAGTTCTATTTTTCCGGCTCGCGCGCCCGATAAATACGCCCTACTTACCGTGTTTGTGGGAGGCGATCGCACACCAGAGCGAGCTCATCTTTCTGAAGCCGAGCTGATAGCTCGGGTGGAGACTGACCTAAAAGACTTACTAGGTTTATGTGGCAGTGCGCAACACGTGCAGATCAGTCGTTGGGAGCAGGCGATTCCACAATATACCCAAGAAATGAAAGCCTGCCACAGCCAACTCGATCAGATTGAAACACATTTTCCGGGCATTCATTTTGCTGGAAACTATCGAGATGGGATTTCCATTGCGCAAGCCATAGAATCTGGACGTAAAGTGGCTGAGCGAATTATTGAGCGCCATTCCCCTGGAAAGGAAACCTGCTTTAGCCCGACTGTATGAAGGAGAACAAAATGAAACGTGGATATTTATTGATGAACACTGGCTCACCGGATTCGCCATCTGTTCCGGATGTGAAACGATACTTGGGGCAATTTTTGATGGATCCCTATGTGATTGATCTGCCTTGGCCCGCCCGCGCTCTATTAGTACATGGCATCATTCTCAACACGCGCCCCAAAAAATCAGCTGAAGCTTATCAATCTATTTGGACCGAAAATGGCTCCCCTCTGATTCACTTCTGCCAAGAGCTGACTACCGCACTCCAACCTCGCTTCAACGAACCCGTTGAACTCGCCATGGCTTACGGCAATCCATCGCTACCCAATGCCCTCGATAAATTGCTTGATCAAGGCGTAGAGGAAATATGTTTACTCCCTCTCTTTCCACAATATGCAATGGCCACCGTGGGCTCTTGTATTGGTTGGCTAAAGAAACTCTTAAAGCAGCGTAAAAGCAGCGTTGTTGTACGCATGGCACCGCCCTACCACAACCACCCAACCTACATCGAACCGATCGCTTTAAAATTAAAAGAGAGTGATGAATATATTCTCTTCAGCTATCATGGTATTCCTGAAAGGCATTTGAAGAAAGCCGATCCCACAGGCAAGCATTGCATGAAATGTAACGACTGCTGTAATGTACCCAATCCCGATGCCCATGCCGTATGCTACCGCCAACAATGTTTTGCCACCACACACGCTATCGTGCAAGCGGCTGGACTACCTGACGACCGCTGGCGTGTAACGTTCCAATCCCGTCTGGGCGCTAATAAGTTCAACGAGTGGTTGAAACCCTATACCGATAAAACTCTGCGAGCCATGCCGAGTGAAGGCATTAAACGCCTCGCCGTCCTCTGCCCCGCCTTTTTCTGTGACTGCCTCGAAACCCTTGAAGAGATCGAAGAAGAAGGAAGAGAAATTTTTATGGAAGCTGGTGGTGAATCCTATCGCATGATCCCCTGCTTAAATCATAGCCCAGAAGGGGTTCACTGCCTTGAGACGCTGATGCATGATGCGGCACAATGGCCCGTGCAAGCTTAAGGAATCCGGACCCCGATTCGGTTAAATCGAAATGGCTCATCGGTCTGGGTGGGCTGCTCGGTTACATCGCTCTGCCCTTGCGCCCACATATTGGTTTCTACCCAAACTCCTTCTGTTAAATTGGTGCGGAACTGCAGTTGATATTCTCGGCTGGCTGCGCTGGTAAAACGAAGTATAGATGCGGTTGAATCGGATAAGAGACGCAAATAAGAAGTCGCATCGGTTGGATCGGTATCGGCAATCCACTCCTCGAGATTACTCATGCCATCGCCATCTGCATCTGCCGCTGCTTGCAGATCGGAGCCCGCTCCATAACTCGTCTCAAAATGATCCGGCAATCCATCCCCATCCGAATCCTGATCGGATAAGATCGAGTTAATCCAGTCAGCATACTCAGCTATCTCTGCTATAAAGTTGCTCGTAAAATTAGGTGGAGTCCCATCTAGTAGAATAATGGTGCCCGCTACTTTCCATTGACCACCATGACGAATAAAGACCCCGCCTCCCGAATCAAATTGAACCCCACCCGCCTCATGAGTGGTATCATTTAAATTAAACGCAGTGGGAAAAACATCCGTTGTTAATAAGCCAACCTCACCCCCCCTATCCACGGTAATCGGAAACCCGGATTGTCTGCACGATTGGTCCCCCAACGCTTCACCCCCTGTCCACCAGGACCATTCTGAAAGGAGGCACTCGTAACCGCACCGGTATACCCCCAACCCACCATCAAGAGTTCTGGGTTTGTGCCAAAACGCACCACATTACCGGTATGCAACGGATAAAATCCCGGTAGTACGCGATCGTATCGGATCAGGGCTAGGTCTGCTGTTGGATGAAAAACTCGCTGCATCTGAGAAAAGGTATTCCCATTAATCGTCAAAGCTCCGCTCCCGCCGTCATAGGCTACGTGCGCTGCCGTGATGAGCCAATGATCATCGACTGCCACCGCCGAAGATCCTTTATAATTGTAAACATAATCCCAATTAAAATCAGCATAGCTGGTTTGATTGGTTGGGTTGCTCTCTGAGATCGTCACGTCTGCCGTGGCAATGGCCTCCACCTCAACGTATGAAAATAACCCTATGCACATACCCAGATAGATCGCCTTTTTCACATCTAGGATGTTAACGCCTAAGTATTGGCAATGTCGATATAGATCCGCTACCATCATGTGCATGCAACGGGACCGACTTTACGCTACATTTAACCCACAACTAGCCGCTTTTCGCTTTGATGAACAGGTGGTCGAGGTCTTTGATGATATGATCGAGCGCTCGGTTCCGGGCTATCGCACCATTCTAGCGATGCTTACTCCGCTGGCCGCGCGCTATGCCACCCCGAAGAGTCATATTTATGATTTAGGCTGTTCACTCGGCGCGAGCTCCGCAGCCCTTTTACAAGGCATTAAAACACCCTCTTGTAAACTCATCGCTGTTGATAATTCCACCGCCATGATTGAACCTTGCAAAAAACGCTTATCCTCGATAGAAACTGATACAGCAATCGAGATCATATGCGCAGACCTTCAAGATCTACCTATTGAAAAGGCCTCTATGGTCGTGCTCAACTTTACCCTCCAATTTATTGATCCCAGCGCGCGAACAGAGTTGCTCTCCTCAATTGCAAGCGGCATGAAACCTGGTGGGGTTCTCGTGCTCTCCGAGAAGATCGCCTTTGAAGATCTCCACATGCATAAGAAAATGCGCGAATTACATGAGGATTTTAAACGACTCAATGGCTATTCCGACATGGAGATTAGTCAAAAACGAAGTGCACTGGAACACGTGCTCATACCAGAAACGCTTGAAGCCCATCACCATCGATTGTATGAAGCGGGTTTTAAGCAGGTCGAAACCTGGTTCCAATCCCTTAATTTTTGCTCCATGCTTGCCTTCACATGATTGATTATACCAAGTTATACGAGCAACTGAGCACCACCCCGCTATCGCACTGGACGAACGTGCTACCTGAAATGATAGCATGGAATTTACGCGAAGAGCGCTACGCGCTCATGCCGGAGTGGGTATCTACCCTTTCGCGCTTACCCACCTGCCAACCCGAGACGATTGACCTCAAAGCAGGTGTTACCGCCAAGGGCACTTCATCGCAGGAACTGGAAAAAACACTGCTGGAACTGCGTCCGTGGCGAAAGGGCCCCTACCATTTGTACGATATTCATATTGATACCGAATGGCGATCTGACTGGAAGTGGGATCGACTGATCCCACACATCCAACCCCTGCATGATCGACTGGTCTTGGATGTAGGGTGCGGGAGTGGCTATCATACGTGGCGGATGGCAGGGGCTGGCGCGCGTCTAGCAATCGGCATTGATCCGCAACCCCTTTTTATCTGCCAATATTTTGCCGTAAAACAGCTCTTGCAAACCGAAGCCCCCGCCTGGGTCATCCCGATGACACTCGAAGATATACCCGCGACCCATAACGCCTTTGATAGTGTCTTCTCTATGGGTGTACTCTACCATCGCAAGGAACCGCTAGTGCATCTAAAACAACTTCATACCCTACTTCGCGAGGGCGGTGAATTGATTCTAGAGACGCTTGTGATACCTGATCAAACCGAGTCCCTGCTCATTCCAGAAAATCGGTATGCTAAGATGCGTAATGTCTGGTCGATTCCCTCTGTGCCTACCCTAGAGCGATGGCTTACAAAGAGCGGGTTTAAAGAGGTAAAAACGTTGGATATCACCGCAACTACCCCCGAGGAGCAGCGCGCTACCCCATGGATGAATTTTGAATCTCTCTCCGATTTTTTAGATCCAAAAGATCCTCAAAAAACCATTGAAGGCTACCCAGCCCCACTGCGCGCCATCGTGATCGCTAAAAAATAAAAGCTAAAAATCAATTGCCATCTCGCCTCAGTCAGCGAATCTTAAGAGCGTTATGAATCTTGAAGAACTCAATCAAATTAAAGTCGTTGCACTGCAAGCGGCGAAAGAGGCGCAAACCGCTGAAGAGATCGAAGCGGTTCGCATTGAATATCTCTCCCGCAAAGGACGGCTCCCACTTCTGATGGCTGAGCTAAAAAACGTTCCTGCCGAAGAGAAACCTCTATTTGGCAAAGCCGTTAATGAATTAAAAAATGAACTCACCGAATGCATTCAAGCCCGCCAAGCCAAAGCCACTCCTAAAGCAGATCAACACCCTTTTGATTGCTCACAACCTGGGCAATGGCATGCCCTCGGAACTCGCCATCCCATCACACAAATCACTGAACGGATTACCTCTATTTTCCAAACCCTGGGCTTTACTGTTGCCGATGGACCCGACATCGAAACCGTCTTTAATAATTTTGACGCCCTCAACACTCCTGCCGATCACCCATCGCGCGATGAACAAGACACCTTCTATCTTTATAGTGGAGAACTGCTTCGTTGCCACACCAGTCCAGTACAAATTCGCTACATGAAAGAAAATAAGCCTCCCATTCGTATTATCTCACCCGGCCGGTGTTACAGACGTGATACCTCAGACGCTACTCATAGCGCAAATTTTCATCAAATTGAAGGTCTCTACATCGACGAGGA
This sequence comes from Pontiellaceae bacterium, assembly GCA_045565965.1. Classification (GTDB taxonomy): domain Bacteria; phylum Verrucomicrobiota; class Kiritimatiellia; order Kiritimatiellales; family Pontiellaceae; genus Pontiella. The sequence continues at coordinate 1,107 of JBJLEJ010000022.1, read as the reverse complement.
AGTCTCCCTCGCAGATCTAAAAGCAACGCTAAACTATTTTGCAAGAGAACTTATGGGACCAAAAGCAGAAATACGCTTTCGCCCACACTATTTTCCTTTTACCGAACCCAGTGTGGAAGTTGATATTAAACATGACAAACTAGGATGGATCGAAGTCTTAGGAGCCGGTCTCATTGACCCTAATGTATTTACCAATGTTGGATACGATCCAGGCAGTTGTTCCGGTTTTGCATTTGGCATGGGAATTGAGCGGATTGCGATGATCCTTTTTGGCATTAACGATATCCGCCATTTGTACGAAAATGACCAGCGCTTCCTAAACCAGTTTTAAGGTTATCTCGGGCTTACCGATCGAAAAGCTTCAGGTAATTTTTCAATTATATCCCCCGCAGAAAGGGAGATTTCAGCCCCAGCTGCTGCCGCTAAATCACCCGCCTGCCCATGTAACCAAACGCCCGCGCAAGCTGCTTCAAAAGAAGATAGTCCTTGCGCCAAAAGCGCCCCAATCAACCCCGCCAACACGTCGCCTGCACCCGCCGTAGCCATACCCGGATTCCCCGTTGCGTTCAAAGCCACTCGACCATTCGGTGCCGCCACTACCGTACGTGCGCCTTTAAGCACACATACAACCTGTAACTGTGCAGCCGCCATTTTTGCCAAAGCATCTCGGTCCGATTGCAATTCCTCTACCTTTATACCGAAAAGGCCTGCAAACTCACCCGGATGCGGTGTAATCACAAGTTCACTCTTCGATTGCCGAATGGGATCTAGATTTCCCTCTAGTACCGACAACCCATCCGCATCCAAAACCAACGGAGTATCGACCTGCTTTAAAAGATTCAAAACCTGTTGCTGCGTTTCAGATGAACATCCCATTCCAGGACCAACAACCAATGCATCGGCTTTTCGGACTGGCTCACCCGCCTGCACCATCGCCTCCGGTAAGCATGAAGCAACTCTCTCTAAAACCGAAGTAGGCACCTTCGCCGATACCCAACCCGCACCCCCACGCATTCCTGCACGAGCCGCCAACACTATTGCCCCACTCATGCCAAGCGATCCACCGATGCAATGCAAATGACCATAATTGCCTTTATGACTATTCCG
>JBJLEJ010000021.1:0-23815 GCA_045565965.1 Pontiellaceae bacterium | reverse complement strand
TGGAGTTGCAAAAGCTTATGCAGATCTAATTACAATTTCTGGCCATGACGGTGGAACTGGCGCAAGTCCATTATCCTCTATAAGGTATGCAGGGTCTCCATGGGAACTAGGTTTATCAGAGCGGGCGGATATAAGCAAAACGGATTGTGGAGCGATGAAGGTCGTTCGTGGCGTGACTATCATCATGCGAATAAGCCCGAGTTTTGGCGGGGTGAAGCAGGGGAGTACCGTTTAAGACTGATGACAACTGAAATTCCGTTGCCTATGAATTGGCCGGTAGAGATTTGTTATCATGAAGCGCATGCTTTTTGTAATTGGAAGAGCGCCCAAAGAGGAACATCGGTGCGGATGCCAGATGAGGCAGAATACCGTCGGTTATTAGAATCCGCAGGGTTAGATCGCGAACATCATGTTCAACCGATTAACGCCAATTGGAATTTAGAGCAGGGGGCTTCATCGGTTGCTGTAGATCAGTTTGCGCACGGGGCCTTTTATGATTTAGTGGGCAACGTTTGGCAGTGGAATGAAACGCCTATTCATGCGTTTGATGGATTTCAGGTTCATCCGTTGTATGATGATTTTTCAACTCCGACCTTTGATAACCGCCATAATCTGATTAAAGGGGGATCTTGGATTTCAACTGGAAATGAGATCACGCTTGGTAGTCGGTATGCCTTTCGTCGCCATTTCTACCAACATGCAGGATTTCGCTACATTGAATCTGCGGCAGAGGTAAAACGTGATTTTGATATCTATGAAACCGATGACTTAGTTTCTCAATATTGTGAATTCCACTATGGAGACGAAGTGTTCGGTGTGCCGAATTTTGCGAAAGCGGTTGCGCAGCTAGCAATGAAAGCCACGAAGGGATCGGTACATGATCATGCGTTAGATATTGGTTGTTCAGTTGGTCGTTCGGCGTTTGAATTAGCAACGCAGTTTAAGGCAGTTGATGCGCTTGATTTTTCGGCGCGATTTATTCAAATAGGTGCTTTGATGCAGCGTACAGGACGGATTCGCTATGAGCGAAAAGAACAAGGAGATTTAACGACATTTCAGGAACGAACCCTACGTGAGATGGGATTAGATCAAGCAATGGAGCATATCAATTTTATGCAGCAAGATGCCTGTAATATGAAAGCTATTTTTTCGGACTATGATCTTGTTTTGGCAGCCAATTTGATTGATCGCTTGAGTCAACCGGCTCGGTTTTTAAATGATATTGCACCTCGTATTCGGGCGGGAGGTCATTTGGTTATTGCCTCCCCTTATACGTGGTTGGTAGATTTCACACCTAAAGAGAACTGGCTCGGGGGTTTTAAACGAGATGGTGAGCCGGTCAGTACGCTGGATGGATTGCATATGCATCTGGACGCGCATTTCACTTTAACGGCACCTCCGGTTAAGTTACCTTTCGTCATTCGTGAGACGATGCATAAGCATCAACACTCACTTTCGGAAGTGACGATATGGAAGAAAAAATAACATACGATTTTGATACGGTCATTTCGCGCATCGGAACGCAAGCAGAGAAATATGACGCTCTTAAGAAATATTATGGGACGAGTGATGTAGAGCCTTTTTGGGTGGCTGATATGGATTTTCCTTCACCCTGTTTTTTGGTTGAGGCGCTCCAAACGCGGGTAGATCATGGGCTGTTTGGGTATACCGAAAAAGATCCGAGCCTCTATGAGGCGATTATCTGGTGGATGAGCGATCAGCATGGAGTGGATATCACCCATGAGATGATCTCTCTCTCTCCCTCGGTAGTGAGTAGTATCTCCATGGCGATTGAGGCCTATACCGCCCCCGGAGATCGAGTAGCGTTGCTCTCGCCAGTATACGGACCTTTCTTTTCAACAGTTCGATTACATGGACGCGAGGTGGCCGATTGTCCTTTACGGCTGGTGAGCGGTCGCTACGAGATGGATTGGCAGGCGATTGAACAAACGCTTTCAGACGAGAGAACCAAACTGTTTCTACTCTGCAATCCGCAGAATCCAAGTGGACGTGTATGGGAGGCAGACGAGTTGCTAGAGTTAGGACGACGCTGTAAGCGAGAGGGTGTATTGCTTTTCAGCGATGAGATTCACAGTGACATCGTCTATGCGCCCGCGCGACACACCTCAGTTTTATCGCTAAGCGAGCTACGTGATCATGTGATTATGGCGCATTCCATCGGGAAGACATTTAATACCAGCGGGCTGAAAAGCTCGTTTTCGATCGTACCCAATACAGATTTACGGACTCAGCTCCGGCGTGCGCATCGTCGCGCACATTCAGATAATATTAATCTATTGGGTAAAATCGCGATTACGCGTCTCTTTAGTCCAGATGGAGCTGAGTATAAGCGACAGTTGAATACATATCTTAGAGCTAGTACGCAAGAGGTATATCAGAAACTGGCAGCGATCGATGGATTAATGCCCATGTGTCCGGATGCCACGTTTTTGGTCTGGTGTGATTTTCGCGAGTTTGGAGATTGGAGTGCGGTCTCCAAACGGTTGATCAAAGAGGCGCTTGTAGCTCTCTCGGGCGGCACTTTTTTTGGTCCTGCTGGAGAAGGGTGGTTTCGTATCAACTGCGGTCATTCGCGAAAACAACTGTTGCCCGCAGTCGATCGGATCTGTGCCTTGTTTGATTAACGGAATCGGTTATTCAGTTTTTCAAGCTTCTCTGCACCTGGGCAGAGTTCTTTTTCAGTGAGGTTGCGCAGCGGCGTCTTTGTCGTATTCATAATTTCATGAAGCTCTTGCGTATCTTCATCGATAAAGAGCACGCCGGTTAAAACTTTGTCTTCAGCAGCATAATCTTTCATCAGCTTTAAAGCAGAGCGACGACTATGGATATCGTGCTGAGCTTCGAGTTTATGAAGGTTGAGATAGGATCCATCGTGCATGGTCACGCGCTCGGTGGTGCCTTCTTGATATTCGGTTGTAATCTCATCTGCCGGTGGTACATAATCAACGGTGTTCGTTGATGCCATGTGCTGGCGCATATAGTCATAAGCCTTAGTAGAGCTAGAGACGTTGTTAAACGTCACACACGGGCTAATCACATTGATAAAGGCGAAACCTTTGTGAGCAATCGCTGCTTGAATGATGGGCACCAACTGATCTTTATCTCCTGAGAAACTATTCGCCACAAATGTAGCACCCAATTGCAATGAGAGCGCACAGAGATCGATTGGTTCGTAAGGGCTAGGATCGCCTTTTTTACTTTTAGAGCCAAAATCAGTCGTCGCGGAATCTTGCCCTTTGGTGAGACCATAGACACCGTTATTTTCGCAGATATACACCATATTAATATTACGTCGCACTGCGTGTACAAACTGACCCATTCCGATCGAAGCGGTATCTCCATCACCAGACACACCAATATAGAGCAAATTGCGATTAGCCATATTAGCGCCGGTAGCGACCGAGGGCATACGCCCATGCACTGAATTAAAGCCATGTGAATTACCTAAAAAATAGGTAGGGGTTTTTGAAGAGCAGCCGATACCGGATAGTTTAGCTACCCGATGGGGCTGAATCGACATCTGAAAACAGGCGTCAATGATCGCGGCGCTGATCGAATCATGTCCACAACCCGCGCAGAGGGTAGAAACCGCTCCCTCATAATCTTTGGAGGTATAGCCAAGTTCATTACGTGGTAAGTTGGGGTGTCTGAAATTAGGAACTTTGTAGCTCATGCTCTCTCCTTAATAGAAACGGCTTCCACGGCGAGGCGAGGTCGTAGTTTGCAAAATCCAGTCACGGATTTCACGGCGAATAAAACGCGCGGTAATAGGGCTTCCATCATAATGGAGCAAGGGTACCAAGCGATCGGGATCAAAATCATATTCATTAATCAGTAATGTGCGCATTTGGGCGTCGCGGTTTTGTTCGACCACGAAAACATATTCATGTTCGGCAATAAACTGTCCCACCTCGTCGGAGAAGGGGAATCCCTGAATACCCATGCTATCGAGTGAAATGCCATGCAGGGTATTTAAATGGTGCAGGGCTTCTAAGGTGGAGGATTCTGAGGTTCCGTAGTGAACAACGCCCACCGTGCAGGGTTTATCGGTTTTACGAATTATAGGTTTGGGCATGTATTGTGATGCAGTCTTCCACTTCCGTTGAAGTCTGTCCATATTCTCAATATATTTTTCGCCGATTTCGGTATAGATTGCATATTCATCTTTGGAAGTTCCCCGAGTAAAAAATGAGCCTTTTGTCGGATGCGTGCCGGGTAACGTCCGGTAAGGCACACCGTCATTATCGACATCGAGGTAGCGCCCATAGCGTTCACTCATCTTTTCTAATTCTTCACGAGTTAGAACCTTGCCCCGATCGTAGGTGCGTTCATCGTCCCATTCGAGTGGTTCCGACATATTCTCATTCATACCCAAATCAAGATCAGAAAGTAAAATCACTGGAGTCTGGAAGCGTTCGGCCAGATCAAATGCCATGGCAGTATATTCAAAGCATTCCTTTGGAGTCGAAGGGTAGAGGCAGATATGTTTCGTATCTCCATGCGAGGCATAGGCAGCTAAAAGGACATCAGACTGTTGTGTGCGGGTTGGCATGCCCGTTGAAGGGCCAGCCCGTTGTACTTCCACCAGAACCGTTGGAATTTCGGCAAAGTAGGCAAGACCTAAAAATTCGTTCATCAAAGAAAGGCCAGGACCGCTTGTAGCGGTGAAGGCACGAGCGCCCGTCCAATACGAACCAATGACCATTCCAATGGCTGCTAGCTCATCTTCGGCTTGAACAATCGCATAGTTTTTCTCGCCGGTTTGAGGATCAATTCGGAATGTCCGACAATATTTTGAATAGGCATCAATCACCGAGGTAGAAGGGGTGATGGGATACCAAGCTGCCACGGTCGCCCCACCATAGACAGCGCCTAAACCTGCTGCTGTATTACCATCGATTAAAATTTTATCACCCACGTTATCGCGTTTTTCAACGCGGAAAGCCATTGGACAGGTTGCATTTTCCTTTGCCAGCCGATAGCCTGTTTCAATCGCTTTCACATTGGGTGTAATCAGTTTTTCTTTTCCTTTAAATTGATCACTGATGAGTTGTTTAAAAACCGCAATATCCAAATCAAGTAGGGCACACAGAGCGCCCACATACATGACATTACGAAAAAGCTGTCGTTGGCGCGGATCTTCATACATTTCACGGCAGGTAGCGGTGAGGGGTAATCCGATAATATCAATATCATCTCGGAATAAATTGGCATCCAGCGGTTTGGTCGAGTCATAGATAAAGTAGCCGCCTTTATCGACTTCGGCGATATCTCGTTGCATACTCTGCGGATTCATAGAAACCATAATATCGATACCGCCTCGTCGACCTAGGAAGCCTGATTCAGAAACACGTACTTCATACCACGTAGGTAATCCCTGAATATTCGACGGAAAAATATTTTTTGGGCTAATCGGGACACCCATGCGAAAAATACCGCGACTAAAGAGGTTGTTAGCACTGGCTGAACCGGTTCCATTAATGTTTGCAAACTTAATCACAAATTGATTGATGATGATATCACGTTTCATGAGGTTATGATTGGTTGCGCGCACTAAGCGCTTACAACACTCTCTCTGGGGGAACTCCCCGCTTTAGCCGTGTTATAACTATATTTTTGCATATCCCAAGCTGAGGTAGGACACCGCTCTGCACAGAGTCCGCAGTGAAGACAAACATCTTCGTCTTTTACCATTACTCGTTCGGTTTGCAAAGGTTCAGAGATAAAAATAGGTTCATCAAGGTTTTTCGCCGGTACCGTTAATTTTTGCCGCAGTGTTGCTTCTTCATCGTTCGGAGTCATGGTCAAGCAATCTACGGGGCAGATATCTACACAAGCATCGCACTCAATACATTTATCAGCGGTAAAGACCGTTTGAACATCGCAGTTGAGGCATCGTTGTGCCTCTTCAAAGGCTAATTTATCATCATATCCGAGTTCCACTTCGAGTTTGCGGCTCTTAAGGGCTTCCTCGAGTGGTGCATGAGGTACTTTCTGGCGCTCTTCATCAGAGACTGAACTGGAATAGCTCCAGTCGTGGATACCCATTTTTTGGCTCATCAAGTTGGTAAAAGGAGCTGGCCGATCTTCTACCGGTTTATTTAGTAAAAATTGATCAATTGAGATTGCGGCCTGATGACCTTGCGCGACGGCTGTGATAATGTTTTTCGGTCCGAGTGCCGCATCTCCACCAAAGAAAACCTTAGGAAGGGATGATTGAAAGGTATCAGAATTCACTTTTGCTAAACCGCGTTGATTGAACTCAATCCCAAGATCTTTTTCGATCCATGGAAAGGCGTTGTTCTGTCCAATTGCCAAGAGCACCAAGCTCGCATCAAGTGTCTCGGTTTTACCAGTTGGCGTGAATGTTTCGGTGCCATCTTCTGCCACATCATACTCGATGATCTCAAATTTCATCCCGGTCAGTTTGCCATCTTCAACCACATACTCAGCGGGATTATGGTTTTCTAAAATAGGAATACCCTCTGCAAGTGTATCTTCAATTTCCCATGGAGAGGCGAGCATTGCACTAATCGGTGTGCGCAGCATCACTTTTACATTTTTGGCTCCCAATCGTAGGGCAGTCCGGCAACAATCCATCGCTGTATTTCCCCCGCCGATGACCAACACATCTTCAGGGGCATTATCGACATGATCAAACGCAACATTGGCAAGCCATTCAACCCCAAGCTGCACGCCGGCACCTTCAACGGCTTCATAATTGGGCAATGGAAGCCTTCGTCCACTCGGAGCACCCGTACCCACAAATATAGAGTCGTATTCCTGATCAAGGAGAGCCTTCATGCTCTCTACGCGGTGATTAAAAAATGTGGTCACGCCCATATCGAGGATATAGCCGCACTCTTCATCAATTACACTTTCTGGCAAACGGAACGAAGGGATTTGCTGACGCATGTAGCCACCAGGTTTTGGGGTAGCATCGTAGAGATCAATTTCATAGCCAAGTGGCATGAGATCACGTGCGACAGTCAACGAAGCTGGGCCTGCGCCAATCAGTGCCACTTTCATGCCATTTTTATTTTTCGGAATCTCAGGCATGCGCGCTTTCACATTTTCCTTCCGATCTGCAGCCACGCGTTTAAGACGACAAATCGCTACGGGTTTTTCGTCAATACGCCCGCGTCGGCATGCCGGTTCGCAGGGGCGGTCGCAGGTGCGTCCGAGAATACCTGGGAAGACATTCGACTCCCAGTTGATCATGTAGGCATCTTCATATTGCCCGGCTGCGATTAGGCGAATATACTCCGGAACGGGCGTGTGCGCAGGACACGCATATTGGCAATCGACTACGCGATGGAAGTACTCGGGATTTTCTGTATCTGTTGGTTTCACAACACTCCTCTTTTGAGTTTCAATATCCGTTCGTTTAATAGCCCGTCTCGTTACAAATTCCTACGAGGTTTAAAACATAGGCATCCGCTTATTTCAGCAACAAAAATCGAAAATCGAACACGTTGAAGCGAGTAGATGATTAATGGATCTGTCTCTGGTATTATAGAGTATTTTAAAAGTCACGCTCTTCTGCTTCCTCAAAATTTAAATCGAGATTTTCTATCAGTTTGAAAGTCCTTAATAATTACGATTTCATCATAGAAATCACCATCTGCAAGATAGCAGTTACACATTATTTTATACGTAAAGTATAATTCATCGATGATCTAGTCATCGCGACCACCTAGCAATCCGAGGCGAAGTGCATAGTAGAGCAGGGTCAGTAGGGCTGAGACCGCTGCTGCTACATAGGTCAGAAAAGCCGCATCAAGCACCTTGCCTGCATCGTGTGCTTCTTGCGGCTGCACAATGCCATCGCCCACCATCAATCGTTTGGCTCGTGCCGTCGCATCCCACTCGACCGGCAAGGTAACCAAAGCAAACAAAAACCCAACGCCAAATAGTATCACGCCAAACTGCGACATCGCCATACTTTGCATAAAAACACCGAGCAGAATAAAGATATAAGCTCCATGCGAAGAGAATTGGGTGATCGGCACCAAGGCACTCCGCCACTGGAGCGGGGCATAGTTTTCAGCATGTTGCAATGCATGACCTGCTTCATGACATGCCACCCCTATTGAAGAGAGTGATTGTGAGTCATGTACATCCGGTGAAAGATTTAAGCTTCGGTTCGCCGGATTATAGTGATCAGAGAGGAATCCACGAGCACGTTTAATCTGCACATCTTGAAGTCCATTGCGATCAAGCAAACGTCGGGCTGCTTGTGCTCCTGTAAGACGACTACTTGCTGCTACGCGACTATATTTTTTGAAGATACCTTTGGTTTTTGCTGAAGCAATTCCCGCTAAAATAAAGGCGGGTGCCATAAAGAGCAGATACATGGGGTCAAAATACATAAACATAGTTCAGGCTCTCCTTTTTTATTATCAATCCTGTTATCTATAAAACAATTAATATTGCGAACTATGAAAGAGCTTTTGGGGCGTATCAATCTTTTTGAACTAGGAAAAAAACCTCAATTATAGGAGATGAGCAACTATACTTCACCTTAAAGTAAATGAGGATAATAAAAAAAAATCCGGTGGGCGTGGTAAAACAGGAGCCCGCGCTCAAAAGAGTTCCTATTTTTGAATTAAAATGTGTTAGTTAGTCAAAGCTTTTTAGGGACCATGGGTCTTGAGTTTTTTTATCCACATCAAAGCTATTATTTGTTTCGCCATTATCTTTAGATTTTAAGAGGAGGATTTCGATACAGCGCGTTAAGAGGAAAGGGATAATTTTTCACGATTTGTTATTAGAGCGGTACCATACAGTGAAAAGGTGTGGGAGCTTGACTTTGAGGAGGGGGATTGGCAGTTTACCGCTTTATTAACCGACACATAACCTGAGGAGGGTATGTTATGAGCGATTGGATCGGCCATGAGTGCGGAATTGCAGCAATACGGCTACGTAAGCCGTTGGATTATTACATTAAGAAGTATGGCACTTCGATGTATGGTGTAAATAAGCTAAACTTGCTTATGGAAAAGCAGCATAACCGGGGCCAAGATGGCGCAGGAGCGGCGGTAATCAAGTTAGATATGGAGCCGGGAAGCCCCTACATTTTTCGGACGCGGTCAGCGGGTGAAAATCCGTTAATGGATGTTCGGAGCCGCTTGGCAAAGTCGTTTATAAAAGCGGCAGATGAATTTCCAGAGAAGATGAGCGATGGGGCTTGGATTAAGGAGCATGTTCATTTTGCTGGGGAGTTATTACTCGGACACTTGCGTTATGGAACGCATGGGGCGTCGGGTGAGACGTTTTGTCATCCATTTTTGCGTCAGAACAATTGGATGACACGAAATCTAGTGGTAGCTGGCAACTTTAATTTAACGAATAATCAAGAATTGTTCGAGATGTTGGTGGAGTTAGGACAGCATCCACGAAATCATACGGATACAGTGGTGGTACTGGAGAAGATTGGGCATTTTCTTGATGAGGCGAACGATTCGATTTTTCGGAAATATCGAAAAGAGGGAGTGGAGCGGACGGCTATTACGGAGAAGATTATCGAGAATTTGGATTTGGGTTTGGTTTTACGAAAAGCAACGCGGGCTTTTGATGGGGGCTATGTGATGGCAGGAATGTTGGGGCATGGAGATCTGTTTGTGTTGCGAGATCCAGCGGGAATTCGACCGGCATTTTATTATGAAGATGAAGAGATCGTTGCGGTGGCATCGGAACGCCCGCAGATTAAGACGGCATTGGATGTGCCGTTGGAGAAGATTCAGGAAGTCAAGCCGGGGCATGCTTTGATGGTGCGGAAGAATGGTTCGATAACTAGTGAGCTTATTAATGAACCGTTAGAGAAAAAGCCGTGCTCTTTTGAGCGGATTTATTTTTCACGGGGTACTGATTTGGATATCTATCAGGAGCGAAAACTGTTAGGTCGCTCGCTCGTGAAGCGAGTGTTAAAGGCGGTGAAGGGCGATTTGGAGCATACGGTTTTTTCCTATATTCCTAACACGGCGGAGACGGCATTTTATGGCTTGATGGAAGGATTGCGTGATTTTCGAACTCAGGCTTTACGGGAAGCGATACAGCGGGGAGCTCCAGAGGCAGAGGTGGAGCGGTTGTTGACGTTACATCCGCGGATTGAAAAGTTGATGACGAAGGATGCAAAGCTGCGGACGTTTATTACGGCAGATGCGGATCGAGAGGAGCTAGTTTCTCAGGTATATGATACGACATATGGGATTATTGCATCGACGGATACTTTAGTGGTACTGGATGATTCGATTGTGCGGGGAACGACATTGAGGCGGAGTATTTTACGGATTTTGGATCGATTAAAGATGAAGAAGATAATTGTGGTGTCTTCAGCTCCGCAGATTCGGTATCCAGATTGCTATGGGATTGATATGTCTAAAATGGGTGATTTCGTGGCATTTGAGGCAGCGGTTTCGTTGATTCGTGAGCAGGCGGATGGTGAGACGTTGTTGACCTCGATCTATGAAGCGGCGAAGTTGGATTTGGAGAAACCGGTGAACGAATCGGAAAATGAGGTAAAACGGTTATTTGCTTCGTTGAGTGCTAGTGCGATTTCGGAGCGGATTGGGTCGATTTTAACGCCCGCTGATATAGCTGCGGAGGTGGAGATCATTTTTCAGAGTATTGAGGGGCTGCATACGGCGTGTCCGGCGCATCAGGGTGATTGGTATTTTACGGGAAATTATCCTACCCCTGGTGGCAATCGGGTGGCGAATCGGGCGTTTATCAACTTTATCGAATCTAGCAACGATCGGGCGTATTAACGAAGCTTGAGTTGTTTGAGTGTACGTTTAATATCCGAAGGCATTGGTGCGGTGGCACGGATGGTCTTTTTGGTGCGTGGATGCGGAAAAATGAGCCGGTAAGCGTGCAGCATCTGGCGGGGTTGTTGTAACGAAATTTCATGGCCGGTTCCGGCATATTTCTTATCACCTAAAACGGGATAGCGCTTGTCGGCAAGGTGGCGGCGAATTTGGTGGGTACGGCCGGTTTCGATACGGAGCTCGAGATAGGAGGCTTGGCGGTTACTATCAAGAATTTTAACGAGAGTGGTGGCGATGTAGCCATCGATATCTGTGCGAATCTCTTTCCAGATATTGGGAAATTTTCCGACGGTGAGCGCGCGATAGACTTTGATGATATCGCGTCCGCGAAAGAGCGGAACCGCGGCGGCTTTGGCTTCGGCCGAGGTTGCAAAGAGAAGACAACCCGATGTTTCTTTATCAAGCCGGTGAACAGCGCAAATTTGTGGGTTGTTTTCCTGTTTCTGAAGAAGGGTTTCGAGACTATTAGCGTGGGCGTTTGAGATTAGGTTGGGAGCTTTATTCACGATGAGATAGTCTGAATCAGACCAGAGAATAGAAATTTTTCTTGAACTAGTTGCGGTGATGAATTGCAGTATTTCGATTGTATCGTCTTCTTTAAGAAGGTGGCGGCGAATCCAGATACGCTTACCGTTAACAAGGACACGTTTTTCATCAATCCAAGCTTGGGCTTGCTTTTTGGATACTTTTTGCTCCTCGGCGATAACAGCGAAAAGGCGTTGCCCTTCTTGGCGATGTTTGACGGTGAATGTAGTTTTCTGCATATTTGTCTCCGGAAGCAAGACGTTTTCAGAATGTGGGGATGCCTGCAAGACATTTTATGTTTACCGGTTGCTCGTTGACTGGAAAGTATGCAAGGGTCTAGAGGAGATGAAAGTTAGTTTTAATCTATTTGCAATCGATGCGGACAGCATACTGAGTAGGGGTGTGTAATGTTGGGTCGTTTGGGTTGTTATGTCTTGCGTGATTTTCTGGGGCTATTCGGAATGGCATTGCTTTTGGTGACGTTTGCAATGTGTTTGGGGGCGATTTACAAGGCGATTGATATTCTTTCACGGGGGATTGATGTTGGTACGGTACTGACTTTTTTCTTGAATAATATTCCGTATACACTTTCGTACTCGATTCCTATTAGTGTGTTGTTCGCGACCTTGCTCTTATTTGGTCGGCTGTCGGCTGATAGTGAGCTAAGCGCGATGAAAAGCGGTGGGTTGAGTTTGTGGCAGATTTCTTCGCCGCTGATTTTGATGGCATTAGGTTTGTCGGTATTATGTTTAGTGAACAACACGTTAATTTATCCAAATACACAGTATGCTAACCGTTCATTGTTGAAGAATATGAGCGTAGAGGATCCAATTAAATTGCTCGACGAGGGACGTTTTATTCGAGATTTTCCGGGCTATATGATCTATGTGGGGAAAAAAGAGGGGTCCCAAATTGAAGATCTTGTCTTTTATGAGATTTCGAGTGAGCATAGGCGGGTTGAGCGGAGTATTCGGGCAAAGACGGGAACGATAACGCATCGTGAAGGGCTTCCCTTTCTAGAGGTAATGTTGCAATCGGTTCGAATTGAATTACCTGATGCAATGCACCCAGATGATGCAACAAAAACCCATTATATAGCTGCGGATCAGTTTCCGATTCAGTTGGATATTTCATCGTTATCAAAGCGAGAAGTGGTGAGTAAAAAACCAAGAAATATGACAGTGGATGAGTTGGTGTATCAAATTCATAATATAGATGCTTTATTGGGTTTGGGAGCGGCACAGGTAGCGGAAGAACAGTGTCGGTGGCGAGTTCATTTGCATCAGCGTTTTTATTTGGCGTTGGCTCCGTTGACGTTTATTTTAATTGGGATTCCACTGGGAATTCGGTCGCATCGGCGTGAGTCGGCGGTGGGTATGGTACTGAGTTTGGCGGTTATGTTTATCTATTATTTACTGATTATCGTGGCGGATAGTTTTGATGGGAAACCCCAGTGGTATCCATGGTTGATTCCTTGGATTGGAACGTTAACGGCGCAGCTGGGCGGGTTATGGATGATCCGTAAATTAAACTGATGTTGTTAGAAAGTTTCTAGCTGAATATCGATTTCAGGCGTGACCCAGAAGGTTTGTGTGATGGGAAACTGTTCGTGGTTACTGAAGTGCTTTTCGACTTCTATGTATTCTTTTGTGATAAAGGTTTTAAGCATGAGCATGGAAGTTGCTTGTGGATCGTTGGATTGAATGAGGTTGTGATCAATGCCGATTTGTTTGAGTTGACGTTGTAGCTCGATGGCAGCCGTTTTAGGGTCGGCATTGCAGGTGCTGAATACAAATAGACGAGGTCGACTGGAGGGGAGATCGAGATAAGCTGCTGCATGGATGGGATCACTGTCAATTAACTCACGATACAGCTCATAGTAGGCGATGTCGGCTTGGTTTTGAATTTTATTTTCGAGATATTGTTTGCATTGTGGTAGATCTGCGATGGCTGTCTCAATGACTTTAAGTAATTGCGCGCGTCGGTCTGTGGTAGCGATGGTCATGAGTGTGCTTAAAACCTCGGGTGTCATGGATTGTAATTTGCAAAGTCCTAGAGCAGCTGCTGAAAAGCGGACGTCAGCATTGGAGTCTTTTGCAAGCGCAAGCAAAATTTCGACAGCGCGGGTATCTGGGTTTATTTGATCTTGAATGAAGTATTCACCCAGAATGCGGGCGGTGATGGATCTAATAGATGCAATGGAGTTGGTGCTACAAGCTTCGAAGGCATCGAGATAAGATGCGTCAACGGTGCCGGGTATCTGCTTTTGGATAATCATAGCGAGGGAGTGCATTTTGAGCTGAGGTGGACCACCAATAAGCATTTCTTTAACGGTGACGACATTTACGTTGGAGGTTGAGGATGCGGGCAGCTGAGCTACTGATGTGAGGGCAACTGCGAATAGGGCATATAAGCGGATAATGTTTTTCATGTAATTCTCCATTCTTCAGAAAAATATTGAATGAAAACTCAAACTGCAAGTGACATTCGATAAAAAGGGGAAGAGATTAACTTTAACGAGGTCTGATCTTTTCCCGCATGGGGGAAGCGGGTATGGTTCGGTCTTGTGGATCGAGAGGACGAATAAATGGTTTATCGAATTGAAATTGGTTTGAAGTCTGGGGTGCCGGACGCGCGGGGTCGTAGTGTGGTGGAGCGAGCAGAACGAGCATTAGGATTGTCGATAGCTCTGTGCCGTACTCGGGATGTCTATAAGGTGGCGGCAACTATTTCGGATGAGGATGCAGACCGGGTGATGGAAGTGTTTACGGATAACGTCGTGGCGGAGTCGGCACGGGGTCGCTTAGCGATGACTGATGCGTTTACATGGTGTTTGGAAATTAGCTACAAGGCGGGTGTTACAGATAATGTGGGCCGAACCGCACGGGGTTCGTTGCAGGATTTATTAGAGCGTGAGCTGACTTGGGAGGAGCATGTGTATACCTCGATCCAATATTTTGTGACGGGTGAACTAGGGCGTGAGCAGATGGAGCGTCTGGGGTATGATTTATTGGCGAATGGATTGATTCAGAAAGTGGCGGTTTGGAGTGAGGCGGAGTGGCGTGCAGCAGAGCCAGATATGAATCTACCGTTGTTTGAAGATGAGCGGGAACCGCAGGTGAAGGTGATTGAATTACCGGATGATGATGCGGAGCTGATGCGAATTTCTCAGGAGGGAATTTTATCGCTTTCGTTGGAAGAGATGCGAGCGATTCGGGGTCATTATTTAGAGGGATCGGTGCAGGCGCATCGGCAGACGTTGGGGTTGGCAGCGTGGCCGACCGATGTGGAACTCGAATGTATTGCACAGACGTGGTCGGAACATTGTTCACACAAAATTTTTGCAGGTACGGTTCACTATCGGGATGCGGAGACGGGAGACGAAGAGACGATTCATTCGCTATATAAAACCTATGTAAAGGCGAGTACAAATCGGATTGCGGAGTCGATTGATTGGCTGGTTTCAGTGTTCACAGATAATGCTGGAATTGTGAAGTTTGATGATGGTTTGCATTTAGTTTATAAGGTGGAAACACATAATTCACCGTCTGCGTTAGATCCGTATGGCGGAGCGATGACGGGTATTGTTGGGGTGAACCGCGATCCATTGGGCACTGGTATGGGAGCGGAGCTGGTTTCAAATATATGGGGCTATTGTTTGGGGTCACCGTTCTATGCAGATACGATTCCGGAGGGTCTGATGCATCCGCAACGGATTCGTGATGGCGTGCATGAGGGGGTGATCGATGGTGGAAATCAGTCGGGTATTCCTTACAGTCGGGGTTTTGAGTGTTTTGATGAGCGTTTTCTGGGCAAGCCATTGGTCTATTGTGGCACATTGGGCAAAATTCCGGTTGAGGTGGGCGGTCGTCCATCAGAGCGGAAAGAGATTGAAGTGGGCGATTGGGTTGTGATGTGCGGTGGTCGTATAGGTAAAGATGGTATTCATGGAGCTACTTTCTCTTCTGAGGAGTTGCGCTCGGAGTCGCCAGCGCAGGCCGTTCAGATTGGTGATCCACTTACTCAAAGGAAGTTGTATGAGTTTATTTTGGAAGCGCGTGATGCCGGATTATTCCGTTGTATTACGGATAATGGCGCTGGGGGCATCTCCTGTTCATTTGGCGAGATGGGTAAGTATTCGGGCGGATGTGAGTGTGAATTAGATGGTGCACCGTTGAAGTATGAAGGGTTACAGCCATGGGAAGTATTGGTTTCAGAGGCACAGGAGCGGATGACATTGGCGGTGCAACCGGAACAACGAGCGGCGTTTGAAGCGTTGGCAAAACAGAGGGATGTGGAAGTTGCCTTCATGGGCACATTCAATGATTCGGGTTATTTTACGGTGAAGCAAGAGGGCGTAGTGGTCGCGTGTCTGAATATGAATTTCTTGTATGAGAATGGTTGCCCCACATTGGATATGCCAGCGGTATGGAAAGCGCCGACGGTCGAAGCTCCGGTCGTGCCGGATATGGCGGATTTTAGTGAGGTGATTTTGGCGTTGTTGAGCGATTTGAATCTCTGTTCGCGGGAGTATAAGAGCCGTATGTATGATGGTGAGGTGAAGGGGTTGAGCGTGGTGAAACCGTTTGTGGGTTCACAAGCAGATGTACCGTCGGATGCGACGGTTTTGCGGGTCGATTATCAGAGTGATCGAGGGGCGATTCTAGCAGAAGGGATCAATCCGTGGTATTCTGATATTGATACGTATGCGATGACAACCTCGGTGATCGATGAAGCAGTGCGGCGTGTGATTGCGGTAGGTGGTGATTTGGATCGGATTGCGATCTTGGATAACTTCTGTTGGCCCGATCCAGTGGAGTCAGAGAAGACTCCTGATGGAGCGTATAAGATGGCACAGTTGGTGCGATCGTGTAAGGCATTATATGATCTAACGACGCTGTATAAGACGCCTGCGGTTTCAGGTAAAGATTCGTGCAAAAACGATTCCACTCGAGGGGGTAAGAAAATTTCAATTCCTCCCACCTTGTTGATTTCTTCTGTAGGTCAGATGGAGGATGTAAGCCATGCTGTAACAATGCCATTCAAGGCAGTAGGCGATTTGATTTATGTGATTGGTGAAACGAAGACGGAGCTAGGTGCTTCTTCTTATTACAGATGGTTGGCAGAGCAGCAAAATTCACCGGAGGCGATAGGTGGGCAGGTTCCAGAAGTGAATGGGAAACAGGCATTAGCGATCTATAGGGCGATGAATGGGGCGACAAAACATGGGCTTTTACAGTCGGCAACGACGCCATCGAAGGGTGGATTAGCACTCGCACTGGCATTGGCAACGGTAGGAAGTGGGCAAGGGGCAGAGGTCGATCTTTCGGCGGTATCGAAGCAAGCTGTTACGGCGCTTTTTTCCGAGTCGAATAGTCGGTTTGTGGTGTCGGTTAAGCCGGACGATGTAGCTACTTTTGAGGCGTTGTTTGAAGGGCTACCGTTTACACACATTGGCTGGGTTAAGGAGGGTGACGTGTTGAGCATCCAGGGGCTCGCCATGCTTGACCGCGAAACGATGCGCACCGCCTTTAAGGAGACACTAGCAGGCGTTTAATTAGCGGTTTTTCAAAATGCGGAGCATACGGCGTAGGGGTTCGGCGGCTCCCCATAGGAGTTGATCGCCGACGGTGAAGGCGCTTAGGTATTCGCCGCCCATCTTCATCTTCCGCAAACGACCCACAGGAATGGTGAGGGTGCCGGATATGGCTGCAGGAGTGAGGCGATCCAATGAGGCTTCTTTGCTGTTTTCGACGACGTCGATCCAGTCGTTATCTTCTTCTAGCATTTGTTCGATGTCGTGCAGGGGTACGTCTTGGTTTAATTTGATGGTGAGCGCTTGGGAGTGAGAGCGCATGGCACCGATGCGTACACAGATGCCGTCGATAGGAATGAGCGGTTCGCTTTGGAGAATTTTATTGGTTTCGGCGTAGCCTTTCCATTCTTCACGGGTTTGACCGTCTTCGACGAGGCGGTCGATCCATGGAATTAGGGAGCCGGCGAGGGGTACGCCAAATTCGCTGGTGGGCAGGCGGTTGCCTTGTAGGGTAGCGCTGACGTTGCGGTCGATATCAAGAATGGCGGCGGCTGGATCGGCTAGTTCGGTGGCGGTGCATTGTTGGAGGGCACCCATTTGGTTGAGGAGTTCGCGCATATTGCGGGCACCGGCGCCCGAGGCGGCTTGGTAGGTCATGGACGAGATCCATTCGACCTGTCCGGCTTTAAAGAGGGCGCCGACGGCCATAAGCATGAGGCTGACGGTGCAGTTGCCGCCAATGAAGTCTTTTTGTCCGCAGTCGAGGGCGGTATCGATAACGGGTTGGTTGACGGGGTCGAGAATGATGCTGGCGCTGTCTGTCATGCGAAGGGTAGATGCGGCGTCGATCCAGTAGCCATTCCAGCCGGTGGCACGAAGTTGGGGATGGATGGATTCGGTATAGCTGCCGCCTTGGCAGGTGAGGATCACGTCCATCTCTTTGAGCGCGTCGATGTGGGTGGCGTCGATAAGGGTGGTCTCTTTTTGCCCAAAGTTAGGAGCGGGTTGGCCTGCTTGAGAAGTGGTGAAAAAGCTGGGTTCGATGTGTGCAAAATCGTTTTCTACCTGCATGCGTTCGATAAGTACGGAGCCAACCATGCCGCGCCATCCAATGATCCCTGTTTTCATTTTTATTTCTCCTGATGATTTAACCGGGCGCAAAATATTTGATTTAAAAGGTCATGGCAAGTAGGGATTGAGGTGGGTTGGGCGAAGGGTATTTTGATTTGTATAGGTTTGGGATTGATATCGATGTTTTTTTGGGATGTGAATTTGTGGCAGAAGGCGTGGGTGTTGGGTGGAATTTTGGCGGGGTTTCTTTGCATTTTGATTTCGGGGGTGTAGCGTTACGGCGTGATTGCAATTGTTAAAGAGGATGAGCAGTGGTTGCGGTTTTCAGAACCGTTGGAGATATTGCAGACGGCGTGTTTGGATGAGGTGATTCCGTTGTTGGAGCGGGCGGTGAAGGCGGATTGCTATGTGGCGGGGTGGCTTTCGTATGAGGTTGCGGGCGCGTTTGATGAGGCGCTCAAGACAGGGCCTGCGGGAACGGTTCCGTTGATGGCAATAGGGTTGTTTAAGTCAGTGGAGCGGCTGGCGATTTTACCGGAGGCGTTAGGCGAGGGTTCATTAAGTGGTTTAGTGGCTTCGGTGGATGAGCGTGCGTTTGAGTCGGCCATCCATTCAATCAAAGAGCAGATTGCTGCGGGTGCCACCTATCAAGTGAATTATTCGTATCGGCTTGAGGGTGAGTTTATAGGTAATGCGTATGGATTTTTTCGATCGTTAGTTACGGGTCAGAATGCGGCGTATGCAGCATATGTTGAGCTTGATAATTGGGCGGTTTGTTCGGCATCTCCTGAGTTATTTTTTCGATTGAAGGAGGGGGTGTTGGAGTCGCGACCGATGAAGGGAACGGCGCGGCGAGGTCGAACTCCAATGGAGGATGAGGCATTGGCGGATGGTTTGCGGCATTCAGAGAAAAACCGAGCGGAAAACATTATGATTGTGGATATGATCCGTAATGATTTGGGTCGGGTGGCTGAGACGGGGAGTGTGAAGACGGTAGAGACGTTTGCGTTGGAGCGTTATCCAACGGTGTGGCAGATGACGTCGACGGTGCGAGGAGTGGTGAAAGGATCGGTGCTTGATATATTGCGTGCGTTGTTTCCTTGTGCATCTATTACGGGGGCTCCAAAGGTGAAGACTATGGAGTTGATTGAATCGTTGGAAACGGAGCCTCGTGGGGTCTACACGGGGTCGGTGGGGTATTGGGGACCGAATGGAGATGGGCAGTTTAATGTAGCGATTCGGACGGCAGTAATTGATATGATGCATGGTCGGCTGACGTATGGTGTGGGGGGTGGAATTGTTTGGGATTCGGATGCGGTGTCGGAATATGCGGAGACGTTGGCGAAAGCGGAGGTATTGCTGGGGGAGCGTCCGGATTTTGACCTGTTGGAAACGGTTCTGTGGACTCCGGAGGCAGGGGTTTATCTGTTAGTACGCCATGTGGAAAGATTGATTGCTTCGGCGGAATTTTTTGGACGATCGGTTGATCAGGATGAGCTGACTCAGTTGCTGGGATCGCTTAAGGGTTCTGAACCGTTGCGGGTGCGATTGTTGTTGGATGAGCGAGGTTTGTTGCGGATGGAGCAGAAACCATTGCAGGCGTTGAATGAGGGAGGTCCTTTGCGCGTACAATTGGCATCAGAGCCGATAGATCGGGGCGATCGGTGGTTATATCACAAAACGACGCATCGGGCTGTATATGCGGCGGCAGAGGCCGAACGAGTAGATTGTGAAGAGGTGATTTTGTGGAATCGAGAGGGTGAGGTTACGGAGGGTACGATTTTTAATTTAGCCGTGGAGCGGCAAGGGAGGTGGGTAACACCGCCAGTTACTTCGGGCTTACTGGGTGGCGTGATGCGGGCGGAGTTGTTGGCTTCGGGTGCTATGGTTGAGGGGATTATTTTGGTGGAGGAGTTGCGTGAGGCGGGGTGTTTTCGCTTGTTTAATTCGGTGCGGGGCGTACGCGATGCCATATGGAAATAGATTGAAATATATGCGGTTTGGTAGCAATAGTTGCAATTTGTTACGGAGAATTTGAGTTTATGCATGAAATTATGACGATTGAGGAAGTGGCTGCTTATTTAAGGGTTTCAGAGCGCACGGTTTATGAGTGGGCGCAAAAAGGTGATTTACCGGGCGGTAAGATTGGCACGACGTGGCGATTCAAGAGTGCAGATATTGAGAAGTGGGTAAATGATCGCTTGAAGAGGCAGGGCGCGGCGGTGAATAAGCATGCGGTTTCTTCGGTGATGACTGCGGAGCGAGTTTTGTTGTTGCCTGAAGGAAATAAGGCGGGGGTGTTGGGTCAGTTAGTGGATTCGTTGTCTCATGCGCCAGAGGTTCGAAATGCAGAGATGCTACGCAGCGGGATGTTGGAGCGTGAGTGTTTGATGAGCACGGGTATTGGATTTGGCGTGGGCGTTCCGCATGTACGAAGCGATGCGGTGAGCGATTTAATTATGGCGGTGGCCTTATGTGAAAAGGGAATTGAGGATTATGATTCGCTGGATGGGGCGCCAGTAAAGATTGTTTGTATGTTAGCGGCGCGGGCGGATCAGCATACGGAATATTTACGGATGCTTTCGTCGATCAGTTCGCGGTTGAAGGATGCACCGGTGCGTGAGGAGTTGTTGAGTTTGAAAGAACCGGCAGCGGTAGTTGCGTTATTGATGGATTAAGAGGGTTTAACATGCGGGTGATTGTGGATGTGTGTGTGGTACCGATTGGTGTGGGCGTTTCGTTGTCGGCGTATGTAGCGGCGTGTGGTGAAGTAATTGAAGAAGCAGGTTTGAAGCAGGTTCCTGGGCCGAATGGAACGGCGATTGAAGGCGAGTGGGATGCGGTTTTTGCAGCGGTGAAGGCATGCCATGAGCGGGTACATGCGATGGGTGCACCTCGGGTGCATACAACGGTGAAGGTGGGAACGCGAATTGATCGAGTGCAGACAATCGAGGATAAGTTGGCTTCTGTGGCGGCGTTACGAGAGGGAGATGTGTAGTTGAAAGTGTTGGTTTGGGTTCCAGGTCGAGCACGACCACGGGCGCTGGAGACGGCAGAAAAGGTATATACCGAGCGATTGGCTTTGGTGAAGGTGGATGTGGTTTCTTATCGAGTAGAGAGAGTGCGGAGTGGGATGGAAAATCAAGCCCATATACGAGAGGGTACAGCATTTTTAAAGCAGGTTCGGGTAGATGATTTTGTGGTGGTTTGTGATGAGCGGGGTTCGATGATAGAGACTGCTGATGTGGTTAAATTATTGGGTCAGGCGCGAGCTGGCTCGGAACGATTGAGCGGACGGGGTAGATTGATTTTTGCGATCGGCGGGGCGTATGGATTTTCAAAAGCGGTGCGATCACGGGCTAATGAAGTTTGGTCTTTGTCTGGTTTGGTGATGGCAGGCGGGATAGCGCGTTTGGTTTTGTTGGAGGCGCTCTATCGGGGCGCGATGGTATTAGAAGGGCATCCATATCATAATGAGTGAAGATAAACAGATTGATTTCTGGTTGATGGAGCAGCGGCTTTCGGCGGGTGCTTATGAGGGTGCGGAAATGTTGGAGTCCTTTCAGGTAGAGATGGAGGCGGGTTTGGCGGGTGCGTCTAGTTCGTTGGCGATGTTACCGACCTATCTTTCGCCGTTGACCGAAGGCGTTGAAGGAACCGTTGCGTTTGTGGATGCGGGGGGAACAAATATTCGTACGGGTCTGGCCGTTGTTGATGTAAAGGGTCAGGTAACGTTGGAGCAAGTGGTTAAGCGGGCGATGCCGGGTCGGGGGGAAGAGGTGTCGGCCGAGGATTTTTATAAGGCTATTTGTGCGGGGTTGTTGCCGGTGGCGGAGCGGTTTGATCGTATTGGATTCTGTTTTTCGTATCCGGCAGAAATTTTATCTAATCGAGATGGGCGTTTGTTACGTTGGACGAAAGAGATTCAAATTCCGGAGATGGTTGGTTCGTGTGTGGGTGCGGAGTTAGTAGCGGCGTTGGAGAAGGGGGGTGCGGGCCGTAAGTCGGTGACGGTATTAAATGATACGACGGCGACATTGTTGGCGGGGTGTTCGGCAGGTCGGGCTTTCGGTGCGGAGCAGTTTGTGGGATTTATTTTAGGAACAGGAACAAATTGCGCGTGTTTGCATGGTGGGCAGATTATCAACATGGAATCGGGCAATTTTGGGGCGTGGCCGTGTTCTAAGGTAGATGATCGGTTGGATGCGTTGCAGACTAATCGAGGGCAATATCGTTTTGAAAAAGCAGTTTCGGGGGCTTATTTGGGTCCGTTGACACTGGTGGCGATGCAACAAGCTGCGCAAGAGGGTCTGTTTTCAGCAGCGGGCGCATCGACGATTGAACGGTGGCATGAATTGGATACGGTTTCTTTGTCGATTCGTTTGGCAGGAGAGAACGTTCCGGCGCGGGAATTATCGGAGAGGGATGAGCGCATTATGTTACGAATTTTTGAGGGATTGATCGATCGAGCAGCGTTGTTTTCGGCGGTTAATATAGCGGCGGCGATAGTGTTGGATCAGACGGACGGTTTGGCGCCAGTTTGCGTGAATGTGGATGGCTCAACATATTATCGTACACCAAGGTTGGCGGAGAAAACGGTGGTATACTTACGTTCATTGCTTGTGCCATATGATTGTTCGTTTGAAATAACACAGGTGGTGGATGCACCAGCGGTGGGTGCTGTGATGGCAGCGTTTTAAATCCGTTATTTACTGGCTATCAGAAAAGCGATGGAGCCTGCGTTGAAGATCATGTGTATAGCGATGCAGTTCCAGAGGGAACCACTCCACCAGTAGACAAGTGAAAGCAGGGTGGATAAAGCGAAGAGGGGTAAGAGTGCGGGTAGGTGATAGTGCAGAGCGGCAAAGAGTAGTGATGTGATGATGAGGGCGTTTTTAAGCCCAGTTTTCTGAATGATCTTGGGAAGCAAGATGCCGCGAAAGAGAATCTCTTCGTAAAGAGGGGCGATGAGGATGGCTGTTGCAATGTAGATTCGGTGTAGCGGTTTGTTTAGTTGGTTCATGTATTGAGTGATGGCTTGGTGTTCAATTTCGATATGCAGGAGTTCATTAAATAAGAGTTGATTAAGAATGGCTATGAGACCGAGCAGGGGTAGAAACGCAAGATAGAGTGGAATGGCCCAGCGAAGTTGGGATAGGTTTTCTTTGGCAAGTCCAAATGATAGGGCGGATGAATGGGTTTTCCGAGTGTGGATGATGTATGCGCCTATGAGAATATATATGATATAAGTGAGGATTAAGCGGACCATGGGGAGCTGGTTTTCATAGAAAAAGGAACCTATCCCAGCGGCTAGTAGATAGAGTGATAACCAGCTTATAAGTAGGGTAGCGAGAGCTCGATTTGACCAGGCTCGATGCTGAAGGCGTTCGGTTTTTTCGAGGGTAAGATGGGATTCTTTTTGAAAAAATTTGATTATAAATGGAAGAATAATAGAACCGACAATAATTAGGATTCCGACCCAGATTTGGGATGTAGGGTATGATGTGTTCACTATGCTAATATGTGGGTTGAAGATGGATTAATCAATTGCGAAGCGGGATAAGGATGCGTAAAAAAGAGTGATGATTACGACTGAAAAATGGAATCGATTGCGAAACGAGATGGCTGAACTGGGTATTGATGAAGAAGCATTAGAGGAGCATTTTATACGTGGCTCGGGTCGAGGCGGTCAAAAGATGAATAAGACTTCGTCGTGTGTACAGCTGATTTATGGTGAGCTGGAGGTGCGGTGTCAAAGGACGCGTTCGCAGGCAGAGAATAGGTTTTGGGCAAGGCGAGAGTTGTGTGAGCGGATATTGGATCGCCGGGAGGG
>JBJLEJ010000020.1:0-24144 GCA_045565965.1 Pontiellaceae bacterium | reverse complement strand
CTCCGATTCACCCGAATCAACTGACGTTCAGGTCGGTTTCCTAAAATTAATTTTCTGGGTATTGAGCGTCAGTTGATTCGGGTGAATCGGAGTGGACGGAAGTGTGAGCGGGCTGGTCGTGAAAATGTACGATTGCTACGAATGGAGGGGTATTATGCGATCCGTTGGCTGATGCCACGGGAATTGGTGAATACCTATTATTTCTTTTTTCCGGATCCTTGGCCAAAGGATCGGCATCACGATCATCGGTTGTTTAATCGGACATTTATGGATGCATTACATCGGTCGTTGAAGCCAGCGGGGTATTTGCATGTCGCGACCGATCATCTGCCTTATTATCATGAAATCTATGCGTTGTTGGTGGCGGATGAGCGTTTTGAAGAGGTGGCTGCATTTGAGCCGCTGGAGGAGGAGCGGACTGATTTTGAACTTTTATTTAAAGAGAAGCCAATTGGGCGTTGTTCGTTTCAAAAGCGTTAAAAAATCATATCCTCGAGGGTTTTACGGTTTACGTTTTCGAGTGAGTTGGCAATGGCGTCGGCTTCAGTTAGGTGTTCAGCCGAAAAACTAGTCGTTACGGCGAGGACTTTCATGCCGGCTTCTTTTGCGGATTGAATACCGGCAGGAGTGTCTTCGATGGCGACTGCATTGGCGGGTTCGCTGATTTTCAAGTTTTTGAGGGCAAGCCTGTAGGGAGCGGAATCCGGCTTGCTCTTTTTGGTGTCTTCGGCGGTTACGATGGTTCGAAAGTTTTCTTTGATCTTATGAGCAGTGATAATTGATTCGATGTCTGAGCGAAGGGCGCCACTACACAGTCCGATAGGAAGACGGATGGGGATGCTTTTAATAAGTTGAATAGCACCGGGTAGAGTCATGATTTGGCCGCTCTGGGCATATTGTTCAAAGATGGCGGCTTTTTGGGCGATGCATTCGGAAAGTTTTTTGGAAGAGAGGTGCTTGCGTGCTTTTTTAAAAGCGGTTTTGAGGGCATCGCGGTCATCAAATCCAATGTAGATCTTCTGGTATAGTTCCCATTCGATCTGAATGCCATCGGTTTCAAGAACGGCATTTAAGGCTTTATGATGCCAAGGTTCACTATCGACGATTATTCCATCAAAATCAAAAATGACTGCGTGTAACATAGTGAAAATGTGGTCTTTCGTTACGGGGATGTCAATCGCTTTGAAGATCCTACCAAACTTCTTAGAGTCGCTGATCGGAGATTTGTGGATGGTTTTTACGGACTCGATGGTGCCGCGAATAATAACAATGGGGAATGTTATTTAATGGCTTCAATGATTTCTTGATAGTGTTTTGAGAAAGCTTAGATGTCGGAATCGTCGATGTGAATAAAGTCATCGGTTCGAGGATAGGTTTATTAGAGTCGTTTTTTGGTATGATATAAAATATTAGTGAGACATAGAGCATATAGTGGTTTGAGTTTTATTAAATTGGAACCTGTGTAGTTTCTTCTTTTTCTAGGCTCTAGGTCATGGTTGGATGGAGTTTTAGGAGGGTAGAAGTATGTTTAAACATATTGTGATGTGGCGTCTTAAGCCGGAAGTTAAAGAAGAAGATCAATTGGAGATGAAACGGCAGTTAGAGGCACTTCTGGATGTGGTTCCTTCATTAAAAGCGATTGAGGTTGGACTGAATATTGCGAAGGGCGATGCGACATATGATGTGGTTTTGACGACGGTTTTTGAAGATGAAGTTGGTTTTCAGGCATATGCCACGGATCCGGTTCATTTGGAAGTGGTTGATTTTGTGCGAAGGTTGGTATGCGATCGAGCTGTTGTTGATTTTAAAAATTGAATAAACCATTTTTTATAAATCATTACTTATATCTTTTTTTATGTGTTGGATATTTATTTTTAGTTGATTCGGCTGGATTTGACGTTGGTTGAAAGTGACTACAAATTGGAATTATGATTCATAACTTAAAGGTTCATGCTTATCGAGTGAATCTGCTAGATTTTCATACTTATTAATTGAAAGAGGAAATATGAGTCAGCCAAAAATGATCGTTGCTTTAGATGTGCCGAATGTAGAGGCGATGCGTTCGACGTTAGCATGTATGCCAGATTCGATTGAATGGTATAAAGTGGGCTTAGAGTTATTTTGTTCGGAAGGACCTTCGGTTCTGGCACCGCTTCAGGAACAGAATAAATCGATCTTTCTTGATTTGAAGTTGCATGATATTCCGCGAACGGTGGGAAATGCGGTTAAGACGGCAGCGGAACATGGGGTCAATCTGATGACAGTCCATGCGGTCGGTGGACGAGCGATGCTGGAAGAAGCATCCGAGGCGGCGGCTTCGTGTGCATATCCGCCAAAATTGGTGGCGGTTACGACATTGACGAGTTTGAATCAGGATGATTTTAGTGATTTGGGAGTGAATCGAACACTTGAAGAGCAAGCGTTGGCGTTGGGTGAGTTAGCGATTCGCTCTGGTATCGATGGTTTAGTGACAAGTGCACATGAAGCACATGCACTGAGGAAGGCTTTTCCAGAGGCATTGCTTGTGACGCCGGGGATACGAATGCCTTCGGGGGATGTAGGCGATCAGAAGCGGGTGGCAACGCCTTCTTTTGCGATCAAACAGGGTGCGACTCATTTGGTGATTGGTCGGCCAATTGTACAGGCAACAGATCCGGTTTTAGCCACTTCGATTATGCTAGATGATATGAATAAGGCGGTGAAATGATGCAGCAACCAAAGGTTTTGATTATTACGGGATATGGAGTGAATTGCGAGGCTGAGTCAGCTGAAGCTTGGCGGCGGGCAGGTGCGAATCCGATTTTAGTGCATCTGAATGATTTATTATCGAGTCCGGAACAGATCGATACGGCGGATGGGCTCATGTTTATCGGTGGATTTTCATACGGCGATCATATGACAAGTGGACATGTTTTTGCTCAGCGGATTAAACATCATATTCAGCCGCGGCTACAGATGTTTATTGATGCGGGCAAGTTGATGCTTGGGATTTGCAATGGTTTTCAGGTGATGACTAAGATGGGTTTATTGCCAGGATTAAATAATAATTATTTTAGTCCATCAGTTTCTCTGATGCAAAATGATTGTGGTTATTTTCAGAATTATTGGGTAAATATACGTTTTGAGGAGACCTCTTCGTGCGTCTTTACAAAAGGGTTGGGAACGCTTCCTCTCCCGATTCGGCATGGGGAGGGTAAAATATTCACCTTGGATGCAACGTTACTCGAAGAGCTGGAGGAGGCTGGATGCGTCGCAGCGCGGTATGTGGATGCAGCGGGAAATCCCACGGAGGCTTTTCCGGATAATCCGAATGGATCACTCCATGCGATTGCGGGATTGTCAGATCCGACAGGTCGAATTTTTGGGATGATGCCTCATCCGGAAGCGTATCTATTTCCGGAGAATCATCCGCAATGGGATGCGCAGAAACGCGCTTCATCTCTACCAGAAGAGGGGCTTGGATTGTTGCTTTTCCGTAATGCAGTTGAGGCGATGAATGAGATCGTTTCTTAAGGTAACATTGTGCATAGGATGGTTGCAGTACCGGTAAGGGTATAGCTGGGAAGTCCGGCCGGAACCAAGATGGAACGTCCGGTTGGAACAGTAAGCGTATCTTCTGAACCCCATTGTAGGGTAATTTCACCTTCGGCAATGAATAATGCATTAAAACTGCTTCCGTCTAACGAGCATGTATGGATTCCGCTGAGAAGCCATTTATCGACTTCAAAATAATCACAGGTTATAATTTTCCAATGTTCGAAGGTGTCTGTTTTTGAAAGGCAGATCGGTTCGATTTGGGGTTTTTGCGTATCATTCCAATTGATAACTTGTAAGGCTTTTTCGAGGTGAAGTTCACGGGGTTTTCCATCAGTTCCCATTCGGCCCCAGTCGTAAATACGATAGGTTGTGTTTGAAGATTGCTGGATTTCTAGTATTAGGCAGCCGCTGTCAATCGCATGGACGTGTCCACCGCGAACGAAGATAGCACTATCTTTTTGAACGGGTATTTGTTGTAAAAGGTTTTCACTGGTGTTGCTTTCTACGGCAGTCAAAAATTGTTCTTGAGTTATATTGGGTTGCAGTCCGCAGTAGACAGTTGATTCGTTATCGCCCAGTAGATACCACATTTCTGTTTTGGCTTCTCCTCCATATTGAGCGGCAGTTTGATCGTTTGGATGAACTTGTACGCTGAGTTTTTTTGATGCATCGATCAGCTTAATCAGAAGGGGAAAGGCATCATCATTTGTTTTGTTTCCAATTATTATTTTTGAGGCTCTTTTAAGGAGTGATCGGAATGATTCTCCGGTATACGGGCCGTTTTCGATGATACTCATACCGTCATTGTGATCGGTAATTTCCCATGATTCGGCATAAGTGCCCGGGGGAAGATTGCGATGATAAGTGTCGGGTATTCGGTTACCACCCCAAGGATAATTTTTGTAAACGGGCTTAAACATAAGAGGGTATAGGTCAACACTCATCGTATATAATTTAAAGAGAAATGGGTGCAATGCAAAGTGGAAAACGTTAAATGTCTCTATATGGAAGAGCCACGTGATAGAAAAGTAAACCGAGATCGATGGGAGTTGGATCGTGTTCGTTATCAGATGAGCAAGCCTGCTGCTCCTCAGCGAGATATGGTTGCGGTGAAAGATATTGTTGCGGAAGTAGCAGCGGGCTTGGAGCAGCCTTTGCAAGAGTCTGTTAGGGTTCTTCGTTCGGTATGGCCTAAATTAGTCGGCACATCAGTTGCCTTACAGAGTGAGCCAGGGTTTATTAAAGAAGGTACTCTCTATATATTTGTGAATCAGGCGGGCTGGCTTTCAGAGCTAGAACGGATGCGTAATTTGATCTTACGCAAAATAGAAGATCACTATCAGGAGATGAATATCCGTCGTCTTCAGTTTGAATTACGCAGATCGAATTAAAGAATGGATCCGGCTAGATCAGCCAATTCAGAACGCTCTCCTTTGGTAAGGTTAATGTGAGCATAGATGTTTTGTCCGCGCATTTTTTCGATGAGATAGGAGAGTCCATTGGAGTGACTATCTAGGTAGGGGTGATCAATTTGAAAGATATCGCCCGTAAAGATAATTTTAGTTCCCTCTCCTGCGCGGGTGATGATGGTTTTAATTTCGTGGGGAGTGAGGTTTTGTGCTTCATCAATAATAAAGAAGGTTTTCACAAGACTGCGACCGCGAATATATGACAAGGGTTCTATTATCAATATTTTATCATCAAGGAGTTTGGCTACTTGGATACGTTTGGTGTTTCCTTCCGCGTGTTCGATAACGCCGAGATTATCAAAAAGGGGCTTCATGTAAGGATCTAGTTTGGACTGAATATCACCGGGAAGGTATCCGATATCTTTATTACTGAGGGCGACAATGGGGCGAGCCATTAAAATTTGCCGATAACTTCTCTTTCTTTTAAGTGCACCCGCTAAGGCTAATAAAGTTTTCCCAGTACCGGCTCGACCTGTAAGGGTGATCAATCGGATACGATCGTTCAGAATAGCATCGAGAGCAAAGGTCTGTTCAGAGTTACGAGGAGTAATACCAAAGGCTGGAATTTTATCGACATGGCGAATGAGGTTTAACTCTTCATCATAAGCGGCTAATGCAGATTTATGTTCACTTCGGAGAATTAGATATTCGTTGGGAGTGAGCGGTAGATCTGATTTTAGTTGGTCTGCAGCGAATTCATAAGGGGGTTTGTACATTTCGTTAATTAGTTCACCATCGATACAATCGATAATGCGGGAGCCGGTGTAGAGGCGTTGCACATCCATAACATGATCATTTTTATAATCTTGGGACATAAGACCTACAGCCTTAGCCTTTACGCGTAAATTCACATCTTTTGTGACAAGAATAGTGAGTCGTTCTGGGTGTTCCTTAGAGACTTGGTAGGCTGTGTTAAGAATTTGGTGATCAGGTTTTTTCTCGGTAAAGTTAGCTGCAAGTTTTTCATCAAACTGACCTTCCATCCTAATACAGATACGGCCCAAACCAGGTCCGATAGATACGCCGTCACCAAATAACATATCACTACTGAGACTATCAACGGTACGGGCAAATTCTCTTGCATGAAAATTGATAGATTCATTCCCTTTTTTAAAGTTGTCTAGTTCTTCTAGAACAGTGATTGGAATGACAATATCGTTTTTACCAAAGTGATGAATAGAATTGCTGTCGTGCAAGATCACATTGGTATCGAGAACGAAAATTTTCATGGCCGATGCTGGAGGCATAGAATGATCCTTGTTTTTTTTATCGTGGGATCATCTTTATTGGGTGTCAACGAGGAATTTGTATAGAAGATTAATTGGTTATCGAAGCTGAAGCCATTGGCTGATCTTCATTCGGTTGTCTGCGACAAATGTATACAGGCGGTTTGCAAAGGGTTTGAGGATAGGCCAGCGTGTCCATGCTACCCAACTTGATAACCCTACGAATTGATATGCAGCATGGACGGCATCTATTCCACTTAACCATACTCCAGATGATAGAAGAACGTTCATTTTTCCGATGGCTTGTTCGGTAGAAAGTTGGGGATAGTTTTTCAAGGACGCTACGTCATTGATATCAACAAAGTGTATGGTATCGTTTTTATCGTAGTGCATTAAGATACGTCGGTTTTTTAAACATATAGGGCAAGCGCCGTCATAAAAGAGAGTCATGCTTAGCGTCCTCGTTCGAGACGTAATGCATTCCGAAAAGGAAGTCCTGCGGCTCGAATTTTTTTCTGTGTTTGTTGGCGGTCATACGCAACTCTTCGAAGATCAATGCGTGATTGATTTGTGTTGTAAAGTGCATAAGCGGCATCGGGGTTAAGATCGCGAGGTTGACCAACGGATCCGACATTGATGATATATCGATATTCGGGTTGAAGGATGAGAGATTCAAAAGAGCCTTGCTGAACTCGACTATTTTTTACGAAAGCGGTGGGAATGTGACTGTGACCAATGAAACAGATCTGGCTAAATTGATTACGAAAATGATCGGCAGCACTTTGTATATTAAAGATATAATCCCAATGATTGGGATGGTGAAGGGAACTGTGAACAAGTGTAAATCCATCAACATCCATTACAAGAGGGGCTTGTGTGAGAGTTCGTTTTTCCGCGCGTGATAGTCGTCTTCGCGTCCATCGTAGGGTATCTCGAACGGAGGGGTTAAAGTTGCTTAGTGGAATTGGGCTGCTACAGTATTCATCGTGATTACCTTTCACGAAGGCGCAATTTAATTGATCTAGTTGAGCGAGGCATTCTGAGGGATTTGCATTATAGCCTACAACATCACCTGTGCATACAAAACGGTCTACGCCTTGTTGCTTAGCATCTGAAATAACCGCTTGGAGGGCTTCCAGATTTGCATGAATATCTCCCAATATTGCGTATATCATAATGCGGAGGCAGGACGGATGAATACGGGTTCGGTAGGAGTTGATAATGTTTTATCATACCGATAGCCGTTAAGATTAAATGCGAGTAACTCTTTGTGTTTAGTTATACGATTCTGAATAAGGTAGCGAGCCATTAGACCGCGTGCCTTTTTTGCATAGAAACTGATGATCTTGAAGGTTCCGTTTTTTTCGTCTTTAAAGACGGGTGAAATTATTTCATTGGACAGTTCTTTTTGAGGTACGGCTTTGAAGTATTCTTGCGATGCGAGGTTAATAAGTGGGGCATCGGTTACTTGTTTGAGATGAGAGCCAATCGATTCGCTCCAAAAGGCATATAGATTAGAAGCTTGTTTTGTCTTAAGAGGGCGTCCCATTTCTAGCCGATAGGCTTGAATGAGATCAAGTGGGCGTAGAATTCCGTAAAGACCTGATAAGATGCGAAGATGATCTTGGGCATAGGCTTGATCCGTGGCCTCAAGCGTATTTGCATCTAGACCATCATATACATCTCCGGTAAACGCTAAGAGGGCAGGTTTTGAATTTTTAGCACTGAATTTGGGTGTCCAGTTTTGAAAGCGTTCTTTGTTTAGAGTCGCTAGTTTATTGCTGATTTCCATAAATTCGCTTAGCTCATCGGTGTTCATTTTGCGAAGTTGTTGGATTAACTTTTCTGACTTTGCAAGAAAATCGGGCAGCGTTGCTGATTGGTTGGACAGGATTTCCATATCCATGCTTTTAGATGGGGAGAGAAGTGCCATCATGAGTTGATTAACTCCTTGATTTGATC
This sequence comes from Pontiellaceae bacterium, assembly GCA_045565965.1. Taxonomy (GTDB): domain Bacteria; phylum Verrucomicrobiota; class Kiritimatiellia; order Kiritimatiellales; family Pontiellaceae; genus Pontiella. The sequence goes on along the minus strand of JBJLEJ010000020.1, from coordinate 15,950 downwards.
TTGATATAAAGTGGGTTCAAGTAGAAAGGAGTCGTGACCTTTTTCTGAGTTAATAATATAGTAAGAGCTAGGTACATCGGATGCTTGGAGGGCATGGAATAGATCTTGTTGCTCTTCAGGATAAAAGCAGCAGTCTGAATCAATGCTGAATACCAAGTGGTTTTGATGTTTACATGATTGAAAAAGGGTTTGATCAGAAGCGGCTTTTAGGTCTTCTTTAAGATCAAATTGGGACCAGGCAGCAATTAAATTTAGATAGGTATTGGCATCAAAGCGGCGGACAAACTTACGACCTTGATGTAGCAGGTAAGACTCTAGTGGGCGACAAACCTTATACCAGGAGAATTCATCTTTTTCTTGCTCGCAGCGATCGGTCATACGGGCTTCCATATCTGATAAGGATACAAAGGTTTTATGGGAGATCATGCGGGCAAGCGCCAATCCTTTTAGAGGTTCGGGTCCGTCGTAATAATGTCCATTATAAAAGTTGGGATCATTTTCTATAGAGAGAATCTGTTCTAGATTATGAACTTTCGTAAGAGTTGGAGCACGTAATCCACAGGCAATGGTAATAACGCGGCTGGTTTTGGTTGGATAGCGTGTAGAAAAGTTAAGAGCCATCATGCCACCGAGGGAGGAGCCGATAACAGCATGAAAGTGATCGATGCCAAGATGATTGAAGAGCGGTAACTGTGCATCTACGATGTCGCTGAACTGAACATGGGGAAAATCGCCACCATAAGGTTTTTCAGTGGCAGGGTTTATAGAACTAGGACCCGTGCTTCCATAGCATCCGCCGAAATAGTTGCAACAAATAATAAAATAGTTATCGGTGTCTAGCATTTTACCTGACCCGACGAAGGCATCCCACCAACCGGTTTGGCATTCAGACGTCCAGCGATCTCCAGCGGCTTCTACGGTAGAATTGTGACCAGCAGCATGTTGAGATCCAGAGAGCGCGTGGAAAAGGAGGATGGCATTACTTTGTGATTCATTCAGCGTGCCAAATGTTTCATAAGCAATGGTGATCGGCCCGAAGGAGCTTCCATCCTGCAACAAAAGTCGATCTGAGGCTATTTCACCGTATGTGTAAAATTGGGTGTGAACGTTCACCGCACACTCCTTTTTTTATTTGTTCCAGCTGAGCTAAATTGCAGCTAATGCCTGATCGATATCTTCTAAGATATCGTCGATATGTTCAATCCCTACAGATAAACGAACCAAGTCGGGGGTAATTCGAGCGTTGAGTTGTTGTTCTTCAGAGAGCTGTGAATGGGTAGTGCTAGCCGGATGAATGGCTAAACTGCGAGCATCTCCAACATTGGCTAAATGCGAAAAGATCTGCAATTTTTCAATAAAGGTCCGTCCAGCTTCCGCACCTCCTTTAACACCAAAAACAACCATGCCTCCGGATCCTTTGGGCATATATTTTTGTGCGAGTTCGTATGAACTATCGCCTTCTAAGGAAGGATGACGTACCCATTCCACTTTGTCGTGGTTTTGAAGATGCTTGGCAACCGCAAGTCCGTTCTCAGAATGTCTTTCCATTCGGAGAGGTAACGTTTCAATTCCTTGAATGGCTTGCCATGAGTTATCGGGTGAAATGCATGCTCCTAGATTACGAAGCGGTATTAAACGCATACGTAGGATGTAAGCAAGTGGAGCAAGATCACCAAGATCATTTGCAAAGCTCGTGTTCCAATAACTAGGTTCTGGGTCTGAAAGAAGGGGGTGTTTTCCAGTAGTCCAGTCGAACTTACCTGAGTCGACCACGATACCTCCAATAACTGTTCCATGGCCGCCGAGCCATTTGGTTAAGGAGTGTATTACAATATCAGCTCCATGCTCAAGTGGTCGGCAGAGTGCAGGTGTTGAGAAGGTGGCGTCCACGATTAGGGGTAATCCATGAGCATGGGCAATATCACCGATGGCTTGCAGGTCGACCAAATCTAATAGCGGATTGCCAACGACTTCGCAATAGAGTGCTTTTGTTTTATCAGTAATTGCGGCTGCAAAGTTATTAGGGTTGAGTGGATCTACCATTTTTACGGTAATACCCATCGACGGTAAAATGTCATTGAATTGTGTGTAGGTACCTCCATAGAGGTTATTTGCAGAGACGATTTCATCGCCTTTACTGGCTAGATTGATGATGCTGTAGAAGGCGGCACTAGTTCCAGATGCGAGTGCTAGAGCTGCGGCACCTCCGTCAAGCGCAGCTACACGTTGTTCAAGAACATCAGTTGTGGGGTTCATTAAACGCGTGTATATGTTTCCTAACTCTTTTAAGGTGAAAAGATTATTAGCATGTTCGGTGCTATCAAATCGATATGATGTAGTTCTATACAACGGAGCAGCATGCGATTTAGTCGTTGCTTCTGCTTGTTCATATCCTGCGTGTAAACATTGAGTTTCAAGTTGGCTCATTCTTCTTCTCCTGTCCTAAATTCATGAAAGCATTTAAAGCTGATATTATTCGTCGTCTGAGTCAACCGCATTTTGGGCGATAAATTGACGCAGAAGCTTTAGTTCTGAGGGTTTTGCTCGTCGCCATTCACCGTATTTAAGGTTGTCGAGTTGAAGGGGACCGATATGCGTTCTTTGAAGTCGAAATGTTTTTCGTTCGAAGCATTCCATGAGTCTTCTAATATGACGGTTACGACCTTCTTCGAGTACAATAGTGTGAATGACCCCTTGTCTTGTATGGATTCCTTCGCTGATCGATTTTACACGAAGGACTTCGCCTTTACTGGGAATACCTTTGAGTGCTTTTTGCTGTTGAAAATGACCAAGGGGTTTATCGACCCAGATTTTATATGTTTTTTCAATATGGTGTTTTGGGTGCATAAGGGTATGGGTAAGTTCACCATCATTGGTCACCAAAATGAGACCTTCACTCATAAAATCAAGGCGTCCGACCGTATAAACTCGTTCGGGCAGATCTTCTAGAAGATCTAGAACGGTGGTACGACCATTGGGATCATGTGAAGTACAGATGACTCTAGGTGGTTTATTAAGGAGCAGGGTGATGGGGGGTTCAATTTGTAATACCGTACCGTTACATTCGACATGTTGACGACCAGGTTCAACTCGCGTGCCGAGTTCCGTGATAATTTTCCCATCTACTTTTACGCGTCCAGCAGTGATGAGTGTTTCGCAAAAACGACGTGAGCCGAGACCACAGTCGGCCATAAATTTTTGAAGTCGGATGGGAGGATTCGGTTTCATCATAAAAAAAGCACCTTGCCTTGAGCGAAGGTGCTTTGAATGGGTTGTTAGTAAAGGTCTACTCTTCGGGTTTAGTTTTGGGTAAACCATATGCGCGGTCGCCTTCTTTCCAACGACCATCTTTTTTTAAGCTATCTACACGCTCAAAACGTTTCAGTACGTTTCGTCTTGTACGAATCTTCGCGGCGCCTTTTAAACTACTGTGCATCGACATGTGTTTCTCCTTCGTTCGTAAAGGCGAAGAGAAAAACTGTTTGAGGCGAATCTGTCAAACTATATCGGATTAAATAAGGAGTTGTTGGAATATGTGGCCATTCATAAATAACGATTCACAATCACTTAAATGACCCCTTGCCATGAACAAGAGTAGAATATAGGTTTTTGCGGATGCAGAGTAATAAGACAAAAATTCGCGTAGCGGTTGGGATGAGTGGAGGAACAGATAGTTCTGCTGTGGCTGCGATGTTGGTTGATCAAGGATATGAAGTCATTGGGTTGACGGCACATATGTGGAAAGAGGGATCGCGCTGCTGCTCGTTAGAAGATGTGGAACGAGCTCGTACAGTTTGTGATTTTTTGGACATACGGCATTATGTAGTTAATGCACAGGAGGTATTTGCTGCAAAGATAGTCGATCCTTTTGTAGACGGGTATGCGGCTGGTGAGACGCCCTCGCCTTGTATTCAGTGTAATGCGTTTATTAAATTTGGTTTTTTACTAACTCGAGCAGAGCAACTTGGCTGTCAAGCGGTCGCTACAGGGCATTATGCGCGTGTGGAAAAAGACGTAGCTGGTTTTTATCGTCTCTTTTGTGCTAAGGATCCTGAAAAAGATCAGTCCTATTTTTTACATCGGTTAAGCCAATATCAGTTAGAACATCTGATGTTCCCGTTAGCTGATTTGCCCAAACCAGAGGTACGTGCTTATTCAAAAGAGCGGGGTCTTCCGATAGTATCGCGGGGAGATAGTCAAGATCTTTGCTTCATTGAAGAGGGTCAATTGGCTCATTTTGTTGAGCAGCGAAACGATTCTGTGGCGGTGGATGGTGAGATTGTGGATCATACTGGGCGTGTGGTGGGCCGACATAAAGGATTACATCATTTTACGGTTGGACAACGGGGTGGACTGGGTGTGGCTTTGGGCGAACGCATGTATGTTAAACGCTTGGATAAAGCGACTAATCGAGTTGAAATTGCCCCACGTCCTGGAGTTTTGTCGGATATTTGTCTAGTTCGGGATCTTCATTGGATTCATTCAAAATCGGATGCATCAATTCGTTGTTTAGTGCGTCCTCGATATGGAAGCCGCGGGGCATGGGCATTGATTACACCTCTGGATGGTGGATTTGCAGAGGTTCAATTTGAGGAGCCTCAGTTTGCACTGGCACCAGGGCAGGCAGCCGTTTTTTATGCTGATACAGAGGTACTTGGGGGCGGTTGGATTGATAAAGTACCGGGGTCTGAAGCACTAATATTAAAAAATAATACATCAAGCATTTCATCATGATTATGGAATGATATAACTATAATGCTTTATACAATTAGGGGATACAATGAATATACAACTTGCAGCAAATGCAATTCGTGGTCTTTCAATGGACGGTGTTCAGGCCGCTAAATCTGGTCATCCAGGCATGCCGATGGGAATGGCGGATGTGGCTGCCGTTCTTTGGCTCAATTATTTGAAACATAATCCAAAGAATCCAGAGTGGGCGGATCGAGATCGCTTCATTCTTTCAGCGGGTCATGGCTCGATGTTGCACTATTCACTACTTCATTTAGCAGGTTTTGAGGATATGACGATCGATGAATTAAAACAGTTTCGGCAGTGGGGCTCTCGAACGGCGGGGCATCCAGAATTCGGTCATGCGCTCGGAATCGAGACGACAACGGGACCGTTAGGCCAAGGATGCGCCAACGGCGTAGGAATGGCAATTGCAGAAAAAATGTTAGAATCACGCTATAATACAGGACGGGATGCATTGGTTGATCATTACACCTATGTAATTGCTTCGGAGGGTGAATTTGAAGAAGGCGCTTCTCATGAAGCATTCTCGTTAGCGGGGAACCATGGCTTGGGCAAACTGATTGTTTTTTATGATCAAAACTTTATATCGATCGAGGGGGATACACATATTACCTACACCGATGATGTAACCAAGCGGATGGAGGCATATAATTGGCAAGTGATTGAGATTGATGGGCATAACCATCAACAAATTGCCGAAGCGATCGAGACGGCGCAAACAGATCAAGAGAGACCAACAGTGATTATTTGCAATACAACCATTGGGTTTGGATCACCTAACAAAGCCGGTAGCCATGATTGTCATGGGGCTCCTTTAGGTGAAGATGAAGTTGCATTAACTAAAGTTGCATTGGGTCTTTCTCCAGAAGCCTTTCATGTGCCGGAAGAAGTGCGCAATTTATTTGCCCACCGTGCGGTGGCGATGGAAGCAGTTGAATCCGAGTGGAATGAGTTATTTTCTCGATGGAGCTCTGATCATCCAGATCTTTTAAGCGAGTGGAAACAAGCTATGGGGCAAGAATTACCGGATTTAAATAAGTTGATTCCTTCTTTTGAAGCAGGAGAGTCATTGGCAACTCGAGCATCTTCAGGGAAAACAATTCAAGCATTAGCTGATGCGATACCATATTTGGTGGGTGGTTCAGCTGATTTAGCACCTTCGAACAACACCTACATGAAAGCTTATTCCGATATCGGTAAAGATCATTTTGAAGGTCGTAACTTTCACTTCGGAGTTCGTGAATTGGGTATGGCTGCGATTATGAATGGAATTCAGTTGCATGGAGGATTACGCGTATTTGGTGGTACTTTCTTGGTCTTTGCTGACTTCCTTCGTCCCGCAGCTAGATTGGCAGCTTTAATGGGGATTCCTGTGATCTATGTATTCACCCATGATAGTTTTTGTGTGGGTGAAGATGGTCCAACGCACCAACCGATTGAAACCGCAGCCAGTTTACGCATGATCCATAATCTTACGGTAATTCGTCCAAGTGATGCGAATGAAGTGAAGGAAGCATGGATTGCGGCCTTGCAGAATCAGATTGGACCGACGGCGCTGCTCTTGACACGGCAAGGATTGCCAACCATAGATCGTTCGGTTTATCCTGCCGCCAGTGGTTTGCACCAGGGTGCCTATACACTTTGGCAGAGCGGGGAAGGTACACCCGGGGTACTTCTAATTGCAACGGGTTCCGAAGTAGAACTTGCTCTTAATGCGGCATCAAAATTAGCAGAAGAAACGATGAACGTTCGTGTGGTAAGTATGCCTTCGTTTGAGTTATTTGAGCAGCAGGATTCCATCTATCAAGAGAGCGTCTTGCCTGATGCATGTGATCGAAGGATTGCGATCGAGGCAGGAACGAGCTTTGGTTGGGAGAGGTATGTGGGGCGTAAGGGCGCGATGATCTGCAAAGATGACTTTGGCGCATCTGGACCCTATACGGTGTTACTAGAGAAATTTGGCTTTACGATCGAGCACGTGGTTGAAACAGCGAAAAATTTATTAAAAGGATAATAGGTGAATTGGTTCAGTTTGCAGAACGGAAGTGATATTCGTGGGGTTGCCTTGGAAGGCGTTGCAGAAGAACCGGTTAACTTAACGCCAGAAATTGTACGAACATTGGGCTGGGCTTTTACGGATTGGCTTAAGCAGATGCGTGGAATTACTCAACCGCGTATTTCAATTGGGCATGATTCTCGGTGTTCGGCATCTATGCTAAAACAAGGTGTTGCTGAGGGAATTGAACTTTCAGGCGGATCGGTGGGTGATTGTGGACTAGCCTCTACACCTGCAATGTTTATGTCGACAGTGTTTTCCTCTCATGCATTTGACGGTGCGATCATGCTGACTGCAAGTCATCTTCCGTTCAATCGAAACGGAATGAAGTTTTTCACGCGTGCTGGCGGTCTTGATAAAGAAGATATAAGCTCTATTTTGGAACGGGCAGAAGAAAAGGGATTATTTGAAGGTCAGTCACTTTTGCACACCGAAGCCACCGACTTGATGTCTGATTATAGCGCTCATTTGGTTTCCATTGTTCGAGCAGGAACTGGAATTGAAAGGCCTTTGGATGGACTGCATATTATTGTAGATGCCGGCAATGGGGCCGGTGGCTTTTTTGTTGAACAAATTCTTCAACCATTAGGAGCAGATACAACTGGAAGTCAGTTTTTGGAACCCGATGGGATGTTCCCGAATCATATTCCTAATCCCGAAGATGCATCAGCGATGTTGGCGATGGTTGAGGCTGTTATTCAACAAAAAGCAGACTTTGGTATTATCTTTGATACGGATGTGGATCGAGCGGGTGCGGTCGATAAAAAGGGAAATCCAATCAATCGAAATCGCTTTATTGCTTTGATGGCGGCGATTGTGCTTGAGGAATATCCGGGCACTACAGTGGTAACAGATTCAGTTACTTCTTCAGGGCTTAAGAAGTGGATTGAGTCGCTTGGGGGAATCCATCATCGATTTAAACGGGGCTATCGGAATGTGATCAATGAATCTATTCGATTAAATGAGTTAGGTATATCCAGTGAGCTGGCGTTAGAAACATCGGGGCATGGAGCGCTTAAGGAAAACTATTTTTTGGATGATGGAGCCTATCAGATTGCAAAAATTTTAGTTAAAATAGCAACATTACATCAAACTCAAGCAGGAACGATTGATACACTAATAGAGCCGCTACAAGAGCCAGCAGAAGCCCTTGAAATACGACCTAGAATAAAGATTGCGGATTTTTCAGCATATGCTGATCAGGTGTTGGAAGCGTTTGTTTTTTTTGTGGAATCCCAAGAAGACTGGAAACGTACCCCTGATAATTTTGAAGGAGTTCATGTTACAGTTCCTAACGGATGGATTTTGGTGCGTAAATCGCTACATGATCCACAAATACCAATTAATATTGAAAGTGATCTGGAAGGTGGGGCAACATCTCTTAAGGAACAGGTTATGCTTTTTTTAGAATCATTTGAGGCACTTGAAATTTAGACACGCAACGAGCAGAATTTAATCTGAGAAAAGCATATCAAATAGTGCCATTTTTTCTTTTATTTCAATCGTCTGGAAGATCTTTTTTTGACGATCAGGGCGCGTCTGAATGAGTTGAGTCGCATAGTCTATCAGCAGATCTAGGTTTTGTATTTGTTGCATTGTTTTAATTACTTCGTTTGCTTTTGGATGATCGGGTAAAAGAGGGTCTATTCTTTTCATGATATGTTCATGTATTACATCGGTTTGACGTTTATCAAGCGAAGGGGGCTCAATCGGATTGATTTCGACTCGGGGATAAGGTTTATCTTCATTCAGGTTTAGTATGTGTACTTTTTGCAGTCCGAGAAGCATAAGGTTAGAAGTGCCTTCTTCCTGTTTTTCACAAAGGTGTAGCAGGCCGACAGAAGCGATGCTGCTGCATTGCATTGGAGCATAGATGGACTCATCACAAATGCCGAATATTCTATCCCCGTGGATGACATCCTCGAGCATGATTTTGTATTTATTTTCAAAAATGTGAAGCGGTAATACCTGATTAGGCAATAGAAGAACTCCTGGTAACACCATCATTGGAACATTTTCTGGATAAACTATGTTCATAAAAAATAATCGGTATAGAAAGTAAAAACTTAGTCAGGAATATTTAAAAAATGAATGTCTAAAAAAGAGAGCAGGAGTTATCTCGAATTTCTTTTGCTATCTGGGTGGGTTACCGCTTGGCGCGATTTACAATCTTGATTGCCAGTGCGATGAGAAAATAACTTAGCGGACCAAACAAAAAAGCGAGAAAGAGACCGTATAGAATCCCTCCAAAAAGATGAAAAAATTTCCCCGACTTTAGGCAACTGCCTAACTCTTCCTTAATTTTCGGATGTAGCAAATAGGAAACAATTCCCAGAATCATCCAGATGGCGAAAAAGATTGGTGAGCTATTTATAAAAATCATCTTGATATCCTTTTTTTTTAATTAAGGTAGCTTAATGTTGTGGATGTATGGAGCTTTTTCTTTTGATTCATGATTAATTTATAATGAGTTTGGCTTTCTTTGATTAGCATATTAAGGAGATTTATTTCAAATAACAGCATCGTTATACTTGTCATTAATAGAAATAAAAAAGATTTTTAAATTTAAGCAAAAAGCCTCCGATCGGGTGCATTATTTATTAATAAAATAGATAATTCGAAATGAATCGTTTTTTGAACCTTGGCGAGTTTTCAGGTTGAGCGTATGGTTTGGAGATGTCGTCATATGGGACCATAGCAGCGATCGCAACACCAGCCGGTGAAGGTGGAGTTGGAATTGTTAGGATTTCAGGTGAAATGGCACTGGAGATTGGGTCAGTGGTATTTCAATCGGCAGATGGTATTAGGTTGATAGATCGAGATACAAATACATTTGCCTATGGTTCTATTCAGGATAAAGAGGGCGTTCAAATTGATGTTGGGTTAGCATTGGTCATGCGGGCGCCAAAAAGTTTTACCGGTGAAGATACTGTTGAGTTGCAAGGTCATGGTGGTGCTATCGTGCTTCGACGAGTTTTGCGGCGAGTTTTGGAAGCCGGTGCGCGTATGGCTGAGCCGGGTGAGTTTTCGCGCCGAGCTTTTTTAAATGGACGTATGGATCTAACGCAAGCAGAAGGCTTATTTGATCTGATTCGAGCCCGTTCTGACCGAGCTGCTCAAGCAGCACTTGAACAGTTAGAAGGGGCTTTAAGTCATTCATTTAACGGATTGTATGATGCTTTTTTGGAAGTGACTGCAAATCTGGAGACAACGCTCGATTTTGTAGAGGACGAACTGCCGGATGACGTATTTAGTGGGATTGCCCAAAAATTAGATTATTCGTTTACAGAGTTGGATGAATTATTAGAGACGTGGAATGAAGGTCGTTTACTGCGTGAAGGGGTTCGGGTTGCCATTTTAGGCCGACCCAATGCGGGAAAATCAACCTTATTAAATGTGTTATTAGGTTTTGAACGAGCGATTGTATCTGAAATAGAGGGGACCACACGAGATACAATTGAAGAGCAGTGGGTTTTAAACGGAATCCCGTTGCGCTTAACCGATACGGCAGGCTTGCGCGTGACGGATTGCGATGTGGAAGCGGAAGGCATTCGTCGTGCAGAAGCATATGGTGAAGCGGCTGAACTGATCGTCTATGTTTTGGATGCTTCAAAACCGCTTGAGAAAGAAGATCAGAGGCGTTTAGAAGAGATACCGTCGGATCGTTTGGTTGTGGTATTAAACAAGATAGATCTCGGTCAAGAGGTGAATGAAATTGAGGGTATATCTGTTAGTCTCTTAAATGCCCGTGGATTGGTAGATTTAAAAGAAGCTTTGATTGAGAAGTTAGAAGCAGGAGCGGAGAGTACAGCTCATGCGGTTATTTCAGAACGTCATCGTTTGCTCTTGCTTCAGGCTTGTAATGAAGCCAAACAGGCGCGTACCTATTTGAATGAAAATATAGAACAAAAAGCAGCTTTAGCATGTGATCATCTGCGTAGCGCACTTGAGTATCTCGGTAATGTGACGGGTCGTACCTACCACGACGAGCTCCTCGATAATATTTTCTCCCGTTTTTGTATCGGGAAGTAGATTATTTAGGTTCAATTGAGTTCGTATTTAGAATGAGTGGGATGACAATAAATAGGTTTTCTTTAGTAGATGGGTACGGTAGGTTACGGTCTTTGATAATGAGGACTAAATAATGGCAAGAAAATTAGCACCGATTGTGACATGGAATTCGAAGGGTCGTTTCCCGAAGGTGACGGCATTTTTGGAGCGTTCATCGGTGGAGACGGATGCGATGGATGTGGCTGCTTCGATTTTGCAACGCGTCCGAAAACAAGGTGACAAAGCCGTGGTGGCGGCCGCTAAAAAATTTGATCGCTCTTGTATAACGGCACAGACAATGCGAGTGAGTGAGGCAGAGATTCAAACGGCAAAACATTTAGTCGATGATGATTTCAAACGAGCGGCCAAAGAAGCGCATAAGCGGATCACATTATTTTCAACAAAGAGTTTACGAGATGATTGGACGATGCCTACGCCCAATGGTGGGGTTTTAGGAGAGCGATTTATACCATTCGATCGCGTGGGAGCTTATATTCCAGGTGGTTCGGCTCCGTTGGCATCGACTGCATTAATGACGTTGACATTAGCTAAGGTAGCAGGAGTAAAGGAGTTAGTTGCGTGTTCTCCAGCTGCAAGGGATGGTTCGTTGAATCCGCACATAATATACGCACTTCATTTGGCAGGGGCGACAGAAATTTATAAACTAGGTGGCGTTCATGCGATTGGTGCGATGGCGTATGGCACGGAATCAATTAAGAAAGTGCGAAAGATTGTGGGTCCTGGTGGACCGTATGTAACGGCAGCAAAACGACAGGTCTATGGTGATGTAGCGTTGGATATGGTTGCGGGGCCAAGTGAAATTGCGGTATTATGTGATGGATCAGCGAATCCAGCGCATATGGCGGCTGATTTACTCTCACAAGCTGAACATGGTACGAGTTCGGAGAAATCGTTACTGGTTACGACGTCGGTTAAACTTGCGCATCAAATTCGCGCAGAGGTGATGCAGCAATCAAAAACATTGCTGCGAACTGGTCCGATTCGCGATGTTATGGAAAATGGAATGCTACTTGTATGCGTGAAGAGTTTAAGTGAAGGCATAGAACTTTGTAATCGTTTTGCGCCTGAGCATATGGAATTAGTGGTGAGACAACCGCAGAAGTGGATACCAAAAATTTTGACAGCGGGTGCTTTGTTTGTAGGTCCATATACACCAGAAGCTGTAGGCGATTTTGTGGCGGGTCCGAGTCATGTATTACCGACTGGCGGTACCTGCCATTATTTCTCGGGGCTGACTGTGGAGGACTTTCGTCGCCGAAGCAGTTTAGTTCAGTATACGGAAGCAGATCTTCGGGATACATTACCAGTCGTAAAAGTATTTGGACGGGTAGAGACGTTGGATGGACATGCGCGTTCAGCAACAATTCGATTTGATGATTGAGGTTTATAGATGAGCGATTGGATTAGAAAATCAGTAATAAATATGCAGGGTTACATTCCCGGAGAACAACCGCAAGGGGATGAGGTTGTTAAACTAAATACGAATGAGAATCCTTATCTGCCTTCTCCTGAAGTGTTGGATATGCTACACGAAATTGATGTGGCAGATTTAGCACGTTATCCAGATCCAGTTTGTATGGAAGTTCGCAAGGTGATTGCTGATTTACACGGATGCTCAGTAGAACAAGTGTTTGTGGGTAACGGATCTGATGAAATTTTAGCACTCGCTCTTCGCGCTTTTGTCGAACGAGATAAGAAGGTTGGATTTTTAGAACCTTCATATTCTCTCTATCCCGTGCTAGCGCAAATAGAAGATTTGCAATATGAGCGGGTTTTGTTGAATGAGCGATTTGCTTGGAATAACCCTGAGGCTTTAGAGACTGCACTCTTTTTTCTGACAAACCCGAACGCACCGACAAGTGTATCGGCTGAATATGAGCAAATTTCATCGTTCGCAGAACAGATTGATGGTGTGTTGTTAATTGATGAGGCCTATGCGGAGTTTGCTGAGTGGAACTGTATGGATTTGGCCTTAAAACATGCGCATGTAATCGTTTCAAGATCTTTGTCAAAATCATATTCATTGGCCGGCATACGATGCGGATATTGTGTGGGTCATGCGGATTTAATACGGGCGCTTTATAAAATTAAAGATTCGTATAATGTTGACTACATCACGCAGGAGATAGCTCGGGTAGCTTTGATGGATCAAGAGACTATGAAGGCGAATGTTGAAGCAGTTAAAGAGACTCGAAGACTTGTATCAGAGAAGTTGTTTGAGTTTGGTTTTGAAGTATTTGAATCGCAGACTAATTTTTTATGGGTAAAGCCATTGGGTATTAGCGCTGCGAAATTATTTGAATCACTGAAAAAGCGGAATATTTTTGTCCGCTATTTTGGAGAGGCCAAGCAGACGAAGGATTATTTGCGTATTTCAATCGGAACAGTCCCGCAAATGTTTTCTTTCTTAGATGTAGTTGAAGAAATCATAAACGGATAGCAATGATTTGTGTGGAAGCCATCTCAAAGCAGTTTGTAGGTGTGCAGGCATTGCACAAAGTTTCTTTTGAAGTCGGTGCAAATGAAGTAGTTGGTTTTTTGGGTCCGAATGGGGCGGGAAAAACGACTTTAATGCGGATGCTCAGTGGATTTTTGACGCCTGATGAAGGGGCAATTGAAGTAGCGGGATTTGATGCAATTATTGATCCTCAGGAGGTAAAACGTCGGATTGGTTACTTACCTGAGCATTGCCCACTTTATCTTGATATGCGAGTGGATGAATTCTTAGCTTATCGTGCTACTATTAAAGGAGTTTTAGGTAGACGTATTCGCGATCGTATACAGATAGTGAAAATGCAGTGTGGATTAGAAGAGGTAGGCCATCGGATCATCGGGCAACTTTCAAAAGGGTATAAGCAACGAATTGGATTAGCAGATGCATTAATTCATGAGCCTGAATTATTGATTCTGGATGAACCAACAGTGGGGTTAGACCCTCACCAAATTCGTCAGGTCCGGTCACTGATAAAGGAAGTTGCAAAAGAACATACTGTATTGCTCTCAACGCATATTATGCAGGAGGTTGAGGCAGTATGTGAGCGAGTTCTTGTTATTCGTTCGGGTGAAGTTGTAGCGGCAGATACGGTTGATGGTTTTCGACGGGACGCTTCACTTGATCGATCTGTGATTACGGAAATTCAATGCGAAATATCAGCTTTTAATAAAATGATTAAATCAGTTTCTTGGATAGATGTCGTGGAAGTAAATGTGCTTCCGGATGGCTGGTTGCGGCTGGAGCTGAATTTACAAGAAGGGTATTCGTCTGAGTCTGTCTTTGCCTGGGCGGCTGAGATGAAGTTAGTTTTACGTTTATTACAGACGAATGAATCTACTTTAGAAGAAGCATTTGTAGCAACGATGGATGGGAAATCCTGATCATGATGCGAACTTTTATATGTTTGTTAAAGAGAGAGATGCGAGCTCTATTTTATACTCCATTAGCATATGCTGTATTGTTTTTTTTCTGGTTATTGAGTGGGCTTAATTTCTTTTGGTTATTGCAGCAGTTGGCTGATGGAGAACGATTGATAATGGCTCACCAACTCTTATTTAATGGTCCTCTGCTGACGTTTTCTCTCCCAGTAGTCGTGCCTTTGATAACGATGCGACTGATTGCGGAGGAACGTCGGCTTGGAACCCTGGAAGCTGTTCTAACAACGCCGATTTCTGAAACACAATTTGTAATAGTTAAATTCGTAAGTGCGTTTATTTTTTATCTCATCTTGTGGCTACCAGCTTTGATCTACTGCGGAGTTCTTCATAGTTTATGTCTGACGCAAGGTGTGGTCTTTTTGGAAATAGGTATACTCGTGGCATCCTTTACAGGTGTTATTTTCATAGGCTTATTTTATAATGCAGTAGGTTTGTTAATGTCGGCTTTTACAACAAATCAGGTGGTTGCTGCCATAGCTGGATTTACGATTTTATTTAGTTCCCTTTTGGTGTTTATGTTAATGGGATATAGCACGCAATACGAATGGATTCGAAGTGTAGGACAATTTTTTTCCACTTTTACTCATATGCTTGATTTCTCACGCGGTGTTATAGATAGCCGAGTGGTGTTGCTTTATCTTGGGAACAGCATCTGGATGCTCTATGCAGCGATTCGAATATTGGAATGGAAGCGCAACTGATGAGAAAAGGTTGGAAAAAATGGCATCAGCTGCACGGAGTCGTGAATATTGGACTCGCTTTGATTTTACTATTACTTTTATTGGCTCTCTCGACACGGTTAGTGATACGTGTAGATCTGAATAAAAAATCACTATATTCACTATCTCCGCGATCGTATGCGCTTTTAGATCAGTTAGAAAGACCTATTAAGCTTACTGTTCTATTCCAAGAAGAACATATCTTATTTGAGGATTTGAATAATTTACTTCAGGAGTATCAATCATCAAGTCAAATGATCCGTATTAATTGGATAGACCCGGTTAAGGATCGTGCTGAAACAGAGTCTTTAGCGGTTACATACTCATTGCTTGAAGCACAAGTTTTAGTTTTAGATGATGGAGAACAACAGCGAATTATTGAAGCTGCACAGATGATGGATGTTGAACCTGTGGATGGAGCTGATCGCTATAGATTGGTTGGTTTTCGTGGTGAACAGATGATTTCAAATGCGATCACAGAGTTGATTGAGGGAAGACGCTCTAAAATCTATTTTTTGCAGGGGCATGAGGAGTTAATCCTTACGACGGATGGCGGAACACGGAGTATTAGTGAGTTACGATCGATGTTACAACGACGTGCAATTGATGCAGAACCTCTAACGATTAGTGGAAATATATCAATCCCAGAGGATGCAGATGCCGTTGTTGTGGCAGGACCTAAGCAACAATTGAGTCCGGGTGTCGTGGAAGCTTTGGAGCGGTATTTAAATCGAAGTGGACGATTACTTATTTTGCAAGATGCATTATATGAGAGTGGGTTGGAGCCAATGATGCGTCGCTGGGGTATTGCAGTACAGTCTGGAATAGTGATAGATCCGGAGAAAACACTCAGAGGGCGTGAAGTGAATGTGGAACGATTTGGAGAACACCCAATATGTAGGGGATTAAACTCAGTG
>JBJLEJ010000019.1:0-69592 GCA_045565965.1 Pontiellaceae bacterium | reverse complement strand
ACTATATTGTTGAGATCCGTATCCACAATGAAGATATCGAAGAGACCGAAGAGCTCTTTCATAAGTTGATAAAAATGGAAGATATTCGTACCGACTGTTTCGTTGAACTCTGCAAAGAGGAAGAGATTGAATTTGGCTTTCTCGCCAATCGTGGGACCACGATAGCCCAGTATCTGGCCCGTAGTGAAATTGAATCCTATGCCTCTATGAAGGAGATGAGTGAATTTATGCAACCGGGGGGAGAAAAGAGCTGGGTGCAGACTAATTTGGAGGAGCATTTTTCCGCATTGGATAACAATATTCGGAATCTCTATGAGGAGTTGAAGCCGGATCATTTTATTATCACTGCCGACCACAACATAGTTCCTCATAAGTATCGGGGGAATGTGAATGTGTTCCTACAGCAGGAAGGTTTTTTATGCACAAAATCCTCATCATTATTTCTTAAGGGATTGAAGAAGTTTGTAAGAAGATTTATAAAAGGAAAGTCAATCGGTAGAGTCACTTCAAAGCTTAATCCAACTTTGCGAGAGTCTCTTAAACTGTATGATTGGAAACATAGTTCTGCATTTGGTCATGAGTTTGTTTCGGGCGTATTTATTAATGATAGTGAACGCTTTGGTGGACCAGTAAAAGGTGAGCAAGATATAGATAAGATGGTTTCTTTTATATGTGAAAAGCTCAATGCGGATAAACAAATGGTTGAGCTTGACGTAAGAGCTGTCCCTTACAGAAAAAAACTAAAAAGAGCTAAGTATGAAAAGTATCTGCCTGATATTATTTTTGAAGGATCTGAAGGCATCTTTTTTGATGACGGAGGCTCTACTCTTTTTCGGAGAAATGGTAACTATGGCTCTGTACCACGAGAATTAAGTTTAATTACGCATGCAGCTCATTCCGGAGATAAAGGGGTGAATCCAATATGTTTGATGGATAGCGCGTTGGCTGGACTGGTATCTGAAGTAGATGCAAAAAATTTAACACTTGTTTATAAGTTAACAGAGCGAGTTCTAGACAATGGATAAGCTTAAAGATCTACTTAAGAGAGGGTTGAATAAACGGTCAAAGCAGAAACTGCTGAAACGGTCTGATATTCGATTGCTGAAGTTGCCTAAAAGGGCTCGCCTGAATTGGAAATGTATTTCCATGCAAGCAGATTCTTCATTTGCGCTTGATGAGTATCCTATTGTTAATGGTTCTCTTCAATGCCAACGCGAAGGTGCATCTATGCAAATTGGGAAATATTTTTTCCTTGGGAGTCGATCTGATGTTGTTTCAACAGAGTCTGTAATCATCGGAGATCACGTAATGATTTCTCATGACTGCTATATTTCTGACACAGATGGCCATTCGTTGGACCCTGACGTTCGGCGTAAAGATTTACCCAATCGCTGGAATGATCATAAGGATTGGACAGTGGTTGAATCGGCACCTGTCGTTATTGGAGACGATGTTTGGTTGGGCCCCAAGGTGGTAGTTTTAAAAGGTGTCACAATTGGCAGAGGTGCAGTTGTTGCTGCTGGAAGCATTGTGGTGAAAGATGTTGCCGAAATGACCGTTGTAGCGGGTGTACCGGCAAAACCAATTAAGAAGCTTAACTAATATGAAGTTGGGTATATTGACATACCATGAAGGTTTAAATCACGGTGCTTACCTACAGGCTTTTGCAACGATGAAAGTGCTTAAAGGCCTTGGGCATGATGTAACGATCATAAACTATAAGAATCAGGAACATTGGTTACAGGAAGATCTGCGGCCATGGTTGGCATATCGACGTCCGATTCGGTTCCTTGATCGTTTAAAGAAAGAACGCGCCTTTAAGAAGGATCATAAACAATTTCACCTCACGCCATTTACTAAGGATCCAAAAAAAGTTCAGGAATGGGCTTTTGATGTCGTGGTTGTTGGTAGCGATGTCGTGTGGAATTATAAAATTTTCGGATTTGATCCGGTCTATTTCGGTGGATTCGTTGCCGATAGGAAAGTTTCTTTTGCGGCAAGCTCCGGTTGGGTTAATCATGGAGAGTCGCATCCCCAAGGAATGGCTGATGGATTAAGTTCTTTCCATGCTATTTCCGTCAGGGATGAAAATACCCGAGCTATTGTGCAGGCGGCAACCGGCGAGGATGCACCAATCGTCCTGGATCCTACGCTCGTTTATGATTTTGGTGATGATGAAGTTATGACCACGCGAATTAGAGAGCTTGGAGATTATCTGCTGATTTATGCATATGTATCAGATTCTCAAATGGTAAAAAAAATTCAAGATCTTGCTACTGAGAAGGGTTTGAAAACGCTCTCTCTTGGGTATCGACAACTCTGGTGTGATAAAACGCTGATGGATGTTGGACCACTGGAATGGCTGAGTTTTTATAAGCATGCAGCTTGTGTAGCTACGAGTACGTTTCATGGAACGATATTTGCGCTGAAATATGAAAAAGAGTTTTTGTATATTAAAAATGAAAAAGCAAAAAATCGAGTAGTCTCTTTAGCAGAGATATGTGGTTTAAGTCAGATCATGTTTGGTGATCAACATGATATTGTGATGGTGAATCCTGATTACACGAGTGTGAAAAAAGCTTTAAAACCATTAGTCGACTCTTCTCTTAATTGGCTAAGTAGAGCGATTAATCCCGGAGTTATTGAGTGAGGATTTTGTTCGACTATTCAGCTTTCGTTATGCAGTCGCGTGGCGGTGTTTCGCGTGTTTTGTTTGAAGCTTTTAAGCATATACTCCAAATGGATGGTGTTGAATGTTTCTTATTTGCCGGATTTCATAAAAATCAGTATTTACGGGATGCTTCTCCTGAAGTTAAGCAGCATATTATCGGGTGGTATCTACCCCCCAGAATAGTAAAACAACGATTGTTTATGCCACTTAATCGCTTACTTATTCGGGTGTTTGCTAAAAAATACCAGCCTGATATCTGTCACTTCACCTACTTTGACACACCAACTGTTCCTGATAGGTGTAAAGTGGTCGTAACTATTCACGACATGATTCATGAACTTTATCCGGAAATGTTTTCTGAAAATGATCCACAAAGTGGCTGGAAAAGAACAGCAGTTAAGCGAGCTGACGGGGTAGTTTGTGTTTCAAATAACACACTTTGTGATCTGGAAAAATATATTGATCTCGAGAATAAACAAACCTGTGTGATTTACCATGGGAACAGCTTTTCGGAGGTAACGCCGGCGTTACTCACCGTGAAAAAATCATATTTTTTGTACGTGGGTAGCCGCTCTGTTTCTTACAAGAATTTCGATCTTATTCTGGAAGCAATGGCTGATACTGAAATTGGAAACAAAGTTTCGTTGGTATGTTTTGGTGGGGGAGATTTGAAGCCCGAAGAAATAAAGCTGATCAATAAATTCGGTTTATCAGATTATGTTGCACAGGTTTCCGGTTCTGATGAGCTCCTTGCGGCTTACTACAAGAATGCAAGGGCATTAATATACCCTTCTACCTATGAAGGCTTCGGTCTTCCTCCTCTTGAAGCTATGAGCCTTGGTTGTCCGGTTTTAGTGAGTTCAGCACCTCCATTACCGGAGGTGGTTGAAAATGCCGGATTATATTTTAATCCGAACAGTAGTAATGAACTTTTTGGGTGTATGCAGCGTGTACTTTCGGAACCTGAGCGGGAACATTGGTCGGTTAAGGGAATGGAGCAGAGTAGGAAATTTCAATGGTGCAAAATGGCTGAGCAACTATTCTCTTTTTATAAACAACTGTTGAAGGCCGAGTGAGCGATACGGTAACTTTACTCAATAATGAATATTTGGATTAGAACATGAATCATGAATTTTCCCATAGAACCTTAAATCAAGTAGATCAGGTTAAAATAAAACGAAATATTATAAAGGTGGTTGCCTTTGTTCTCACGGTAGTCGTCGCCTTTTTTACGCTTAAGACGGGCAACATTCTTTTTATGGGAGGGCTTCTTGCTCTTCCTTTTGCTCTAATGCTGATGAATCGGCCGGATTTAGCTTTCATGTTCGGTATTGTGGCCGATGCGACTGCTATAACGATCAGAGGGATTAACTACCTTACAGTGGGCGTATTAATGCAGTGTATGGTTATAGCATCAGCAATCCTTTCGTGGGCGTTGGTGGGATATAATGCCTCATCGCAGTCGTTCCGTGAGAAAAAGCCTCTCATGCTCTTTACCGGATTAGTACTGATTCTGATGGCTAGTCGTGGTACCGGATTGCGATTTTTGGGAAGTGAAACCTGGGGGGGGATGATCTATATTAGAATTTTCGTTGCTGTAGCATTTTACCTTGCGATAAGAAAAGTTGATATATCTAAGAAACTTTTCAAATATGCGATCATAGGTACTTTTATTGGAGGTGTTTTGGGCGCTTTGATACAGCGATCTGGGTTTGTTGCAGCGGCATCTCAACTTTCATCAATTGGGCCGGAAGCTATAGGAAGTAAACGGTTGATGTGGTTGCAACCGTTCGTGTATGCGGCTTTTCCGTTGGTGCTTGCTATTCGTTGGAAATTCAGACCGCTCGGGTTATTCATATGGATAGTCTTATTGGGAGCAATGGGTTTGACCGGGTTCAGAAGCCGTATTGTTGCATTGATTATGGTGACTGTTCTCTTCGGATTTATTGGCTCAAAAACCAGAATCAAATATTCCATAAAATGTTTTATTGCCGGGGCGCTCCTTTGGATTTCAGCTATCTTAGTCAGTCCATACGTTCCAGCCGGTCTTCAACGGGCGGTTTCCTTCCTTCCAGGAACAAAAATTGAAACATTTGCCGGCAAAGATGCATTGGAGTCGGTTGAGTGGCGAGTGGAAATATGGAAATACTGTTGGGAGCGTTTTCCTGATTATTTTTGGATAGGTCGTGGATCGACCTTTAATGTTTATGACACGGTCGAAAATCTTTCTACTTCTGACATTATACTATATACGCCATGGTTTGCTTTTCAAACCCATGCCTATCACAGTGGTCCACTGACCCTCTTGATTGACTATGGATTCCCGGGATTTTTGGTTGGGACATGGCTACTTTTGGCCATTGGCGTGAGTGCTTGGAAAATTGCCGTTAACATGGTTCAGTATAATTCTCTTGAGTCGAGATATTGTCTAGCCTTGTGTTGTTGGCTTTTATGGGAAGTAATCTCTTTCTTCCTTGTTTACGGTCAGATGCCCAAATTTGGGCGTATTCTGGTTGCGGGTGCGGTTGTTACAGTACTGGCAAGAAGTGTTGAGAAGATTAAAGCAACCCTTCATCCTGATGAAGTGATTCACCAAACGGCGGAGACTGTTTAAATGAAGTTCTGGGTGGTAACCCCCAGCTATAACCAGCTTGATTGGCTCAAACTTTGTGTAGCCTCTGTTGCTGATCAGGTTAGTGAGTCCCTACAGATTCATCATCATGTGCAGGATGCGTGTTCTTCTGATGGTACTACGGAATGGCTTGAGGGATATTTTCAAGATATAAAAAAATCTAGCTCTAATAATGACAGTGATACTTCGGGATATACTTTTGAATACAGTTCTGAAAACGATGATGGCATGTATGATGCCATTAACCGAGGATGGAAGCTGGCGAGTGCTGATGTAGATGTAATTGCGCACCTCAATTGCGACGAGCAGTATTTACCTGGTGCACTACAAATTGTTGCAGAATATTTTTCGCGTAATTTGGAAAAAGATGTTGTTTTAGCCGATATGGTTGTAGTTGATATTAACGGAGACTATATTTGTCACCGTCGCAGTCTGAAACCATATCCCATCATCTCAAGACTATGGTGTGCAGGGTTCACTGCAACGACGTTTCAAAGAGGTTTAGTTACCAAGGAAAAAGGTGTTTTCTTTGATACGCAGTGGAAAAACATTGGTGACAAAGTCTGGTATAACGATTTGCATAAAGCTAGTTGTTCCTTTGGGGTATTGCACGAGTTTACTTCAGTGTTTACTGACACGGGAGACAATCTTAATTGGACGGCTCAGGGACGGGAAGAAGGGGTGCTTTACATTAACCAGTATTTACCGATACTCCGTGGGAATTTACAAATGCTTCAATGGCTTTCCAAGTTTAATTCCGTGCGCCGGATTGTGTTGGAGATGTTCTGTAAAAAACCATGTGTGTTTTCGTTGTATCGATCGTCCGAAGTTGAGCGAGTGGAAAAGCGAATCGATACTCCCCGCGGTCGTTGGGGTAAAAAAGCATGGAAGGTTTCCTGAAATTATGTCGGTTCAGATTCGCAAATTAGGTGAAGTGTTAAATTGTATAACTGACCAAGGCGTGGGGTATGTTTTGGTGGGTGAGTCCACAATACAGCTTAAAGAAGATTTATCTGGAGACGTTGACATTGTGGTTTCTCCTGCATCCATTGAGGATCCAACGGAATTCATCCAGAAGGTCTGTGAATCCTGCAGCGTTATTTGTGTTCAAATATTACAACATGAGGTAACCGCTTTTTATTTTGTTGTGACGTGGAAAGAGGATGGTGAATACCAGTTTCTCAAACTAGACATCTGTTCAGACTATTATCGGGATGCACGTTTCCTAATTGGGGCAAATCGGTTGCTTTCTAACCGATATAAAGAACTCGAGAGTGGGTTTTATTACCCAGCACCCGAAGATAATTTTTTATATTACCTGATCAAGAAAGTAGATAAAGGTTCTATAAGTGAGTCAAAATTTGATTTTTTAGTAGAGCTTTTTTCAGCAGGAAACTCTTCAGATATACATGCTGCCTTAATGGAGTTTTGGCCTGCAGAAGAAGCCGATAGACTTTTACGGCTGTTTGATCAGAGAAGTTTGGTTCAGTTTAAAGCGTCACTTGTTAGTTTTCAGCAAAAACTTTTATCGGGCACTATTAAAAAGAAGCGAGCAACAATCGCTGAATTGAGACGCTTTCTTTCTCGTATTACCAAGCCTACTGGTATTTGGATTGCAATCTATGGGCCCGATGGATGCGGAAAATCATCAGTCATCGAACAACTCAGACCCAAAATGATCCCTTATTTTCGGAGGATTGATGAGTCTCACTTTCGTCCATATGTTGGATGGTCTCGAGAGAAAGATAGAAGTCCTGTTCCAAATCCCCATGAGGTACCTGATCGCTCTTTTTTGGTGTCGGTATTGAAACTTCTATATTATTGGGCTGATTATGTTATCGGTTATTTTTTGAAAGTTTTTCCAAGATGTGTTCGGTCAACATTTTATATTTTCGACCGATATTATGATGACATCTTTATTGATCCAAAACGGTACGCTTATGGTGGGCCGAAATTGTTTTTGTCTTTTGGTGGATTTGTTGTTCCCAAGCCTGAACTGATTTTTTGTCTTGATGCTGAACCGGAGATTCTTCAAGCGCGAAAAAAGGAAGTATCATTTAAAGAGTGTCTAAGACAACGTAATGCATATCGTTCTCTTGTTCAGCAACTGCCGAATGGTCATGTTGTTGATGCCTCACAACCTCTAGAAGATGTGGTTCGTGATGTGCAAGGGTATTTATTGACGTATATGGCTGAGCGCACTAAGCAGAGAATGAAAAAATGTTAGAACTCTGTATAACGTATATGCTCTTGATGGATGTATTGCAGTTTTGTGGGTCGCTGGGTTAATGAATAAAGACTACTTATTTAAAAAACCAGTCAATGCTTTTCGGGCATTTGGCAGAAAGGGAGACTTACGATACATCGCGTCTAAGCGGTGTGGAAGCTTGGGGGCAATCAGCCGGTTTGCACCACCCACGAAAAGTATCCCAAAAATATTATTAAAACTTCTAAGTTCTGTCGATTTTCGCGTTCCAGGTGTAGTGGAAACAAAAGGAGTTTCTGAAGATTTTTTGCTACAGGTTTCTGGTCTTCTTGATATTCCAGCTGATCGAATTGGTATTTATGTTGGTGAACCAAATGATCAACAGAAATTGGTCATTATTGATGTTGATGGAGTTTCCTCAAAGTTAGTCAAAGTGGCTGCAGGCAAAGAGGCGGATATAACTATTGAACGTGAGGCCACTGGAAGACGCTTGGCTATACAGGATGAAGGATGGCACGCTCTAGGAGTGTCAGCCTGTAGTGTAGAGTCAGTTTGTGGTAGATCGGCTATAGTAATTGACCGAGTTGAAGGACGACAGTTGACTCCAAAGGAATTCGAATTACTTTTTTTTCAGAATTTCAATGAGTCTGGCGCAGTGAGCAGCAAACACATTCATCACAATGGTCTTAATGGCGGGGATGGTGATAGTGTCTCTATCGCTAATTGGTTGGATCAAATCGGAAAATCTAATTTACCTGTGCTTAAGGAATTGGCGCATGAATGCTCGATGCTCGATGCATTGAAGCTTCGGTCTACCTTAGGTGTCGTGCATGGGGATTTTGCGCCGTGGAATATAATTCGAAGGGTCGAGATGGGGAGTCCGAAGGACGGTGAAGCATTCGATGCCATTGATTGGGAATTTACGAGTGCTAATACGCCTCGCGTTTTTGATTATGCATATGCTGCTTGGTGCTATTCGGAGTTGTTGGGGCGAACTTCATCCTGCGTTGAGCCCCATCTATGGAATCAGCTGGTATCACTAGGAGCTTTATGGAAGGCCTTGAGAGAAGAGTTATCTGGCAGTCGTTAGTAGAGAAATCATGAACGAGAATAATAATCAACTAACAAGCAATCAGCCCAAGAAAATAAAACGTCTGCGGATTTTGATTTCTGCTTATGCCTGCGAACCAGGCAAAGGTTCCGAACCTGGAGTTGGGTGGAATTTTTCAAAAGAAATGGCCAAATATCATGATTTATGGGTGCTTACGCGTTTGAATAACAGGAAGATCATTGAAAACGAGCTTCTTGAAAATCCAATTGAAGGCCTCCATTTCATTTACCATGATTTACCTAAATGGGCAGCTTGGTGGAAGAAAGGTGGTCGCGGTGTACAGCTCTATTACTATCTTTGGCAATTAACTGCGATTTCCAAGATTAGAAAAAATCACAAAGAAGTTGGGTTTGATATTTCTCATCATATTACATTTGTAAAATACTGGGCTCCCAGCTGCCTAGCCTGGCTGGATATTCCTTTTATATGGGGTCCTGTTGGAGGTGGTGAGTCGCTGCCTCAAGGGTTTAGTTCTGAATGCAGTTTGAAGGGACGTATTTATGAGTTGTTAAGAACATTGGCTAGATTTTTTGCAGAATTGGACCCGACAGTACGATTTACTGCACAACGAGCAAGTAAGTGTTTATTCACAACTAGGCAGAGTTCTCAGCGGGTAAGAAAAATCGGAGTTCAGACATCTGAACAACTATTTGAATCTGGTTTTTCTTACACTGATCTTAATAAATTGAGTCATTTGCATTTTCCTAGTAGTCCACCTATTCGTTTTATCAGTGTGGGAAGATTGCTCGATTGGAAAGGTTTTAATCTTGGATTACGAGCATTTGCAGAGGCAGCAATTCCGGATGCGCAGTATTGGATAGTCGGGGATGGTCCAGTTCGTGAAAGTCTCGAGAGACAAGTGAAGAAACTGGGTATAGAGAAATCGGTTAAATTTTGGGGGCTCGTCAACCGTTCGAAGGTGTTAGATTTACTTGGTCAGTGTCATGCATTAATTCACCCTAGTTTGCATGATTCAGGAGGATGGGTTTGTTTAGAAGCTATGGCTGCAGGAAGACCTGTAATTTGTTTGGACTGGGGTGGTCCGGGGTTTCAGGTGAATAAAGAAACAGGTTTTAAAGTTTATCCGATCTCTCCTGATCAGGTTGTATCGGAGATGGCATTTGCTATGAAAACTTGGGAAATAAATCCTTCTATCATTCATCTTAAATCTAAAGCTGCGCGTATGCGGGTGCGTAATGAATTTACGTGGTCTGTAAAAATGAAAAAGTTAAATGCTTTTTATCATCAAATTACTGATTGAGAATTATTAATGAAAATTGTCCAAATTCATAACTACTATCAGCAGGCGGGGGGCGAAGATTCTGTTGTTGCTGCTGAAAGGAACATGCTGGAAACAGCTGGGCATGAAGTAATTCCCTATTATAAAAATAATGACGGTATTGTCGGGACTTGGAAAATGATCGTAAGCAGTCTGAAAACGCTTTGGAATTACAAAGCATACTCAGAGTTTCGTCAATTGCTGAAGAATGATTGTCCGGATGTCGTACATTGCCATAATACCTTCCCTTTGATTTCGCCGGCAATTTATTGGGCCTGTGAAAAAGAAGGGGTTCCGGTTGTACAGACACTGCATAATTATCGATTGCTTTGTCTGAACTCTCAATTTTTTAGGTACAACAAACAAAGTGAAGCTGAGATCTGTGAAAAATGTCATAAGAGATCTTTTAAGTTCCCGGGTATAAAATATCGGTGTTATAGGGGATCAATGGCCGGCTCAGCGGTTGTGGCTTCGATGCTCTTTCTGCACAGGCTATTGGGGACCTGGAAAAATAAGGTATCCGCTTATATCGCCCTGACGGAATTTCAGAAGCAGAAAATGTGCGAAGGAGGTCTGCCTAAGGAACGGATATTCGTGAAACCTAATTTCGTTCGCTCGGAGGCGGAAAAAGAACAAGTAGAGTATGATATACCCAAGTCGCCTTATGTACTTTTTGTGGGTCGTTTATCGCCGGAAAAGGGATGCGCAGTTTTATTACAGGCGTGGAAATACTTTTATGAATCATATGATATTACACAAAATGTGATTGGACCGCAGTTACTGGTGGCTGGAGATGGGCCAGATAAAGAATCATTAGAGCAGTGGAGCGAAGAGCATCAACTGAATCAGGTCAGATTTACGGGTAAACTTTCGAGGGATCAGGTACAGGCTCTAATAAAGGGTGCAGAATTTCTCGTCCTTCCTTCTTTGTGGTATGAGGGATTTCCTATGACGATTGTAGAGGCTTTTTCATGCGGTACACCTGTGCTGGCTTCTGATCTCGGGGGTATGAAAACCATCATTAAAGAGGGGGTAAACGGTCGGAAGTTTGCAGTAGGTGATGCTCGTGAACTAGCTGATAGAATAAATACAATGTTTAATTCTAAAGAGTTAGTTGCTATGCGAGCTATTATTCGAAATGAATCTGAAAGCTACTATTCAGAGTCGTTTAATCTAAGCTTATTGCTGGATATTTATAAAAAGGCTGGATGCGTAAGTTGACATGAATTTTGTGATTATTACTCCTAGTTATAATCAGGTGGAATTTCTAAAGCGGTGTATTGCATCGGTAGCTGATCAGGTGTCTGATGAAATTTTTATCCATCATCATGTGCAGGATGGGGGATCTTCGGATGGAACTTGTGAGTTTTTAAAAGATTATGCTCGACAGATTGGCTCTATGGTATCTAGAAGGTACGCTTTTTCTTATAAAAGAGTCTCAGATAATGGGATGTATGATGCGTTGAACAAGGGTATTGAGTATGCCCTTGAATATGCTCCGTGGCAGGTCTCTGAAATGAGCGGAGATAAACAGCAACCTTTAATCTCTAAACTCCAAATTTCAAATACCATCTTTGCGTGGCTCAACTGTGATGAACAGTATCTTCTAGGATCTTTAAAGAAGGTGTTTGATTATTTTCAACAATGTCCTACGACTGATTTTTTATACGGTAATACACTGCATGTAAACAGCGAGGGGAAGTTTTTGACATATCGTAAGAACCCTCCTTTAAGAAAACTGTATGTTCGAACGGATCATCTCTACATCCAGAGTGCATCAACTTTCTTTCGTGCATCAATTTTTGATGAGGGCGCACGGTTTGATACTTCGCTGAAGGCAATCAGTGATTGTGTGTTCATAATAAATCTTCTAGAGAAAAAGAAAGTAGCAAGACACATTAATGATTATTTATCTATTTTTACAATGACTGGAGATAATTTAAGTATTGAAGACGTTGGATTGAAGGAGCTGAAGTATTGGCATGATGCGGCTCCTGGATTTATCAGGTTATTTCGACCGATAATTAATGGTTTTCGTTATCTTGAAAAAGGGTTGTCCGGTGGTTATTCAGAAAAATTTCCACTTATGTACTCAATCTATTTAAACGATAACGATAAAAGAGAACGTATTGTGACAAACAGTGGAAGTTGGCAGTTTACATGGGGACATTAGGTAAGTAGCGATGAATCAAGTAGTAAAAGAAAAATTAATATGGGTGATTCCAGCCTGTTTATGCTTATTGATCTTCTTTTTGATTCATCTCATACAAAAAATTGGGGCATTTATTTTACCAGGATGGGGTATCATTGTTTTATCAATTTTTATTGGCGCTATTATTTTGAGTTATAGTGTGCGGCTCCGTTTGTTGAATCGGATCGGTGGGGGAGAAGTTCTATTTTTGGCTGTCATCATTATTATAGGGATGTTAGTGCCTGAATCGACAGTTGATCAATACCCTGAGCGAACATCCCTTAGAGTATCTGAGAGTTTTGATACGGCTTGGAAAAAGATATACGGTAAGAATCTATTTGAAGAATTCAGTCTACATAAGCACTTGTTGCAATATTCCCAAAGTCTGGCTAATTTTGATGTGCATCGAGCGGGTCAGGTAGGGCTATTTTCATTGTTTGGAATGGCATTGGGGATTTGTTTTATTTTTCCTGTTGATCCATCAGAGCGAAGGTCTTTTACTCAACGAATCATCTTGTTGTTTTTTGTTGGCTTAGTTTGGTCATTGCAAACCGAATTGCTTCAGGTTTTGTCTCGAACACGAGAGGTAACCTTTATTGGATTTATAGAAAGTTTTATCGGCGTTAGTTTAGGAATTTTTCTTTTTACGGCAGCTGATGTTATTTATTTGAACCGCAAAAGGTTATTGGAAGACCGTCGTTTTAATATATTGGGTGTAGGCATTGATGCGGTCAATATGTCTGCGTGTATGGATTTGTTTAATGAGATTATCTGTTTACAGAGTCCTGAAAAAAAGAGGGATGAATTTAATCTAAGTTCGGGCTTGAAAACACGTCTTCCGGCGATGACGACAGCAATGGGAGTGGCGGGTATTGTGGAGTCTCGACGTAATCAGAAGTTACAAAGGATTTTGAATGAATCTGTGTTAAACACGCCGGATGGAATGCCTTTGGTTTGGTTGGGGAAATTATTTGGGTATAGAGATCTTACTCGTGTCTATGGACCTGATTTATTGCGGGATGCCTGTACCTTTGGGGTTGAAAAGAAATGGCGTCATTATTTTTGGGGTGCGGCACCAGGAATCGTTGAGAAGCTTAAAGAAGTATTAGAAGAACGACATCCTTCTATTGAAATCGCAGGAATTTGTTGCCCGCCGTTCAGACCGCTAACACAAGAGGAGGAGGATCGATTGGTGGAAGAGGTGAATGAATCGAATACGGATATCTTCTGGATTGGTATTAGTACTCCGAAACAACTCTACTTTATGGATCAAATCCGAGATCGCTTAAACTGTAAAATTATCTGTCCGGTGGGCTATGCATTTGATGTTAACGCAGGGGTTGAGCAGGATGCGCCAGATTGGATTAAATATTCTGGTTTTCAATGGTTACATCGTGCCATCAAGCAACCTAGATTATGGAAGCGCTACCTGCCTGATAATCCGACGTTTATTTTGAAGGTAATTTCTCAGTTATTGCGATTTCGATCATTTCCAATGTGTGTGCATGAGCACGTTTCACAGCCGTATAAAGATGAAGATGGTTATGACCGTTTTCCAGTGGGCTGTGTGAGTTTATCCGCGCAGACGATGACTCAAGCTTGTGAGCGTGTAGAGAATTGGATTGAGCGAGGAGAAAAGAAATATGTAAACATCTGTACGGCGGATACGGTGGTGCAGTGTTTTGATCAGCCAGAGTTAGCGAAGATTGTCATGAATTCAGGTATGGCGACAACGGATGGAATGCCGTTAGTTTGGTTGGCTCGTCGGTTTGGATTTGCATTTGCAGAGCGGGTGTATGGTCCGGATTTAATGCTGGCTTTATGTTCACTTTCAGAATCAAAGGGATATCGACATTTCTTTTATGGAGCAACAGATGAGGTTTTAGATCGTTTAAAAATGAATCTATTGACTCAGTTTCCTAAGCTGGCTATTGCGGGAATGTATTCACCTCCCTTCCGTCCTTTGGAAGAGCAAGAAAGGAATGAGGTGGTTGAGAAGATTAATGCGAGTGGGTCTGATATAATTTGGTGTGGATTGGGCACGCCAAAGCAGGATTATTGGGTCTCTGAATTTCGTCCGTTATTAGAAGGATCTGTTATTCTGGCAGTAGGGGCTGGGTTCAATTTTCATGCAGGTTCAGTTCGTCAGGCACCTCGGTGGATGATGAAGTCGGGTTTGGAGTGGTTATTTAGATTAATCGTTGAGCCGCGACGACTTTGGCGAAGATATTTACTTGGAAATCCACGCTTTCTATTTCAAACGAGAAAACAGTGGAAACAATCCTCAAGCTAATGAATTTTATATATTGAAAATATGCATAGTTACTTAAAATTAAGCCCTTCTTGGCTCCATTGGATTTGGCCGTTTGCTATTCTTTTGTTTTATATTTGGACGATGCCGGAGAATTATTCTGAGGCAGAGGATGCCTACAATTTTGCTCTTCTCGTAGAGCAGGGACCGCTTCAGGATCAATTGGGAGTAAATCGCTTATTAGCTCTGCCTTTATTCAGTGCTCTTTATAAACTTATTTTAGGAGTTGGGTTAGAGCTTCGTGCATTTACTTTTATGGTGTATTTAAACCAGATATTAGCAGTGGGCTCTTTGATCCTATTTTATCGAATCCTTTTTGATCAGTTGGTTTTGCAACATAAGTTTTCGGTTGCGAAAAAAGGCTCTTGGTTAGGGGTCGGATTGCTAGGTTTGTCTTATGGCTTTTGGCGATATGCAAGCGTGCCTGAGACATACATGTTAGCGATCTTTTTTCTCTTATTGGCGTGGTTTTTTGTATTACGAGATCGTATGTGGATGGGAACGATCTTTTCTGGCATGGGTGTACTGATCCATTTATTAAATGGAGTTCCGCTTGTGATCGCTATTGGGTGTTATTATCTATTTCAAAAAAGATGGAAAATAGCGATAGCGCATGGAACCATTACAGCAGCAATTATTCTGGCTGGATACGGACTTTGCTGGAATATGTTAGATGTAAGTGGTCTGGGCGCGCAGCATCATCCGCTTGAAAGTGGATGGGGAATTAAAAATTGGATACGAGGCAGTATCGCATTTGGACAGTGTTTGATTTCTGGGAATTTTTTATTCGGGTGTACATGGGTTAATGACTCCTTAGTTGCCCTATTCCCATCACGGATGCTGAATGAAGAACAGTTTATGGCAAATCACATGCCTATATGGCTTCCTGCAGTGGGAGTCGTTAGTTTAGTTGCATTTTTCGCAAGTGTGGTGCGCGCTTTTTTACCAGTGCAATCATCGAGTTTTCGAACTCCTTTTATGGGGGCATTAGGGGTCTGGCTACTGGCTTATGTGATTGTTATTCTTCGAACTGAAGCAGGAAGCATGGAGTTATGGATTATGGCATTAATTCCATTTTGGTTCATCCTACTTCATTGGATTCATTTGCGTTGGGCTCCCATACTTCTCTTGAGCCTTCTTCTTCATAACGGAGTAGCTGGTATTTTCCCGTTGAGGAGTGAGCAGTCTGATTATCACGTTGTGAAAAGTGCATGGGTTTTGGAAAAGAGTCAAAAAGGGGATATAATCTGTGTTGATTATGAACCGATACTAATCTCGTATTTAACTTATTATGGGGAAGCTCGTGTAATTAATAGTGCATTATATAAGGCGGATGAATTGAGTCAGTTTATCTTGAATTACGATGGAAATGTTTGGGCATTTCACTCCTTTTTTGAGCCGATGCCAGCCATGGAGTGGCGCAATGAAAATCTATTTAATCGTCAGATTATGAATTCGAAACGGTTGAAGAAATTGTTTACTTTAAAGAATCCAGATTCATTTGGTGGAGTTTATAAAAAGCAGGATTAATAATATGACTAAAGTTTTAGTAACTGGGGGTTGCGGATTTGTTGGACGACATTTAATTCAGCGATTACTGGAAGAAAAATATGAAGTGCATTGTGTAGATGTCATTGCACCATTGAGTGGCGCTTTAGAACCAAATGATTGGCCTTTGTTTAATCCGTTGGACTATGAGCATTTCAATTATTATCCAGAAGATTGCCGTCAGTGGTTTACGCGCGTGATGGATACCGATTTTACCTATGCATTTCATCTAGCTGCGATGGTAGGAGGTCGAGCCATGATTGAAAATAATCCGTTGGCTGTGGCAGATGACCTATCGATTGATGCGGCATATTGGCAATGGGCAGTACAGACGCGCCCTGCCAAAAGTATTGTTTTTAGTTCGAGTGCAGCTTATCCGATTCATCTGCAACGTCCCGATCATTATATGCTGTTGAAGGAGGATATGATTTCATTTAACGAAGGTCTAGGAATGCCCGATTTAACCTATGGATGGGCAAAATTAACGCATGAATATTGTGCTCGGTTAGCCTATGAAAAACATGGAATTCAATCTGTTTCGTATCGTCCTTTTTCTGGCTATGGTGTTGATCAAGATGATAGTTATCCATTTCCCAGTATTTGTAAGCGTGTGTTAGCAAATGAAGGGGCTTCAGAGATAAAAGTTTGGGGCTCTGGAAGACAGATGCGTGATTTTATTCATATTGATGATTGTGTCGAAGGAGTTTTAACGACGATGGATCAAATCCAAGATGGTTCGGCTTTAAACTTATCAACCGGAACATTTACAAGCTTTATTGAATTTGTGCAAACGGCTGCTGATATTTTAGGGTTTCAGCCTGATGTTTTGGGAACATCTAATACGCCGGAAGGAGTTTTTGCTCGTGGTGGAGATACGGCGTTGCAGAATCAATTTGGATTTTCTTCGAAAAGAGATTTTAGAACTGGAATTCAAGATGCTTTGACCTATTTCTCTCAATGATTTCATTTCTTTTACTTCTAACAGCTATCTTTAGTTTTATTCTCTTTGGCGTTGTCGGTGAGGATAAAGCGTTCTTACTAACACCTGTATTCATCTTAAACTATGGGTTGGTTCTCGGGTGGTGGATAAGCAAAGTTCGAGAAGGCAGTGAGCCAATTGAAGCGGTTCGAATACCGATTGATCTTCTATTTTGGTTTTTATTTGTTCTGTATGGATGTGTGATGATTCCTTTTTCGGATGTGGTTTTTCATTCGAAGATGGAATTGCTCTTTTTGAGTGCTGTAGTGGGTTCTTTTACTGTCTGGCGTAATGACTGTAAAATGTTCCGAGGTAATGCGTTTTACATTAATTTATTAATATTCGTGGTCTTATTATGTGCTTTGTATGGATTTGTTATTCATTTTAAATCACCCGAGCAGGTTCTGTGGGCAGAACGTTATACAGATGCATATGAGGGAAGATTGCGCTCAACATATATTTGCCCGAATCATTTTGCTCATTTGTTACAAATGCTACTACCTTTTCTGGTGATATGGGTCTGTATCGCTCAAGTTAGTACGTCTTTTAAGGGATTGGCGGCGTATGCGTTTATTGCGTTTTTACCCTCTCTTTTTTTAACAGAATCTAGAGCGGGGTGGTTGGGTTCATTAACGGCGTTGGGTGTATTGGGTTTATTGTTTGCATGGCGGCGGAGTAAGAAACTTTTTTGGATCATGTTAATTATTATTCCTTTAGTTGGGGGTTCTATATTGGTGACTGGGTATTTATATTCAGAAACTTTTCAACGTCGAATGGAGCCCGTTGTTCAATTTATTGCTGGACAGGCTGAGGGTGGGATTGGAAGTGAATCACGGGATTTTCGTCCACAAACATGGGCAGATACTTTAGTTATGATCGGTGAAGAGCCTCTTTGGGGTCATGGTCCGGGTGCCTATCGATATACATATCCAGAATTCCGTGAGCGATACAGGGGAGAGCGCATCGTTACCGGTCATCCACATAATGAATATCTAGAATTAGCAGCCGATTATGGATGGATTGGATTTGTTTTATTTGCACTTGCATGGATGAGTAGTTTGGGTCGATGTTTGATTTTTTCTTTTCGCTCGAAGGAGATGCGCCATACTTTCGTGGGTTTTGCCGCGGTAGCAATGGGGGTGGGGACTATGGTTCACTCCTTTTTTGATTTCCAGATGCATATTTATCCTAATGCGATGATTTTTGCAGGGCTATTGGCTTTTGCATTGGCTCCGATGGAGCGATACCATAAGAAGCGGGGATTTCGAATAAGACATCGTGCGGGATTATGGATCGGTGTCGTTGTTGCGCTCGTTGGATTTATTCTTTGTGTGAAGGTGATGACTTCTACATATATGCGTGCCTACGCTGATAAAAAATTCGTATCGGCTCGAAGTGAAAATACATCTTCTATTTATTGGGCTGAGCAGGCTGTCAAATGGGACTCATCTAATTGGCAGGCGCATCAATCGAAAGCTAATATTTTATATGACTTGCGATATTATTCTCTAACTCTTTCAAAAAAATTGGAAATTGCGCGCCTAGAGCAAGGTGCTTATGAAAAAGCCTATTTCTTTAATAATAAAAGTCCAATGGTATGTTCGGGTTTAGGTAAAGTGAATCTTTTTTTGAGCAGGCACTCGGATGATGAGAGTGAATCTACAACTCTTATGAAAGATGGCTTTATGTATCTTAAAAAGGCCTGCTTACTCCGCAAATATAATGATTTAAATTGGTGGACTCTTGGGTCTGAATTGAGACGTATTGGGTTCTATTCCGAAGCGTTAGATATATTTGAAAAAGCTGCAAGCATTAGAAATTCAGTATCGATACGAGCCAATATTCAATGGTTGCAAGAGCGTCTTAATCCAGAAATACTATCTACTGATTCGAATCACATGGAACGTGATCAGAAGGTTGATACAATGCAGGAAGATGATCATTATTTGACAAAAGATATTCTCCAGTTAATGGAGCGGTGGGAGACAGCTGATGAAGTATAAAAAAGAGAATATAGAGAAGGACTATAATCTCGCACTTTCGTCGGTTATCTATCATCGCTGTTTGTTGCGCGATAGTTTGGCGATCCTATTGATAGATAGTTTCGTAATGGGTCTCTCGTTGATTATATCTAATGCCATATTATTGTGGATTAATGGAATCGCTTTTTCGATTGTGAATGGCTGGCTTCTAATTCCGGGCTGGATGATCTATGCTCTTCTATCGAAGCTGTTACCCGGTTGGGGTATTGGAGCCTCTGATGAGTTGAGAAAAATTCAACGAACTTTGTTCGCTTTTTTTGCGAGTGTCTTGATTGTTTCTTTTATTTCCCGTACGAACCTTGCGTCTAGTCGTATTGTATTTCTTTTCACCTATTTATTTGCGGCCATATTTTTGCCCTTGATGAGGCATTGGATAAGAAATTTATTAGTTGAGCAGAATCGCTGGGGTGTTCCTGTATCGATTTATGGTGGTGCGGATAAAATTGAAAGTACGTTAGATGTCTTACAGTCGGATTTGAAATTAGGATATCAGCCAACGGCTATCTATTCAGATAGTTTGTCGGTTGGCTCTTTTATTAAAAGGGTTCCAGTATTAGGTGACATAGAGGCATCGAATAGCACGACTCCTGTCGGGTTGATTATCCAGGGTTCAATTGATGATCAGCAGTTTAATAAGTTTATTCATGGACCGGCAGAGAACTACCGCCGTGTGATTATTCTTCCAGAGCTTCTTGCGGCTCCATCCTTGTGGGTATCACCGATTGATTTTGAAGGAGTTCTTGGGCTTGAGGTCACAAAGAACTTACTCAATCCATTAGCAAGAATCGGTAAAATGAGTGCTGATTATGTAACCGTTCTATTAACTTTTCCGATTTGGATTTTAATAGTGGGGCTTCTCTACATACTGATCTGGATGGAGGATGGAAAAAATCCGCTATTTTTGCAGAAACGAATTGGAAAAAATGGAAAATCTTTTGACACCATTAAATTTAGAACCATGGTTCCGAATGCCGAGGAGAAGCTCAAGGAGTCATTGCAGACAGATTCAACATTAAGAGCAGAATGGGAGAAACATTTTAAGTTGAAAAAAGATCCACGAATAACAAAGATTGGAATAATTCTTCGAAGAACTTCACTTGATGAATTACCCCAACTTTTTAATGTTTTGAATGGTAGTATGTCGGTGGTTGGACCACGTCCACTTCCCTCATATCATTTTGAAGATTTGCCGGAATCGGTTCAACAATTGCGTCATCTAGTGAAGCCAGGCATTACGGGTTTGTGGCAGGTGTCTGGGCGAAGTGAAGCTGGTACTGCGGGGATGGAGAAATGGGATCCATATTATGTACGGAATTGGTCGATTTGGTTGGATATTATCATCTTAGCAAAAACGATTCGCGCGGTTTTATTTGCAAAGGGAGCGTATTAATCAATGAAGATAGAAGTTTTTGCTCTGTGCGATGCAGCAACGGAAAGTCATGGAAAGTTGAATGTTTTAGGGACATTTGATCAATTAGTGGCTGCGAGATTGCCTGTGATCCATCCTGCATGTGCAGTAGCATTACGCATTCGATTTGATGTGCATGAAGCTATTGAACATCGTATTCGCTTGCGTATGGTAGACCCAGATGGACAGCCTTTCATGAAAGAGATGGAGGCTTCGGTTCGTCCTCGGTTTGGCGAGGATTTAAGTTCGACTGCTATTAATTTAATTTTAAATATGCAGCGTATAAAATTCGATGCTTTTGCTGATTACGCTCTTTTGTTGGAAGTGAATAAGGTTGAGGAAGCTTTTTTGCCTTTGCGAGTCGTCACTTTAAAGAATCCTAAATTTACATAATTAGAATGATGGCATAACTAAGTAGTGCCTGAATCTGTATGGTTATGAGATGCGCGTAAGAGGGACTTCCCTCTCGCGTTTTTTTATTTGGTTCTTTGAACTAAATAATACGCAACTTTTTCTAAGCAGTCGTTTTCGAGCTGAACTGATTTGAGATGCTCAATGGCTTCATCTGTTAGTGACTGAACACATTGAATGGAGGCCTCCATGCCATAGACTGCGGGATAGGTCATTTTCGATTGCTTCCGATCTGAACCTGCGGGTTTTCCTAATTCATCCGAAGAGGCTGTTTCATCAAGAATGTCATCTTGAATTTGGAAAGCAATTCCGATTTTTTCAGCGAAGAGAGTAAGTGAATCTAAGACCGATGTGTCCACTTGTGCGGCTATGGCTCCGAGTCTGACAGCAACTCGGATGAGAATAGCGGTCTTATGATAGTGGATGTAGTCAACTAATTCCTTAGAGGGAGTCATGTGTTCGGCCGCTAAATCGGCTACTTGCCCTGCAATAACTCCGCCTGCACCGGCTGCATGTGCCAGTTCAGCAGCTTGATTAGAGCCGCCTTCTGTGGCTAAAATTTTAAAGGCTTCAATAATGAGGGCATCTCCGGCAAGCACCGCATTTGCTTCTCCAAATTTAATATGACAGGTGGGTCGGCCGCGGCGTAGGTCATCATCATCCATGCAGGGAAGATCATCATGAATGAGAGTCGAGCAATGAAAAAGTTCAACGGCAAGGGCGGCGGGCAAAGCATCCTGCTTCTTTGCTTTACAACTTTCGCTGGTGGCAAGACAAAGGATCGGGCGGATTCGTTTTCCCCCATTTAACACGGAATACTTGATGGCTCGATTCAACACAGATGTTTCTTCGAAATGGGCATCAAAATGCATTTGAAGTGCTTGTTCGATTTCATTCTTCTTTTGGTCTAAGTAATCAGTAATTTGCATGGGATTCATATACTTTATCGAGCGAAAGAAGAAAACTCTATTGATCAATTTTCACGAGAATGGAGCAGGGACGCCTCGCACATTTTTGGGTGTGTTTCTTGACACAAGAGTTCTTGCTGCTAAAAGTACTCACTTTTCGTGCGACAGCTAAATAATCAGGAGATCAAACGATGGCGCAAAAGCAGTATGTATATTTTTACGGAATATCTAAAGAGTTGACTGAGGGTGACCGTTCAATGAAAGCCGTATTAGGTGGCAAAGGAGCGAACTTGGCTGAAATGGCAAATGCGGGACTTCCCGTGCCTCCTGGCTTAACTATCTCAACAGAAGCGTGTGCTTATTATTCCAAGACAGGTGGAAAATATGCACCGGATATGGAAAAGCAATTAAAAAGTCAGTTGAGTAAACTTGAAAAAAATACTGGTAAGAAGCTTGGTGATCCAAAAGATCCTTTGTTGGTATCAGTTCGTTCTGGTGCAGCAGTTTCAATGCCGGGTATGATGGATACGGTTCTGAATTTGGGCCTCACAGATAAATCGGTTATGGGTTTGATTGAGCAGGTGGGGAATGAACGAACAGGATGG
This sequence comes from Pontiellaceae bacterium, assembly GCA_045565965.1. Lineage (GTDB taxonomy): Bacteria > Verrucomicrobiota > Kiritimatiellia > Kiritimatiellales > Pontiellaceae > Pontiella. The sequence goes on along the minus strand of JBJLEJ010000019.1, from coordinate 47,290 downwards.
GATTGTTATCGCCGCTTTATTGATATGTTTGGTGACGTAGTCATGGGTCCTTACACAGGACTTACTCATGAAGATTTTGAAGACGAGCTCATCAAGATTAAGAAAAAGTATAAAGCGGCCGAAGATACAGATCTATCTGCGGCACAATTAAAAGAGTTAGTCGGTAATTACAAGAAGGTATATCTGACGAAAGTTAAGAAGCCGTTCCCTCAAGATCCTTATGAGCAGCTAAACCTTTCGATTCGTGCGGTATTTGGTTCTTGGAATTCAGAGCGTGCAGATAAGTACCGTCAAATTAATAAAATTACTGGTTTAATGGGCACCGCTGTTAATATTTGTTCGATGGTTTTTGGTAATATGGGACCTAAGTCTGGGACAGGTGTGGCATTCACCCGTGATGGTGGAACAGGACATAGTAAACCGATGGGTGAGTATTTGATTGATGCCCAGGGTGAGGATGTGGTGGCGGGTATTCGCACGCCTAAAGATTTGGATGATATGCCAAACGAAGAAGAGGCTGTCTGGGCACCTGCTTACAAAGAGCTACAGCGCATCATGGCGAAGTTAGAGAAGCATTACAAATATCCGCAGGATGTTGAGTTTACAGTTCAGGACGGAAAACTTTATATGTTGCAGACACGTAATGCGAAACGTACCGGATTAGCAGGCGTTCGTTGGGCAGTTGAAATGGCGACTGGTAAAGACTTCTATACTGGTGAAAGTCAGACAAAAATCCTTTCTCAAAAGGAAGCATTGATGACGCTCTCAGGAGATGATCTTGAACAGCTTTTGTTCCCTATTTTTGATTCAGTTGCTGAAAAGAAAGCATTGGCTATTACAAGTGGTCTTCCTGCAGGCCCGGGTGCTGCGGTGGGTAAGATTGTATTTGATGCGGCAACGGCTGAAGCGATCATTGAGAAAAATAGTGATGAAAATCTCATCTTGGTGCGCCATGATACAAGTCCAGAAGATGTGGGCGGTATGTGGGCAGCACAGGGCGTCTTGACCTCTACAGGTGGGATGACTTCTCATGCAGCTGTTGTGGCGCGTGGATGGGGCAAATGTTGTATTTGTGGTGCTGGTGAACTAAAAATTGATTACAAGAAGAAAACGGTGACGATTGGTCGTCGGGTTCTTAAGGAAGGTGATTGGATTAGTTTAAATGGTTCATCGGGTTCCGTTTATTTAGGTCAGATTCCAACACAAGTGAGTCCGGTTGTGGCGGGTGTTGTGGATGGTAAAGCTTCTGCGAAGAAAGATCCAATATACAAAATGTACGCTGAAGTATCTAAGTGGTCAGATAATTATCGTAAAATGGGTGTTCGCACCAATGCAGACACACCGGGAGATTCAAAGGCGGCTCGTGCATTTGGTGCACAGGGTATTGGATTATGCCGTACCGAACATATGTTCTTTGAAGGAGAGCGTATTTGGGCCATTCGTGAATTTATTTTGGCAGAAGATGAACGTGCGCGAAAAGGAGCCTTAGCTAAACTACTGAAGCATCAGCAGAAAGATTTCGAAGGAATTTTCAAAGCTATGAATGGCTTGCCTGTGACCGTTCGATTGCTAGATCCTCCATTGCATGAGTTTGTACCGCATACGAAAAAAGATCAGCAGGAGATGGCAAAGCGTTTAGGTGTATCTGCTAAGAAGGTTGCAGATCGAGTTCAGTCTTTGCATGAGCATAACCCGATGTTAGGTCATCGGGGATGTCGTTTGTCTATTACGTATCCAGAATTATGCGTGATGCAAACGCGAGCGATCATTGGTGCAGCTTGTAAGGTGGCTAAAGCGAAAAAGGCTATCAAAGTATTCCCAGAAATTATGATTCCTCTTGTCGGTACAAAAGCGGAATTAGACTTCCTTGAAAAAATTGTTCGGGAACAAGCGGATGCATTGATTGCTAAGGCTGGTGTGAAAATTAAATATATGGTTGGAACCATGATTGAGATTCCGCGTGCCGCGCTAACAGCAGATGAAATTGCGGAGAGTGCAGAGTTTTTTAGTTTTGGAACGAACGACTTAACGCAGATGACTTTTGGATATAGTCGTGATGATATTGGAGGATTCTTACCGGATTATCTGGATGAGAAAATTCTTCCAACAGACCCCTTCCAGCAGTTGGATCAAACAGGTGTTGGCCAACTTGTGAAGTTGGGTGTTGAACGTGGTCGTGAAACACGTCCAACTTTAAAGTGTGGTATCTGCGGGGAGCATGGTGGAGATCCTGAAAGTGTTAAATTCTGTGCAAAAGTCGGATTGGATTATGTGAGTTGTTCTCCTTACCGAGTACCGATTGCTCGATTAGCAGCTGCTCAGGCAGCTATTCGTGGTTAAAAGTCTGACTGTTAGCATGAAGAAAAAGGACCCGTATATACGGGTCTTTTTTTATAGATTGATTAACAACATGGTTTTTGTTTTAAGGTCAAGGCTTGCGTGGTCATCGGAATTCAGTAAGCATAAACCGATGAGACAATCATTGCATACGATTGCAGTTTTAATGGGTGGAGTATCTTCGGAACGTGAGGTTTCGATGGCATCAGGTAAGGCGGTTGCGAGTGGGTTGCGAGTAGCTGGTTTCTCGGTTGTAGAAGAAGAAATCACTTCACCAGATATCGCACTAGATAGCTCTATTGATTTAGCTTTTGTGGCTCTTCATGGTAGATTTGGAGAGGACGGAGGCGTTCAGCAACAACTATTAGATTTAGCTATACCCTTTACGGGCTCTTCGGTTGTTTCATGTGAAAATTCTTTTGATAAAGTGAAAACGCGCTCGATTCTGCGTCAGCTGGGAGTTCCTGTGGCTTCAGGTGAGGTCCTTCAATCTGCTCTCGAGAGGACGCTTTCGCTACCGGTTGTGGTAAAGCCTTCAAGAGAAGGCTCGAGTATGGGTTGCCATATAGTTCGTAATGAAGAAGAGTGGCATAAGGCTTTCGAAGATGCGGCTTCATTTTGTGAGGATGTATTGGTAGAAGAATATATACCGGGTCGGGAGCTTACTGTTGGCATTGTGGGAGATCAGATTTTACCGGTGGTTGAGATTAGTCCTCAAGGAGATTGGTATGATTTTAAGGCTAAATATCAAAGCGATAAAACCGTTTATCAAGTTCCTGCTGAATTGAGTTCTTCTATATCGGAGAAGCTTCAGATGATGGCTTGGGAGGTTTTTAATGGTTTAAATGCAATGGATTTGGCTAGGGTTGATTTCCGGTTAGATCCGGAGAATCGTCCTTTTGTCCTAGAATTAAATGCGATTCCTGGTTTTACAGAGAGTTCTTTGCTGCCCAAAGCTGCGGCTGCTGCCGGGATTCCATTCTCAGAACTATGCCGCCGTATTGTAGAGGGAGCTTGGAATCGTCACTTTAAACGGTAACTGTGGGGCAAGGTGGGGGGTATACCCAAAAGTTAAAAGGGCCTTCTTTTTAATAAATTCTTCTTTTTAAACATACTACCCCATTTATGGCTTTTTTTTTTGACAAAGTGTGGGTTAATATGGTTCGTTATATTTATTAAAGGAGCGTAGTGGAGCTGTATGGAGTCTAATATTACAGATAATCAGGTATTATTGGTGGGTTCTTTTACCCATCAGCTGGATGCTAAGCGAAGACTCATATTTCCATCGGTTTGGCGGAATCTCGCGGGCTCTGATCAACAATTATTTGTATTTCCTCATCCGGAAAGACCGTGTCTTTACCTTTATTTAAAGGACGAAATGTTACGACGAATGGCGCAATTACGTGATGTAAATCCGGTGGATGCAGATGATGAGCAAGCGATTCGATCAATTACAGCGGGAGCGGAGTTGCTTCATTGGGATGCGCAAGGACGTGTTCGTATTGGAGATCATCTTTTGAGGGCAATTGATGTGCAGAGTCAGGTGGTCCTGGTTGGCGCGTTGAGTCGGATTGAGGTATGGAGTTCGGAGCGCTTCGATTTGGCTCTGCCTACGAGTTCTTCTGTGGCAGATGAATTATTTTTTGGTGGGTATTAAGAGGAGGTGGATAATGAGTATGTTTGATGTGGCACGGTATTTGAGCTATTCGAATTCAATTGATCATGCAAAGAGTGAGATGAGCATTTTTAGTTTACGGGGTGTCCGTTCTGAATTGGGCTTAAGTGGTTTGATTGGAGTAGGGCAGGATGAAGCGTTAAGTGGAAAACATGGGTTGCGTGCTGAACCCGGAAAAGGGCTCTAAATGGGACATTTCCCGGTCATGCTAGATGCTTGTGTGGATGCCTTGGTGCAGCAGCCAGATGGATGCTATGTCGATGGAACCGTTGGCGGGGGAGGGCATACTGAAGCGATTTTACATCGGCTTAGTGAAGAAGGAAGTCTGATTGGATTCGATCGTGATGAGCAGGCCATTGCTCGGGTCAAGAAGAGATTGAGTGGAGATCCACGTTTATCTTTAGTTCATAGTAATTTTGCTAATATGGCTGCAATGCTCGACGAACAAGGCGTGGAAGCGGTAGATGGTTTATTTTTAGATCTCGGAGTTAGTTCATTCCAACTTGATGAGGCTGAGCGCGGATTTAGTTTTCAATCGAAGGGTCCATTGGATATGCGGATGGACCAATCGGAGGGACTAACTGCGCAGGAATGGATTGCTCAGACCAATGAAATAGAAATGGCGGATGCGATACATACTTTTGGTGAAGAGCGGGCCGCCCGCCGTATTGCACGTGCCATTCGAGAGCGACGGACGGAGCGTCCTTTTGAAACAACAGATGATTTAGCAACTCTTGTGGAACAGATTAAAGGGCGACAACGCGGCGCAAGGACTCATCCTGCGACGCTTACATTTCAAGCAATTCGTATGGTGATTAACCGAGAGCTTGAGAGTATTGAATCGGTTTTAAATAAGATGATAAAGCGTATTCGGGTGGGTGGACGATTAGTTATTCTAACATTTCATAGTTTAGAAGATCGATTGGTGAAACAATTTTTTGCCGGGCACGTCCCGCGCGAAGTTTCATTGCAAGAGGGTGGGGTTCGGATTGAAGGAGAGCGTCCTTTTGTGAGCTGGATGTCGAAAAAACCTATCTGTGCGGATAAGGCAGAGTTGAAGATAAACCCTCGTTCTCGTTCTGCAAAATTACGAGTTGTCACGGTGGAGGGATAAAATGCGCCAGAAGCGGAAAAAACCAAGTCGAAGACGCCAAGAGGTGCGTGTGCCATTCCCAACTATCTTAGTAGGTGTGCTAACCTTATCAGTTGTGATTGGTGCGGGTTATATGTCGATCAATATCCGTTGTTCGGGATTAGGTAAAAAAATCAAACTACAAGAGCGCACTTTGGTTGAAACGCAGAAGCGTTTAATGGTTCAGCAAGATAAATGGTCGAGTCGGACGGCACCAATTAATCTGGAGCGTGCCTTAGCACATCATGGTTTGAAGATGGAAATGCCAGAGAGTCGGCAGGTGGTGCGGATTGAAGCGTGGAAAGAAGCGAACGATACATTGGCAATGAACCGTCGTCAGACACTTTAATCGGGGAATAGAGATTATTTGATCAGCCCGTTTTCTGCGTTGGTAGTGAACGGGTTTTTTATTGAAGGAAGATCGGTTGTGGAAAAGTTAGTTCAGAGGTCTTGGATATTGGAGATCTTGATTATTCTACTCTTTGGTGGAATTTTTTTCCGTTTGAGCTTATTGCACTTACGTCCGGAATCATGGATTACCAAGCCCATTGAAAAGAGTCGTGCACTAGAGTTTAGACCTGTTGGAAGTCGTGGGAAAATTCTGGATAGGAATGGAGAAATTTTAGCAGCTGATGTGGCAGCTTATCATGTGGTATTGGACCCAAAATATATTGCTGAGCATGGAGATGCAGATCGTGTTACAGAGGTTTTATCATCTATTTTTAAGCTAGATAGAGAGAAAGTGGCCTCGACGTTAGCAGATGAAAATCGACGATATGTTCGTTTGGTGAAGTATGTGCCAGCGCGTAATTTGGAATCATTTGATCGGGTTTTCCAGGGTGTAATGTATCGTCCAAATGAAGAAGCAGGGGTGATCTTAAAGGGAGTTTTATTGGAAGAAGCGCCTATTCGAAGCTATCCAAAAGGTTCACTCATGGCGCATGTGTTGGGTTTTTCTAATCGTGAGGGGGTAGGCTCGGCGGGTATTGAATTGCGTTATGATTCGTATTTGAAGGGTAAAGAGGGACACAGGAGTAGTAAAAAAGATGGACGGGGTCGTGAGGTTTACAGTGCAAGAGAATTAGATATACCGCCAGAAAACGGGGCTACGGTCATACTCACATTGGATCAACAGATTCAGTATGTAACGGAAAAAGCGATTGAGAAGATTTGCTTTGATTATAATGCAAAAGGGGCGTGGGCGATTGTGCAGGATGTTCGATCGGGTGAAATTTTATCGATGGCGTCGTTTCCTAAATTTGATCCTAATCGGTATGGTCGTGCACCAAAAGAGTGGTTAAGAAATCGGTCAATATCTGTTAATTTTGAGCCAGGATCGACGATAAAAGCAGGCGTTGTATCGAAAGCGATTGATGCAGATTTGATCACCCCAAAAGATTGTTTTGATTGTGAAAATGGGTCGTGGGTTTATGCGGGAAGAAGATTAAACGACAGCCATGCTGAAGGGGTTTTGAGCGTAGAGGATATTTTGAAGGTTTCTAGTAATATAGGAACTGCGAAGATAGCCCTCATGATGGGAGATCAGCGCCTGTATGAGGGATTGAAAGCGTTTGAATTTGGGCAACGGCTGGGCGTGGGATTGCCGGGTGAAGAAGCAGGTATTTTTCATTCACCGAACGATTGGTCTAAAATTAGTGCGACTCGGATTGGGATGGGTCAGGGGATTAGTGCTACGGCTCTTCAAGTGCTTTCGATGATGAGTGCGATTGCTAATGATGGATTTCAAATGAGACCGTATCTATTGAAACGGATCGTTAGTGAACAGGGTGTGGTACTGCAAGAGAGTGAACCTGAATTATTGGGGCAGCCGATTTCTCGCTCAACCGCTTTGCAAATGCAGCGTATGCTAGCGCGGGTAGTTTCTGAAGAAGATGGAACCGGAACCAAGGCGCGGGTTGAGGGGTATGAAGTTGGTGGGAAAACAGGAACAGCCCAAAAGGTGAAGCCGCGAGAAGAAGGAGGTGGTTATTATGATAAGCGTTTTACCTCTTCTTTTGTTGGTTTTATACCTGTAGAGAATCCACAACTTGCGATCATTGTAGTGGCAGATGATCCCGGTATCTACAAAGAAAATGGACGAAAAATAAGGTATTATGGTGGGACGGTCTGTGGGCCTGCTTTCAGAGAAATAGCTGAATTTTCAGTTCGGTATTTGCGTATCTCGCCGGAAGGGCGCACGGTATATATGAATCGGTTTGAATAATGAACATAAGTGAAGTCAGTCAGATACTAGATAAACCGTTGTTGAGCGGGGATGCAGAACAGCGGATTAGTGCGGTGGTTGCCGACTCGCGCTCGGTATTGCCAGGAGCGGTTTTTGTTTGTATTTCAGGAGCTCAGTTTGATGGCCATGAATTCATTGAAGAAGCGATTCGAAGGGGTGCAATTCTTATCATTGTAGAGCGGGCTGTCCAAGTGCGGGAGCCGATTGGATTACTTCAAGTAGATTCCGCGAGAGATGCGTTGGCTACGCTTGCTCATCATTATCATGGGGCTGCTGGAGATCTGCTTCATTTAACTGGGATTACCGGTACGAATGGGAAGACGTCTACGGCGTTCTTGCTGCAGCATCTCTTGCAAAGTGCTTCTATCAAGATAGGTCTGATCGGAACTGTGCACCATGATTTAGGAGATCGCGTTTTGCCGGCACAACGGACTACTCCTGAGGCGGATGAGCTACATGCCTATTTGGGTGAAATGAAGCGGTGTGATTGTGATGCAGCGGTGATGGAAGTCTCGTCGCATGCAATTGATATGAAGCGGGTTTCTGCGCTCTTATTTGATGTGGTTTTATTTACAAACCTATCGCACGATCACTTGGATTATCATGCAGATATGGAGGATTATTTTCGTGTAAAATGTCGTCTATTTTCGCAGACAAAAGAGAACGCGATAGCGGTTGTAAATGGCGATGATGCGTATGGGCAACGCTTGATAAAAAAGCTTTCGGTGCCGGTGATAACTTTTGGGGAAAATGCAGCCGCACAGGTGCGTGCCGAGCGGATTAAAACGCGTGCAAAAAAAACATGCTTTTATGTCTATTCTCCGTGGGGTGAGGGGCAGATTAAATTACCGTTATTGGGACGATTTAATGTGGCGAATGCGTTGGCGGCGATATCGGTTGCAGGTGCATATGGAATTTCTTTTGAATCAATGCAGACAGCTTTAAAGCGTATCCCTTTCATCCCCGGACGACTGGAATTGATTCGTACGTTCAATCAGCGTCGGGTATTCATTGATTATGCACATACACCGGAGGCGTTGGAATCAGTCTTGAATACATTACGTTCATGGGTACAGGGTAAGCTATGGGTTGTGTTTGGATGTGGTGGAAATCGAGATCGAAAAAAACGAATATCTATGGGTCGTATTGCATCTGGTCATGCTGATAAAGTGATTTTAACGAGTGATAATCCACGCCGAGAGGATCCCTTATCAATTTGTAGTGATATTCTCGAGGGATGGCTAGATTCAAATCATGCGCACGTAGAGATTGATCGAAAAAAAGCGATTGGATATGCGATGAGGAGGATGAAGCGTGGAGATATTTTATTGGTAGCTGGAAAAGGGCATGAGTCGTATCAAGAAGTGAATGGAACGGTGATCCCCTTTGAAGATCGATTGGTGATTGAAGCGTGGTCTAAATGATGCAGTTAATGGTAGATAATTTGGCTCATTGGAGTGGAGGAAGTTGGTCTTACAGGCCGGATGTAGATGAGATTCTGGGCGTGAGCCAAGATACAAGGATAATCGGTCCAGGCATGCTTTATGTGGCTCTGGTTGGTGAACGTTTTGATGGGCATGATTATGTGAGAGAAGCCTTTCAGAAAGGAGCCGTTGCGGCATTAGTTTCGGAATCTTATCGGGGTGAAGAGCCGGGCTTATTATATGTTCAAGAGCCCGTAGTTGCTTTGCATAAAATAGCGGCAGCATATCGTCAATCGTGGTCCGGTTCTGCGATTGGTATTACTGGAAGTGTAGGAAAAACAACGGTCAAAGAGCTATGTTCAGTAGTGATGGGTGAGGCCAATAGTGTGCACAAGACCCCGGGGAATTATAATAATCATATTGGCGTTCCTTTAACGTTGTTAGGGCTTAAAGAGCAGCATCATTGGGCAGTCGTTGAATTGGGAATGAACCATCCTGGTGAAATAAAACCGTTAGCGGAATTGGTGAAGCCAGAGATCGGTATTATAACTGATTTAGGTGCGGCCCACCGTGCTCATTTTAATTCGATGGAAGAGATTGTTCACGAAAAGGCAGATTTATTAAGGGTATTACCTAAAAATGGAACTGCGATATTGATGCGGAACGAAGTCTGGTATGACACACTTTCTAACCAAACCGATGCAACAATTGTGGATGTGGGTTTGGATAGAGACGCCGTGATTCAAGGTTCCTTTGAAGAGGATGTTTTGGTGGTTGAAGGATATCGTTATTGTTTGCCACAGCCAGGCGAGCATATGGCTCGAAATCTGTTGCGGGCGATTGGTTTGGGGCTTATTTGCGGGCGTACGCATGAGCAAATGATGGAAGGCTTGCAAGCCTATGTCCCAGCTCCAATGAGGTGGGTAGAACATGAATATGAGGGTATCTGCTGGATTAATGATGCTTACAATGCAAATCCGCTTTCTATGCGAGCGGCACTAAAGACCTTAAAGCAGCAACCAGCGCGAAAGCGATATGCTGTACTTGGGGAGATGTTTGAATTGGGCGACACGGCTGAAAAGGAACATATTGCATTGGCACAATTTGTGGAGAAACTGAAATTAGATGGCTGGATCGTGTTGGGATCATTTGGCAAATTAATGGTAACAGGACGCTCGGGGGTTGCGGTTGAATCTGCAGAAGAAGCCGCTGAACAGATTAAGAAATGGGTCACGGTTGGTGATTCGGTTTTGCTAAAGGGTTCACGCGGCATTCACGTTGAACAAGTAATGGATTTTTTTAAAAAGGATTAAGCGATGCTTTATTATCTCTCTCAATTTGAATCTGTACTCTCGGAGTTACGGTTATTCCAATATATCACGGTACGAACGTTATGTGCGGCGGCGACAGGATTTGTCATCATGCTGTTGATTAGTCCCCATTGGATTCATCGGCTGCGTGCGGTCAATTTTAGTGAGCAAAAAGTGGATGAGCGGGTTGGGGTCGAGCGAAAAGGACAGAAGCTGGGTACGCCAACGATGGGCGGCATTATTATTATTATTGCAACCACCTTTTCTACGCTCTTATGGGCCATTCCAACCAATCGCTATGTGTTACTAACGTTAGGTACATTGATTGTTATGGGTGCGATTGGTTTTCTCGATGATTATTGGAAAATTAAACGCAAGAATGGTCTGAGTGTACGTGGTAAATTTTCGGCTCAATTATTGTGGGCAATCGTTGTCTTCTCAATTTTATGGAGCGATCCCGAAACGCAGCAGCGGGTGCGTGATTTTATGGTACCTTTTTATAAACATCCGCTTTTTGATTTGGGTCTTATTGGAGGATGCATCTTTATCGTAGTTGTTTTAGTGGGAGCTTCGAACGCTGTTAATTTAACGGATGGATTGGATGGTCTTGCGATTGGATGTACCAATTCAGTGATTGGGGCATATCTACTGCTAACCTATGTGGCAGGCCATTTTAATTTTTCACAATATCTGCAAGTACCTTTTGTACAAGGTAGTGGAGAATTAACGGTCTTTTGCGGTGGATTATTGGGTGCTGGACTGGGTTTCCTTTGGTTTAATTGTCATCCTGCCAAGATATTTATGGGCGATACAGGTAGTTTGGCTTTAGGGGGTGCTGTAGCCATGTTGGCTATTTTAATCAAACAGGAATTGCTTTTGGTTATTGTGGGAGGCGTATTTGTGATCGAAGCGTTAAGTGTCATCGTGCAAACGAGTTATTTTAAATACACACGGAAGCGTTTTGGTAAGGGGCGGCGTATTTTTAAATGTGCCCCTTTGCATCATCATTTTGAGCATTTGGAAAAAGAGCGGGCCGTTAGAGCGAATCGATTGCCTGAATTGATTGAAACCGTGATAGTTACTCGTTTTTGGATTTTAGGTATTATTTTCGCCCTCATCGGAATCGCCACATTAAAGATTCGGTAATGTCAGATTCAATTCCATCGAGCGTAATAATTGGCGCGGGACGAAGTGGTCTGGCTGCAGAAGCTCTGTTGCAATCAGAAGAGATACCAACATCTCTTTTTGATGAGCAAACGCATACGATACAAGATCTAATAGAGCACTGTGACGCATCTGTTATTGACCGCGCAATTATGAGTCCGGGATTTTCTTTAACCCATCCTTGGTGCGATGTGTTACGGCAATATTCAATTCCTCTCTGTTCTGAAATCGAGCTAGGATGGTCTCGCTTTAAAGGAAAAACAATCGCAGTTACGGGCTCCAACGGAAAGAGTAGTGCGGTTAAATGGATTTCTGAGATATTGAAATTGGTGGGCGAAGATGTTGTTTTAGCTGGGAACTATGGTATCCCCGCAAGTGAAGCGGTCTTGAAGCATGCAGATGCAGATTGGTTGGTACTCGAGGTGAGTTCGTTTCAGTTAGAGACAGTTCAAAATTTTTCGCCAGTTGTTGGAATTCTTTTAAATGTACTGCCGAATCATTTAGATCGACATGATTCGACAGATGTCTACACGTCGATTAAAGGACGTATTTTTGGGCCATCTTTTTCTTCTGAGACGCATGCGATTCTTCCTTTAGATTTGATGGATTCTTATAAAAAAGAATTAAAAACAGCTGCATCGGTTTTGAATTTTGGAACGAGTACAAGAGCAGATTATGTTGCTTCTGAAGGCGTGATTAAATGGCAAGCTCAGCCACTTTTGGATTTGCGAGGCACCTATTTTGAGACTTCGCATTTGTTAGAGAGCAGTGGAGTGGCTGTAGCTGCATTAATGCATAAACTTGAAATAGATATGGCGTTCGTGCAACAAGCCGCTTCATTGTTTGAGGGATTGTCTCATCGATTCGAGCGGCTTGGGATCGTTCAGGGCGTGGTCTGTCTGAATGATTCAAAAGCGACGAATTTAGCGGCTATGGCAGCTGCTGTTCGCTCTTGTGAGGGAAAGGTTCATTTATTAGCAGGAGGGTTGTTAAAGGAATCAGATTTGACTTTTGTTAAAGAAATACTGGTAGAAAAGGTCTCTAGGTTATACGTTTTCGGGGAGTCGGCATTCAAAATGCAGGCAGCTTGGGGAGATGCAGTGGCATGCTCATCTGTTTCGTCTTTGGAAGAGGCGTTCGAGTTGGCGTGTGAACAAGCAGCATCTGGAGAGTCGATATTGCTTTCGCCGGGTTGTGCAAGTTTTGATCAATTTAGCGGATTTGAAGAGCGTGGAGATCAATTTCGATCCTTAGTGAGTGGATGGAAAGAAAAAGGTAGGAGTTAAGATATGAAAATAAGTGTGATGAAAATAGTGGGCTACGCTGTTGTAGCAGGATTCTTTTTAATTTCGCAGGGATGTATTACGACTGAATCATTCGGAAGCGGCCGTGGTGCAGGAGCTAAGCATAAAGGACCGTGGCGTCATCAGCATCAGGGCGGAGTTCAGTCAAGTGCGATACAGAGCATGCAACCCGTGATGAATGATCAGATGATTTATAGCGAAGAGGTATATGAACCTATCATCACATCAAGTGAAATGGGAATCGATATGACTCCCGTAGATATCTCTACCAAGACTACGGAAATCTATCTTGTTCAAAAGGGCGACATGATCTCTCAGTTGGCGATTGATTTTGATACGAGCAGTGCCAAGCTGATTGAGATGAATAATCTTGAAAATCCAGATGTGCTTTATGTGGGCCAGAAGTTGAAGGTACCTGCGGGTCGAAGCGTTCTTTCTTCATCTAAAACGACTCCCGTTTCAAGTTCATCTGTAATTGAAAAAGGCGAGGCTTATCTGATTCAGTCTGGGGATACACTTTCAGAAATTGCTCAGCGTGCACGTGTGAGCGTGGATGATTTACGGAGTTTAAATCAGATTAATAATGATACGATTTATGCCGGTCAGAAACTTTATATACCAAGCTATGGCAGTGTGCCAGAATCGGTGCCGGTATTAGATGCGCTTCCGCTTGCTGAACCCACTCCGTTGATGGCACCAGAACCTGCTCCTGTTGCGGAAGCTGTTCCGGTTGAAGTGCCTGAGGGCGCAATTGGCATGGTCAAAGAAGTGCAGGTATATCCAGGTGAAACGTTGGATGATTATGCACGTATATACAGTGTGAGTAAGGCTGAAATCTTACGTGCAAATCCTCAAATTGAAGGTGAAGAACTTAAAGAGGGATTCACGATTCGGATTCCGATCAGCGAATAAATTGACGCGGTCGTATTGATGCATCGGACGGTTACCCCTCTGATTACAGTTGTTCTTTTGCTCGTTGCATTGGGGATGTTGGTCTTGATGAGCGCGAGCTCAGAACGAAGTGTAGATGCATCGTACTTTGTTCAACGTCAATTAATATGGTTGCTTCTCTCTGTTGTTGCAGCGATTCTGACGGCGCGGTTGGATTATCGATTCTATGAAAAAGCAGTTATTCCCTTGGCACTTGCAGCCATCACACTCTTAATTTTAGTGCGTATTCCGGGTATCGGTAAGATGGTGAATGGGAGTTGGCGTTGGTTACAAGTGGGGCCAATGACTATTCAGCCCTCCGAATTTGCAAAACCGGTCTTTCTTATTGTGATGGCATGGTGGCTTTCGCGTAGTTTGAGGCGTATTGATGAAATCCGTTGTGGAGTAGCGATTCCATTCGTATTATTGGGCTTTTTTGCAGTGCCTATATTGGTGGAGCCGGACTATGGGACGACTTTACTAATCTCAGCGGTTGGTATTTGTTTAATGTTAATCGCTGGGGCTCCGATCGGACCCTTAAGTGCAGTGGCGGGTGCAGGTTTATTAGGCGTGGCGGGATTAATATTTCAAAATCCAGAGCGGATGGGGCGCATCATGGCTTTTCTAGATCCACAAACACATGAACAGGGAAAGGCATGGCAATTGGCTAATTCACTTCGTGCTTTTGCGAGTGGAGAAATGTTCGGGGTCGGATTTGGCAATAGTTTTCAGAAATATCATTATCTTCCTGAAGCGCACACGGATTTTATTTTTCCTATTATTGGAGAAGAACTAGGGTTGATTGCCTCCTTACTTGTGGTGAGCTTGTATGTGATCTTATTTTTGGTTGGTATGCGCGTGGCACGGCAAGCTCAAGATCATTTTGGACGGTTCTTGGCACATGGGATTGCATTGATGATTGCATTGCAGGCACTTATTAATTTTGCCGTTGTAACGGGATCAGCTCCCACCAAAGGATTGGCGTTACCGTTTATCAGTTATGGAGGTTCAAGCATTATGGCCTCATCAATTATGTTTGGTATTATGCTAAATATAGCGATTGATGTAGAGCGAGGGCGAGGGAATCATCGTCGACGATTATTCAAAGACCGGAGTCGAAAAGCATCATGAATCAAAGAGAAGCATATACATTGCTTGATAGTGGATCCGGCCGAAAATTAGAAAAATTTGGAACGGTTGTTTTAGATCGGCCCTGTGCTCAGGCGGTCTGGGCTCCACAGCATCCAGCCATATGGAATCAAGCCACGGCTCGTTTTGATCGGCAGGCTGGATTACAATGGGAAGGGCGTGACGCATTGCCCGCTCATTGGTATGTCAATATTGGCGGAGTTAGGATGAAATTGGCGGCAACGGATTTTGGGCATGTAGGTTTGTTTCCTGAAACCCGGGCTATGTGGCATTGGATCCGAGATACCCTTTCGGAGGCTAAAGAACGAGCGCCCGTTAAATTCCTGAATCTTTTTGCCTATTCAGGAGGCGCGACATTAGCTGCTGCTCAAGCCGGGGCTTCGTGTTGTCATTTGGATGCGTCAAAAGGAATGGTTGATTGGGCTCGTGAGAATGCTGGGTTGAATGGACTTCAAGAGGCACCCATTCGCTGGATTGTTGATGATGTAATTAAATTTCTACGGAGAGAAGTTAAACGGGGCAATCAATACGACGCGATTCTCTTGGATCCACCCTCGTTTGGTCGAGGTCGAAACGGAGAGCTGTTTAAAGTGGAAGAGCAAATTTTGACAACGCTTGAACTGGTTCACTCTATTTTAAGTGATCAGCCTTTATTCATTATTCTCACTTCGCATACCCCGGGTTTCTCACCGCATGTTCTCCATAATTTGTTAGCACAATTTCATGCGGGTGGCGTTCACGAACATGGGGAGATGTTGCTAACAGGAGGAGCACATTGCTCGCCTTTGCCAAGTGGAACATGGGCACGTTGGTTGGAGGCATAAGCATGCAGCAGTATTGTGTGGAAGATCTATCCAATCATATTTTGTATGCCGATAATCATATATTGGCGATTAATAAGCCGAGAGGCATATTAACGCAGGCAAGTGGGCAACTTGAGTTAAATGTAGAAGATTGGGCGCGCGAGTGGGTTCGAGTTGAGAAGAATAAACCCGGGGCTGTTTTTTTGCATGCAGTGCATCGATTAGATCGAGCGGTCAGTGGTGTGGTATTATTTGCGCGAACCAGTAAAGCTTTAAGTCGATTAAATCAAGCAATGCGAGAAGGTAGAAGTGCAAAGATATATTATGCTTGTGTGGAGGGGATACCAAAGCAAGATAAAGGAACATGCATAAATTATATTTTACATGGGGATTATCGAGCAGAATTGGCAACGGATAAAGATCCTGATGCGAAGAAGGCTATACTCCATTATAAGGTGCTCAGATCAAAGACCGACCAGGCATTATTAGAAGTCGAACTCATTACGGGGCGTTATCATCAAATTCGGGTTCAGTTAAGTGCCTTGGGGTGTCCGATTAAAGGAGATTTAAAGTATGGAGCTCAGGAATGTTCTACCAGGATCGGGCTTCATCATAAGCAGCTAAAGATTGAGCATCCGGTTAAACGTGAGCCTCTACTCATAGTAGCTCCACTTCCTGCAGATATGCGCTGGTATTAAAGACGCTCGAATCGGGCAATACTCTCAACATGATTGGTTTGCGGAAAAAGATCAACAGGCGTGGATTTTATTAAGCGGTAGGTTTGATCTGCACATATAAGCTTGCTGTCGCGGGCAAGCGAAGCGGGATTGCAACTCACATACACGATAACGGCTGGGTTCCATTCGCGAAGAATTTCAATCGCTTTTGGATGCATGCCAGCACGAGGAGGATCTGTTATTACTACATCGGGTGCTCCGAATGAGGCACATTCACTCTCAATACTTTTCAATTCTTTCATGTCGAGTTGAATGAATTGGCTATTTTCCACGTTATTGAGCTCGGCATTGGCTTGGGCATCTTTTACGGAACTTTCTATCAACTCAATGCCCAGTACTTTATAACAATTTTTTGACGCAAAAAGAGTAATCGAACCGGTTCCGCAGAACAGATCATATACGATATCGGTTGATGTGAGTTGAGCGGCATCTAAGATGTGCTCATAGAGAACTTCAGCTTGAGCGGTATTGGTCTGAAAAAAGGAGTTGGGTGAAATTTGATAAGTATATTCCCCTAAGCGATCGGTAATCGATCCATTACCGTGCATCACAAATTCTTTTTCACCAAACGCAACCGTATTTTTCGCAGAGGTAATGCTGTTGACGAAGGTGGTGAGTTCCGAGCCTATTTCTGCAAGGAGGCGATCGCAAAGAACTTCCATAAGATCTGCATGGTGGGTCGAGGTTACGAGATTAACCATAAGCTCATGGGTATGTCCGCTATGGCGAATCACTAGATTTCGGAGTTCTCCAGTGTGAGTTCGGGTTGAGTAAATGGGTAGTACATCTTTGTGTTCAAGACAGAACACACGAACGAGATTGAGAATTTGATTCATGGCCGGCGTTGCGAGATGGCAGTGGTCGATATCGATGGCTTTTGCAAAACGACCGGGGGCGTGAAAGCCAAGAGCAAAATCAACGGGCTTATTCAGCTGATCTTCTGGTTGAGTCATCTCGTCTTCGGTGAGATAACGAAGATCTGTGAATGAAAAATCAACTTTATTGCGATAGTTGAACTTGTTTTTGGCAGCGATGCAGGGTTCGCATTTAACGTCTTTAAATCCTCCAATATGATGAAGAGCATCCTGTACTTGTTTTTGCTTCAGGCGTAGTTGTTCGTGATATTGTATGTGTTGCCATTTGCAACCACCGCAGATGCCAAAATAGCAGCAGATGGGATCAGTCCGAGTTTCGGAAGGTATAAGAATACGAGTAAGACGAGCTACCAGATATTGTTTTTTTATCTTAATGATTTCAGCTTCGACACAATCGCCGATTGCCATCATACCTTGAACAAAAACACTCATGCCATCATCTAGGTGGCCAAAGCATTGGTTTTTTTCTGCAAGATCAATGATGCGAAGTTCAATACGTTGTAATTTTTTATACATGCTGACGATAGATATAGACATTCGTGTTCTTGTAATCAATGATCACTTTACGTTCTCAACAACCCACGGTATAAAACAGACAACAATTAAGGAGTTAAAAATGGCAGAAGGATTAATTGATTTAGATGTAGATTCGTTTGAGGCTGCGGTGGCAGAAGGAAAAGTATTAGTGGATTTCTGGGCGCCTTGGTGCGGTCCATGCAAAATGCTCACACCCATTCTGGAGAAAGTAAAAGTAGAGGTAGGCGATCAAGCTGTGATTGCCAAAGTGAACGTGGATGAGAATCCTGATTTAGCAGCCAAGTTTGGAATTCGTTCTATTCCCGCGTTATTGATGTTTGAGGGCGGCGAAATAAAAGAGACCTTGATTGGTTTAAAACAACAAAAAGAGTTGGTGGATCTACTCACTGATTAAGTTAATGAATCACAATGATTAGGATAGGGCTGATGGGTCAATTAGCCCTTTTTCTTTGAATTCCATATATAGCTTGCGCCCAAGCCATGCATCGGTTGCTGCATATTGTTTTTGTGAATCACTGAGCTCGAGTTTAGCCCAATTTGATACTTGTTCTTTTTTGGAGATTCGAAACTCAAAGAAAAGAGCGGCAAGAGCGCGTAGACCCAAGTTTTTGATGCCTGCTTCTTTGGCAAGATCTGCTAATTCGATAAATCCGGCTGCTTGAAACGGAGTGACTTTCTTGAGTTCATCAACATCCCGACCGAGGGCGACACCAGTTTTTAAAATATCCGCCCGACTGAGAAGCTCAATGAGAGAGGGCGTAAGTGTGCATTGTTGGATTTGAAATAAAACAACGTAATTCTCTCCCGCGAGTTGAATAAGAGCGGGTGGATAATGTTCGCCCTTCCGAAAAGTGGGTCGTGTTTCCGTATCAAATCCGAGGAGGTTCTCTTTAAGGAGTTCTTGTGCGGCCTCCTCTGCTGCATCGGGAGTAGAACAGCATAGAATATTACCTTCGTATGCTTGAATGGTGAATTCATTAATTTCAGCTTTGCTGATCGATTTTTTTTCTGGGAAAAGGCTCATATTATTTTTTCTGCGGCTTAGATGATTCACGCCATCGCTCAACAACCCAGAGGGATTGTTTTGCTAGGCCCATAAGTATCTTCGCGTCTGGAACCGTTAACTTACCGCGCGAGAAAATACGTCTAAGGCCCATCATCATATGATCTAGTTTTTGATCGTGGGTAAATTCAGTTTGAATCATCATTTCACGCCAAAGATCGAACATCCGTTCGCGAAGCTGGGAATCGGCTTCTTCCGCTTTTTCGATCGGAGCTTCAAACGCATCATTCAATTTAAAGAGTTCATAGCAGCAGACCATGACTGCATGGGAGAGATTTAACGAGGTGTATAACGGGCTCGTGGGAATGTGTATAATATGTGTGCAACAGGCTAATTCATCATTAAAGAGGCCTTTATCCTCCCTGCCGAATAGCAGTGCGATTTTGTGGTGTGCCGCACTTTCTAGAGCAATAGGTGCGAATTCTGAAGGGGTTATAGCGGTGTCACGATAGAAGCCCGTTCGCGCAGATGTGCCTGCTACGAGGGTGCAATCCCCAATGGCTTCTTCAAGCGTATCGAATGTTTTACGTGCAGTTAATTGGGCTCGTGCGTTGCATGCGAGTTTTTCTGCTTCGTTCCAGTTAGTATCGAGGCGGGGGTTAACGAGGGCTAAATCGGTGATACCGTTGTTATTTATGGCACGACAGACGGCGCCGATATTCCCTCCAATCATGGGTTCAACGAGTACGACACGAATCTGATCAAGTGGATTCATTTTCAAAGCCTCTTAGTAAGTTGATCTCTTCTGCCCAAATCTCATTATCAATGGTTTCGAGTATGAGAGGGATTTCATCAAATCGAGGGTCTTGAAGAATAAATCGAAAAACGTCTATGCCGATTTCACCTTTCCCAAGGCTGTGATGTCGGTCAACTCGGCTCCCTAATTTTTTCTTGGAATCATTCAGATGCATTCCTCGTAACCATTCAAACCCTACCACATAATCGAATTCTTCAAAAACAGCTGAACTACTCTCAGCAGTTCGGAGGTCATATCCACCCGCAAAAGCATGGCAAGTATCGATGCAAACACCGACGCGGCTCTTATCTTTCACTCCTTTGATAATTGCTGCTAGATGTTCAAATCGATAACCAAGATTGGATCCTTGGCCCGCTGTATTTTCGATAACTGCGGTGACGCCTCGTGTCTGCTCGAGTGCCAAATTGATCGATTCGGAGATTAACTTAAGGCAAGTCGTTTCATCAATCTGTTTGAGGTGGCTTCCGGGGTGAAAGTTAAGCTGTTTTAATTCCATCTGTTCACAACGTTTCATCTCTTCGTTAAAAGCATCACGTGATTTTTGAAGCTTCTCTCTTTCGGGATGACCCAGGTTAATAAGATAACTGTCGTGCGGAAGAATGTGATCACGATGGATCTGATGTTTTTCGCAGGCTGCGTGAAATGCTTTTATTTCGTTTTTAGCGAGGGGTTTTCCTATCCATTGACGTTGGTTCTTTGTGAAAAAAGCAAAAGCATCTGCTCCAATTGCGGCGGCATTTGCAGGGGCATTTGATACTCCTCCTGCGGCGCTAACATGGGCTCCTATTCGTTTCATTGATGAGTTCTCCTTCGGAATAAGGATCATAACAACATAGAACGCATAGGGAAAAAAGCGTTCTTCGATAGCATCTACGTTGATCACGAATCGAATTTGATTGAAAACAAAATGAAAGAGAGGGGTGATCAGAAAAGTTGCAAGTGTTAATTCAGCTCTTTTTTGTGGCAAATTGTGTTGTTTCGCCCGCAAGGCAGACTTAATCTGCGCCTTTGCGATTTAGAAAAGAGCTACGGAAAAGTAGTTCGCAAATAAAAGGATAGGCGCAATGGATTTAGCAAAGCAAGACTGGCTCGATGCACTGGATGATCTCATTGAAAGTGAAGGCGCTGATCGCGTGAAAGAAATTTTGAGTGATCTGCAACTCTCAGCTTATCGAAAAGGAATTCGATTATCTTTTTCTGCGAATACGCCTTATGTAAATACGATTCCTGCCGATCAACAGGTGCCGTACCCGGGTGATCGTGAAATGGAGCGGCGAATCAAAAGTTTGATTCGATGGAATGCGATGGCAATGGTGGTTCGAGCAAACCGTGCCAAAGATGGTATTGGGGGGCATATATCGACTTATCAATCGATTGCTACATTATATGAAGTTGGGTTTAACCATTTTTTCCGTGGCAAGACGGAGGATTTTCCAGGCGATTTAGTTTATTTCCAAGGGCACTCTTCACCGGGGGTGTATGCGCGAGCATATTTGGAAGGACGTTTGACAGATGAGCATTTGCTCAATTTTCGTCAAGAACTGAAT
Organism: Pontiellaceae bacterium; assembly: GCA_045565965.1. Taxonomy (GTDB): domain Bacteria; phylum Verrucomicrobiota; class Kiritimatiellia; order Kiritimatiellales; family Pontiellaceae; genus Pontiella. The sequence continues at coordinate 26,301 of JBJLEJ010000019.1, read as the reverse complement.
GATAAACCGGGACTCTCCTCCTATCCGCATCCATGGTTAATGCCGGATTTTTGGCAGTTTCCAACCGTGTCGATGGGTTTAGGGCCTATTTCTGCTATTTATCATGCGCGTTTCATTAAATATTTGGAAGACCGAGGCTTGCGTGAGCGCACGAATCAGAAGGTCTGGGCGTTTTTGGGTGATGGTGAAACCGATGAACCAGAAACTTTAGGTGCAATTAACCTCGCTGCACGTGAAAAGCTCGACAACTTAACTTTCATTGTTAACTGTAATTTACAACGGTTAGACGGTCCTGTTCGCGGAAATGGGAAGATTGTACAAGAGTTGGAAGCCTCGTTCCGTGGTGCGGGATGGAATGTGATCAAAGTATTGTGGGGCGATGATTGGGATCCATTGCTGGAGAAGGATTCGAATGGGGCGCTTGCCAAGAGAATGGGTGAAGTGGTCGATGGGCAATATCAAAAGTACACGGTGGAGAGTGCTGATTATGTACGAGACCACTTTTTTGGTGCAGATCCAGAGTTAGCCGAAATGGCATCCGCTCTCTCGGATGATCAAATCAAGCGGATGCGACGGGGCGGTCATGATCCAGCCAAAGTGTATGCTGCATATCACCGCGCGGTAGAGACTAAAGATCGTCCAACGGTTATCTTAGCCAAAACTGTGAAGGGATATGGTTTAGGTGCAGCGGGTGAAGGGCAGAACATTACTCATTCACAAAAGAAAATGGGCGAAGAAGCATTGCGCGAATTTCGGACTCGGTTTGGATTGCCTATTTCAGATGAAGAGATTGACGATGTACCTTTTTATCGTCCCGATGCAGATTCCCCCGAAATGAAGTATCTGTTGGAGCGTCGTTCCGAGTTGGGTGGATATGTTCCTCAACGTCGAACCGAATATACTCCCGTTGAAATGCCAGCGGATAAGATTTTCGAAGAGTTTAATGATGGTTCGGATCGTGAAGTGTCAACCACGATGGTCTTTGTTCGTATTTTGAGTAAGATTTTAGCCGATAAAAGTATTGGCAATTTGGTCGTTCCAATTGTGCCAGATGAAGCCCGAACCTTTGGAATGGATGCGCTATTCCGGCAAGTGGGTATTTATGCGCATACGGGGCAGCTTTATGAGCCGGTAGATGCCGACAATCTGCTTTTCTATAAGGAAGCGGAGGATGGTCAGATTCTCGAAGAGGGTATCACGGAAGCGGGCTCATTTGCTTCCTTTGTGGCTGCGGGCACGGCGTATGCGAACCACGGAATCAACACGATTCCATTTTATATTTACTACTCGATGTTTGGCTTCCAGCGAATTGGTGATATGGCATGGCTGGCAGGGGATTCTCGGTGTAAAGGATTCCTCTTAGGCGCTACCGCCGGTCGTACAACTCTAGCAGGAGAGGGGTTACAGCACCAAGATGGACACGGGCATGTGATGGCCCTAACAATTCCAAACATGATGGCATATGATCCCGCATTTGCCTATGAGTTGGCAGTGATTATTAAAGATGGTATTCGCCGCATGTATGTGGAAAACGAACAGCTTTTTTATTATGTCACACTCATGAACGATAATTATGTTCAAGCCGCTATGCCAGAAGGAAGCGAAGAGGGTATTTTGAAAGGTATGTATAAATTCCGTACCCACAAAAAAGCCCAAGCACAGATTTTGGGAAGTGGAGCAATCTTGCCAGAAGCCATTAAAGCGAGTGAGTTGCTAGATGAAAAATATGGAGTGGAAACCAATATTTGGTCGGTAACAAGTTATAAATGTCTCATCGAAGATGTGCAGGATGCAGAGCGTGAACAAATTCGGAATGGGAAAGAAGTGAAACCCTATTTTGCGTCTTGTCTCGAAGATGAAGTGGGTCCAGTTATTGCTGCTTCTGACTATCTTAAATTGATGCCAGGGGTCTTGGCTCAGTACGCACCAAACGGATTAATTTCGTTAGGGACAGATGGATTTGGTCGAAGTGATGACCGTACTGCATTGCGTCAGCATTTCGAGGTGGACGCTCATGCGATTGCTTGGTCTGTGCTTGCCTCACTAGCATCAAAAGGACAGTATGATGCAAAGCAGTTGGAAAAAGCCCGTGGTGAACTGGGTATCGATGTTAATAAACCTAATCCGCTAGGAGAATAAAGATGGTTATTGAATTTAAGTTGCCTGAATTGGGCGAGAATATTGAAGGCGGTGATGTGGTAAGCGTGCTCGTTAGCGAGGGCGATAGCATCAGCGAGGGGCAGTCGATTTTAGAGATTGAAGCCGGCAAAGCGAGTATGGAAATTCCTGCCCCTACCAGTGGAACCATCAGCAAGCTTCTTATTGCACAGGGAGACAATGTGGGTGTGGGACAGCATGTACTGACCATTGAAGGAGAAGCGGATGCACCTGCAAAGGAAGCAGCACCTGAGGTGTCAGAACCTGCGCCTAAATCAAAGCCAGAACCAAAACCAGAACCAAAGCCAGAGCCAAAACCAGTTCCCACTGCGGCGCCTGTTTCTGTACCAGAACCAGCTCCTGCGTCCGAAGCAGATGTAGCGCATCGCACGATTGTTTCAGCGGCTCCGAACGTGCGTAGATTAGCTCGCGAATTAGGAATCGATATACAAACGGTGAAAACGGAAAATGAAAATGGCCGGATTTCCCTCGAAGATGTGAAAGCGTATGCCCGAGCTATTATGGAAAGTGGAGGTGGTGCATCAACATATCAACCCGTTCGGCCTAGCGGTATTCAGGGTCATGAGCGAGCTGAAAAAATGAGCGCCATTCGCAAAGCTACCATGAATCATATGGCTCATTGTTGGGCAACGATTCCACACGTCACGCAACATGATACGGCAGATATCACACGTTTGAATGAATTGCGGAAACGGATGATAGGCACAGCTGAATCGGCTGGTGTGAAGCTGACCATCACATCGATGCTGGTGAGTATTGTAACCGGCGCGCTTCGTCGCTTTCCCAATTTCAATGCGAGCATTGATGCGGAGAAAGGGGAGATTCTTTTTAAGGATTACTACAATGTTGGCATTGCAGTAGATACAGATAAAGGACTTATGGTTCCTGTGATTCGGGATGCCGATCATCTATCGATGACGGAAATGGCAGCTGCCTTAACAGAGGTGTCTCAGAAAGCCCGTAGTGGTCAAATTGGACTTGATGATTTACAAGGGGGCACCTTTACTATCTCAAACTTGGGTGGCATTGGGGGTTCATTTTTTACGCCGATTGTTAATTCGCCTGAAGTAGCCATTTTAGGCGTGGGTCGCGGCGCACCGGATGCAGAGGGTCGGTTGCAAATGCCTTTATCCCTTTCATATGATCATCGCTTGATTGATGGTGCTGATGGCGCCCGTTTTTTGCGGTGGATTGTGGAAGCGATTGAAGAACCGATCTACTTCTACATGGAGAAGTAATATCTCGTGCGACTGAACGAATCCACGCTGTGTGTAATCGATTTTGAGAGCACAGGTGTGGTTGCAGGATACCCCAATGAACCGTGGCAAATTGGTTTAATTTTTCTACGAGACGGGGTCGTGGATGCAGCCTCTAGCTGGGAGCAATTTATGCGTATTGACGTTACGCGTCCATTCAATCCGCATGCACCCGGTCGGCATGCTCAATTACGGGATATATTGGCGGATGCTCCGAAAAGAGAGATGCTTCTGCCGCAACTCCGGGAATATCTCAAAGCGGATGCGCGCGTAGCGCATAATTGTTCTACAGAACAAAAGATGTTACGCATGATCGCGCCAATGCACCATTTTGATCCTTGGATTGATACACTTAAACTAGCTCGTGAAGCCTGGCCAGGTTTAGCATCCTACGCATTAGAATCTTTGGTTGAGACTCTCCAGTTGAAGGAACGCATAGAAACGCTGGTTCCGGATCGAACGGCTCACGATGCCCTTTATGATGCCGTGGCCGCCGCGGTCTTACTCGAGCGTCTCTGTGCAGAGGGGTGGGGCGATCTATCGCTGTTGCATCTGTTTACTACTTAGCCGAGCAACATAGTCTCCGTGGTTTCCCAGTCAATGCAGGGATCCGTAATGGAGAGCCCATATTGTCGTGTGCCTACAATCTTCTCATTATCTGCTTCGATAAAACTTTCAATCATTGCACCCGTAATGGAGCAGGAATCAGCTTTGCGTTGTTCAAGAATACTGTTCCATACACGAATCTGATTGGCGGCCACCTTATTTGCATTGGCATGCGAGCAATCGACCATGAGTGAGGGTTTAAGGTTCGCTTGCTCAAGGCGTTCAGTGGCAGCGACTACTTCTGGCTTCTCGTAATTAGGGACTCCATCGCCCCCGCGCAAGACCAGATGGGTATTAGGATTACCTTCCGTGGTGACAACAGACGTGTAGCCTTCGGGGTCGATGCCTAGAAAACGATGAGGAATACTGGCAGATTTAATTGCATTGATGGCTACTTGTACATTGCCATCGGTGCCATTTTTAAAGCCTACCGGCATGGATAGACCGCTAGCCATTTCACGGTGGGTTTGCGATTCAGTAGTTCGTGCGCCTATCGCCGCCCAGCTGATCAGATCAGCGGTATACTGAGGCACAATCGGATCTAGAAATTCAGTGGCAATCGGAAGCCCTAATTCAGCTATCTGTAAAAGTAACTGACGAGCTGCTCGTAAGCCGTGTCCCATATCACAACTATCGTCTAAGCGAGGATCATTAATAAACCCTTTCCATCCAGTCGTGGTGCGGGGTTTTTCGAAGTAGACCCGCATTACGATCAAGAGACGGTCGACGGTTTGATCGGCAACTGCTTTGAGTCTTTGGGCATAGTCAATAGCGGCTTCGGGATCGTGAATCGAGCAGGGTCCAACCACGGTTAGCAGCCGTGGGTCTTTGCGGTCAATAATATTACGTACGGCTTGACGCTGATCGATAATTTGTTGGATGAGGGCATCGCTTAAGGGTAGCTCGGCTTTCAACTTTGTGGGCGTGATGAGCCTTTGCAAGTCGCGGATGCGAAGGTTTTCAGTAAGTGTATGTTCAGTTATCATAATGCGCGCGAATAAACCACAAACAGGCGTCTGGAACAAGGGTAGGAAACAACTTTCTTATATAAAAAATTAATTTTTTTTATGATTTGAACTCGATAATACGTTGTTCCCGATCGCGCACAATTTCACGATGTGTCCAGAGCAGATGTGGATCGTGAAAGGGGATGCCACGGGTCGTGGTTCTGAGGGAGATGAGTTCGTTTTCTAAAATTGGTTGAAGAAGTAGGTTGGCATCGAGAGCGGCTTGTGTTCCTCCTCGGGGATGTCCGACTGGAGTCGTTTCGCCAATGGAAAAACCGGCCTCGAGAAGACCAGACCGGATGGGACCTGCCGCAGCATATGTAAAGAGTTGCGCGTGAGGTCTCATGATACGTTTAATTTGTTGAAAGAATTGCAGGGTCCAACATTCGCTGTTACGCGTCGAGGAGAAGGCGTCCAGAAAGACGAGATCGACGTATGCATCGGGCAGGTGCGTGATGGTATGGCGTGCATCGCCCCAATGCATTTGAATGGGATGGTGGGGCAGGGGAGCGGCAGAACCATTCTGATACAGTTGTTGCAATGTGGCGTTCCAGTTGAAGTTGGTAGTTGGATCAGACGGCAGAGTCTCAGCAGCATGACGAACGATACGTCTATCCATTTCGAGTGCGGTTATTTGTAGGGGATGAGTGGCACCGAAGGCGGCGTTTAGAGCGGCATAGCTATTGTAGCCGAGTCCAAAGCAGATGTCGAGGAGGTGGAGGGGTTTGTGTTGAAGTTGTTTATGAAGATGGGCGGGTTGAACATATTTTTCTTCGGCTTCAAGACGGGCTCCGGTACGCGTATGATAATGTTCTTTCACGTGATCATTCCAGAAGGTGGTTGATCCATCGTCGGTTATAACGGGATGAATAGTGAGTTCAGCAGGGGGGGCTGCATGGGTGATTGCGGGAAAAAGATCGCCTTGTCGCCATTCTCGGGCTTCCATCTGGGCGATAATATAGTTACGAAATTTTTGTTTATCCATCTGCCAACGAGGAGCAATGAGTTCGTGGTCGAGCGTATCGGTGGTTAAGCGCATGATTGGGAGTGAAGGGGGCATTCGACGAATAAAATCAATCAGGTGTTCACCAAATGTATATTCATTGAAAACGGGCAGAGGCGTGAGGGCATGCTCGAGTGCCAGAGTGGTTCCTTTTTCTATATGAAGATTGTGGATTTTTACGGCTTGTATGGGTAGTTGAGCAAAACGGTTGGCAGTTGCTTGAAAATCGTTCTCTGTTTCGCCGGGTAGACCGAGAATCGCGTGGAGGGCGATGGCGATATTTGCTTCATGGAGGAGCTCAATGGCACGTTCGCTACTGGCCCAGTTGTGTCCGCGGTTGACACGTTCAAGGGTGGTATCGTGAATAGTTTGTACACCGAGTTCGACCCAGACTTCGATGTGACGATTGAGTTCGATGAGAAAGTCGAGGGCTTGTGGCGTGATGCAATCGGGGCGGGTACCAATGCTCACAGCTGTGAAGGGAAATTGATCGAGTAGATTAAGATAGAGAGGTTGCTGCGCTTTTCCGAAGGTGGCAGAAAAGGCTTGGATGTAAGCCATAAATTTTTTGGCACCATATCGGCGTCGGGCAAAATCGATGGCGGTTTGCATTTGTTCTTCTACCGTATCGGTTCCGAGGGTTTGAACGGCGGCGGACCCACGAATATTACAAAATGTGCAACCTCCAGATCCGTCGCCCTCTCGATTAGGACATCCAAAGTTAAAGTCGATGGGAACGCGATGAAGTGGCGCTCCGTGGCGTTCAATCATGAAATCTTTGTAGGACGTGAAGGGAAGCTTCATCGGTTGAATCGGAGTCGTATGCCGTGCGGTGAGTAATTTGGTGTACCGTTATCATAGGCGAGTTTCCCGTTAACGAAGGTGGCGGAAACCGTGGCGTTAAAGGTGGTGCCTTCAAAGGGGGACCAACCGCAGTGGTAAAGAATATTTTTGGTGGATACGGTCTGCGGTGTATCGGGATCGATGAGGGTGAGGTCTGCATGATAGCCTTCCCGAATGAAGCCTCGTTCTGCGATTTGATAAATGGTCGCAGGATTATGTGCGGTTTTTTGAACGATCTGTTCGGGGGTCATGAATTCGAAGAGAACTGGCAGGGCACTCTGCACCACGGGCATGCCGGATGGGGCCTTGAAATACGATTGATTCTTTTCCTCGAGAAGGTGGGGCGCGTGATCCGTACCCACCGTATCAATTAAACCGGTTTTTAGGGCTTCTCGGAGGGCGTGTCTATCCGCGGCTGTTTTGATGGCTGGATTGCATTTTATACGCGAACCGAGTCGATCATAATCCTCTTCACTGAACCATAGATGATGCGGACATGCCTCAACGGTTATCTTTTTATCTTCGACCGATGCGGTTTCAAAAAATTCGAGTTCTCGAGCGGTTGTCATATGCAGAATATGAATTTGCGTACCGTACTTGATAGCGCGTTCGACGGTCTCTTTCGTGGATTGCCAGCACGCTTCTGTGGATCGAATATTGCAATGCTCTCTGAAAGGGACCTGTTCGCCATAAGTTTCGAGTGCAGTTTGCTCATTATCACCAATAATTTGATCCACTTCACAGTGAAGAGCAATGGGCACATTGACTTGTTTGAATATTTGATCAATTTGTTCTTCTTTATTAACGACTAGGTTGCCCGTTGAAGATCCCAAAAATAATTTTACTCCGCAGACCCATTCAGGATCGAGAGCTAGGAGTTCATCGAGGTTATCGTTGGATGCACCTAGATAGAAGGAGTAGTTGGTGTACGAAGTTTTGGCGGCAAGGGCATATTTTTCTTCAAGTATGGCATTGGTTACGGCAGCAGGTTTGGTGTTGGGCATTTCCATGGTAGAGGTGATTCCTCCCGCTAGAGCGGCACGACTTTCGCTGGCGATCGTGCCTTTTGATTCCAGCCCGGGTTCCCGGAAGTGGACATGTACATCGATCATTCCCGGCATCAGTAAGTGGCCCTTGGCATCATAAACAGTTTCGTTTGCGGTGCCATCGATGGAGGAGGCGATAGATTCAATTCGTCCATCTCGGATGAGGAGGTCACCGGTTTGCATCTTATTTTCGTTTACAATGCGGGCGTTTATAATTCGTTGTTTTTGCATCTATTCAACGTAGGTGATGAATTCAGCGGAATCAAGGCGCTTATCTCTTACACTTTTTTTACTTTTTTCCGTTAATTTATTTAAATCCAAGCGATTATACAGTGTGTGTAATGCTGAATCGTTATTTTTTCATCGATTTTAATCGGTTCTCTTCGCATGAGAATGATAAATAGACAGCAAACAGTGGCGGAGTAGTCAGATGAGTGAATATGTGCAACAACGAATAAGTGATGAAGAAGCGCTAAATATGCTCAAATATATGCCGACGGCAGAATTGATGGCTCGGGCCAACGAAATTCAGCGGGCACGGCATGGAAATAAGGTCTATTATGTGCACAGTCATAATTTGAATCCGACCAATTTATGCGTCGTGAAGTGTAAACTCTGTTCCTTTTATCGCGATGAAAATGCACCGGATGCGTATGTCACAACACTTGAAGATGCCCGCAAAGATTTAGAAAAGGCACAGGGGCACAATTTAACCGACTTGCACATTGTGGGCGGGATGATTCCTGAGCTGGATATTGGCTATTATGAAGATCTCTTTGCTCTATCCCGCGAAATGCTACCCGGCGTCTTGTTGCAAGGCATGACAGCGGTTGAAATTCATTGGATAGCCGGAAATGCCGGGATTTCAGTGAAGGAGTGCTTAGAGCGTCTAACCGCAAAGGGTTTTGGTTCGATCTCTGGGGGTGGTGCAGAAATTTTTCATCCGGATGTGCGCAAGAAGGTCGCGACTACAAAGATTTTAGCGCAGCATTGGTTAGATGTTCACCGCGAGGCACATGCGCAGGGAATTCCAACGAATGCAACGATGCTCTTCGGTCATATCGAAAAAGATGAACATTTGATTGATCATCTCTCTCGTCTGCGTTCTCTTCAAGATGATACCGGAGGATTCAAAGCGGTTATTCCATTGCCTTTCCAAGCAAACGGGAAAGCGCTCGGTGTGAAATATAGTCCAACGGGTGACCGTCAAGTACGCGTGGCTGCTTTATCGCGTATCTATTGCGATAATTTCCCACATGTGCGGATGTTGGTGAATTATATGGATCGTAAACTCTTGGGCGTTTTGACGCATAGCGGAGTGGATGATATCGGTGGCACGAGCTTGAATGAACGGATTGCGAAAGAGGGCGGAGCTCCTCAGAGTCAGAAGTTCTTCACGGCGGAAGAGATGGAAGAGTTTTTGTTTAATCATGGGCATACACCGGTGTTAACGAACAGTGCCTATGCTCAACTCGAAGGGCAACCGGATGTGAAGACGTTGCCCCCGATGCCGACTGTTTCTACCCGTTGGAAGCCAATATTAGATCGCGTGGAATTAGGAGAACGCATCAATTCAGAGGATGCAACCATTCTGATGGATGAAGCGCCTTTCCAAGAGTTGGGTCGCGTGGCAGCCAAAAAACGGGCACTTGCGGTGCCCGGGAATCTGGCAACCTATGTCTTTGATAAAAATTTAAACACAACCAACGTATGTGTGGTCGATTGTAAATTCTGTGCCTTTTACACTAATCCAGAAAATAAACGGGGCTACACCCGGACGCCGGAACAGATTCTGGAAGAAGCGAAAAAAGCAGCTGAAGCAGGGGCTACTCAAATTTTGATTCAAGGGGGATTGAACCCAGATTTGAAGTTGGACTATTACGAAAAATGTCTGAGTTTGATTCGAGATAATGTAGATATCTGGATTCACTCATTGTCACCCACCGAAATCGAATTCATTGCAGCGGAAGAGAACATAACAATTAAAGAGTGTTTGAAACGCCTACAAGCTGCTGGATTACAATCCTTGCCAGGAGGGGGTGCAGAGATGTTAGTAGATGATATTCGTAAAGCCATCAGCCCCAAAAAGACGCGTTCGCAAGCGTGGCTCGATTTGCATAATGATGCACATTCCATTGGTATGAAGACGACGGCCACTATGGTATACGGCTTTGGAGAAACGGGGGCACAACGGGTTGAGCATTTAATGAAAGTGCGAGATCAGCAAGACAAGACGGGCGGTTTCACGGCATTTATTCCTTGGAGCTTTTCACCAAATAAAACCAAATTGGATTGTCCGCGCGTTATGAACGGAACGGACTATTTGCGGATGGTTGCTATGGCTCGGATTATTTTGGATAACATATCGCACTTGCAAGCAGGCTGGGTGACCGAAGGCCCTGATGTATCTCAACTGGCGCTTCAATTTGGGGCGGATGATTACGGTGGCGTATTGATGACCGAAGAGGTGGTTAGTGCCACCGGACTTGAATATGGTGTAACAGAAGATCAAGTGGTGAATATGATTCGCGAAGCGGGCTATGTTCCTGCGCAACGAACTACTCAATATGACACCATTCGCGTCTACGGGGATGAGGAAGAACCGGTAGGAGCATAGCATGGCTAAGAATGTTCTAGGCGGACTTTTGATGGTTTGTTCAACAGATCCTGTCACAGGGTTTTTCCGTAACGGCAAGTGCGATACCTGTGCGGATGATGCCGGAATGCATACTGTATGCGCACTAATGACCGAAGATTTTCTTGCGTTTTCAATGGAGCATGGAAATGACCTCTCAACGCCTCGTCCGGAATTTAGTTTTCCTGGATTGGAAGCTGGAGACTATTGGTGTCTTTGTCTATCGCGCTGGGTTCAGGCATTTAATGCGGATAGGGCGCCTCAAATTCGCCTAGAAGCAACGCATGCCTCTGTTTTGGAGTTTGTAGATTTGCAACGTCTCAAGGAATTTGCTTCCGATACCGATTAAAATAGGCCCGTCACTTTTCCTGTATCGGTATCGACATCAATACGACGAAATCCAGGATTGGAGCCGGTACCTGGCATAAGTTTTATATCGCCCGCTACTGGAACAATGAAGCCCGCTCCACGATAGATTAAGAGGTCTTGAATAGGTAACCGCCATCCCTTTGGAGCACCTTTAAGGATTGGATCATGAGAGAGGCTTAAATGGGTTTTGACCATGCAGATGCCCAAGGACGCATTGTCGGAATCGGCTTCAACGCGGTTTAATTTTTCTTGCGCTTTTAGTGACCAATCTACGCCATCTGCTCCATAAATTTCCGTTGCAATTTTTTCCACTCGCGTTCGAATGGGCGTATCGGTTTCGTAGAGATAGGCAAATGTATTGGGTTCTTCTGCTGCATCAATCACTTGTTGAGCGAGTTCGCTAGCCCCTTCGCCCCCTTTTAACCAATGTTCCGAAATAGCACAGCGTGCGCCAGCATCTTCCGCAATATGTTTAATAAGTGCATGTTCAGCCGGGGTATCGGTATCAAAACTATTAATACAGACAACGGGTTTAGATCCACTTTTTAAAACGGTCTGAATATGCGCGATCAAATTGGAACATCCTGTTTGGAGTAAGGCTACATTTTCTTCGGTATAGGCTCGATCTAATGGTTTTCCAGGTTTTACGTCAGGTCCGCCGCCATGCATTTTTAGCGCTCGAACGGTTGCGACGATAACGACTGCATCAGGGGTAAGTCCTGAGTACCGGCATTTTAAATTCCAAAACTTTTCAAAACCGATATCGGCTCCAAAGCCACTTTCGGTAACGAGATAGTCGCCGAGGCGAACCCCGATTTTGTCGGCAATGACAGAATTTTGCCCAATGGCAATATTGGCAAATGGACCTGCATGCACGAGGACGGGATTGCCTTCGAGTGATTGCACGAGGGTTGGGTTAAAGGTGTTAAGCATTAGAGCGGTCATGGCACCATCGACTTCAAGGTCGGCCGTGGTTATTTCGCGGCCATCTCGGCTGCGTGCCACGACCATCCGGCCGATGCGCTCGCGCATATCTTTGAGATCTTCAGCAATCGCTAGAATGGCCATTAATTCACTGGAGACAGTGATTTGAAATCCTGACTCCATTTCGAAGCCATCCATCTTGCCACCTCGTCCAATGGTTATATTGCGTAGGGCTTGCGCGCAGAAGTCGATGGCCCATTTAATCTGAATTTGGCTAGGATCTATATCCAGTCGAGGGATGCCGATTTTTTTAAGGCGTTCATCGTCGTAGTTATGTTCGTGTTGCATTCGTGCCGAGAGTGCGACCATACAGAGATTGTGTGCGTTGGTGATCGCATCGATATCACCGGTTAACCCGAGGGCGAAGGGGGCGAGAGGAATGCATTGGGCACGTCCACCACCGGCCGCGGATCCTTTAATGTTAAATGTGGGTCCTCCACTGGGTTGTCGGATGGCACCGATTGATTTTTTACCGAGGTATGCTAGCCCTTCAACCAGTCCAAGAGTCGTGGTCGTTTTGCCTTCTCCTAAGGGAGTAGGGGTAATCGCGGTTACATCAATATATTTTCCAATGGGATTGGACTGAAGACGTTTCCAAAGAGCTTGTGCATTGAGTTTTGCAATACCTTTTCCTTGCGGAATCCATTCATCGGTTTCTACCCCGATTTTTTCCACGAGGGTTTCGATCGATCGCATTTGGGTTTCAGCAGCTTCTGCGATTTGCCAATCGGCAAGTTGAGTCGGGTCAAGGTTCATGTGTCGGACCCCGCTTTTGGAGTGGGTGCTCCTTGTCGCAAATAGAGTACCCAATAGACTGAACCCACAAAGATAGCGCCACCGACCATGTTGCCAATGGTAACGGGGACCAGATTGTTCAGGGCACCCTTGAGATTGAGAGACTGAACGGTAAACTCTGTATGCTGAATGAGAAAATCAGGATGATTAACGAGGAAAAGTCCTGCGGGAATAAAGTACATATTGGCAATGGAGTGTTCAAATCCCATTGCGACAAAGGCGGTGATCGGGAAAATAATGGCGAGAATCTTATCGGTTACCGAGCGGGCGCTGTAGCAGAGCCAGATCGCAAGACAGACGAGAATATTGCAGAGCATCCCACTAGTGAAAGCTTCGGTAAAGCTGAGCGAGGTTTTACTGGCTGCGATCTCAAGCGCCACTCTACCCACGGCACCTTGATTGTGGAACCAATGTCCACTGAGAAAAACGAGCATAACGATGGCAATAGCCCCGATTAAATTGCCGATAAATACAATCAACCAGCTGCGGAGCATTTGTGATACCTGGATGGAGCCACTGTAGCAGGCCATGATCATCAATGTATCGCCGGTAAATAGATCGGCTCCAGCAATAATAACGAGGATGAGACCGAGCGAGAAAGCGAGTCCGCCGAGTACTTTTGTTAATCCGAGACCCATGGCGCTATCATGAATTACATGTGTAAAGAAAGCCGCTCCGAAGGCGATAAACGCACCCGCTTGAATAGCAAGGAAAAAGCGCACTTAGCAGATCGCGATTCGCTTTCCGAATACCGGAAGCTTCCGCTCGTTTTGCCATGATGGCCGGAATATAGGCGTCTACACGTGAATCGTCCATAAAGTACCTCAATTAGCGGCAAAACCTACCGGATCGGATTTCCGTTTACGAACGAAAAAACGTGCTCATTCAATCCAGTTAAGTGAGCGGCAAAAAGGCAGTCAACTCCCCAATGGTTTCATCATATTTGGTTTGGTTGAAGAATCCGTGTGGCATTCCTTCATACAGCTTTATTTCGCAACGGTGTTTTTGCTCTTCCATCGCTTCTTGAAAATCGACCGCTTGAGAGTGAGGAACGGTCTTGTCTGAGGTTCCATGCATGATCAGTGCAGGTGGCATATCTGGTTGGATGTGTTGAAGCGGCGAGAGTCGGAGGGCGAGATCGCCTAAACGGGAGCCAGCGAGCGATGTGTCTAAGACGGGATTGAAAAGAATCAAGGCATTGGGAATGGCCGAAACGGTAAGATCATCTTGTGGGTCATTAAATTCAGTCAAGGTGGCAGTGGTTGCGGCTAGGTGTCCGCCTGCCGATCCGCCAGAAGCCGCAATTCGGTGGGGATCGACATTCCATTTATAGGCGTGCTCGCGAAGGTAGCGCATTGCCGATTTAGCATCCATAACGCAGCTATCTGGTTGGACGCCATCGCGGCTTTTCACGCGATATTCGGCAGCACACGCGATCATACCTCGATCGGCAAGATGCTTCGCTTGTCGGTAGAAGTGGGTTGGAGAGCCACTGTTCCATCCACCCCCAAAGAAAAAGAGAATAGCGGGGCGAGGGTCGCCGGTCGGCACCGAGTCGGGCAAAAATATATGGAGATTGAGAGGGGTCTGTTCGGTTGTTTTGTATAGTACGATTTGGTCAGGTTCTGGCCGATTTTGTGCGCCGGAGAGACTTTGTATAGAGAGCAGAACAAAAATTATATATTTCATAGATTACTCCGTTGTATATCCATTTGGGTACGCTTGATGCCATGCCCATGCCGTTTTAACGATGGTTTCAAGATCGGGGTATTGCGGATCCCAGCCCAGTTCATGCTGTGCTTTGGTGGCATCAGCAACGAGGATAGTACAGTCGCCCTCGCGCCGCGGGTGTATTTCGGCTGGAATGGGGTGTCCGGTTACGTTGCGACAGACCTCGATTACTTCTTTCACGGTATATCCGCCTCCATTCCCTAGGTTATATGCACCGCTGATGCCTGGCTTGAGGGCAAGAATATGCGCCTGTGCGAGGTCTTTAATATGGATATAGTCGCGTACACAGGTTCCATCTTTCGTTTCATAATCATCGCCGAAGATGTAGATCTTTTCACGTTTACCTTGTGCGACTTGCAGGATAAGCGGGATGAGATGGCTTTCAGGAATATGGGCTTCACCATAGGCATCGGTGGCACCGCAGGCGTTAAAGTAGCGCAAAAAGACACACTCTATCCCGTGAATTTTTTCCGCCCATTGAAAGATTTTTTCGCAGAGCAGTTTTGATTCACCGTAGACGCTTTCGGGGTGTTGCGGCAGAGATTCATCCATTGGAATTTTTTGGGGAGTTCCATAGGTGGCACAGGTGGATGAGAAGATCAGCTTTTTACATCCGGTTTCTAGCATGGCATGCATAAGATTGAGCGAACCCGTGATATTATTCTCAAAGAAGGGGAGGGGTTCTTTCATCGACTCCCCGACTTCGATATAGGCAGCAAAATGAATGATGGCATCGGGTTGTTCGATCTCGAGCGCAGACTGTATATCTTGTTTATTACGAAGATCGCCTTGAATGAAATGAGCTCGTGGATCGACCGCTGGACGGTAGCCACGCTCGAGGTTATCAAACACGACCACCTGATAATCGGCATCGCACAAAATCTGAGTGGTTACACTTCCGATATATCCAGCTCCACCTGCTACTAAAATTTTCATAGTTTCTCCTACATGCATTAGGGGTTAATAATTTGGGCACCTGCCGATGGAATGGTGATTTCGGCAGAAGGGTCTAAGTGATGGGTTCGGCTTGTTTTTATTATGGACTGGCAGAGCGCTTTCGCCTCGGATTCTCGTGCCAGCACGACAACGCTGCCTCCCCAACCTCCCCCGGAGAGCCGAGCTCCCAGGGCCCCTGCTTCACGAGCCGCTTCTACAATCCAGTCCAGTTCGGGGCATGAATTCTCAAAGGCAGTGCGGGAGGTTTCGTGCGAATCATAGAGTAGTTTTCCAAAGGCGTGAAGATTCTGTTGTTCAAGTAGTTCAATACCGTCGGCAACCCGATTGATTTCTGCAATGACATGTTCAGCGCGTTGCGCGGCTTCGGGATCAATTCGATCGCGGTATTGGGTGAAGTCTTCCCAGGATACATCCCGTAGGGCTTCGACCGGATGGTCGAGTAATGCATTGAATTGCGCGGTGGCTTTTTCGCAACTGGAGCGTCGTTCGTTATAAGGTGATTCTGCTAAGACGTGTTGAATGTGCGGGTTGATCATAATAAAGCGCGCTTCAGCGGGGAGTGCCACCGATGCTGTTTCGAGGGTGCGGAAATCGGAATGGATCAGACTAGAGGGAACACCAAATATACTTGAGAACTGGTCGAGAAGGCCGCAGTTACAACCGGCAAAACGTTTTTCTGCTGCTTGAGCGACTTTTGCGATGGTAATGGGTTTGAGTTGGCTCCCTGCAAATTCGATAAGAGCATATGCTGTGGCCACTTCGAGCGCGGCAGAACTGGAGAGTCCGGCTCCCATTGGAATAGATCCAGCAAAGGTGCAGTTGACGTTATCGACCTCGATCCCATGCGGACGTAGAAGGTTAAAGACGCCCTTTACATAATTGGCCCATTGATATTCATCGCTCAGTATTTCATCAGTGGTGGGATCAAAATGAACGGACTGATCGAGGTTGGCAGCGGAGAGGTTGACGCCGGAGGTGTCGGAGGGTGATAGCACCACTGCAGTGCCTCGATTAATCGCCGTGGAGAGCGTGGTTCCTGCATTGTAATCGGTATGGTTTCCTAAAATTTCGATGCGGCCCGGCGCATAAGCTTGCACGGTAGCAGGCGTGGCATAGGTTGCCTGGTGAAATTGATTCGCAAGTTCTACCGGTTTTGGGTCGTACATGGTATCTAAGCTCCCATCCTAAAGAAGTGTGCAAGATACGAAGTTGTGAATCATTTATCCAACATTATTTGAGGTGTTCTTATTTTAAAAAAAGAGATTCCCGAAGCGCAGAGCTTGCTTGAAGAAAGGAGCTTGGGTACGTTATTAATTAAAGAGATGCAGTTATGGCCTACGAAGTTTTAGCACGAAAATGGAGACCTCAACATTTTAATGATGTTGTCGGTCAAGAACATGTAATACAGACTTTGATTAATGCTGTTAAAAATGATCGGGTAGCCCACGCATATATTTTTGTTGGTCCAAGAGGAACGGGTAAAACAACAATAGCGAGAATTCTTGCTAAAGCATTAAATTGTTCTAATGGTCCAAAAGTAGATTTTGATCTAGCAGAAGATGCTTGCGTTGAGATTGCTGAAGCGAGGTCGATAGATGTAATCGAGATTGACGGAGCTTCCAATAACAGCGTTGATCAAGTGCGTGATTTGCGTGATAACGCTCGATATGCACCCACGCGTGGGCAATATAAGATCTACATCATCGACGAGGTGCATATGCTCTCAACAGCAGCGTTTAATGCATTGCTGAAGACCTTAGAAGAGCCGCCTGCCCATGTGAAATTTATCTTTGCTACCACGGATGTGCATAAAGTATTGCCTACGATTCTCTCACGCTGTCAGCGATTTGATTTACGCCGGATCTCGATTCAGGATATTGTCGGTCGTCTGCGCAGTGGTTGCAAGGAAGAGGGAATCAAGATAACTGAAGATGCGTTAATTGCGATTGCTCGCGGGGCAGAAGGCGGCTTGCGTGATGCGGAGTCAGCACTTGATCAACTGATCTCCTTCCGAGGTAAAGATATAACCGAAGCGGATGTGCTTGCGGTCTTTGGATTGGTTTCTCGGGAAATGCTTGAGAAGATATCAACGGCTATTCTTACCAACAACGTCGCTGATATTATGTCGTTGATTGCGCAGATGGATCAGGCCGGAAAAGATTTGCAAAGGATTGTGATGGAGTTACTGGATCTCTACCGGAACTTACTGGTGGTCTCTTATGGCGAGGATGCTGCATCGGCTTTGGAGTTGCCCGAAATGCAATTGGCTTCATTGCAGGCGCAGACAAAGCAGACGGATGCCGGACGTATTTTGCGGGTAATTGATGGATTACTTGAAACGGATGGACGGATGCGGTTTGCGCTTTCCAAGCGAACGCTGCTGGAAACGGGATTAATTCGTTGTGCGCGCGCAGCCGAGACCGTTACCATCAACGAGCTGATGGCTGAAATAGCGACCCTAAAAAAAAAAGGGTATAGCTTAACCGAAACCATTCCGTTGCACGTAGACGAAGAAATTCAACCCACAAAAAAGCAAGAATCGAAACCGGAAGAACCTATTCATGAGGTACATCTATCGGGATTAAAGCCGATAGAAGAGGTGCCAGCGGATCCAGTAGAACCGGTGAATGAGGTGTCTTCAGAACGATCCCATGAGCAGATAGATGGTGAGGTGCAAACACTCATTGCTGATTGGTCGCATATCACTGATACCGCCTCACAAGCTGATTCTCTCTCTAAAAGTTATTTACATGATACGGTTCCAGTTGCATTGGAAGACCAGACTCTTGTGATTGGATATGATCCAGAATTTGCATCGGAAGTAGAACGTTTCAACGAACATCGGTTGCAGGTTGCGTTGATTCGCTCAATTGAGAAAAAGACAGGGCGAAAGTACCAGCTTCATTTTCGTCCACTTCAAGGAGGTGACCAGCCGGTGTTGCCTGCCGATCATCCGATCGAGGAACCGGTGCCGATTGCATTGAGCGCAGAGTTAGATCAAGTAGAGTATGAGCATGCAGTGGTCAAAGAAGTTGTTGAGATTTTTAACGGACGTATTACAGATATTAGAACGTAGAAAAGGAGTCCCTTTATGGACATGATGAAGATGATGAAGCAGGCCGCTGATCTGCAAAAAAATATGAAGAAAAAACAAAAAGCTCTTGCGAAAACTAAGGTGTCGTTTGAGCATGGTGGGGTGCGAGTTGAAGTTACGTGTGATATGAAAATTCAATCGATTCAACTGGAAGAGGCGCAGGTGGTGGTAGGCAATGCTAAACAGTTAGAGCAAGACGTTCAAAAAGCCGTGCAGGGTGCGCTTGATAAAGCCCAAGATACGATGAATAAAGAGATGGGATCTCTGACGCAGGGGATGAATTTACCTGGTAATATGAAATTACCTTTTTAACGAGGAAGATTACTGAATGTTTTACTCGATAATTTAGTAGCGGCATTAAGTCGACTACCTGGCATTGGGAGACGAACCGCCGAGCGGATGGCGTTCATGTTGGTCGAGGATCAACGCGGGCTAATACGGTTGTTGGCGAATGCGCTACTAGAAGCCGATGAAGGCATCGTCTGCTGTGAGCGTTGTGGTGGAATTACTGAAAGGCATGCCAATCCATGCCGTATCTGCACAGGAGAACGTGCCGAAGGACATGTTTTGTGTGTGGTAGAATCGCCAAGTGATATTCTCAAGATTGAAAGTTCCGGTGGCTTTAAGGGACGCTATCATGCTTTGATGGGACGTCTTTCGCCGATTCAAGGAGTGGGTGCTGCTGATTTGCGAGTGGAAGCATTGCTGGAACGGTTACAGCCGGAAGGCATTAAAGAAGTATTGATCGCATTAGGGACCGATGTGGAGAGTGAAGCCACAGCTTACTATTTATGCGAACTTCTTGAGTCGCGTGGCATTCAGATCAGTCGGATGGCATTGGGTCTGCCTGCGGGGAGTGCGATTGAATATTCAGACGCAGCAACCTTATCCGAAGCAATACAGGGACGGCGCTATTTTAGATAAAAAGACGTTTTGGAATGATTGACTTCCCGATGGTTTCATGTACCTTTTTTGACCTTTGGCAGATTCCTGCGTAGCTCAATGGTAGAGTAGGTGGCTGTTAACCACTTGGTTGTTGGTTCGAATCCAACCGCAGGAGCCAATTTTCTTTTCCGCTCAAGACGAATATTCCTGTCCCCATCTCCTCGCAGAAAATAAAAAAAGCCCTATCAAAAGATCGGGCTTCTTCTCTATCTAGACATGCAAAGTTAGCCTGCGTAGAGTTCAGATACTTTATCCCAGTTTACCACATCGAAGAATGCCGCGATGTAGTCTGGACGACGATTCTGATAGTTGAGGTAATAGGCATGTTCCCAAACATCCAATCCAAGAATGGGAGTTCCACCTTCAACATCTGCCATGTAGGGGTTATCCTGATTAGCCGTTGACGTCACGCTCACGCTGCCGTCATCGTTTTTACACAACCACGCCCAGCCAGAACCAAAACGAGTGGCCGCTGCATTCGCAAACGCGTCTTTGAATCCGTCCATGCTACCAAACGCGCTATTGATTGCCGCTTGGAGCTCGTCACTTGGCGCCGACGTTTCCGATGAGAGAATCGTCCAGAAAAGTGAATGGTTAGCATGCCCGCCCCCATTATTTCGAACCGCTCCGCGTTTCGCCTCAGGCAGTTCGCCCAATCGAGCGCAGAGTTCTTCCACGGGAAGACCTGCAAATTCAGTACCTTCCAGTGCTGCATTCGCTTTCGTGATATAAGCCTGGTGGTGTTTTGTGTGGTGGATTTCCATTGTTTTAGCATCAATATGCGGCTCTAACGCATCGTATGCATACGGCAATACCGGTAATTCATAAGCCATTTGTATCTCCTAGGTTTAACGATTAATCAGTTCTGATAATGAATCAGAACACGAGTAAGTCAATCGAGAAGCGGGGTAACTTACACACTTTGTCGATTGCAAGGTGGAGAGATAAAAAAAAGCCCGCCAGTTAGCGGGCTGAAATCATCTTGTCGGCGCTGTTGCTGTGGGTTGCACGACAAGGTAGTGGAGTTACTACACACATACATACGCAGGCACTCACGAATCTGTTACTCAAAAGACTTCTTTTTTTTACTTTTTTTTTTAAACCTAATAAAAATAAGGGTTTTATTGATATTATTCGCAATTTTTTATGCTCAATAAAACTGGGATCCAACGGCAATAAGGGCAAAAAACCTAATTTTCACCGAATCCATAAAACCTTTTTGCTTTAAAAGGTTCAAACGATTCATATTTTTTTAATTTATATTCTTCAATTTCACATCCGATCATTCAAAAAAGTGATTTTTAGAGAGGAACTCACCTATCTGAATATTTACTAATTAAATTCTTTAGCGTTCAATATCTTACGGTGCAACATTTCATGGGGGTATGGGTGGTTTGAAGCTGGGGGTTTTGGATTGATTTACTGCGGGAAGGCAGCATTATGTTTTTTATCGATAATCAGGGCAGTGGATGATGAATGGTGTAAATCAAATTAGTATTATGGGTATGGGTTTGATGGGGGCGTCGCTGGCAGCGGCGCTGAAGGATAGCGCGTATTCGGGTTCGGTGATTGGATGGGCGCGTCGGGATGAGGTGTGTGAGGCGGCGAAGCAGTCGGGTTGGTTTGATTCGGTTACGGCGGATGCGTCGACAGCATTGGCTGAAGCTGATTTGGTGGTGTTTTGTCTGCCGGTTCAGGCTATTGGCGAGTTGGTGCTTGAGTTAGTGTCTTATTTTAAGCCGGGTACGGTGGTTACGGATGTGGGAAGTACGAAGCTTGCTTTGGTGGAGGCGTTAACGATGCGATTGGCTGAGGGTTCGGTTTCGTTTGTGGGTTCGCATCCGATTTGTGGCTCGGAGAAGAGTGGATTTGAGGCGGCGGATACGCATTTATATCGGGATCGGTTGACGGTGGTTTGTCCGGGTGCCTCAGAAGCGGCGACGGCACGGATTTCGGCGTTGTGGGAATGTGTGGGTTCGGAGGTCCTTGAGATGGGTGCGCGAGAACATGATGGGCTTCTGGCATCGACGAGTCATTTGCCTCATATGGTTGCGGCGTTGGTGGTGCGGGCCGTGGCTGGTGAGCCGAATGCAATTAATTTTTGTGGTACGGGTTTTCGAGATACCACGCGGGTGGCTTCGGGTTCATCGGCGGTGTGGGCGGATATTATGGAGAGCAATCGCGAGATGCTACGAGCGAGGTTGGTTCGGTTTCAAGATGAGTTGAGTGGGTTGTTGACGTTGTTGGATTCGGGATCGCATGCGGAGATGGAGACGTGGTTGAGAGAGGCCGCGAGCCAGCGGAATGATATGGTGGATAATAGCAGGTATATAGATTGATGAATCGTGTGGTGGTCTATCCGGGGGAATTATCGGGGCATGTGCAGTTGCCGGGCGATAAGAGTGTATCGCAGCGGGTGGCAATATTGGCTTCGTTGGCATGTGGGACATCGGAAGTGAAGGGCTATTTGGATGGCGAGGATGCGCAGAGTACGTTAGCGGCAATGGTGGCGTTGGGGGCTTCGGTGGAACGGAAGCCGGATGGGGTGCTTTTTATCAGAGGGGTTGGGGGTGCGTTGCGTGAACCTTTGGAGCCTTTATATTTGGGGAATTCGGGGACGGGGACGCGTTTGTTGGCAGGGTTATTGGCGGGTGCGGGTGTGCGGGCGACATTGATGGGTGATGCGTCGTTGTCGCGGCGTCCGATGGGTCGAATTGAGAAGCCATTATCTCTTATGGGAGCAGATTTACAGTTGACGGGGGAGCAGGGTACTTTACCCATTGAGATTGGGGGGGGTGGTTTGAAGGGAATTACGTATGAGATGCCGATGGCGTCTGCTCAGGTGAAATCGTGTGTCTTGCTAGCGGGATTATTTGCCGAGGGGGAGACGACGGTGGTGGAGCCGCGCCCAACACGAGATCATACGGAGAAACTATTTGAGACTTTTGGGATTCCGGTGCGGGTTGAGGGGCCGCGAGTTTCGGTAATGGGGTACGGCGCAGAGGGTCCGGTGTTTGAGGGTCGGGTGGTGCAGGTACCGGGTGATTTTTCGTCGGCGGCCTTTTGGCTGGTGGCGGCGGCGGCGCGTGAGGGGGCTGTGATTGAGATGGAGAGCGTGGGGTTGAATCCGCGCCGAACGGCGTTATTGAATGTCTTGAAGCGAATGGGTGCGGATGTGCATGTGGTGCCGGACGAGATGACGCATGACCCGGTGGGTCGGTTGCGGGTAAAAGGTGCGACGTTGCGGGGTACTGTGATTGAGGGAGATGAAATTCCTAATTTAATTGATGAGTTGCCAATTTTAGCGGTGGCGGGTGCCTTGGCGATGGGTGAGACGGTGATTCGAGATGCGGCGGAGTTACGCGTAAAGGAGAGCGACCGGATTGCGGAGATGGTGAAACATTTGCGTTCGTTTGGGGTTTCGGTAGATGAGTTCGAGGATGGTTTACGAGTGAAGGGGGGAGCGGTGTTGAAGACACCTGGAGTGCCTTTATCGAGTGATGGAGATCATCGGATTGCAATGTCGATGGCGATTTTGAATACGTTTGCGAATGGAGCATTGATCTTGGATGAGGTGGGGTGTGTAGATACATCGTATCCTTCGTTCTGGTCTGATATGGTTTCGTTGGGGGGACGCGTCGATCGATGATGGAATTAGGAACACTGATTGCTATTGATGGACCTTCGGCTTCGGGTAAGTCTTCGGTCGCACGGGGTGTGGCAGAACAGCTGGGCTTTATCTATGTGGATTCGGGTGCATTGTATCGGGGGGTGACGTGGCTGGCGTTGCAGTCGGATGTGGATGGCTCGGATGAGGCGGCAGTGATACAGGCGGTGAACGCGGCGGCGTGGCATTTCTTTGTGGAGTCGGGAGCCGTTGCGTTTTCGATTAATGAGGTGCGCCCGGGGGAGGCGTTGCGGGGTAAGGCGGTGCGCGAGGCCGTTTCGCGTTTTGCGGCGCTACCGCGGGTACGGTCGTTTGTGGTGAACCGGTTGCGATCACATGCGCAGTTGGGTTCATTGGTGATTGAAGGGCGGGATATTGGGAGTGCGGTTTTTCCGGAGACGCCGTTGAAGTTTTATTTGGATGCGGATCCGCAGGAGCGAGCGATGCGACGGCATCGGGAGTTGATGACTGCGGGGGAGTCGGAAAAGGCAGAAGAAGTATTATTGAGTTTGAAACGACGAGATGAGGTGGATTCGGCGCGGGAGCATGACCCGTTACGGGTTCCGGTGGGAGCGGTACGGATTGATAGCACATCATTGAGTTTAAAAGAGGTAATCGAGGTTGTGGTTAATAGGGTGGCGGAGTGCTGAATGAAATGATTGACCCGGTCAAACATGAGGTGATGGCAGATATGCGCATTTATCAGGCGTCGACGCGTGTGTTTAAAATGGGCTTATTGCTATGGAACCGAGTGAAGATTTCGGGGGTGGAGCATATTCCGGATCGGGGGGGCGTAATGATTACCTCGAACCATGCAAGCTATTTAGATCCGGCGATTGTGGGCGCGGGTTATCGGAGGCGTCCGGTGCATTTTATGGCACGGGATACATTATGGAAACCGGGTTTTGGTAAGTGGTGGATGGATCGTGTTGGGTGTATTCCTGTGGCACGGGGCACGGGCGATATCCGAGCGTTGAAGCTGACGATTAAGGCGTTGCGAGAGGGTAAAATGGTTTCAATGTTCCAGAGGGAACGCGGAGTCCGGATGGCTCGCTGCAGTCGGCGAAGAGTGGTGTAGGTATGATTGTGGAAAAATCGGCGTGTGCGGTGGTTCCCGCGTATATTAGGGGAAGTTATAAAGCTTTTCCAAAGGGGAGCAGGTGGATTAAGCCGACGCCGATTTCAATTGATTTTGGAGCTCCAATTTTACCGGATGATTTTAAGGCATTAGGCCAGGGGCGTGACGTGTATGATACGTATGCGGCATTGATTATGGAGCGTATTGCTGGGGTGCGTGACGGGGATTGAGTTTGGGTTTTTCGTGCGTTGAAGTTGGATCAACGTTAGATTGGGTAAACTTTTGTGGAGCAAATGAATGGGCAAGAAGAAGAAAACAGCGATTTCACCGACGCGGTCGGAGAATTATCCTGAGTGGTATCAACAGGTGGTGCGTGCGGCGGAGTTGGCCGAAACGAGTGCGGTTCGGGGTTGCATGGTGATTAAACCATGGGGGTATGCACTGTGGGAAAATATAAAGATAGGCTTGGATGGAATGTTCAAGGCGACTGGACATGTGAATGCTTATTTTCCGTTGTTTATTCCAAAGAGTTTTTTAGAGAAAGAGGCGGAGCATGTGGAGGGCTTTGCAAAGGAGTGTGCGGTAGTAACGCATCATCGGCTGGAGGAGGGCCCAGAAGGGGGATTGGTACCGGCGGGTGAGTTAGAGGAGCCTTTGGTGGTGCGGCCGACTTCGGAGACGATTATTGGCGCGACCTATGCGAAGTGGGTGCAGAGCTATCGCGATTTACCGATTTTGATTAATCAGTGGGCTAATGTGGTGCGGTGGGAAATGCGCACGCGTTTGTTTTTGCGCACGGCAGAGTTTTTGTGGCAAGAGGGACATACGGTTCACGAGACGGAGGAGGAGGCGTTGGAAGAGACGCGGAAGATGCTGGATGTCTACGAGACGTTTGCTGAATCGTATATGGCAATGCCGGTATTGGTCGGTGAAAAGACTGAGAGAGAACGTTTTCCGGGGGCTGTGAGTACGTTGTGTATTGAGGCGATGATGCAGGATGGAAAGGCACTTCAGGCGGGAACAAGCCATTTTTTGGGGCAAATTTTGCAAAGGCTTCTGAGATTCAATATCAGAGTCGAGAAGGGCGTAATGAGTATGCTTGGACGACGTCTTGGGGGGTTTCTACGCGTTTGATCGGAGGGATGATCATGACGCATGCGGATGATGATGGAATGGTGATGCCACCGCGATTAGCGCCGCAGCATATCGTGCTATTGCCCGTGATTCGTGATGAGGCGGATCGGAATGCGCTGATGGGTTATGTGCAGGAGATTGCGGATGCATTGCGGGTGATGAAAGTATTTGATCGGTTTATTGAGGTAGTGGTAGATGATCGAGATCTGAAGCTGGGTGAAAAGGGGTGGAGCTGGGTGAAAAAAGGCATCCCAATTCGGGCGGAGATTGGTAAGCGGGAACTGGATGAACTAACTGTGTTTATGGCGCGTCGGGATACGGGTGAAAAAGAGAGTGTGAGTCGAGATCTGTTTCTTTCTGATATGACGAATCGGTTGGAGTCGATACAGGTAGATATGCTGGAGCGGGCAAAGGCGTTTCAGATAGCGCATTCGGAAGAGATTGATTCCATGGAGGAGTTCCGTTCTTTTTTCACGAAGAAAGATCAGAACCATCCCGAGGTGCAAGGTGGTTTTGCTTGGAGTCATTGGTGTAATGGAGCGGCTTGTGAAGAGAAGATTAGCAAGGATTTGGCAGTTACGATTCGGTTGATCCCGTTTAATCGAGGAGCTAGTGGTTCGGGTTCTTGTGTGGTATGTGGTAGTGCGAGTGTGGGTCGTGTCGTTTTTGCAAAAAGTTATTAAGGAAGAACGTATGCGTTTATGTTTTGTTTTGATTATAGGGATGTTGGCGAGCGTGATGCCTATTTCGGCGGCTCTTTTTGGTGGCAGTGAGGCTTATCTTGAAAAGGAAGAGGGGGCGCGAGGTTTAGGGGCGCTTTTTTCGGGAGCTGAGGATACTTCGGCGGCACAAAGATTCAGTCAATTCACTATTAGCAATAAAACCACCTTAAAGTTAGCCTTTGAGATTTTCAAAATCTTCTCGATTAAAATGGGTGATCGGCTTTGGCCCTGGATCATACCCTTCCTCTAAT
>JBJLEJ010000018.1:0-69980 GCA_045565965.1 Pontiellaceae bacterium | reverse complement strand
CTGTTCATCAAACCAACTCTCATTAATCTCAGCAACATCCATACGTATCTCCTATATTGAAGCGCGCGAATGTACTCTTTTTTTTAACCCGTGAAAACGGTTTTCATAGAAAGAAAATAAAAAAGGCTCCACCGGACCCAAAAATTGGTGCACCCGAATGGAGTCGAACCATCACGCCATTGCTGGCACAAGAACCTGAATCTTGCGTGTCTACCAATTTCACCACGGGTGCAGAGCACATTTTTTAGCCTCAACCCATTATGGAGTCAACGGCGAATGATAAAAGACCTCGTATATGGATCAATTACGAATCAGGATAGTGACATTCATTACTGACGAAAATTCTATTCCTTTAACTATTTTGATTATCAACCATGAAGTACCAATTTGGATAGTATGAACAGAATTATTTACCTAAAGAGGGATACAAAAAATCGTAGATGAGTTGAATGAACGATCTAACTGGATATATCTCTCAATAAGTAATTACTGCCAACGGGTTTAACGAAAATGTTTTTAATTCACAAGAAAATGAAATTTGTCTGAAGATTGAACCCTCTCTCTTACACGCTCCATGATTGCAATTAAGAATCGAACCTACTATGTATAGGAATCATGGTTAGCCAATAATCTGGAGTTCAAAAAATAATGCAATTTAGATCCTTCCCTTCATCCGAAGAAGTAAGCCATCACATGGGTGATCTTTTACGAAAGCACCTTCAACAAGAGGGACCTCTCATGCTTAGCGGAGGATCCACTCCCTACCAAATATATAATCAATTAGCTCAAGAAAAATTCGATATACATCCCGATTGTCGAATCTTTCTCAGTGACGAACGATGTGTTCCCGTAGACTCAGAAAAAAATAATGCGTTCAACCTCAAACCTATGCTGAACGCGCTCAACGGCAACGCTCAATTTATTGCTGTAGACACCTCCCGTTCACCTACAGAAGCATGCATTCAATTTTCCAACCAGCTAGACACCCTTTCTTCACCCCATCTCGGCCTTCTTGGAGTTGGTGCCGATGGACACACTGCTGGAATTTTTAATCAGACGGATGCAATAGCCCGATCCGCTGAAAAGACGCTACATACCAACCGACCTGATGGCATGGATGGCGTGAGCGTAAGTGCCTCTTTTATTCAGAGCTGCCGGCGTATCATTCTTCTAGCCACGGGAGAAAGTAAACGCGATATTCTCATAACGCTTAAAAAAGAACCAACGACCCTGATTGCCGGACAAGTTCTATTCCATCATCCTCAAGTTGAAATTTGGACCGATTTAGATTTATCATCATATCTTTAAACCCCATCACATCAGTTAGCGAATATTTTAATTAGAATCGAAAGCAAGTTATGAACTCATTCTCTCTCATTGAACAAAAGTATCTGCCCGAGCTCGATACGGAAGCAAAAATCTATGAACACAAGGGAACCGGAGCCGAAATTTTATTTCTCTCCAATCAAGATGAGAATAAATGTTTTGGCATTGCCTTTCGAACGCCTCCACAAGATTCCACCGGAGTTGCCCATATCTTAGAACATACCGTTTTATGTGGTTCTGAAAAATATCCCGTCAAAGATCCCTTTGTTCAACTTCTAAAAGGCTCCCTACAAACCTTCCTTAACGCATTTACCTACCCCGATAAAACCTGCTATCCAGTTGCCAGTCAAAATATCCAAGATTTCCATAATCTTGTAGAAGTCTATTTGGATGCTGTCTTTAAACCCCGTATTACACGTGATTTCTTTATGCAAGAGGGATGGCATTATCATTTAGAAGAGATTGATCAGCCTTTAGAATATAAAGGAGTGGTTTATAATGAAATGAAAGGTGTGTACTCCTCACCAGAATCCGTTCTGATGGAAGCATCGCAACAATCTCTTTTTCCAAATACAACTTATGGATTAGACTCGGGAGGGAAGCCAGAAGTTATCCCCCAGCTCACATATGAAGCTTTTAAAGAATTTCATGCTAATTTTTATCATCCAAGCAATGCTTGTATTGTTTTTTTACGGAGACGATCCCGAAGAAGACCGCTTTCGGCTATTAGCGGAATATTTAAATGCCTATTCAAAAATAAAGCCCAACTCCTCTGTAGAAGTGCAAAAACCTTTTGTAGAACCGATCCGAGTCACCCTTCCCTACGCTGTTTCTGAAAGCGAACTCAACCCAACTCCCATGTTTACGATCAACTGGGCTCTTCCCAGCCCCGTGAAAGCAGAAACCGTCTTTAGCTTCAACCTACTCGATCACATTCTTTTAGGCACTCCCGCCTCTCCGCTTCGGAAAGCCCTCATCGAATCCGGACTGGGAGAAGACCTAACAGGCGGCGGACTTGAAACGCACTTAAAGCAAATGTGCTTTTGTGTTGGTTTAAAAGGCGTGGATAAAAAAACAGTTAGAAAAAGCAGAAACCCTTATTTTTGATACCCTTCAAACGCTCGTAACAAGTGGTGTCTCGGACCAAGATATTCAAGCCGCATTGAATAGTTTTGAATTTGACCTGCGTGAAAATAACTCCGGTGGATTTCCACGTGGACTTGCGCTCTGGTTAAAATCACTCAACGGCTGGGTCTACGGAGCCGATCCTTTAGAACTAATTGCTTTTGAGACCCCCCTTGCAGAAACTCAAGCAGCAGGCTCAACAACCTGGATTCTTTGAAGCCATGCTCAAAACATATTTTATCGAAAACAATCATCGCTCAACTGTAACCCTGCATCCAGACCCCGGTCTCGCTACTGAAACAGAATCCGCCGAAAAAGATCGGCTGGCTAATATTAAGAATGAGATGAGCCTACCTCAACTAGAAAAAATTCAACAACAAACAGCAGCTCTTCTGCAACTTCAAGAAGCCCCAGATTCAACCGAAGCTATTGCATCCCTACCTCTACTCAATCGAAAAGATCTAGAACCTCAAATCAAAACCATTCATAGCCAAGAGCAATTCCATAAAGAAGCCACCATTCTCCAACACCCTCTCTTCACCAATGGGATTCTTTACATGGATCTGGGACTAAATCTAAACATCTTAGACGAAGATGAAATTCCATATGTATCTCTACTTGGAAACCTCTACCTTGAAATGGGAACTAAAAATACAACATACAGTGAATTATCACAACGTATTGCGATTACAACCGGCGGCATATACGGCACCCCTTTCATCTCTCCTCATGAAGAACATGCCGACAGTATTCATCATTTTTTCTTTCGCGGAAAATGCATGCTTTCCCGAGTTGATGATCTTCTCCACCTTTTCAAAGAGATTCTTCTACATCCCACATTTGATGATTCTGAACGATTTAAACAAATTGTACTTGAGCACAAATCTGATCTAGAAAGCTCCATTATTCCTAGAGGACATTCAGCCGTCATAACACGACTCAAAGCAACCGACCATACAGCTTATACCCTTAATGAAAAAAATAGGGGGTATTGATGCTCTCTTTTTTGCACGAGACCTTCTTGAACGTATAGATACCGACTGGTTGAAGATTCACGAGAAAATAGAAACCATACATCAAAAAATGATATCGCAAAATGGAGTCTTGATTAATCTCACCGCTGAAGATCCTGCTTTAAAGAATCTTCTTCCTAAAGTTGAACAATTTGTATCCACCCTCCCCACATGCTCTAATCAACCCACCCAACTATATAAACAGACCTATTCGACTTCCGAAGCCCTTATTGTTCCAAGTCGAATAAACTTTGTAGGCGCAGCCGCTAATTTATATGAATATGACTACCAAATGCATGGATCAGCACTCGTGATAAGTCGTTATTTACAAACAGCGTGGCTCTGGGAAAAAATTAGAGTTCAAGGCGGTGCGTATGGCGGTATGTGTGCGTTTGATCAACGGGCAGGAACCTTTACATTTGCATCGTATCGCGATCCTAATTTAGAAGATTCCATCGAAATATATCAGCAAACGGGTCAGTTCTTAAAAGAGTTAAAATTAGATGAAGCCGAACTAACCCGATCATTGATCGGAGCCATTGGTCAGCTCGATGCTTATATGTTGCCCGATTCAAAATCATTCACAAATACAAAGAGACAACTGCTAGGATATACCGACACAAAACGTCAAAAAATTACGCGACGATGTGCTTTTCAACAACACAACAACATTTTAACCAATTCGGTGAAATCTTAGATGCCGCATTTCGCAATCCAAGGGTTGCCGTTTTATATGCGATCAGGAATCAGCCGTACAAGCAGGATTAAAAACACAAACAATCGTACTTTAAGAAAATCAAATCCAAATAAAGACCTAAGCTCCTCAGCAAACAACCTACTTTGATTACATCGTCATACTGAAGGACATATTCTTCACATTTGCAGCTGCACATGCATCCATAACATTAATAATGCGACCATGAAGCGCCTTATCCGCTGGTAGAATATTCACAATCAGTTCACTTCCCGAAGAATCTGCAGCTTCTTTTAATGAAAGCAGTTGCCCGATTAAATCATCTAAATTGCTCTCGTCTTTTCCAAACACCATTCCCTCGATCAAAATATCGCCCAATTCAGAAACTTCAATTAAGACCTCAATTGGTATATCTAGAGATTCAGGGACATCAACCTTCGCAGGCAACATAAAGCCTAAATCCGCTTCCTTTTTGATCAAAGAAGCCGTGACCATAAAGTAGATCAGAAGTAGGAAAACTACATCGATCAACGGAGCAATTTGCAACTCCGCTTTTTTATTAATCATTTCATCGAGTAGCTTCATCTTTATTCCTCAAATGTTGCATAGATTAAGTCGGTTGCACCCACTTCACCACAGGCAATCATAATCTCTTTACAAGTTTTATATTCCACCACTTGGTCTGCACGAATTAAGACTCTCAAATCTGGATTCACATCCAGCTCGGACTCAACCAACGTCTTGAGCTCTTTAATAGTAACGGCCAAGGTTCCGACATAAATCACATTATTTGCATCAACCGAAAGCATCATACGCCCCTTAGTATCTTCCGGAACTTTTGCATAATTTGATTCAGGAATTTCTACTTCCACTTTTTCCAGCTCTGTGACCACCGACGCAACCATAAAGAAGATCAACAACAGAAAAACAAGGTCGATCATCGGAGCCATATCTACCGCAGCATCTTCGCGGGCTGGTAATTTCAGTTTCATGCTATACCTCTCTCAAGAGCATATTGCTTCAGTTACTCAGAATATTCCGCAAAACCAAGCGGTAACTCACCCGTTTCCAACGTATCCAAAAGACCCCCCAATATTACGGCCTAAAGAAGCAGTTGTTTTGATAAAGCTATTTCGGAAGTAGTAATAAAAGAGCATCGCAGGAATCGCAATAATCAATCCTGTTGCAGTAGTAACCAGTGCCTCACCGATATTACCGGCTAATACTTCTGGCTTACCCATGCCCTGAGAACCAATCGTTTGGAACGCTTTGATCATCCCTGAAACTGTTCCCAATAGACCTAACATCGGAGCCGTTGCGCCAATAATCGATAGATAATCGATCGGCTTCATATAACTCGTTACCTCTTCTGTACTCGCTTCATCAATAGCTTCTTTCACTTTGCCAAAGTTAATTTCACGCGTGGTAGAACATCGTTCGAGTCCCGCCTGAAATACATAGGTAAATAACGTTTCATTCTCTTTACACTTGGAATGTGCCTCGATAATTTTCTTATCCTTCATTAACGCAATAAACTCAGGAAGTAAGTCCGGGCGTAAAAGTACCTTTTCCCTCAGCGCTAATGTGTTTTGTACGATAAAATAAACCATAGCTGTTGACATTAATCCCAATGGAATCATCGCCCAGCCCCCCTTGTAAAATCATTTGCCATAGCGTCGTTTTTTCTTCCGTAATTCCTCCCTCTACTTGCGCAAAAGCCGATGTGGAAACTACCAGTAGCAAAAGGATTAAGCCCATTTGTTTTTTCCTATTCTTCATTTTTTATTCTCCTGTCGTTTTTAAATTAACTATCGGTTTCAATTGCCTCTATTGCACGCAATTCCACCAACTTGTCTTGCAAAATAAGAGATGCATCGTACTCTGCCGTATTGGGATAGAGCAATGAAATCTGACGAATCACTTCCTCGGCTGAATCAAGCATCCCCAGTTTCATATAAATTTCCGCACATAATAACTCCGCCGGCTGCATCCATTCTGTATCTTGGGAATTAAATGCAATAACATATGCAATCAACTCCATGGCTTGGCTATACTCTTCCTTAACGCTCATCAACTTGGCACCCAGATAGAGTTGTTTGGGATTCGAATCTTCACGTAAATCGCCCAACCAACCCAATTGATTCATCAATACCTGTGCATCATCAGACCGACCGCTCTGAATTAGAGACAATGCCTGATAGGTCCGTGCATTCTCAACCAATGCCACATCATCTCCACCATCGGATGCCAATTGCGATGCATAAGCTAAAGCTTGATCATACTCTTCCGTTAAGAAATAGAGCTCCATCAAAAGAGCACGATATCGCATTAAATTAGACGGAATGTCCTGATAATCTTTAAACGGAGCAAGCATCTGATTCAAGTTTGAAATAAGACTGTCAAATTCGCGATCTTCTTTCAGTTGAAGCAAATGTTCCAAATTGAGTTTTACGCTATAATTAATTCGTTCAATGGTGCTTGCGCCTAAACGAATCGGCCGAGCTGAAACACCCGTTGAGAATTCAATCCAATCTCCATCGCGCTTGATCAGTTGCCCTTTCCATGCTCTTCCCCCAGACATGATCAACTCCACGTTCAAAGGTGCCGCTTGGATGGAACTCGTGAATCCTATAGCCATTATCAAAAAATATAAAAAACCTTTTTTCATTCAAATTCTCCTACAAGCGCTTCAATACCTGTTTCGCTTCTTCAACCAAGGGATGATCCTGTGTATATGAATCTTCTATCATGCTAAGCAACGTATTTTCGGCCTCTTCCAAACGCCCTAACGCTTCCAAGGTTTCTGCCGCCGCGATATAGCCCTGCGCCGCCCATAACCCATCATCATATCCCTTGAAAAGAAGGTATACTCGCTGGAAGAAAGAATGTGCCGCATCCAAATCATTTTTTTCTAATCGGCAATTTCCCATCCCGATCATTGCTCGTGCATACGTAGCACCTCGCCACTCAGCTACACCAAGCACCATATTATACGACTCTTCTGCCCCTTCATAATCCATCATCGCAAATTGCGCTTCCGCTTTCATGATTTGAGCCCAATCCATATATGCATCCGCTCCGAATAAACTTTGAGCCTCCTCAATCACATAAAACAATTGATCCAGCTGCTGTTCTTGATAAAACAATTCTGCTTGAGCCCGATGCGCCTTCCAAAGCAGCTCAGAATCTTCATACGACTCAATAAAATATGCTGTAACTTCCTCCACACGCTCTGGTGCCGAATTCACAAGTACGTCTGCAAGAATGCCTAAACTCACCGGGGATAAAGACGCCAAAGCAACTTCATCTGCAATCAACGATTGCCCAAATATATCTTCCGTTCCAGTCAACATAGCTTCCAATGCCCGTAAGCGCATTTGCAAAACCAATTGACCCTCCATCACGTCTTCACCTAAAAAACCGATGCGGGAGGCCAATAAGGTCTGATCTTTCTCACTCATCGACTCACTTGCAACTCGCTTTAACTCCAAGATAATTTTATCAACACCTTCTTGAAATAAGTCATTTCCGAACCGCTCAATCGTATCCACATACGCATTCACAGCTTCATCTAACTGCCCGAGCTCCGTCTGAGCTTGTCCAATCCAGAAAGTCGATTCTGCAACATTAGCGAGTTCTTCCCATCGATCTAAATAGTAGTTCATCAACTCAATAATTTCTTCCCACCGCTCCTCAAGCTTATATACCTTCGCCGCTTGGAATGCCGCATAAGAGGCTTGAAGTGGAGCCGTCGCCGTATCGATCCCGTTTCGATAATCAGAAAGTGCCCGATCCAATGGATTCGGATCCTCTGGTGTACTCTCTTTCGATGCTTCAATATCACCCCGCATACTGTATGCTTCTGAAATTAATACATCTTCATTGTACGTGGATATAAATTCCGAGAATAACGCTTCCGCCTTCTCGATTTCTTCAAGACCAAATCTACACACCCCCGAGCGGAAGAGCGCAGCCGCAGCATGTTCACCCAATCCATTTTGATTCCTGTAGGTTACAAAATCTTCAAGTGCTTCCGCATATCGTGCCTGTAACATCCGGGTCATACCTCGATAATAACGTGCATCATTAAAATGAACACTATTCTCGTATTCCGCCAAGATCATACCAAATTCAGCCTCAGCTTCTGCATAATTCCGACTCTGAAACTGCCCAAATGCCATCATGTAATGCAGATCTGCCTGCAAAGCCCGCTCATCAATATCAGATGAGTAAGGGATTAAATCCATGCTATCTTTCAAACGAACTACATCCGCAAATTCTTGCTTCACCAAATTATCACGCATCATGAGAGATAATAACGTACGAGCATATTGCCCGTCCGGCTGTTCGCCTAAATACGTTAAAATACGCTCTTCTGCCCGTTGGATTTCTTTCACATCATACAAAACAAGAACCGACTGCAACATGGCAGCTTCCCCAATCTCACTCGTTCGATCTTGCTTATAGAGCTTATCAAAAAGAACAAATCCTTCCCAAAAACGCTTTATTTCAGCATAGATTTGTCCAATTCGGAATGTCACCTCATCTTCGTAAGCAGGCAACTCAATCAATACTTCTTTGGAGGAGGCAAGATCATTAATTTCTGCTTGGCGCTTCTGAATCTCTGATTCAATAATTCCAATTCGCTTGTCTGAATTTAATTTTTTCTGAAGCCGATCAATCTTTGAATCGGTATAATTCAATAATACATCACGAGAAAGAACCATCCGATACAGCAATAGCGAATTCAAATAATCCTCGTTTTCATACCGCGCTTTACCCGCCCGCATTAACGTTAGGTTCAGCGTAATGTCATATTTAGCATCAGTACGATACAACTGAGGAATTAAACCAAAAAGCTTTGACCAACTTTCCGCCTCCACCAGAGCACGCACTTGCATGATATTACATAAATTTCTCGTTCGCTCATCCGGAGACTCCTGACCTGCATATGCTAAAGACTCAATACTTTCCAACCACTTTTCCTGACGGAACAATGCCTGACCCAATAAAAGGTTTCCATTATACTCATCCTCTTCAGAGAGTTTAGGGATATCCAATAACTGCAGAGCAGATGCCTGTACTTTTTCCCACTCTTGCACATCAAAATAAGCCTGTGCCTGCATACGTAATATTAGTGTTTCTTGATCTCGTGGTTCATTAGCTAGATATGCCTCAATAACAGGCAGTGCATCTGCTGGCGCACCAATTTGAAAAAAAGCTCTTGTTAGCTGAAAACGACAGGTCTGACATGTTTGCCGGCCTTGCTCCTGATCAATTCCCGACGTCCGCTCAACAACTTCTTCAAGAATAGGTATAGCCGCCTGATAGTTCCCCTGTTGCAACGCCGTATTAGCCGAAGAAAATAATTCTGAAATCCCAGCTGATTTAACATCCTCTCCATACGCAGAAGAAAAGACAGTAAGTTGAACCATCATTAAACCAGAAATAAGAACTATCTTGCTACTTCTATTAACCATCTCAAACACACTCCCTATGACTACGCACGTCCCGCAGAGAGCTATCCACAAGCGATTAATGGAACATGGCAGTTAAGATTTAAAGTATCTTGATCATTCCGTATTTATTCAAGGATTATTCCTCAAAAATACGATCCTGATCACTTCAAACACCGCTCAGCACTCAGTGCAACCGCAATCGCTCCCATGGGAGCTGTAATCAATATGCTCAAAACTGATACCGCCAAGATCAACTCACCCGGTAATGTGTCCATTCCCATGCCTACCATCATGGTTAAAGGAACAGCGCCCATCGCCGCCTGAACAGTCGCTTTTGGCCAAAAAGAAAACACCACAAAATAGCGCTCACGCATCGAAAGTACGCTATTTACCAACGTCAACAAAACCGCCGCACTTCGCACTAATAATCCACATAAAATCAGCATTAAAGAAGTCCAACCTGCACTCCATGCCACGTGCACATCGGTTTGAGCGCCAATCATCACAAACAAAAGTACCGATGCAAAAATCCATACCTGACTCAATTTTTTAGACAACGCATCTGCCATACTTTCTCGCTTTTCAAGAATCACAAACCCCATAGAAACAATCGCAATATAGGGAGAAATAGATAGGGGCATATGTTCCATTTGAATCAAAAGAACAGAAATAGCGATCAATATAAGCATCTGTTGAGTCGACCGAACTTGAAAACGGTCAAAAAGATGAATAAGCAAATATCCTATACCAAACCCGATCATCACTCCTCCCATTAACGCAATCGGCAACCCAACTACCAGTCCCGAAAATAAATCCTGCCCATTCAGATAAACCCCCAATAAGACCGAAAAAATAAAAACCGCTAAAACGTCATCAATCGCACTCGCCGCTAGAACCATCGTCGGAATACCTTTTTTCATACCCAACCCACGCGACTGATAATCGATCATCATCGGAACAATGACCGCCGGTGAAACCGCAGCAAGAATAAAGCCCAGCAAAGCCGCTTCAATGCAGGTTAACGGCATCCACAATGGCGCTAAAAAAGTAATCGTTAGCGCCTCACATAAACCTGGTATAAAGGCCAACAAGATAGCCTTCTTGCTCACGTGCTTCAAAGCAGGCCAGCGAATCTGCAATCCAGCACGTAATAGAATAACCACTAAAGCCAGAACCCGAAAAGCATCCGAAAACTCCAAAAATGCAGGAGATACCCATCCAAGTGCATGCGGACTTATTACCAATCCGACTAGAAGCATTCCAAGCAAACTAGGCAATCGAAGCCTACGAAATAGATAAGCCGCTAAAAGGCCTATAAGTATTAATTCTGCAATTCCGAGCATCACAAACTGCCCTCTGGAACCACCCCCATTTACACCGTCCGCGTAAAACAAAGCGTAGTATTATGACCACCAAAACCAAGTGAATTATTTAAGGCAGCCTTCACTTCCATCGAACGCGCTTTATTGGGAACATAATCCAGATCACAATCTGGATCCGGTGTCGTATAATTAATAGTCGGCGGAACAATGCTATCTCGAATCGCTAATGCACATACAATCGACTCCACTGCACCTGTTGCACCTAACATATGTCCCGTCATCGATTTACTTGAACTAACCGCCAATTTATATGCTCCATCTGCGAAAACACGCTTAATCGCTTTTGTCTCTCCCTTGTCATTATAGGGAGTCGACGTTCCATGTGCATTGATATAGTCAATATCCGACGGCTGCAATCCCGCATCTTCAATTGCCAATGCCATTCCCCGAGCCGATTGCTCAGCAGAGGTGTCAGGCGCCGTGATATGAAAGGCATCTCCAGTACGACCATATCCTGCCGCTGTACAATAAATTTTTGCGCCGCGAGCTTCTGCATGCTCTCGACTTTCCAAAACAAGCACACCGGCGCCCTCAGACATAACAAATCCATCACGATCCTTATCGAAAGGGCGCGATGCACCTTCCGGATCATCATTGCGACGACTCGTGGCACGCAAGGCCGCAAAGCCGGCCACACCTAGGAGTTCTATAGAAGCTTCAGAACCCCCTGCTAGCATCACATCCGCATCTCCATAGCTAATCATGCGAGCCGCCTCACCAATCGAATGCGTTCCTGAAGCACAGGCACTCGTAATACAAAAATTAGGCCCTTTAAATCCATATTTAATCGAAATATAACCCGAAAGAATATTCGTGATCATTTGCGGTATCAATTGAGGAGAAACCCGTTTAGGTCCTCCTTCTAATGCTCGCTTGTGCTGTGCCTGCAAATACTGCATTCCACCAATCCCTGAGCTTACCAATACACCGGTTCGTTCTGGATCGAATGTTCCTTCATATAATTGAGCATCTTCCACCGCCATCGAAGCCGCTGCCATCCCATAAACCGTATAGGGATCCATTTTCCGAACCTCTTTAGCTTCCACATATTTCTCAACTTCAAGATCGCGAACCTCACCAGCAATTTGAACCGGATATTGATCAATATCCTCCATACTCTGTACCCGCGCAATTCCAGATTGGCCTGCCTTCAAACCTTCCCAAAAAAGGTTCAACTCATTCGCAATCGGCGAAACAACGCCCATACCTGTAATGACTACTTCGCGTCCGCGCATTTTTCTCTCCTAGAACAATATTACCAAATAAAAATAGCCGGTCGCCCACAAACGCAGTCGATCCGGCTTTTTTCTGAAGCAGAAAGATTTATTCCAAACCCTTCTCTTTCAGATAGGTTACTACGCCACCAACCGACGTTAACTTTTCAGCATCTTCATCGGGAATTTCAGCACCAAATTCTTCTTCGAATGCCATAACCAATTCAACGGTATCAAGCGAGTCAGCCCCTAGATCTTCAATAAACGAAGCATCTGACTTCACTTTATCGGCATCTACGCCTAACTGTTCAACAATGATCTCTTTAACCTTATCTTCGATTGCCATATTCGGTCTCCTTTAGAATTAAATCTGTCTAAATCTACATAACCATCCCGCCACATGTCGAGAGCGCTTGTCCAGTAACATAACCAGAGGCATCACTCGCCAAGAACAGAACTACATTCGCAACATCTTCGGGCTCACCAAATCGTGATAGTGGAATTAACTCTTTCATTTTTGCCTGAACATCTTCGTCTAACTCATCGGTCATCGCCGTACGAATAAAACCAGGTGCAACCGCATTACAACGAACATTACGAGAGGCCAACTCTTTGGCTACGGTTTTACTAAATGAGATCACCCCGCCTTTTGAAGCTGCATAGTTCGCTTGCCCTGCATTTCCCATCAGCCCGATCACCGAAGCAATATTTACAATAGCCCCTGAACGTTGTTTCATCATGCCCCGCATGACCGCTTTGGTACACAGAAATACACCCTTTAAATTCACATCTAAAACCGCATCCCAATCGGCTTCACTCATGCGCATTAATAAACCATCCTTGGTAATCCCCGCATTATTCACCAATACATCGATCTTACCAAAATCTTCTTCAATCGCCTTCACACCTGTGGTCACACTATCCGTATCCGCCACATTCAAACTGTAAACTTCAGCCCGACGGCCTGTAGCTCGAACTTTAGCTGCTGTCTCTTGTAATCCATCCGACTGTAGATCACATAAAGCCACATCTGCACCCGCTTCCGCCAGTTTTACCGCAATGGCTTGCCCTAAACCACGAGCTGCTCCCGTGACGACCGCACATTTTGAACTTAAATCAAACATTTCCGTCCCCTTATCCATCTAAATCGGCTATCTGTCCGATGTTACGAACTGCCAGATTCTTGTCAATACGCTTTATTAAACCAGCAAGCACCTTACCCGGCCCACATTCCACACTCTGCTGCACACCTGCACGCACTAAAAATTCAACACATGCGACCCATCGAACTGACGAAATAATTTGCTCCACCATACGAGCTTGTAGATGTTCTACCTCATGCACACGACCCGTGACGTTTGAAATCACCGGAATATGCGGCTCTTGTAATGTAATCGAAGAAAGAAACAGATCCATTTTTTCAGCCGCAGATGCCATCAACGGAGAATGAAAAGCTCCCGCAACAGGCAACCGAATAATCCGCTTTGCCCCAGCCTCTTTGGCCAATTCTTCTGCTTTTTCGATTTTTTCAATCCGCCCCGAAAGAACCGTCTGAGATAAAGAATTGAAATTCGCAACAAAACATTCCGCCTCAACCGCAATTTCTATTAACCGTTCACCACTCACATTCATTACCGCTAACATAGCACCCGGAGCATCCTCACAAGCCGCTTGCATGTAGGAACCCCTTGCTTGCAATATCCGGAGCGTATCTTCAAATCCAACTACACCTGCTAGATGCAATGCCGTCCACTCACCTAAACTATGACCCGCCAAATAGTCCACATTGCCAATTTGTCCGCGCTCTTCGATCGCCTTATATGCCGCCACACTCGAAATAAAAATACCTAGCTGGGCATGATGTGAAAGATTCAACTCCTCTTGCGGGCCATCAAAACAGATAGAGGTTAAATCATATCCAACCACTTCATTGGCCCTCTCAAACATCGCCTTGCACGCTGGCAATGCATCCGCAAAATCACGACCCATTCCCACAATTTGCGAACCCTGTCCTGGAAAAAGTATTGCCTTCATTCAGTTTCTCCCCACTCTAACACATTCGCACCCCACGTAAACCCACTACCAAAAACCGTAAGCACCGCTAAATCACCTGGTTTCAAAACCCCCTCGTGCGCTGCCTCATCCAAAGCAATCGCTAATGCAGCGGACGATGTATTTGCATACTTCTCTACATTCGAAAACATTCGATCTTCCACACCTAACCGCTTCGAAATAGCATGAATAATACGAATATTCGCCTGATGTGGTATAAAACAAGCCACGTCATCGACTGCAATCTCATTTTTTACTAACGCTGCCATCACCGCATCGCCCATTCGCATAACCGCGTGCTTAAAAACATCTCGACCCTGCATCTGAATAAAATGCTCTTTTCGATCCACCATCTCATGAGAGATAGGGTTTCGACTTCCTCCTCCGGGTGTCCACAATAAATCCGCAAGTGCCCCATCCGAGCCCATTACCGCGGGCATTAAACCTCGACCCCGATCACTTGCCTGCAAGACGGCCGCACCCGCACCATCGCCAAAAAGAATGCAGGTAGACCGATCTTCCCAATCCAAAAAAGAACTCATCTTCTCAGCACCAATAACCAGCGCCGTCTCAACTGCACCACAAGAAATTTGAGCTCGCGCATTTTCTAAAGCATATAAAAAACCAGAACAAGCTGCACCCAAATCATAACAAAAAGCATTTTTCGCACCGATTTGGTCCTGAACAAAACAAGCCGTACTCGGGAAAAACATATCAGGAGATAGTGTAGCCACAATCAACAAATCAATCGCATCCGCCTTAAGTCCCGCATCTCTCAATGCCGCTTTTGCCGCTTCCGCACCCAAATCAGAAGTCGCCTGATCTGCCTCACAAATCCGCCGCTCTTTCATACCTGTTCGACTGTAAATCCACTCATCGGAGGTATCCACCAATGCGGCCAAATCATCATTTGTGACCACTTTCTCAGGCACATATGAACCCGTGCCCAGAATCGTAACTGTCCGATTCAATGCCATCCGTTATTCACCGTTTTCCAATTCAGTCGCACGATTAATTTCATATAAAGCATCTTCAATCAGATGATTAACATCATGACTCACCGCTTCACACGCAACCCGAATTCCATTGCAAGCCGCCTCTCGGTTCGATGAACCGTGCCCAATAATAACAACTCCATTTGCCCCCAAAAGAGGAGCTCCTCCATGACAAGAAGGATCCATTTTTCGTCGAACTTCTCGAAAAACACCCCGAGATAAAAGATATCCCAAAATCCTAGTAGGGCTTTTTCGGAAAAGTTCCTTTAGCCATGTCGCCATCATACTCGCTACTGATTCCGCTGTTTTTAAGACCACATTGCCTACAAACCCATCACAAACCGCCACATCTACTTTGCCCGAAAATAGATCACGGCTCTCCACATTCCCCACAAATTTCAGACGCGCTTGTTCAAGCAGACCAAACCCCTTCTTCGTTGTTTCATTCCCTTTAGCCGCCTCTTCACCAATGCTGAGCAAGCCGACTCGA
The DNA here is from genome assembly GCA_045565965.1 of Pontiellaceae bacterium. Taxonomy (GTDB): domain Bacteria; phylum Verrucomicrobiota; class Kiritimatiellia; order Kiritimatiellales; family Pontiellaceae; genus Pontiella. The sequence continues at coordinate 54,230 of JBJLEJ010000018.1, read as the reverse complement.
GGCGAAGAAACACCCAAAATTTCCCGCGAGTAAACGCTGCCCATCACCGCAAACTGTTGCAACATTTCCGGTGTACTGTCCGGATTGGCTCCTGCATCCAACAAAACATATGGACTTTCAGATGTCGGAATCACCGCAGCAATAGCAGGCCGAGAAACCCCCTTTAACGTACGTAACATTAACGTAGCTGCTGCAACCGCTGCCCCCGTATTGCCCGCCGAAAAAATAGCATCCGCATCGCCCTCTTTCACTAATGAAATAGCTCTAGCAATTGAAGAATCTTTTTTTCGTCGAATCGCAGTTGCAGGGGCTTCCCCCATACCAACTACTTCCGTTGTATGAACAATCTCAATGCACGATGGCACCGGCTCAGAAGATTCTGCCAACTCAGCCTCAATGGCTAACTGATCGCCGACCAAGAAAAGTCGCTCTAATCCATTGACCTGACGTGCAGCTGAAAGTGCACCCGCCACGATCTCACGGGGTGCATCATCGCCCCCCATCGCATCCACAGAAATGCGCATCAGAACTTATTCCGATACTTCGACAGATATAACCTGACGGCCATTATATTGACCGGTGCTTGGACAAACACGATGAGGCAACGCAGGCGCACCAGATTCTGATGTAGAAGCGCGATATACAGGCTTCTTCATATTATGAACCTTGCGACTCGCCGTCTTGCTTTTTGATGTTTTTCTCTTTGGAACTGCCATGGTAATTCTCCTTACACCTATAAATTTAATCCATCCAACGCCGACCACGGGTTGGGCTTTTCTTCTTCAACACAATCACACGTTGCGTGGTTTAAATTAACTCCACATTGTGTACACATTCCCACGCACGCATCTGCGCAAACAGGAAAAGCCGGTACATGAAGAACTAACTCTTCACGTATGTCTTCCGTAATATCCACTTCATCCGTTTCTTTCAGAACCGGATAAGCGCGAAGAAAATCGGAAACCCCTATCGATGTCGAGAAAAATTCAGAACATCTTGAACACTGTATATCTGCCGCCAACGCCATCTCACCACGAACCACTAACTCTTCCGATACATGTTCGACTGAAAAACGATACGAAATATCACCCCGTGCCCTCACAAATCGTTCCGTCTCCCATGCCAAAATCGATGCCGGCTCTTCGCCCTCTAATATCAATCCATTCGCTAGAACACGTGCCACCAAAATCTTCAATATCTTACCCTCGTCACGATATTTCTATTAGCGCATCTCACAGTCGCTCCGTCAACCCCTTGTTTTTCCTAGCTCTTCGCTCAAATGCACGCTAGGCTCATAAATATGACCTCATTTGATGCATCCCCCCTTACCCCCACTCTTCTTCAGGCCATCCAAGAAATGGGCTATCAAAAACCAACCGCCATTCAAACCGCCACCATCCATCCTATTCTTCAAGGTCATGATTTAATCGCAACGGCTCCTACCGGAACCGGCAAAACAGCTGCCTTCTCTCTACCCTTACTGCATCAACTCATCACCGATTGGAAACGCCCTCGTGAATTGAGAACCCGTGCATTAATTCTTTCGCCCACCCGAGAACTCGCACTGCAACTGCATCAAACATTACAACAGCTTACCACCCATATTGATCTAATTCCCTGTCTCATTCATGGCGGAGTTCCCGCAACAGTACAAATTCAAACTCTCCGTCCCGGAACCGACCTCGTCGTCGCCACCCCTGGCAGACTCATTGATCTAATTCACCAAAAAGCTATTAAACTCGATGAGACTCATCACATCGTCGTCGACGAAGCCGATCGTATGCTTGATCTGGGGTTTGCCCCTGATATTCGGACCCTCTTTCAACATCTTCCCACCACAAGACAAGCTCTATTCTTCTCTGCCACAATGCCTCCAGAAGCACAAAAACTCGCCCAAGACATTCTTCAAAAACCTATCACTCTCCGACTTGAAACCGACGATCCTTTTACTGGCCCCATTCACCACACGCTCTACTACGTCGAAAAAAATAATAAGTTTGCTCTACTTGAATGGCTCTTGAACCAACATCCCAAAGAACGTACGCTAATTTTTTGCCGAACCCGACGCGGAGCGGACCGCCTCTCTGAACGAATGAATCAAGCGGGTCTTTCCGTTGCTGTTCTCCATGGAGAAAAATCCCAGTACCTCCGCGAAGAACGCCTCGAACAATTTCGAGACGCCAATGTACCCATCTTAATCTCAACTGATTTAGCTGCAAGGGGTATTCATGTAGATCACATCAGCCGTGTTATTAATTTTGACCTACCCTCCGAAGCCGAAACATTTGTACACCGTATTGGAAGAACCGCACGAGCGGGAGCTACCGGCCAAGCCATTCACTTCTGCGATCCCACCGAAAAAAAATATCTCATCAATATCGAAAAATCTTTATGCACCGATCTTCCTATCTCCACCGAGCAACCTTTTCACAGCGAACAAATCAAACATTTTAAAGGTAGCCCCAAAACCGGACATCATCCCGAAAATAAAAAATCAAATGCGGGTAAACAAACAATTCCACGCTGGAAACTCTCCTCTAAACAAACCCAACAACTTCACACCCAGAAACCCAAAACCACCAAACGCACAAATCCGAAAAAGAAATAACTTTTAAACTGAACATTTGTTCAGTTTAATCTTCTCAATAAAAAAGAGGATCATTAAATGCCGCGCTCGATTAATTTATCTGAAAAAATAGAACAACTCCGCTCCTTCTACGTCATCGAGAAACGAAATCCGACCTTTTCCGAACTAGCCACTCTATTTAACTATCGATCTAAAAATGCCGTTTACGGCCCCCTCCAAAAACTTATTCAACTTGGGTATATAGAACAAAATAAATCAGGACGTATTACGCTCACATCCAAAATTACTGGAAGCAGTCGCTTACTCGGCACCGTCCAAGCCGGCTTTCCCTCCCCAGCCGAAGAAGAACTCATCGACACCATCAATTTAGATCAATATCTCGTTCGGAATCCTGAAGCCACCTACCTTCTGACTGTTAGTGGAGATTCCATGATAGATGCAGGCATTCAACCCGGTGATATCATATTGGTTGAAAAAGGAGGAGCTCCTAAAAAAAATGACATTGTCATTGCACAGGTAGATGGAGAATGGACTATGAAATATTTTGGTAAAGATCGACAAGGTGTTTATCTAGACCCCGCAAACAGAAACTATAAGCGAATTCGACCCGACCAATCCCTCACCATCGGGGGAATTGTTAAAGCCGTCGTACGCAAATATAATTAAGCCGCGCGCTATTTACTTTACACCCCCATCAGAAACCTTTTGGATACGGATATTCAGTGACCTCAAAAAAAGGTAAAAATGAGCGCATCTCACATTCAATACCCCTCCGAAGGAACTCCTATTCATGCTCTCGAATACGGGAAACTAGATGTCTCAAATCAACCCATTATCCCTTTTATTGAAGGCGATGGAGTGGGCGCTGAAATTACCACCGCCATGCTACGCACGCTTGATCACATCGTTCAAAAAACCTATAAAAATAAACGCCAAATCACCTGGATGGAAATTTATGCTGGAGAAAAAGCAACCCGTATCTATGGTGAAGATACCTGGCTTCCAAAAGAAACCCTCGATGCCATTAACCATTACCGAATCGCCATCAAAGGCCCCCTCACCACACCCATCGGGCAAGGACGTCGATCCCTCAACGTTACCCTCCGTCAAGAATTAGACCTTTACGTATGCCAACGACCCGTCACGTGGTTTAAAGGCGTTCCCTCACCCGTTCATACGCCCGAAAAGGTCGATATGGTCGTCTTTAGAGAAAACTCAGAAGACATCTATGCCGGCATCGAATGGGAAGCTAACTCTACCGGTGCAAAGAAAATTATCGATTATCTCCAAAACGAAATGAAAGTAGACCGCATCCGCTACACAGACGAATGCGGCATTGGGATTAAACCTGTTTCACGCAAAGGATCGCAACGGCTTATTCGTGCCGCTATCGAATATGCAATTCGTAATGATCGCAGCTCTGTGACCCTCGTCCACAAAGGCAATATTATGAAATTTACCGAAGGCGCATTTCGCAAATGGGGCATTGAACTCGCCGAAAGTGAATTTGGCGCCGTCTATCACGGCACCGAAAAGAAATACACTTTAACCAACCCAAATACGGGACGAGAAATCGAGCTCAAAGATTGCATCTGTGATGCTTTTCTCCAAAATATTTTACTCAAGCCCCAAGAATATGATGTCATCGCAACTCTCAACCTCAATGGAGATTATGTCTCAGATGCCCTTGCCGCCTGTGTAGGTGGAATCGGCATTTCACCAGGAGCTAATATTAACTATCGCGACGGCAAAGCTATCTTTGAAGCTACACATGGAACCGCACCCGACATCGCAGGCAAAGATATCGTTAATCCCTGCTCACTCATTCTATCGGGAGAAATGCTACTTCGCTACATAGGCTGGACTGAAGCCGCTGACCGACTTTTAAAAGCCGTTGATACTACGTTGAAAAACCGCACCGTCACTGCTGATTTTGCTATGTTGATGAACGATGCAACACCACTCAGTTGCTCCGCATTCACCAATGCCTTAATCGAAAATATGTAAACAAAAACCTCATCTTTGTTTTAACAAACCTCGTTTTGCACTTCAAAAAGTTCGCCGATTCCCTTCTCCGCTAAGGCAAGCATCTGCATTAGTTCATCCTTCGTGAACGGCTCCTCTTCTGCCGTTCCCTGAACCTCGATAATACGCCCCGAAGATGTCATAACAAAGTTAGCATCCACTTCTGCCGCCGCATCTTCCAAATAACATAAATCTAAAATAGGTAACCCATGATGAATCCCCACACTAATCGCTGCCAACTCTTCTTTGATAGGACTCTCTTTCAACAAACCTTCCTTCATCAGGCGTGCAACCGCCAACTTAAGCGCAATGAATGCACCTGTAATCGATGCCGTCCGTGTTCCGCCATCCGCCTGAATCACATCACAATCAAGATAAATCTGCCGGCGACCCAGCTTCTTCAAATCCACAACCGCCCGTAAGGATCGACCAATCAACCGCTGGATCTCCATCGTACGTCCTCCGACTTTTCCTTTAGATGATTCCCGCTGTGTACGATCCTGAGTGGCCCCCGGCAGCATGCTATACTCAGCAGTCAACCAACCACCCGGTACATTTTGATACCGCATCCAACCGGGAACCGATTCATCCACACTCGCCGTACAAATCACACGCGTCTGGCCCATTTCAATTAGAACCGACCCTTTAGCCGAAGTAATATAATCCGAGGTCACTTTCACCAATCTCAATTCATCTGCTTGCCGTCCATCAATTCGCTGATTTTCCTGATTCAACACAGCTGCCACATCAATTCCCCCACTTAAATTCATATTTTTTTTGCCCATATCTACAGCTTGACCAAAAAATGTCATGATTGCAACGGTCAATCCTCACCACAACATGCTAATCTAAACTGAACTAAAACCCATTGACATCCCTCTCGATCATGCTAGATTACACCGCTTTTCGGAATATGAGGATTTAATGCAATGAAACGAACATACAACCCATCCAAGATAAAACGTGCTCGCAAATGTGGATTTCGCAAACGGATGGCCACGGCTGATGGGCGTGCAATCTTAAAACGTAGACGCCAAAAAGGGCGTAAACGCTTAACCGCTGTATAATTGAAGTTATGCCGAAACCCCGTCAAAGGGAGTCGTCGGAAGTTTCAATCGACTCGAGCCCGCTCACCAGCGGGCTTAAACGTACCCTCAATCGGTCGCAACGCCTCACTCAATCCTCTGCCTTCACAGAAACATTTGCTCAACGAAAAAAATGGGTCGGAAAGTATATGGTCCTTTGGTTGCGATCTGCACCCGATGCATCACTCCGACTCGGGCTCATCTCAAGCAAAAAAGTCCACCTTCACGCCAATAAACGAAATCGAGCTCGCAGGCAACTACGTGAAGCCTATCGTCATATTCGTCCTCACCTCAACGGTCAAGTGGATCTCATCTTTGTTGCACGAAGAAGCCTACTTAAAGCCACATTGAAGGAAATCAAAAACGAGATGTATTCTCTATTAACACAGGCCGGACTACTCGCAGAGCTGCCTAACCCATCCTCTACACCAACCACTCCTCCTGAGACGCCCAATGCATAGATTTATAATTCTATTTATTCGCTTATATCAAATCACTCTGAGCCCTCTTTTCGGAAATCGGTGTCGATTCCATCCCAGCTGCTCAAACTATTGCATTGAAGCCCTACAACAACATGGTATTGTACGCGGTCTTTGGTATGGAATTAAACGTATCGGATCATGCCACCCCTTTCATTCGGGCGGCTTTGATCCAGTTCCTCCACCAAATAAACTAAAAAATAAAGAGAACTCATGAACAAAAAAGATTTCACTATTGTTATTCTACTAGCCCTTCTTATTCCTGCGTGGATGTTTATAGATCGAACGTATATAGCCCCACGCTACGCTACACCACTCCCACCCCTTTCAATAGAAACAACCTCCGCAGACGAAACTCCCCTTGGCACTAACTCCACAACGCCGGCTATCAGTGCAGCAATGGTACCACTTGCCATCGAAATGAATGCCAAAGATGCCAATCCTGTCCTTGAAAAAACAGTTGTGTTAGCAAACGAACAACTAGAAATTGTTCTAAGCTCCCAAGGTGGAGGCATCATACAAGCAACTCTTTTTGAATATGCAGACGAGAACAGCGATGAAAGTGAATCAGTTCAGTTTAACTACAACCATCAACCTGCACTAAGCTATTTAGGAATAAGTGGACTTGAAAAAACAGATGCATTCCAACTCGACCAAGTCAGTAAAAACAAAGTCACGCTAACAAAAGAGCTCCCCTCGGGTATCTATTTTCAGCGGACACTTACGCTACAGGAAAACTATAAAATTGAGTTTACCGACCGCTTCATCAATCAATCAAATCAAGCCATCTTACTCCCTGCCCGACGCATACACACCGGTTACATCTCCAACCCCATAGGAACCGATGGCATGCAAGGTCTCCATATTTTAGGTGTTGACTCCTATACCCCTTCCGGCGGCGTCAATTACTGGGGTCGCAAGCTAAACAAGCTTTTTAAGAAAAATGGAAATCCAGCAGCCTTAGATACCGTTCCGGAAGATATGCGACTTGAAATCGTAGACTGGGTATCTGCAAAAAATAAATTCTTCACACATATCCTCCGTCCACACGAACCGATCGCAACCATGGCTGTTCTCGCTGATCGAGATCTCTCAGAAAAAGGAATTCTCCCTACCTCCGTGGCCGCAACGCTCAACTTCTCATCCACTGCCATCGAACAGAACCATACTATACAACTCCCCTATACCTTATATATTGGTCCCAAACAATACGACCTGCTTAAAAAAGCAGGCAATAGCATGGAAAAAGTAATGGAATTCGAAACCATCGGATTCTGGAGCTTCACGAATGTTCTTATGGAGCCCTCTCGGAAAGCACTTCTCTACTCCATGAACCTATTTAATCAATACTTACCAGGTGGATATGGTATAGCCATAATTATCCTCACGCTATTGATCCGAATTCTCTTCTGGCCACTCACTCACAAGAGCACTGAAAGCATGAAGCGTATGCAAGAAATTCAACCTGAACTCAAAGCCCTTCAGGAAAAATATAAAAAAGATCCACAACGCATGCAGCAGGAGACCATGAAGCTATACAAGGAAAGACGCGTTAATCCCATGGGTGGCTGCTTACCTATGTTTATCCAAATTCCGGTTTTCTTTGCCTTATTTACCGTACTTCGCAATGCTATTGAACTACGCTTCTCTAGCTTCTTATGGATCAAAGATCTCAGTACCGCTGAAAACCTCTTTGCTGGAAGTATACCCATTGTTGGCGCATTGAACATTCTACCCATCATCATGTCGTTATCCATGATCTGGCAGCAAAAATTATCTTCGCCTGGAACTGCCATGACACCAGAACAACAACAGCAGCAACGAATTATGATGTTCATGATGCCAATCATGATGCTGTTCTTCTTTTACACCATGCCATCCGGACTAGTATTATATTGGACAGTAAGCAACTTACTCATGATTGGACAAATTGGCATGCGTAACATACGGCAAAAAAAAGCATAATTTCTACAAACTATCGCTCACGTCTCAAATGAGAAGAGAGAATCTTTAGTTGGTCTCGATACTTTGCAACCGTGCGACGTGAAATTGAAATATTCTGCTCACTCAATAAAGTTACTAATATAGCATCCGAATACGGTTTCTTTTTATCTTCTTTTGAAATCAGTTCTGCCAAAATAGCCTTGGCGTGTTCATTCGAAACCAATTCGCCCGAAATCGTTCGCACTCCCGGCTTAAAGAAATACTTCATAGCCAACAACCCTCTTGGAGTTTGCATATATTTGCCTGCTACCGCACGGCTGACCGTAGTTTCATGTACCTCTAAGATCTCTGCAATCCTCTTCATATTCAGCGGTTTTAATCCCGTCACACCCTGTTCAAAATAATCGTATTGGAGTGTAATCAACTCACCTGCAATACGCTCAATCATACTCAACCGTTGATCAATACTCTGAATCATTAATCTCGACTTAGCTAACTTCTCACGAATATATGCCTTCGTTTCTGCAGGCGTACTTTTTGTTTTCAATAATTCCAAATACCGCTGATTCAAAAATAATTTAGGATACGGTTTTCGATTACTCCGAACACGATACGTGCCCTCCACCTTTTCAATAAAAATCTCTGGGACTACCACTTCCACCTCGTCCGGACTCAGCTTCAATCCAGGTTTGGGATCCAATCGTCCAATCCGATCGGCAAGCTCAATTACAATATCGAGAGTTAGACCCATCAACGAAGCGATCTCCTCTAATTTATTACGTCCAAGTAAATCTAAATGAACCTGCACCAGCTGATATGCTTCACCCTCTTGCTCATCAGAACGCTCTAACTGCAATAAAAGACACTCTTTTAAATCCCGTGCCCCAATACCAGCAGGCTCAAACGACTGCACGACACTCAATACTTGCTCAAAAAGATCGATCGGAAAATTAGGTCGATCCATTATTTCTTCCAAATTTAACTGCAAATAGCCTTCATCATCAATATTTCCAATTAACAACTCTGCAATCGCTTGCTCCTGCGGATTCAGATTGACCATAATAAGCTGTTCCATCAGCTGCTCTTGAAGCGTTGGTCCCTCTGAGAGCGTATCCATCATAAACTGATACTTCTCATCCGTGTCCCCACTCGAAGCCGCAGGCGAACCTTCCTGCCAATCATCTCCAAGCGCAGCCATCTCCGCATCAAACTTTTCCGTATCCGCTGTTCCCGTCTCCACTTCAATTTGTGCATCCGCTTCAGGTTGAACCACCTCCAGCGTAGGGTTCGAACTAAGCTCCTGCTTCACCAACTGTTGCAAATCCAACAAAGACATTTGCAGAATCTCCATCGATTGATAGAGCTGCGGCGAAAGCGCCTGCTGCATTTTCATCTCTTGTGTAAAGCCCATCTCTGCCATACACCCTAGCGTACTCAGACCACATTAAAGCGCAAGCCTCCAGTTACGCAGGCAATCGCACAATTATATTCCAACCAAGAGCTAACTTATCTATGCTACTGGTTTTAAAAGAGAGCCTTAAACTATGCAAATTGAACTCTGTGTACTCGCTAGCGGAAGCTCCGGAAACGCCATATATGTCGCCACCGAAGATACCCGCCTACTCATCGATGCTGGGCTCAGCACAAAACAGATTGAAATCCGCCTCGAAAGCATTGGGGTTAAACCTTCCAGTATCAGCGCCATCTGCCTCTCCCATGAGCACTCCGATCATACCAGCGGCGCGCGCGTTCTACAAAAGCGCTATCAAATCCCGATTTATGCTAACCAACCCACCGCCAAGATCCTCAAACGAGTCCCCAAAGGCGATGAAATCAACTTTCATATTTTCCAAACCGGTGCTCCCTTCTCCATCGGAAGTCTTACACTTGAACCCTTTAATATTCCCCATGATGCCAGCGAACCCGTCGGCTTTCGTATCTCCAATGGAACTACTCGGATAGGCATCGTCACCGATATCGGCATGTCTACCCATCTAGTAACTGAAAAACTAAAAGGCTGCTCGTGTCTTGTTGTCGAAGCCAATCATGATATAGACCTCCTCCAAGAAGCCCCTCGCCCTTGGTCGCTTAAACAAAGAATTCGTAGCAGACAAGGCCACCTTTCTAATATAGAAGCCGCCCAGTTAATCAGTGCATCAGCCACCGATCAACTTAATCACGTTATACTCGCCCACTTGAGTTCCGACTGTAATACACCCGAAACCGCTTTAAATACTGTTCGTTCTCAACTTCGGCTTGAAAAACTCAATCATCTCACTCTAGAAGTATCGGGAGCTAAAGAGCCCTCCGCCATCTGGCGTTCTCAATAAAAAAACCCGCCAAAAGCGGGTTCTATGCATCCAGCAAATAGCCTACTGATTAGAAGCGGTGAATAAAATGCGCACTACACATCCACTCCGTATATGCATCCCCTTTCAGATTATCAAGATTTAACCCGAACTCCGTTGTTTGGCTATTCCAACTCCAACAACGAACACCCCCACCTATACGAATCAAATTTTCTTCCCGCGACTGCAACTGAACATGCAAAGTCTGGGTACTTCCCAAAAACTGATATCTCTCCGCATCCGGGTTCGGTTCGAATTCATGCACCCAATGCACACGAAACTCCGGCTGGAACGCCATCTGCAAACGCACATTCTCAATTAGTTTCATCGATGAAATCGATACTCCTAACTCAGACTGATATGACCACTGATCATAGGAATCAAACACCATATCTTCGAATCCATGCGTTTGGCTCATCGATGAAGCACTCGTATATCCATCTCGAGAATATTTTGATGACAAAAGCGATACTTCCGGCGTAAACATCAGAGCATTATTAAATCCTTTATATCCAATGCCTGCTCCAACAAAGAAACTGAGATTCTTCGCATCATACTCAGAACGATAGCCAAACGAACTGATACCATCAGTCTCAACATCGTTACTTGCAAAACTCACATGAGCATTCAAATAAAATCGATCTGTGAAATAACTCGCATAAACCGTACTCTGTAACGAATCCGCTTCACCACTGTGCCCATCGGCACTCGTCACCCTTGTTTTACTTAATCCCCCGGCCACACCAACAACCGCATTATCAAACCGGCGATCTAAACCCAAAACACCTCCCTGAACATAAGCATCATATCCAGCAAACCCATCAGTAGATTCTTGATCTAAATCTGCAACATAAGCACGTCCCCACGTCTGATAATGCGAAGGAATCTCAATCTCCGGAGTAAAGGATGGTATTGCACCTCCCTGAACACCCGAAATCCATGGTTTTTTAACTGAACGCCGCTCATCAGAAAAAGTCGACTCTGATACACGATCTTGTGCAGAACGCATCGAATCTTGTAAATTAAAATTCGGCAACGCATCATGTAATCGATTCATCGATCGATCCCACCACGACGCAGGCCCTCGAGCTCCAGAAGGTCCCGTCTTCCCAGCCAATCGGAACGACCGTAAATGTTCCCGTGTTCGAATTCCAATCTGATCAGAAAGAACCGACTGAGCTCCCGCTAAGGTGCTTCCCATCTCAGTTGTCCTCAGAAATCCTTTAGTCAGTTGATCTGAAGCTGAAGAAGATGACCCGAAATCAACGAGGAGATCGCGAGCACTCGTATTATTTAGGACATTTGACTGAATAGAGTTCAATAAAACTGAAAGGTCTCCAGTTGCCTCCAACGCACTACTTAGATCTTGAATGCCATATCTTGCGTAAAATTCATAAGGTTCCCCATTTGCATTATTTGTTTTAGTGTAAAGTTCAGATATTCCATACATCCAATACTGATCCCATCCTTGACCAGACAAGACCACATCTGACGCTGATATTGAGTTAGATATCCCATTAATTGCTTCCGCCAAAAGGAGTCCGTCTGTTTCAAGAATACTTGAGAAATTCGAATAAGTCCCATCACTGTGAACAGTCCAAGTTGCATTGGATAATATAATTAATTCACCAACATTAAAATTAGGCAAATCATAACCTCCGTCACCATCTGAACTTAAAACCGACCTAATCGAAGCTCCTGATTCTACATTAAATACCTGTGCAGTTGTTAATCCATATCCTGCATCATAGATAGCATTGCTTTGGATGTTTACTCGTGATCCATTAAAATAAGCCGATGCATCTGGTGTCAATAGATTGAAGCTTGATCCAGAGTCCAATGAGAAATCCTGATTATTAAAAATAATACTCCCAGAATTGATTGTAGTATCCGTAAAGTGACTGTCATTCCAACTATTTACAATCGATGTACCAGAAGTACTTTCAATAGAACTCAAAGTATTGCCTGCACCTAAGTTTAAGATATTTTCACCTTCTCCAGAAAGTGAAAGTTTATCAATAGCTCCTCCTGTTGTAGTCAATTCATTAGAATATCCTGAGAGGATTAGGTTACTAATATTGCCACCCGAAATAACTCCACTACTTAAATTAGATGATGAGGCTTGTAAATTGATTGAATCGAAATTACCACCATCTATTTCGATTGTAGAGTTTAGTGTATCTGAAGAAAAAATAATACCTCTGCCGTAAAAGCTACCATTTTTTATCGAAACATCGGTATCAACAGATCTTAATCCTACGCCATTTTCATCGTTGAGTCCGTTAACGATGCCAGCATTTCCGCCATAAAATTCACCTCCTAGAATAGTTAGCTTATGATTCTGAAAAGAATAAAAGCCATCTCCCCCTTTTGCACTTCCTTCTAAAGCTGATGATGCCGTTACAGAGCCGCCAGCCCCACCTCGAAAAGTACCATTTGAAATAGTCATTAATTGTAAGGTTGTAAATACACCGCGTCCGCCGTCAGCGTTTACACTTGATTGACCGACAGCAACCCCACCAGCTCCTCCCGTGAATTCACCATGTGTAATGTAATTTGTCAGAGATGTATCACGTGGCTGAGGATAATTGATTAAATCTAAGTTTAATCCTTGAAAATCAAAACCTACCCCTCCGGAAGCAGTTGCAGATACACCCAATACTGTCGAAGTTACTGAGCCTCCATCTCCACCTACCACCGAAAATGAATTTGATATGTCATCTAAATTTATATTAAAACCAGTTGTTATACCGTTCCCACCATTGGCTGAGAGCGTTCCTTGTGAACCTTGAGCAGTACCACCATGTCCGCCAATGACTGAAGCACTTCCAAGTGTTAAAGTTACATTTTCAACAAACACTCCTGCTCCACCATCTGCATTACCTGTATTTCCAGCAAGTCCGATCACCGAGCCAGCGTTACCGCCTAATATTACACCATCCGCAATATTAACTTGTTGTGCGCCTGGCCCTCCATAGAGATTAGATAATGGATCATGTTCATCATTTACTTGAACACCTAATCCGCCGTTAGCTTGTACTACAGTAGAACCAACACTTGTAGAAGTCACACTACCTCCGGCTCCCCCCTTAACCTGAGATTGATTCGAATTCGATATTACTGTTACTCCAACATCATTTAAACGCAGACCGACACCTCCGAGAGATGAAATGGATGAAACTAAATTTGTATAACCATGATAACTAACATTGAATGATTCAAGTGCGTCATAATTTCTAATGTCTCCAGCTGCCGAATTATTATTTCCAAAATAATTAGTATTTATGAGCGTTAATGATCCTGACCCATCTGAAATAAAATTCTGACCTTCCGAAAATGTGTAAATTAAAAGACACGCATTTAGATATAAAACCTTTTTAGACCACATCTACTTTCTCCCAGCATTACGATAAAACATTAGCTAGATAAATTATTTGTTATTCTCATAATTATCAATGCTCAATTCTATAAATACAAAAAAAAGGGCCCGATATCTCGAGCCCTTTTCTAGTCATAATTAATTGCTGTTAAGCAATGTTTTTACGACGTGCAGCGTATAACCCTGCACCTGCAATTCCAAGCAAACCAATTGTAGCTGGTTCAGGAATTACATTAACAGCTGTACCAGATGCGCCAAGAGTAAATGGCGAGTCTACTAGTCCACCTGTTGAATAGATAGTACTTGGGGTTAATGAATTGTACTCAGTGAATGCTGCAGACGCAACTGTCCATTGAGATCCAACATCACCAGCCCCAGCGCCAAGATCAAAAATTCTGATCACGACATCACCGGATACAGGTGTTGCATATTCACCAACGCCTTGAGAACCAAAAGTTCCCGCAAAACCAGCAGCAGTTGTGTACGATGTCAATAAACTGTCACCTGCACCTAACAATGTCCCTGCATCAACTGATGTCGCTGCTCCAGAATCATTTGCTACTAGTTGTACTAAGTACTGGCCAGTGCCATCATCTGTGGCGCTATATCCAGAACTATTTACTAAGTCTATCGCGATGTCAGCCGTTGCAACAGTTGCAACAGTTAACGCGACAAACAATGTGATTACTGATTTCATAATCGTTTCTCCTTATTTCAATTTTAGTTAACTAACTAAATTAGAATGGTTTGTTAACAACCCAAGTTTGTGGGGTTGCTGTTTCATACCAAAACCCTTGTCCTACTGAGATCACAGCAGAGCTATTATTCCATTGAGTAACTAAACCTTGTCCTGGAACAAATACTGATCCGTATGAGATAATACTGTATGCCGATCCATCCCATGCATAGATCTTATCACCTGATGCTGGGCTTAATTCCAAGTCAGCAACTGTTCGCTCTACAGGATATGGATACGAAACTAAGCTAAATCCTGCTGCAATATTGTTAGTTACTGAATCTGCCGTATTAACAGAACCAGAAACAATTGCATCTACAGGAGAAGCAGTTTCAATCCAATATGCAGAACCAGCTTCTAATGATGGTGCTGCATTCCATGCTGTGACAAGTCCTTGACCTGGAACAAATGTGCTACCGTAACTTGCAATTGAATATGAAGAGCCATCGAATGTATATATTTTTGATCCTGATGGTAATTGATCTCCATAAACAGCAGTCGGTCCCGATGCACCACCATCAAACTGCATAGCCGCAATGCTAAAGCCACTTGTTAATGATGATTTGCTGTAACCGACAATATTAGCACTAGTTGTCTGAGCTTGAGCTGTAAATGCCCCAAACGCCAAAGCTACTAATGCAATAGTTGCTTTTTTCATAATGTACTCCTTGTTTGCAGGCAGACCCACTCCGCCCAACTGTTATTTATCTCTTACAATACTCTTGATTGCAAGTCTTATTTTATGACTCGAATCAGTCGAATTTTACAGAAATCTGAAAATTTCGACAGTTAGACTTTAGTTAAAATTATGTAAAAACACCTAACGGTATAGATATAAGTTTCCTATCGTTCTGATCTTTAGTATAGATACATACTATATATGGATTTAATTTTTCATAATATAGACCCAGTATTACTTCCACTCTTTGGTCCATTAGCAATAAGGTGGTATGGATTAGCTTATTTATTTGGTTTTTTATTTAGTTTTTTACTACTTCGCCGGTGGTCAAAAATTGGTTCTCTTTCAATTCCGTCCGAACAGGTGAGTCATTTTATTGTCCTCTTTGCCTTTTTTGGAGTCTTTTTAGGCGGACGCTTAGGTTATCAACTTCTCTATAATTTTGACGCATTCATTGCCAACCCACTCTCGCTGTTTAAAATTTGGGAAGGTGGCATGGCAAGCCACGGGGGCTTTGTCGGCTCGGTTTTATTCCTTATCTGGTATGCAAAAAAACAAGGTTATAACTTTTGGAATATAAGCGATCATTTAGCGATGACTGTTTCGTTGGGTATCGGTTTTGGACGTATTGCCAATTTTATTAATGGTGAGTTGTGGGGTCGTGTTTCAAATGCCAAGTGGGCCATCATCTTCCCACAAGAGGTTGGGCTACGTTATGGAGAATATGATACGAACTTAATTGAACAACTGGTCAAAAGTGGTCACCTATCCCCTCGTCATCCATCGCAACTTTATCAAGCTCTCTGCGAAGGTTTTTTTGTATTTGTAATCCTATTACTCCTTCGTAAAACACAGTGGGGCAAAACTCCTAGTGTTATGAGCGGATGCTACCTACTGCTCTATGCTATCGCCCGGATAGCCATGGAGTTTTTCAGAGAGCCAGATAGCTCCATTTACTTTGAATGGCTGACGAAAGGGCAACTTTACTCTATCTTAATGATAGTTGCTGGGGTGCTTATTATCTTCAAAAGTAATCTATTTAAGCCGCGTCTTGATCAATAGGGCTTTTGTGCGGTTACCTTATTCTTCCATTTGTGCGGCAAGCAATTGATGAACCACTGCCATAGTTTTGAACTGCTCAATGGCTTTACGATCGTTATTTGTTAATTGATAGTGGATTGAATTTTCTAAGTACTCTTGCCAAAAACCAATGTTCTTGCCTAGCTTTTCTGCATATCCAGACGCCAACGCAGGGATACATGCAGCTCCCATCTCAGCCGCACGTTGGGTTAAGGCATTAATCTGGTTCACCTCATTAAAATCTGGCCTCACAGCCCACAGAGCAAAAACAAAAGGCAAATTAGTTAACATCTTCCACGCAGCAGCTAAATCAATATCTCCAGCGCAAGCGGGCTCACTCAAAAGAGCTCGATCCCCAATCACCACTTCAGCATCAGCGCCAACGCTATAATCTACCATTTCAACCGATACACCAAAATAATGCTCAAGCACGAGCTCCGCTAATACGTTGGAGGTGCCTGATGCTGCATCACGAGCAACCGTGATGATCTGATCAACTGGTTTGTGACATTTCAATAACACACTGCGTACCGCTCCATCGGCAGCCACACCAACCTGATCTAAAATCTTCAGCTCTGGATGTTTAATCGCATGCGCAACCGGAATAAGAGCACAGTCAATTCGCCCGGCCAGAAGCTCTTCCAAATGCATTGAAGGTACCCCATGAAAAACTTCCACATTTGGATTAACTTGCGATAAACAAGCGACTAAAGGCGCGGAGTTACTGTAGGCGGCGGCAGCAAACCTCATGGGCTTCATTAAGCAGGCTTCCTTCCTTCAAAGATAGAGACTGTACCCATTGCTATGGGCGTAGAAGAGACCCCTTGAAAACCTGCAATCCGGAACATCCCCATCACTGTATCTCGTCGTGGAAAATCTTCGATCGAATCGAGTAGATACGAATAGGCATCGCCATCTCCAAAGAGCTTTCCAATCAATGGCACCAACGGGGTGTAAAGTTTATATCCCCACCGAACTAGTATGTTCTCTGGATACGTCGCTTCCAATATCAGCAGCTTGCCACCCGGCTTCATCACACGAAACATTTCGGATAAAGCGCGCTGACGATGTTCAATATTGCGGAAACAAAATCCACAAACGATCCCATCAAATAATGTGTCGGGCATTGGCAGATTCAATGCATCAGCATTTTGGAAACGTGGACGCCGACTCACACCAAGCTTTAACGCTTTATCACGGGCGACGGCTAACATTTTTTCAGACGGATCAATCGCTTCAACCTGTGCCTTCGGAACATGAGCTAATAATTCCATAGCCAAATCTCCGGTACCAGTCCCGACATCCAAATAGAGCCCATCTTCACTCGGTGCCAACATCTCAATAGTTTTTCGTCGCCAGCCTATATCAAGCCCAAGCGAAATAGCTCGATTAGCTGTATCATAGGTAGTCGCAATGCGATCGAACATTTCACGGTTCTCATTCGCTGAAATTAGGGTGTCACGCGATGCATCACTCACGACTGTTTCCCCCACTCTCGAACATCTGCCCAAGTTTGGGGAGCTTCTTGCCCAAACAACGCCAACACATGATCAGCATAAAAGCCGATCATCTCCGCTACTGAGATTTCATGAGGCATACGCCCCTTACCCATGTAGTAAGGTGGGGAGATCGGCATAACTGTTCCACCCGCCGCCGAAAATGAAGCCGCATTTCGGGCGGTAATGGCTGACCAAGGTGCTTCACGCACACACAAGACCACACGCCGCCCTTCCTTTAAATGACAATGCGCCGATCGAGAAACCAACGAATCTGCAATCCCCGCAGAAACCTTTCCCAGCGTGTTTGCTGAACAAGGTGCAACAATCATCCCCACAGTCGGCACTGAGCCAGATGAAACCGTTGCAGCTAGATTTCCATCCTGCCAAACCTGATCCACCATCTCCTCCAACTCTTCGAAAGGACCTGCTTCTTGTTCATAGACCATTTTACCCATCTTGCTCGCAATCAACGTAACCGGCCACTTTGAACGCTCGACAATCGCTTTAGCTGCATAAGAGCCCGATGCTCCTGTTAATGCCAACACTAGATTCATGATATACCTCCTAATAAAACAACAAGCGCACCCGCAATTCCCGCAATTGCCGATATGGGGAAAAAACGGACGGCTATTGGAATTGTTGGAACATAAGCAGCGCCAAATGCAACAGCTGCAACACTCAAAGACAACAAGGAAAGCGCTCCACCAAAGCCCATCCATAATATCACTAAGAAGGAAAAAGCAATTAGATGAGTAAACGCAGCCACGACAAGCGCCCCCTTCTCACTCATCGCTACAGGCAGACTCTTCACGCCATGCATCTGATCAAATTCCCGATCCATTAGGGCATAAATAATATCAAATCCGCTAATCCAAAAAAAAGTAAACAGACAAAGAATAACCAATTCAGATGAAACCGCTAAATCACCTGACGCCGCAACATAGGCACCTAAGGGAGCAAAGCCTAGAGCAACCCCAATGCCATAATGGCAAAGTGGTGTAAATCGTTTCAACAAAGAGTAGATGGTTAGCGGAATAAGTGGGAAAAGAGATAATTTAAGAACGAGTTCGCCTAATCCAGCACAGGCGACGAAATAAAGAACAACACCAAAAAATGCCACTCCATAGCCCTGCTTCAACGATAAAACCCCTGAGGCCAGTTCACGTCCCGCTGTGCGCGGATTAATCGCATCGATCTTGCGATCAAAAATACGATTAAGTGCCATCCCGAATGTACGGGCTCCCAATCCGGCTAACGTAATCCAGAGTAATACAGAGAGGGATGGAAGCCCTCCTGCACCTAACCAAGCACCCGCAAATAAAAGTGGTAATGAAAAAATAAGATGCTCTATTTTTGTAAAGCGTTGAAGCCGCTTCACCACGCCTTCAGTATGATCACTTACATCCAGCCCTGCCGTCGTGCTGTCCAATCTTTTTTTGGAACGTAATTCAATACCATCTAACACAAATAAAATCGCATCGGCAACTGTTTCAGAGACCGGTGCAATATGAGTTTTAATATCCTTTTTTGCTTTTGTATCACCAAAATCAGTGACCCCTTTGATTAAAATACAAGGAATTTGATGCGTTTCACACACTCGCGCAACCGCATAGCCTTCCATATCAACCAAGTCATACTGGCGGGCTAATTCTCGTTTTCGATCCGCTTGATATAAAGGCTCCTCCACACTCACTAATTTCTTCAGTCCGAGTCCAACACCTACATTTACGGCGGCCTTTAACTCCTCCGTAATCACCGTTGAAATCCGATAAACAGACCCTCTTTCCACTCGATTATGTAACGCCGCACAAACGCCCGCATTGATGATCGTCGTCGCCCCAGCTTCCACCAACTCTTCCGCTGCAATGCGCGCCGCTTCTAATCCCATTTCACCAGCCACTTTAACCACAACATCATCAGAAACGTCTCGATTTTGGAATGCTGCTGCTTCCATTTCCGTTGCAAAAAGAACCCCAATCATGAAATTACTCCAGCTGCAAGCGCCCGTTTCTCAAGCTCCATTACTGCCGCGCGGCCTTCCTTGCCCAACCCACGAGTAAACATGTTTACATATGTCTTTATATGCTCTTCCATAACTCCACTATCCAACTCTTGTGCATGTGCGCGAACATACTCCTGCGTTTTTTCTGGGTATGCAAAAGCAAGTTCAATAGATCTCTTTAGTCTTTGTTCGATATCTGAAATCACTTCCTTACCCAGATTTCTACGAACCGCAATGCAACCTAAAGGAATCGGTAAGCCCGTTTCTTCTTCCCACCATAACCCTAAATCCTGCATACAATGAAAGCCCCGGCTTTCAAAAACAAAGCGACCTTCATGAATAATGACACCCGCATCAACTTCCCCAGCGCCCAACGCATCCATGATCTCATGAAACGGCATAAACACTTTTTCCGCTCTATTTCCATAACAGAGACGATATAACAAATGAGCTGTTGTCAACTCTCCAGGCAATGCCACGCGCGGACGCTCCGGTAAGGGTTTAGCTTCACGCGTTATCACCAACGGGCCACAACCACGCCCCAATGCTGCGCCCACCTCGAGCAACTGATAGCTCTTTTGCAACAACAGCCACGCATGAAACGATAGCTTCGTAACATCATATCGCCCTGTAAAAGCAAATTGATTTAACTGCTCCACATCATAGAGATGTGCCTTTATGTCCGATTGATGCGCCAAATCATTAAAGATAAAAGTATCATTAGGACAAGGCGAGAAAGCTATTTCTATCATGTTTTAAATCCGTATATTTATGTAAGTATTTTAATCCCGTATTTTATGTACAGTTTTTTGTTTTTTTGATTGCTTACCATTCAAATTATCGTACTTTAAGTCCAATTAACAGAGTATTAGTTAAACATACAAAAAAACAGCGTTAAGAAATCCTTTCGTAAAAAAGAGAATAAAGATGGCACAGTCGCAAAACCAAAATAGCGATTCTATAGGAATTGATTCACAGATTATGGCACAACTGAATCAATTAACTGGAACTCTTTCACCCACTCAACAAAGCTGGCTAGGCGGATACCTCACAGGTATGGCTGCACAAGGGGGTATCGCACCTGTTACGCCAGAAATAGGTGGCGATCATGTACTCACAATTCTATACGGATCTCAAACAGGGAATGCCCGCTCCATCGCCGAAGAATTAAACGAAGCTGCAAACGCAGAAGGCATCACAACCGATCTCGTATCCATGGGAAAATTTAAGGAAAAAAATCTGAAAAAAACCAAAAATCTAATCGTACTTGTTAGTACCCAAGGCGAAGGAGATCCACCCGACGACGCCCTCAACTTTGTCGACTTTCTCAATGGAAATAAAGCTCCCAAACTTAAAGAAACACGCTTTGCTGTCTGCGCCCTTGGAGATAGTAGCTATGAATTCTACTGCAAAACTGGAAAAGATTTCGATACCCGTCTAGAAAAGCTTGGCGGTAATCGCCTTTTTGATCGCATCGACCTTGATGTTGACTTTGATGATGACGCCGAAGCATGGATTGCCTCCAGCATAGCCACCCTCAAAGAAATCCTACCAAGTGCACCCGCACCTACAGTAGCACCCATCTCGTTTACAACCCCAGCAAAAGAAGTAAAATACACCCGCAAAAAACCACTCAGAACCAAACTAGTCACCAATCAGAAAATCACCGGACGCTATTCAGAAAAAGACATTCGCCATATCGAAATTGACCTCGAGGAATCCGGACTAATCTACCAAGCGGGCGACTCATTGGGTGTCTGGTTTAAAAATAGCACCGAACTCGTTGAAGGATTGCTAAAAAAAACAGGCATAAACCCCACCGATACCGTCAAAATGAATGATGAAAACAAAACCATTCAAACGGTATTAGAGCAGACCTATGAACTTACCCAACTTCATCCCGCTTTCGTTCAAGATTATGCCGAACTAACTAACCAAGGTGAACTACGTGCTATTGCAAGCGATGTAGAAAAACTCCAATCCTATATCACCGATCGACAAATCATCGACGTCATTCACGAATATCCCGCCACCTTAACCGCTGACGCACTCATTAGCACCCTTCGTAAACTCACCCCGCGACTCTACTCTATCGCTTCTTCACAAGCAGAGGTAGAAGAAGAAGTACACCTCACCGTAGGTGTTGTCGAATATGAAGCCTACGGATTTCATCATCTCGGCGGAGCCTCGGGTCATCTAAGCCAACTTCAATCAGGTTCAGAAATATCAGTCTATGTGGAAGCTAGTGACCATTTTCGACTTCCTACCAACCCAGATACCCCCATTATAATGATCGGCCCCGGAACTGGAATCGCTCCATTCCGAGCATTTGTGCAAGAGCGCGCTGCTACCGAAGCCACGGGGGATAACTGGCTCTTTTTTGGTAATCCTTATTTCACCGAAGACTTTTTATATCAAACTGAATGGCAGACATGGATGGATGAAGGTATTCTGAACCGAATTGATCTCGCTTTCTCACGTGATCAATCCGAAAAAATCTATGTTCAACATCGCATTCTCGAACAGGCAGAGGAGTTTTGGAACTGGATCAATCGAGGCGCCCACATCTATATCTGTGGTGATGAAAGCCGTATGGCAAAAGATGTTCATAAAGCCCTCTTAAGCGTAATTGAAGAACAAGGAGATCAATCCCCTGAACAAGCCGCCGAAACCCTCGATCAACTCCGCCGAGATGGGCGATATCAAAAAGATGTTTATTAAAGGAACCTGACTATGAGTGAAAAAGAAGCAGACTTAACACCCGTTGAAGGCATCAAAGAAAAAAGCAGTAACCTGCGTGGCACCATCGAAGCGGGTTTAGCAAAAGCTATCACAGGATCACTCGCTGAGGACGATACACAGCTCACCAAGTTTCATGGCTTCTATCAACAAGATGACCGTGACATCCGTGACGAAAGACGTCATCAAAAATTGGAGCCCCTCTACACATTCATGCTGCGTGCACGCGTTCCCGGTGGCGTCATTAGAGCAGAACAGTGGAAAGCCATCGATGCCATTGCACGCGAGCTAACCGGCGGAGGACTCAGATTGACCACCCGCCAAACATTTCAATATCACGGCATACTAAAAAAGAATGTTAAACCACTTATTCAGGGTATCAATAAAGCCTTCATCGACTCCATTGCGGCTTGTGGAGATGTGAACCGTAATGTTCTTTGCAATAGCAACCCCGTTGAATCCAGCTTACATGCACAGGTCTATAAAGATGCGACCGCGATCAGCACCCACTTGCTTCCTGCCACGCAGGCTTATCATGAAATCTGGCTCGACCAAGAGAAGGTTGTAGATGTCAAAGAAGAGGTTGAACCAATCTACGGCTCAACCTACCTACCTCGGAAATTTAAAATTGCCGTCGCCGTGCCCCCCCATAATGATGTTGATGTTAACGGGAACGACCTCAGCTTTGTTGCAATTGCCAAAGATGGTGAACTCAAAGGCTATGATGTTCTTGTTGGCGGTGGTATGGGATGCAGCCATAGCACGCCAGGCACCTATCCACAAATTGCCAAAAACTTAGGCTTTATTACCCCTGATCAGATCTGCCCAATAGCCGAAGCCGTCGTCACCACCCAACGCGATAACGGTAATCGAACCGATCGCAAACAAGCGCGACTCAAATATACCGTTGACCGCATGGGAGTAGACATCTTTAAAGCCGAAGTCGAAAAAAGATCCGGCATCACTTTTGCGCCTGAAGAGCACTATACATTTACGACGCATGCCGATCGCTATGGCTGGACCGAGAATGGTAACGGCACCTCCAACCTAACCCTCTTTATCGAGCACGGCCGCATCACAGACAAACCTGATGGACCGCAAATGCTCCAAGGCTTGCTTAAAATTGCCGCGCTACACGGCGGAGATTTTCGGATGACTGCCACACAAAATCTCATTATCGCCGAAGTTGAAGCCGATAAAAAAGATGCCATTGAAGCACTTGCTCGCGAAAATGGCCTTCTACGCGACGTCAGCCGATTACGTGAAAACAGTATGGCATGTGTTGCCCTACCCACCTGCACACTTGCCATGGCAGAAGCAGAACGGTATTTACCCGACCTCATTACAAAACTAGAAACCCTAGCCAACAACCATGGGCTTGCCGAACAACCTATTACCATTCGCATGACAGGCTGCCCCAACGGATGCGCACGTCCCTACCTCGCTGAAATCGCTTTTGTAGGAAAAGCACCCGGAAAATATAACCTTTATCTCGGGGGCGACGGAAAAGGCACTCGCCTTGTTCAACTCTATCGAGAAAATATCGATGAAGATCAGATTCTTGCTGAAATCGATCCCTTATTCGAACGATACGCCTCAGAACGAGAGGCCGATGAAGGTTTTGGCGACTTTCTGATTCGAACCAACGTAGTGCCTGCCGTATATGATGGCCGAGAATTTAAAACGGGACTGGCTAAATGAGTCTCGATCAACATACGGCAGAAGCACTTGATCACATGAGTGCGTTTGAGCGCGTTGCTCATGCTTATAACCAATATGGATCTGGCTTAATTATGAGCACCAGCTTCGGTATCCAAAGTGCCGTTATGCTGCATATAGTAAAGCAACAGCTTCCTCAAATCCCGATCATCTTTATTGATACAGGATACCTTTTTCCAGAAACCTATGCGTACGCAAAAACGCTAACCGACCAACTCGAATTAAACATTAAAACTTATCGTTCCAACCTACCAGCCGCAAAACAGGAAGAGCAATACGGCAAGCTGTGGGAACAAGGTGAATCGGGTTTAGAAAAATATAATCAGATCAACAAAGTCGAACCCATGCAACGGGCTCTCGAAGAACTCCAAGCAACCGCATGGATTTCAGGAATCCGTCGCAAACAGTCGCAAAGTCGTCGCGAACGACCCGCCATGGAAAAGCAGAACAACTGGATTAAAATCTATCCCATTATTGATTGGGATGATCGACAAGTTGAAGCCTATTTTGACAAGTTCGATTTGCCGCCACACCCTTTGAAAGATATAGGCTATGTCTCCGTCGGTGATTGGCACACTTCCGTCCCATTAGCAGAAAATATGTCTCCCGAAGAAACCCGCTTTCACGGACTCAAGCGTGAATGCGGACTGCATCTCGACTTCAATCAAGGTGGCGGCATCTAGCTAAAACCATGGCCCTTCTGAGTATTCAACAAATTAGTAAAGCCTTTGGTGGACCGCTTCTTCTCGATCAAGCCACCTTGCAGATTGAACGAAATGAACGCATCTTTATGGTTGGCAGGAATGGAGAAGGCAAATCCACCCTGCTGAAGATCATCGCTGGAGAGCTCGAATCCGACGCAGGCTCCCTGATTCCTCAGCCAAGTCTAAAAATCCGCGCCCTCCAACAAAACGTCCCTGATCAACTTCAAGGAACAATCGAAGATCTCGTCCGAAGCGACTTCACCAATGAAGAAGAGTCTTGGGAAATCCAACAATCCATTGATCGTGCCATCTCAATTGTCGGCTTGGAAAATCACCTACTTTTTCAGCAACTTTCGGGTGGACAAAAACGCCGAGCTCTACTCGCCAAAGCAATCGTTTGCGAACCCGATATACTCCTCTTAGACGAGCCCACTAACCATCTCGATATTGATTCAATCCAATGGCTTGAGCAATTTCTACTTCGCTTCCGTGGCTCCCTCATCGTGGTTACGCATGATCGAACTTTCCTCCGAAAACTTTCCACCCGCATAATCGAACTCGATCGAGGAAAACTCCACTCATGGGCGTGCGACTACGAAACCTATTTAAAACGTAAACAAGCTCTCCTCGACGGAGAAACTGAACAATGGGCGCAGTTCGATAAAAAACTGGCAAAAGAAGAAGCGTGGATCCGAAAAGGTATTAAAGCACGGCGAACAAGAAATGAAGGGAGAGTGCGCGCACTTGAACAGATGCGGCGTGAACGACGACAACGGCGTGAACAGTCGGAAACCGCTCAACTTAATTTCAACGAAGCTGAGCTTTCTGGACGTAAAGTAGCTACCGTCAAAAACCTCTCCTACGCCTATGGGAACCTCCCCATTGTAGTCGACTTTACCACCAATATCATGCGCGGCGATAAAATTGGCATCATCGGACCGAATGGTTGCGGAAAATCGACACTCATCCAACTGCTACTCGGTCAACTGGAACCCAAATATGGCACTGTCAAACACGGTAGCAAACTCGAAGTCGCTTATTTTGATCAACACCGTGCTGCCATCGATGATCAACAAACCGTTGCCGAGAATGTTAGCCCTGAAGAGTCCATCATCCTCAACGGGCGCTCCAAACATGTACTCGGTTATCTTCAAGACTTCCTATTTACACCCGATCGAGCCCGCCAAAAAGCACGCGTCCTATCTGGAGGCGAACGAAATAGATTGCTGCTAGCCAAACTTTTTACCCGTCCTGCTAATGTGCTCGTACTCGATGAGCCAACCAATGATCTAGATATAGAAACTCTCGAACTCCTCGAAGAACTTTTGGTTCAATATGATGGCACTCTTCTCCTAGTCAGCCATGATCGGACTTTTCTTAATAACGTAGTGAGTAGCACTATTGTTTTTGAAGGCGATGGCGTCCTAAAAACCTATGTCGGCGGTTATGATGACTGGTTAGATCAACGAATTAAACCAGCAGCCAATCCACCCAAAACCATCGAGCTATCTTCCATCAAAAAAACAAGTAAACGCAAACTCAGCAATCGCGAACGAGAAGAACTCAAAACACTTCCCGCGACCATCGAAAAATTCGAAACAGAACTAGAACTACTTCAACTTCAAATGAGTGATCCCGCCTTCTATCGAAAAAGCAAAGAAGAGATCTCTTCTGCCAATCAACGTGCCGAATCCCTTCCTCAAGAGCTGGAACACGCATACCAACGGTGGGAAGAGCTAGACGCGATGCAATAATTGATTACGGTAGAACCTATACATACAAATAAAATCGGTTAGAAAGGATTAAAATGAAAGAGAGAGCCCTTCAAAATATACTCGAATTACTTGCCATTGAAGGCTCAACCGGCCAAGAGCGCTTAGTTGCTGAATATCTAACAAAAAAACTAATCGCTGCCGGCTGCAAGAAAAGCTGGATCCGACATGACGACGCCCATAAAAGATTAGGCATGGGTTTTGAGATCGGTAATCTCATTGTTCAGATTCCTGGCACGGTGAACGCACCGCGCATCATGTTCTCTGCACATATGGACACTGTTCCCCTCTGTCGCGGGGCCGAACCCCTTATCAAAGGAAAACGGATTATTGCGAAAGGAAAAACAGGCCTAGGTGGAGATGACCGCTCGGGTTGTTCCGCAATTCTCACTCTCGCAGAAACTTTGCTGACAGAAAAAACACCCCGACCACCCATCACCCTGCTTTTTCCAATTGCCGAAGAAAACGGGCTCCACGGTTCACGCATGGTTCGATTTAGCGATTTAGGCAACCCCGTTATGGGCTTTAATCTCGACGGGCAAGAGCCCAATGAAATCGTCATTGGTGCAATGAGTGCTGCCCGCTGGCAAGCCACTATAACCGGGATCAGCTCCCATGCTGGACTCGAGCCCCACAAAGGAGTATCCGCTGGTCTCATCGCAGCAAAAGCCATTTCCACCATTTCAGATAAAGGCTACTTTGGAAAAATAGAAAAAGGTAACCAACGCGGCACTTCCAATATTGGTGCAATTAATGGAGGCGAAGCCAGCAATCAAGTGATGGATCACCTAATCCTCACAGGGGAGTGCCGGAGCCATAGCCAATACTTTCTTGAACAGATTATCCGCACCTATCAGGCTGAGTTTGATCGCGCTGTAAAAACCACCAAAAATCAGAGCGGTAAAAAAGGCAACGTAATCTTCAAAACCGAAAGTGACTACCGTGCCTTTCGCCTAAAAAAATCAGAACCCTGCGTTCGAATTGCCTCCAAAGCCGTCCAACAGGTCGGACTCAAACCCAACCCGCTTGTGATGGATGCTGGGCTCGATGCAAACAACTTTAATGAAAAAGGACTCCCCACGGTGACTCTCGGCACAGGCGCACACAATTTTCATCAACTGAGTGAATATGTTGTAATCGATGAATATCTAAAAACCTGCCAAGTACTCCAAGAAATTGTCTCGGCATCTTTGGCACAGTAAGGTAGGACTGCCTCATGTTTGATCAATTAGAAATTGGAGCCATTCTTATCCGACTACTACTCGGACTCCTTATCGGATTCTGCATTGGTCTGACTAGCATCGGCGGAGGTGTTTTAATCCTACCTGCTCTTACCGTGCTTTTAAAAGTCGACCCATTAGTCGCGGTAGGCACCACAACCCTTTATGCGTTTCTCACTAAAATCACCGCACTGCTGCAACACATTAAATTGAAAACCATTGATTGGTCTCTCTCGAAACGGTTTCTCTCTGGCGCCATTCCGGCAACCCTTTTGACATCTGGATGGATCAGCCTAAAAGGGGCGGATCACGAATTCAAAGCCCAATTAGAAAGTTTCATTATTGGTGTCATCTTCTTCGGCATCATCCTCATGATTTGGAACATGATTTCCCAGAAAAAAGGCGCTCCGACGCAAAGCCGAGTTGCACAGAAACTCAACCAGCATCCTACGCTCAGAAGTAGTTTAGCCATTTTAGTTGGCGCCATATGCGGCGCGCTCGTTGGAGCCACTGCCATTGGAGGAGGCGTTCTGGTTGTCCCCATTCTCATCATTTTATTTGGACTCTCCGCCAGCCAAACAGTCGGAAGCGCCATCTTTCTCGCCTTCGTCATGACGGCTATCACTTCTTTCACATTTGGAGCCCGCGGTGAACTCGACCTCCTGACTGCACTTATCATGTCGCTTGGCTCAACTATTGGAGTCTATTTTGGTAGCCGACTCTCCGTTAAATTACCCGATCTTCTATTACGATCGATCGTTTTAAGCTTGGTTATTTTAGGTGCGATCATGATGTGCGTAAAAAAAGGTGCACATTAGATATGCCCGTCAAGAAACAATTGCTACTGCTCCGGCATGCAAAAGCTGAAAGGATAAGCTCCGAGAAAGCCGACATAGATCGGATACTACTCCCCAGCGGACAGGACCATGCTCGCCAGATCGGAAACTATATTCAAAACACGATTGGCACCCCAGATCAAATTCTCTGCAGTCCAGCCCAGCGAGCCCAACAAACCTTGATGGAACTCGATCTTTCTCCCACCAACATAAAAATAGAACGCACCCTTTATGGTGCATATGGCAGCACCCTTCTTCAACGGATCGAGGAGCAATCTAACTCCATTATAACCATACTCCTCATCGCTCATAATCCCTCCATCAGTCAACTCGCGAGTCGGCTTGCTGGAACCTATCTCAGCGATCTACCCACCTGCGGACTCGTACACCTAGAAATCAACACTACCTGCTGGTCGGAGGTTTCCGAAGCATCCACCACCCTCCTCACTCCTCACTATACTAAAAAAGAAGATGAGACCTTTAAAAACTAGTGATAAAAGATTGCGCCCGCCTTCCACTATCGCTAGTTTGTGCGATCAATTTTGGTACAGGAGATAAAGAATCATGAGAATTAGAAGAGCCATGCGCAAAAAGCCATTGCGCCGCCCAGTTAAAAAGCCACGGCTTAAACGTCGTCGGGTTCTGGAACAAAAGCGACGGCTATCAGACGCCGGCTATACCGAAGAGCAATTGCTCCATATGAATACCAAGGAGATTCGAAGCGCGGTTCGAACCGAAGGCGTTTAAAATACCTTCAGAGAATATTTGCAAAACGCTCTTTGGGAGCGTTTTTTTATATCCAAATAGGAGCATCGGAATGAACAACATTATTCTAGTTGGTTTTATGGGAACCGGGAAAACTACCGTTGGTAAACAACTCGCAGCCCAGCTCGGATTGCCCCTTGTCGACATGGATCAGCTCATCGAAACCGCCGAAAAAAAATCTATCCCTCAAATTTTTGCAGACCATGGAGAAGCGTATTTCCGAAATCTCGAACGTAACCTCGTCCAGCAATTAGCTCCAACTAATGGAAACATCATCTCCACTGGGGGAGGCATTGTCCTGAACCCCGATAATATCGTTGATTTTGCTCAATACGGGCTCGTCGTCTGCCTCACCGCTACACCGCAAACCATTCTTCAACGAGTGCAAGACGATCAAATTCGACCTCTTCTAGCAGGAGAAAAAGAAAAGCAAATTCAAACGCTGCTAACAAAACGGCAATCGCTTTATGACACCATCCCATTTCAAGTCAAAACCGATGCTCGATCCCCTCAAGAAATCGTAGATTCTATTCTGATCGAATATCATCAGCAATTCGGTTAATCACTACTCCATATCTTCTAGCAATACATCACGTGCACTGATACATGGCCCGGGAAACATCTCCATAAACTCTTCCGGATCGTCCGCAAAAAGTTCCAGTAATGATTCATAAGCAGACCGACCATATCGAAGCACCTGACCCAGCTGCTGATCTTCTACATTCTGCATCACAAACACCAGCTCATCATCCGTGGAATCTTCTACATTCAGTAACATTCGATGACGCTCTGGATCTAATTTTTCTTGGTTACGTGTATAGATACTATATTTCACATACTCAACAACCCGCTGATTCATGCCGGTTTCCACCATATAAATTAATTCAACCAGCTCGACCCGTGTCATAACCAGTCGCACGTTCGGCACAGGAACTTGCTCATCTGCCTCTGCATTCATTCGCTCAATCACTTCATCAAACTCCGCTAAAATTTGCTCGCGATTCGCATCTTCGTTTTCAGGAACCCAATGAATCATCAATTCCGCCTTTGCATCGGTATAGAGCAATGGCAAATCTACCCGGAAATCAATATCACAATCCGAACAACTCACACGATTGAGTCGATTGTGCATCAAATCTTCTTTTAAATCAGGATCGGTCTGTGCGTTGAGCACCTCCACCAATGTGATGTCTTGTGTAGTTCCACATCCCGGACACGTAATATTCACACTCCGTTTAATACTCATTTCCACTTCCTGCTTTCCAAGATGGATCCTGCTCAATGATATGCAGCTGCTTCTGTAAATCCGCAATCTCCCGTTGCCAAAAATGATCACTACCCCAATCCGGGAAAAGATTCTGAAATCGATAATCGCCAGCTTGGGTACTGCACCAAGCCAAGAAATAGATCATCCGCATCGCCCGTAAAACTTCCATCATCCGCAATTGGCGATCGTCAAAATCGACGAAAGCCTCATACCCCTCTAAAATTAAATCAATCTCGTACCGACACTCCTGCGCATATCCCGGCAACAAAAGCCATAAATCCTGAACGGCAGGTCCCATCACCATGTCATCGAAATCAATCATCATTAAACCCTCACTTGGGCGCTCTAAGATGTTCGCCCGATGACAATCCCCATGAATTCGATGCAAAAGCACCTCGTCAAATAAAGGAAGAGCAATCTCAATAATGCGATCAACCACCTCTCGGAACGCAGCAGAAATATGATCCGACATCCATCCGCCATTCACTAATTGATCCCGCTCCGGAATCGTCGTGGTTTCTGGATGCATAACCAGCCGATGCTCCGCATCACGTTCCAAACCTACCGCATGCATTCGCCCAATTAAGCTTCCCAACCGACGCCAACCTTCATCCGATTTCATAATCATTTCACGGCCTGATCGCTTGGGAAAAAGCGTGAAGTGAATCTCCTCCCACGTCCCAATTGAAGTCCCATTCTCCAATATCATAGGTGCCACCACAGGAATTTCTGCTGCTGCACAATCTAGCATAAAGCGGTGCTCATCTTCCAGCGCAGCACGATTCCATCGACCAGGTCGATAAAACTTTGCAATCAACCTTTCGCCCGCATAATTTTCCAACTCATATACTCGATTAATATAGCTAGGAAGTGGCGTAGTGAGTCCTGTAAACGACTGACCCGTCTCTTCTTCAACCGCCTCTAAGATTCGTTCAGGAGTGAGAGAATCAAAAACACCACTCACGCACAAAGCTCCACTAATAAATCGTCTGCCTGCTCAAATGAATCCAAGATTATATCAGGTCTCTCAAGCATGAGTTGCTCGCGTGTAAAAGCACCCGTGCAAAGGCCCACTGATTTCAAATGATTTGATTTAGCTGCTCTGATATCTTTTGGTGTATCACCTAACAAATAACCCTGCTGAGGTAAACCCGTACGTTTAATCGCCAATGCCGCAATCCGATTTCTACAGGCATCATCATCCCCATATCCACCCATCTCAATATCAAAATAGGGATTCAAATCCGTATAATGCAACTTTAAAGCCGAACACGCACGTGTATTTCCTGTTACCAAAGCGAAATTCCATCTCGGAGCCACGCGTTGTAAAA
Organism: Pontiellaceae bacterium; assembly: GCA_045565965.1. GTDB lineage: Bacteria > Verrucomicrobiota > Kiritimatiellia > Kiritimatiellales > Pontiellaceae > Pontiella. The sequence continues at coordinate 22,034 of JBJLEJ010000018.1, read as the reverse complement.
AAGAGATCACCCCTGGCAAGAGATGTGGTGGGCGTTTTTTTAGATTTGTCTCTAAATGAAAAGCTAAACGCTCAAAAAACTGAATCCTTTGGTCGGGTGTAGTAACCAATTCTTGTTCCCGCAATAAGTCCTCCACCACACCCATATCCGTTGCGCCTGCAAAGTTGATGTGGCTTATGTCAATAAAACGACCATACACATCTTCAAAAGCTTGAGTAAAGGCACTTCTGCCAGCACCACGCGCAACCATTAATGTTCCATCAATATCAAAATAAAGCGTACGACGCGCCTCAGACATGTGAATTAATCCACCAAATCAATCAATTCATTAATCGCGTCTGAATCTCCTTCCGAAGCAGAGCTTTTTTCCGGCAGGACATCCTCTTCGCCTCTAGCGCCATGCTCAACATGCGGCCTACGAATCCGCCGGCGCCGTCTACCTCGTCCAGATTCACCCCCATCTGCTGAATCTCCATCCATACTCATATCAAATGCTTTACGGAATGTAGACAAACGCATTTTTTCAACGGATGCACCCGCCGTTTTCTCAGCTTTTAGATTATCTGTGAGCAACAGAGCGCCTCGCTTCAAAGCGACTTTAGCAACGAATCCAGCATGCTTCTCCGTGGACTTACTGTATAGAACTAAGATGCTATCAAATTTTTTCCTATTCGGCGCCTTGTGAAGCGGCTCCCCACTCAACACAGCAATTAATTCAACTTTTTCTCGCTCTGCAAAACGAGTTAATCGACGTAAGACTTGCAACTGAGTTCGCGGAGAAACATCCCCCTTCATACCCAACGCATTAAACAGCGAAATCACATCCACGACCACCACACTATTGCTTGGTTTAAAAAAATTTAATAATCCCATTTTTCTTCCTTTATTTTCCATGTGAACAGAATCGTTTTAGGCCGAAATCTCATTCTTATTACGGCACGGAGCCTGTGTATACACAACTAAGGGGAAAATCTAACGATCAAATCCACACCCGACAAGCACCCTTTCAAACAAAGGTAAAACCTATATATGCATTCCATCGGGGATGACTGTATTTTTTGGAATCACCACAATGCCATCACGAATACAAAAAAGATCTTCATCCACATGATCCGGTTTGCCATCAGGCGTAATTACCACCCCATCGCCAATCCGCACATTTTTATCCAAGATCGCTCGACGAATAGTGCAATTACATCCAATTCCGAGCACGATTCCACTGGTATGCGACACTCGGTTTTGTTCAAAAAAATCTGCTCCCATTAATATGCTCTCTTCCACAACAGAGCCTTCACCTACCACGGAACGCAATCCAACCACTGAGCGCCATATACGTTTGCCTGATAAGATACAACCATCTGATATTAACGACTGTACCAGCTCACAAGAGTTAACTTTCGATGGGGGCAGGTAGCGCATCCGCGTATAAATTAATTGATCCGTATCATAAAACGAAAAGCGCGGAACCGGTTCTGTTAAAGCCAAATTAGCTGCCCAAAATGATCGAATAGTACCAATATCTTCCCAGTAGCCTTCAAAAACATGGCTAAATACCCGATTAGAATGTATCGCTTCCGGAATAATATGCTTCCCAAAATCAGTCTGATTATTCTGCTCAAGCAACGAACAAAGTACGTTCATATTAAATACATATATGCCCATACTTGCTAGAAAAGCATCCTGACGATTATTCACAGCCAAACCATCCAACAAAGTATCCTCAGCCGGTTTTTCCACAAACTGGACAACCTGACCCTGATCACTAACTTGCATAATTCCGAGCGATCGAGCTGCCTCTCGATTTACCGGCGTCGTACTAACCGTTATCTCAGCACCACTCTCTAAATGCGTATCAATCACCTCCTGCACATTCATCCGATAGAGTTGATCGCCAGATAAAATCACCACTAAGTCCGGCTGATCATCTCTAAAATGGCGAATCGAACGCCGAACCGCATCTGCCGTTCCTTGAAACCAAACATCCGAATCAGGCGTCTGCTCCGCCGCCAAAATACGAACATGCCCTCCACTAAATTGATCGAACCGATAGGTAGCAGCTATATGCTGATGCAAAGAAACACTATTATACTGTGTCAGTAAAAAAATGTTCCGAATACCGCTATTAATACAATTACTAATCGGAATATCAACCAACCGGAACTTACCTGCCACAGGAACCGCAGGCTTAGATCGTTCCCGTGTGAGCGGCTGCAAACGCGTCCCAGCTCCCCCTCCTAAAATAAGCCCAACCACTTTCATACGACCCCCAAATAAAAAAATCTTATATGACCGTAAACAAATCTACCAGTAGAACGATCTATAAATGATCATTCGTTGTTAATTCGCACTTGCTTCACGAAGGTTGATTCAGTAGAAACGAGCGCTTCCTAAGGAAAACGTTCAGTTTCGAAAGGGATCTTAACAATTGGGACGATAGCTCAGTCGGTAGAGCAACTGGCTTTTAACCAGTGGGTCCAGGGTTCGAGCCCCTGTCGTCCTACCACTTTTTTTAATATATCACATTCCAAAGGAAGAGTCCCTGCGGTTGAGCTGTGCGTACCTGTGCAGTTCGCTGCTGCTTTTCCAAAATTGCCTGCGTGTCCTCAGGATCCACGCGCCCCATTCCCACTTCCATTAAAAATCCAGTTAGACTACGAACCATCTTATAGAGAAACCCATTTGCCCTTGCCTGCACCATGACCTCCGCCCCCCGACGCGTCACATTTAATTGCTTTAACGTTCGTATTGTATCCTCATCCCCAGAGTATCGCCTCGAAGCAAAAGAAGCAAAGTCATGTGTCCCGACCAACTGCTCCGCAGCTTGCTGCATCCGGACCTCATCCAACCGTCGACCTTCCTGTAACCGATAATAACGCAACTGAGGTGGTACGATCAGTCCGTTATAAATAAAATAACGATACTCTTTTTCCTTCGCATCAAAACGTGCATGAAATGAATCAGAAGCTCGTTGCACACGAACCACCCGTATATCACCAGATAACTGAGAATTTAACCCCCGCCGAAAATAGACCGGATCAATCCCCTTGGGCAAATCTACATGCGCTATCTGAGCGCGAGCATGAACTCCTGTATCCGTTCGACCAGACGCCTCTAACCGAACCGACTCAACCGCCGTCATTTCAGCCAGCAACCGCTCCAGCTCACCCTGTACAGTCCGTAGCTTAGGCTGAACCTGCCAACCCGCGAAATGCGTACCCTCATAGGCAATCTTTAATGAATATCTATACGACATACATCCATTCGATCAATCACTCTAATGATTCCGCCATGATCCTTCACAACCATGAAAAAGATGATCGGCCTCCGAAACTCCCCACGCACCTGGCTCATAAGGATAAGGTTTCAACTCAGCTAATCGATCCAAAACAGGCTGAACTAACTTCCACTCCGCCTCCACCTCATCTGAGCGCGTAAACAACGTTGAATCACCATACAAAATATCTAAAAGTAACCGTTCATAAGCTTCTGGCAAAGTACCATCCCATGTCCCAGAATACGAAAAATCCATTTTCACATCTTCCACAACAAAACGCATGCCCGGACGTTTTGTCCCCAACCTTAGAAAGATACCTTCATTTGGCTGGATTTGAAAAATCAATGTATTCGGCTTGATCCGCGTTGTATCACATACATCTCCATCACACTCCACCTGCTGAAAAAGCTCTAGCGGCGGTACTTTAAATTGTACCGCAATCTCAGTAGTCTTTTTTGCCATTCGTTTTCCCGTACGCAATAAGATGGGAACCCCCGCCCAGCGCCAATTATCAATCATTAAGCGCATCGCCACAAAACTCTCAGTATCCGACTGTGGATCAATTCGATCCTCCTCCAAATACCCTTTAATCTCTTCATCAACTTCATTAACACCCCTTGCATATTGTCCCCGATATACAGCCTCTGAAATCTGCTTGGTGTAATCCAGCTTCGTGTTTTGCAGAATCTTTAATTTCTCATTCCGGATCGAATCTGCCGAAAGATCGCTCGGAACTTCCATAGTAACCAAACACAATAATTGTAATAGATGGTTTGTCACCATATCGCGTAAAGCGCCATATTCATCATAATAGCCACCCCGTCCCATCTCCATACCCACCGTTTCCGATGCCGTAATTTGAATATGATCAATATAGGTTCGATTAAAAACCGGCTCAAAAATGGCATTCGCAAATCGAAAAGAAAGAATATTTTGCACCGTCTCTTTACCCAAATAATGATCAATCCGATACACCTGCGATTCATCCAAATACCGCAACAACTCCGCATTTAATCTTTTTGCAGACGTTACATCACGACCAAACGGTTTTTCCACCACCACCCTAGTCCACGGTTGAGTATGCGGCGCCGAAATCAATGCAGCCTCCTTCAAAGAACGCACTGCTGTTTCAAATAAATCCGGAATAATAGAAAGGTAATACATGCGATTTTCCGGATAGCGAGATGGGTCATTCAACTTCGTTCGCAATGCTTGATATACCTCAGGATTCGAGATATCGCCTTTAAAATAATCAATATGCTTCACAAAAGCCTCTACCAAAGCTTCATCAACATCTAGGCGAGAAAATTTAAGAACCGCATCTGCCATCATCCTCCGAAATAAAGACGTGTCATACTCTCGGCGAGCAAATCCAACAATCGCAAACTGATCCGGCAATAAGTTTTGCTGATATGCCGCATACAGAGCAGGTATTAACTTACGATGCGTCAAATCTCCAGAAGCACCAAAAATAACAATAGTTACCGGTTCGCAAATTTGTTGCTCGACCAGTTGATTCATAAAACTCTCCCATTAACCTGTTCAAATCTAAGCCTATCAGGATTCTTTTTCAACGCTTGCGAGCACTCACTTTTCACGATACCTTTATCTTGTATATGAAAATACTCTTCCGACATCTTTTTAATCATATGCTACAGCCTCTATTTTTTCTTCTGTTCGCATTCAGCTTACTATTTATCATAGCCGATTTAATGGATATGGGAGAAGATTTCTATCGCTACAGTACATCAGCCAAAACCATTATCAAATACTATAGCTGGCAATTGCCCAGCATGATTGTAATAATCATACCTATCTGCCTTCTCTTAGCCACTCTCTATAGCTTAAGCCAATTAACTCGCCATAGTGAAATCACCGCCATGCGAGCCAGTGGTGTTGGCATTCACTCCCTCATGCAGCCCTATCTTTGGATTGCCTTCAGCTGCCTTCTGACCACCTCTTTAATAAACGAATGGATTGGTCCTCGTTACAACTATCGTGCGCATGAACTGCTACAAGAAGAGCGCGATACCGATCTCAGCCCTCAACTTGAAAACATTCCTTATCGCAACCCAACCGTTGGTCATACCTGGTTCATTGAAAAAATGGATACACGGGGCTACACCCTCCAAGGCATTACTTTACGTCAACAACGACCTGACGGTACTGATCAAAAAAAAATCACTGCCAAGAAAGCCTATTGGTTAGATCAGCGCTGGTGGTTTGAAGAAGGTACGCTTCAAAGCTTCAATGAAAAAAATAATTTACTCGGACCCGCTGAATCTTTTCAAATTCTCGAAATGCGGTCCCTTCCCGAAATTCCCGAAGATTTTCTCGGTGAATCAAAAGATACCGCCCATCTCTCAGCCAGCGAACTCAACACTTATATTCAAACCCATCAATTTTTATCTTCCGATACGCTCGCGGGATATAACGTCGACCTCCATCACAAGCTTGCAACCCCATTTAGCTGCCTCCTAGCCGTCCTACTTGGCATTCCCGTAGGCGCTCACACCGGTCGTCGAGGAGCATTAGCCGGCACATTACTAGCCATCACTCTTTTCTTTGGCTATTACGGAACCCAATTCCTCACAGAATATCTGGCCCGCACGCAATGGATTTCACCCGCGATCGGCTGCTGGAGTCCCCTACTCCTATTTATGGTAATCGGAAGCCTATTGATTCGGCGAATGCGCTAACGCTTTACCCGTGAAACCAAGGTACGATACGCCCGAACCCCATTCACAATCCCTTGAGCGACTCGCGATCGATAAGCCTCCGTTCTTAACAACTGTTCTTCTTCCGGATTCGTCAAAAATCCACACTCTACCAAGGCCGCTGGACAAGGTGCTTGTTTGATCACCGCAAAACGTGCTCGCCTCAAGCCTCGATCACTCCTGCCACTCATCTTCAATAAATTACTCTGAACCGCATATCCCAGAATAGCATTCATCGCGTTATATCGATTATTTAACACTGCCGACTGATCACCTCCCTTTCCATAATGATTACTAGAATCAAACCCTGCCGCGGTTGTGATAAAGGTCTCCACTCCGTGGGCAGCAGAGGAGATTGCCCCATCTGCATGTATACTCAAAAACAGATCCGCCTTCACCTTCCGAGCCAAATCCGCTCGATCATCCAACGAAAGGTACTGATCTCCATTCCGCGTCATGACCACCTTGAACCCATGGTTTTCAAGCAGCTTCTTCATTCTATATGAAATATCCAATACCACCTGCTTCTCGAATACCTTCTTCGATCCCACAGCGCCACTATCTTTTCCACCATGCCCCGGATCAATTACCACCACCATGGGTACGCGCTTGGGCACATGCATGTATGAACGCAGAACTGGATCAATTCCATACTGGAAATCGGACTTCCGAATCGCCCAAGACCGCCCCGAACGCCTACAAGGCTCGTGCAACCAAAACATCACCCCATTAATCCAAGCTCGCCGTCCATTTTCCTCAATTTCTAATGTATTATACTTATTATTCAGTACGATTTTTTTTGAAATCGTCTGCATCCGCATCGAATAGAGGCGAGCAATTGCCGACAGTTCCACGATTGAACCCGAACCCGCAAAAACAGAACGAAAAGGAAGCCATACGCCAGCAAGAGCCGCAACTGTAAACATCGAACGAGAAATAGTAGACATAAGCATAGATTAAATCATTCCTCTCAAGAAGCAATCCACAAAGTATATCTATCATCGTTTTGCGATATATCGCGCAATATCATCAATTCGAATGGTACCGACTAAATGCCCCCGTCCATCCACCACTGCCGCCACATGGCGAGGATTATTTCGCAACCGATAAAAAGCTGATTTAATATTTCGTCCCTCTTCAATTGAAAGTGCATCCTGCGCCAAAGGCTGTAAAGGATCCTCGTCTGAAAGCTGACGAGCGATTACTTCGTGCAATCCAATAATTCCAACCACTTTTTGCTGCTTCATCAAAAAAAGTTCTGAACCCGAACGCCGACCCACCGCCTTTTTTAAATCCCCTACCGTGGCTTCTTCAGGCAAAGTTAAACTTTTTTTAACCGAGCGCATGAGCAACCTGACAGGCATTTGATGCATAGCGATCACATGATCCATCATCCGCGATTGATACGAACTAATCACTCCCCGCTGTCGACCCTCTGCCAACTGCTCCATCAACATCACCTGAGAATACCCACCCCAGCCCGACTGCCTCATCTGTTCATCCCGCAGAAAAAGACGAAATAATCGCTCGAGGGGCCATACCAATGGAAAAATCATCCATGAAACCACCTGCATTGGCAACGATAACCCTCGCATTAACCGGTCAGCATTTGTCCGAAATATATTTTTTGGCCCCATCTCCGCCAATAAAAAGAGTGGGATCATCAACGTAAAAGTTGCTGCCGTTTCCGCATTCCAAGGAAGAAAACCCCCCAATAGATAATCCGATTGGATTCCCCGATTTAAATAGAGTTGAGTGGTCTGTTGAGAAACTAAATAGATCGCCAAATTATTACCTATCAACATCGTAAAAATAAATCGATGCGGATACGTCAATAACGCCTCTAACCGCAATGCTGAACGCTCTTTTTCACGAACATCATGCCGCAAACGGATTCGATTCAAAGAGTAGCTTCCCGTCTCAACACCCGAGAAAAATGCCGATAGAACAAAGCCAAATAAAAGTAAAAAAGGGATACTCATTATGATTCATCCTCCTTTACATCTAATTCCAATAAAACTGACTCAATACGATTTGAACGAACCTGCTCAACGGTAAAGCAAAGATTACCCAAACGCACCCGATCGCCCACTTGTGGGATCCGTTTGAGCAATGATATAACCAATCCACTCACCGTATCTAACGCCAACTCATCCACTGCATGTGCCGGAATAAACCCAATAAATAGATCACGCCACTCTCGAACGCTCAAGCGGCCCTCAAGCCGATACACCGACTCTCCTAAGGCCTCCACCGCCGGCATCTCCTGCGCATCAAATTCGCCAACTACCTCTTGCAATAAATCCTCAACCGTCAGCGTTCCAGCCAATCCCCCATACTCATCCACCACCGCTGCCATACGAACCGACTGATCCATAAACTGCTCAAGCATTCGGTCCGCTCGCATCGTTTCCGGCACAAAAATTAATGGCTCGACCAGCTCAATCAATGATCGCTCTTTTCTTGTTTCCGCAAACAAAACACTCACCTCCACGTAGCCCACTAACTGCTCCTCATGATGCATGTAAACCGGCACCACCTCCATTGGATGCTCAATCATAAAAGCCAGAGCCCTCTCCACAGACCAATCGCTATTCCAAAACGTCTGCTCCACGCGAGGCACCATCAACGCGCGCACCCGCGCCTCTGGCAAATTAATAATCTCTTCCACAATCGCTTTTTCCTGCCGACCGAATCCTTGACCTCCCACCGTAGAATCAACTAACAACTTCAATTCATCTGGATGCAAATCCAGCGGTCGATGCGGGGGCGTCATCCAACTGCTCACCCTTTCCAGACCAAGGCGAAGAGGTCCTAACAAATGAAACCAGCTGCGTAATGGACGCGCCACCGAACGAGCGACCACTTCAGGAAAACTGACACCGATCGCCTTCGGAACCATCTCTCCAACCAGTAAAATACTAATCAGCACCCCAAACCCAATCAACAACTGCCCGCCAGCACCCCATGTAGCAAGCATTCGATGCGCCAATACCGTACTCATCGAAAAGAAGAGAATATTAACCGTTAAATTCCCAAATAAAATCGCCACCAGAAGCCCACTAGGATTTTCATTAAGCACATCTAACAAGCGTGACAACGAAACCGAGCGATGACGTAATTTAATCATCTGGTCGCGTGATAGTGAAAATAAAGCAGTCTCAGAACCCGAAAAAAAAGCCGATAGGCACAGCAAGACTATCCAACCAACTATCCAATTCCACTCAATCGATTCCATCGTTAATTCGTACCCATCCCACGAATAAGATACTCATTTACCACCTATTCGCAACGCCTTGTCGTCCTTTTTCCATGCTCATAATACTTTCAGCTTCAAATCTAAATAGAAATAACTATGATAAATGGATGCAACGAATTAGCGTCCAAACAAAATCCCGAACTGACTTCATGAACTTGGACGCACTCATCAATCAATATATCCATGAACAAGATTTCATAAACGGCATTCTCACCCTCTTTATTCCCCATACAACCGCTGGCATCACTATCAATGAAAATGCCGATCCAGACGTGCCCGCCGATATGGAAAAAATCCTAAATCGCATGGTCCCGTGGAAAAATAACTACGCACATGCCGAAGGCAACAGCGCCGCGCACGTAAAAGCAAGTATGATGGGATCTTCCGTAATCCTATTGATCGAAGACAAACGCATGCAACAAGGCACATGGCAAAGCGTCTATCTTTGTGAATTTGACGGACCCAGAAGCCGCCAGATATGGATGAAAGGAATCCCCTCATGAAATCGATCCTACACGCTTTTATAGGACTTACCACCCTACTACTCCTCTTCGTGGGATGTGGAAAAGAGGCCGGAGACCGTGAATATCGCAAAGCACAAAAAGCACTACAAGAAAACGATCTCATTCAAGCCCGCTCTCTGCTGGAGAAATCGTTAAGAGAAACCGTCTCTATCAAATCCAAAATCTACCGCTCTAACCAACTAGGCCTCATTCTTTGGCAACTCAATGAGCCACAAGCAGCCACCCAACACTTTCAAAAAGCATTAGAACTCGGTGGAAGTTCCGTCACGCTTCTTGTTAACCAAGCCGTATCCCTCCTCGATGCAGGCCAATTAGAAGAAGGTTATCTCGTCCTCCAAAACCTTCAAAACCAACATCCAGAGGACCCAACCATTCATGCACTCCTTGGACTCTACCATCTTCAAAAGGGAGACCTTCAAGAAGCCCTTCAATACATAGAAACTGCCCAAAATAAGAATTTAAACCATCCCACCCTCTTTACCGCCCATGCGCTCATTCGCCTGCAAAATGGCGAGGACCCCGCAAGCATTCAAGCTCAATTAGACCAACGAACTAAACTCGATCCCGCTTATGCTCCTCTATATTTCAATCTAGCCATGATTAGTAAAAACTATCTCAACGATCTTGAAGCCGCTCAAAACTACATAGCGATCTATCTCAAATCTAGTACGCAAGAAACACCTCGCCATATCCTAGCCGAAACCATACTCGACGAAATAACCCTTCAACTCACACAAACTCAACAGAGCCTCAACCCGGTTCAAGTTCGATCTCTCATACAAAAGGGGGTTGAAAAACTCGGAAGCAACGCATATACCGAGGCCATTGATTGCTTTCGCCAAGCGATACAACAAGACCCGAAACAGAGAGACGCCTATTACAACCTAGGCCTCGCACACTACTATCTAAACAACTTCATCGCCACAGCCGCTGCCTGCCAAAAATCACTCGAGCTAGACAGCTCCTTTGCCAACGCTCGCTATATGCTCGCACTCGCCCATTATCGCGCGAACCAACTCGATCAAGCCGAAACCGAAGCACAACGACTCTCTGCACAACAAGACACACGAGCCGCCGCCCTTCTCAGACATATTGAAAGTGCGCGCCAACCTTAACCAAACCGTTTCTTCACCTGCCGCTGCATCACGCAATCACGCCAACACACTGGAACAAAGCGGACCAGAAAATCAGCTACATAAGTTGGTAGCGTTACCAGATATCGAACCTTCGGGCGATCTGATATCAACGCATGAGCTACCTTCTGCGCCACCGCCTCCGGAGGCAATCGAAACCGATCTTCACTCATACCTCCCCCTCTCCGTTGTTTAAAATAGCGTTCATAGGCTCCTTTAAATCGTGATATATTAACCTCTAATCGCGACTCCCCCTCCATCGCACATGTTGCAGAAAAACGCGTTCCAATCGGACCTGGCTCAATCAAAATAACCCGAACAGGGGTCATAGAAAGCTCGATCCGTTGTGCATCTGCCACCGCCTCTAAAGCAAATTTAGAAGCCGAATAAATACCCATGAATGGCAATGACATCCGACCCACTAAAGAACTAATATACACCACCCGACCCTGCGGTCGCTTTCGCAATGCAGGTAACAAGCGATTCGTTAACTCCACCGCCCCAAATAGGTTCACCTCAAACTGATGCTGCATTGCTTCACGGGATAAATCCTCAATCGCACCCGGCATCCCAAAGCCCGCATTATTCACTACACCATCCAACGCACCATCCGTTGCTTCCAACACCGTTGCGACAGCTTGTTCAATCGAATCCGATGAAGACACATCCAAGGCAACCGCATGCCAACCTTCCGCTTCAATTCGTTGTATATCTTCCAGCTTTCGTGCTGTAGCAAAGATGCGCCAATTCCGAGCCGCCATCTCCACCGCCGTTGCCCAACCAATCCCCGAAGAACACCCTGTAATTAAAACCGACCGCTCATTCACGACGTCAATTCACCTCGATAAATCGACCCACCACCCAGCTCCATAATTCGCTGCACATATTTTCCCAACAAATCCGCCTCGAGATTTACACACTGACCCACCTCATAATCCGAAAAAAGCGTTTCCGAAAAGGTATGGGGAATAATATGAACCGAAAATCCATCTTCATGAAGTTCCGCCACTGTCAAAGAAGTTCCATCAATAGCAATCGAACCCTTCATAACCAACAAGGGCAACAATGCCGACGAAACCGAAAACCGGAATTTCCAATCGCGATCTACCTGTTCAATGGATACCACTCGACCCGTCTCATCTACATGTCCAGAAACCAAATGGCCACCCAAAGGTGCCCCCAACGCTAACGCCAACTCCAAATTAACGCGACCACCGGATTCAAGTACCCCCAAACTTGTTTTATCAAACGTCTCTGCCAACACATCAAATACAAAGCCCAAGGTCTCTATTGCCGCCACCGTTAAACAAGTGCCATTCACCGCAATGCTCTCACCCAACTCAATCTCTCGATTAAATTCCGTCTGAACCGAAATAACTAACCGACCCGATTCGCCACACCGCTCTAAACGTTCAACTCGCCCAACTCGCTCAATAATTCCTGTAAACATGTCTACTCTCCAAACCGAACCCGCATCACTATATCTTCACCCAACGGTTCCGTATTAATAAATCGTCCCTTGAAAAGCGACTCCATCGAACGGTCCATAAAATTAAAACAAGGACGTCCATCCGCCCCCAAAATTTTAGGTGCCACAATCATCACCAACTCATCTACCAAGTTTGCTTCCAACAACTGAGCCGCCAATCCGCCGCCACCCTCACAAAGTAGATGCATCACATCATTCTCCGCCGCCAATGCCGCCAAGATCGGACCCAATTCACCCGTTCGAATTAACGTCCGATCCGCCGCTTCATCCGACATTACACGCGCCTTATTCGATATCCCCTTGCCCATAATAACCCGCCATGGAGATCTTCCTTCCGCCGGACGAGGCAACAAACTGGGATCATCTTGGCGAACCGTCTCAGCACCAACCATCACCGCATCCACTTTCCGACGCATACCCTGAACCCAGTCTCGAGCGGCACCACTGCTAATCCATTTCGATGACCCCGACGCATCTGCAATACGTCCATCCAACGTCATTGCTAATTTCAACGTAACAAAAGGACGTTTTCGCACCATCCACGAAACAAACGGTTCAATTAAGCACCGTGCATCCGCTTCACATACGCCCACAGAAACCTCAACACCCGCCTCCTTAAGCTGATCGATACCCCGACCCGCATGCGCCGGATTTGGGTCCAATGTACCCACAACCACGCGATGCAGGTGATGTTCTAAAATTAAAGCAGAACAAGGTGGTGTACGGCCAAACGTTGAGCAAGGCTCGAGCGTAATGTAAAGTGTAGTCCCAGATAAGTCCTCACCCGCAACTGCATTCAAACACGCCCGCTCCGCGTGATCGCCTCCTGCAACCGCATGCCATCCTGTTGCCAACACCTTCTCTTCCCGAACCAAAACAGCACCTACTGGCGGATTCGGGCGTGTGAGCCCCTCGCCTTGACGAGCAGCCTCTAGGGCAAGCTGCATAAAACGTTCATCTGCACTCATTATTCCGCAGGTCGATTCGGCGTTCGGGCCGGTCGATCCAACTCCTTACGAATTCGATCCAATACTCCGTTCACAAACCGTCCTGATTGCAAACTACTCAAATCTTTCGCGAAGTGAACTGCCTCATTAATAGCTACCACCGGAGGAGTCTCATCACAATGGAGCATTTCATAAAGAGCCAGACGCATGACCGTCCGGTCTACTGCTGCCAACCGCTCTGAACTCCAATTCTTTACATATTTAGAAAGTGTCTCATCCAATGCCTTTTGATGCTCAATGACACCCTGAATCATATGCTCTGCATACGCCTTTTCACGTTCCACTGGGCTCTTCTCTTCCCAAAAATAGGATAACGCTGTATCGATCGGTTCCGGATTAAAATCTTGTTGAAATAAAAACTGGATAATCCACTCCCGCGTCTGCCGACGCCCCTGTAAAGACGACTGTTTCATGACTTATCCAAACTGCCTCAACACCTGTGCGGTCTCCACTGCAGCTAATCCTGCATACCAACCTCGGCTTGTGTCACCTGCCTGACAACGCTCGGCAGCTTGAGCCCAAGTGCGAGATCCCACAATTTCATTAATCACAGGAATATCATGCCGGCAAGCGGTCTCTAAAAAAGAGGCTCCCGTAGTATCAATAATCATCTGTGCATGCTGTGTCTCACCCTCAACCACCACCCCCAAGGCAATCAGCGCATCAAACTTTCCACCTGCCGCCATCTTCTCGATCAAAACAGGCACTTCATACGCACCTGGCACACGGACTAATTCAACTTGCTTAGACTTAACTCCACACGCTTTCAATGCCCGAATGGCTTCTCGCGCTAACACATCGGTAAGTTGATCATTAAATCGCGCAACAACTAAACCAAAACGTAACCCTGATCCAATCAACGTACCGATCCGCTGATGCACTTCAAGGTCTGCAATCGGAGCCACTTTTTCTTGAATTCCCTTCACCGCAAATTCCTCTTAAATGATATGTCCCATTTTATCGCGCTTAGTCGCCATGTAAAAATCATTATGCTTAGAAGTAGGCAAGATTAGAGAAACCCGCTCAGCTACATCAATACCATACATCTCTAATCCCACAATTTTCGCAGGATTATTTGTCAATAACTTCACCTGCTCCATCTCAAGATCCCGTAAAATCTGAGCTGGAATGACATAATCCCTCTCATCCGCATCGAATCCCAACTCACGATTCGCCTCAACTGTGTCTAAGCCCTGTTCCTGTAATTCATACGCATGAAGCTTATGTGCTAAACCAATACCTCGGCCCTCTTGTCGCGCATATATAACCGCCCCATATCCATGCTCCTGAATTTCCTTCATCGATACCTCTAATTGCTCTCCGCAATCACACCGCATGGAATTAAAAATGTCTCCTGTCATGCACTCACTATGCACCCGAACTAACGGAAGCTTTTTCCCATCTGGCACCCCGCATAATAACGCTAAATGATCTTTCTGATCCGACTTTGAACTATATAAGCGTAATCGAAAATCACCCGACTTTGTTGGCATTTTGATTTCTCGCTCCAATGAAATAAGTTTTTCATTACGATTGCGATACTTCACAATCTCAGCCACTGAAGTCATTTTTAATCCATGCAAAGTCGCAAATGCTCGTAAATCTTTCAAACGCATCATTGCGCCATCCTCTTTAAGGATTTCACAAATTACACCTGCTGGCTTCAATCCACAAATATTTGCCAAATCCACTGTGCCTTCCGTGTGGCCTAACCGCTCTAATACGCCGCCTTTTACAGCTTTTAAAGGAAAGACATGCCCTGGTTTAATAAAATCTTGAGCACCGCTCTGATCATCTATCAAAGCTAACACTGTCGCAGCCCGATCCGAGGCGCTAATGCCCGTGGTTGTAGTTTCACGCACATCGACAGAATCCATGAAAGCTGTATGATATTTATCTGAAGCATGAGCAGGTGTCATTCGTGAAAGCCCTAACTCCCTCAAACGCTCTTCCTCCATTGGCACACATACCAAACCTCGCGCATGTGTTATCATAAAATTGATAATCTCGGGAGTCACTTTCTCAGCTGCACAGATTAGATCGCCCTCATTTTCACGATCCTCATCATCACTCATCACAACGATTTGACCATTAGAGAAAGCTTCGATCACCTCATCTATCGGATCAAATAATGATTGATTCATGTTCTCTCCTATACTCATATCACACCCTAAATACAGCAAGTCTTCAGGGCGTGTTCCTTTGAGAAACACAAACCTTGCACTATCTTCTTCCATCCAGACTATACGGTCGGTTGTAGAATTTCACTACACCATGCTCGGCTCTTATCGCCTTGCTCGCGGACTTTTACCGCCGGTCGGGAATTTCACCCTGCCCTGAAGATGTGCGAAATATGGATAAATACGAGAGCATCGGCAAGAAGAATTGAATTCAATCATCCCTATTCCATTAACGAAACAACCAAAGACTAATTGCACCCAATCCCAAACAGTAGATTCCAAAATACCAAAATCGACCCCGCTCCAAAGTAAACACCAACCAAGTCAAAGCTCCATAGCCGACCACAGCCGATAGAAGGAAGCCCCATCCCAAAACCCAGCCATCGACCGAAAGAACCGCATCCGAACAAATCCACCGTATTCCTTCATAGAGCACGACCCCCACCAATAATGGAATCGACATCAAGAAAGAAAATTCTGCCGCCTCTTTTGGTTCAATTCCAAATAGACGCGCCGTACAGATCGTTGATCCAGAACGACTAATCCCCGGCAATAAAGCAACCATCTGCGCCAATCCAATCCAGACAACAGATACAGGTCGCAATGTACCCGCTGTAGCTTTCACGCCACTGGTTACTAACAAATATCCACCCGTAATAAGTAAAAAAACACCGGCCCATTCCGGTCGCTCATAAAACCATTCCAAGCCCTGCCGAGCAAACAACCCCAGCAAAATAGCAGGCACAATTCCTAACACAACCAACCCTGCATACCGACGAGACACCCGCTCTCCCGAAATAAATCCACGCAACAGTAACGAGATTCGTTTGCGATAAAAAAACAAAATAGAGACCAAGGTGCCCGCATGCAGCACAATTTCCAAAGTCGCACCCATTTCAACCTCTAATCCAACCACATACTTAAATAACACCAAGTGACCCGAACTACTCACCGGAAGAAATTCCGTAATCCCTTGAATAACAGCTAATAAACTTATTTTAAACCAATCCATAAAAAAATCTCCACCTGCACTCTAAATAGAACCAAGCACATGAACGGTAACAATCTGATCAAAAATAAAAATCTAATTACCTCTTCAATTTTGTTTTATTTTTTTTATATTCTAGTCTTTAGTTATGAATTTAGAGCCACGAAGTAAAGTACCTCACTTCACGATGCGACCCGATCCTGTTGCATCGTTTATCTGTATCATCACATTTGTTTCAGGAACCTTAATATCGCTCTCCTTTTTTTCTCAAGAAGATGGAACTGGAATATATCAACAAAAAGGAACCATCAGTGCGCTTATCACCGCTCTCCTCACATTATTCTTAATTATAGTTGCAACTGCTAAATTTCGATTCACTCATCTATGGAAAAAAAATGCAACCCACAGTCGTCATCACCAACACTCTCAACAACATCCAGCCGAAAAAGAAAAAGAATTCCGCAAGTGGCTTGATCAAAAACGAGGTCAAAAAGAGTAAGATAATCCCCCTCTTTCAACGGAACGGATCCTCATGAATATAGTTTGTGCAGAAACGGTTCTTTCTGGAAAATCTGCTTTCCAAACTTTAGGTACATGCACGGTATGGCCAGATCGGGATATCACCCGAGAAACCCTACTGCAAACCGATGCACTGATCGTTCGTTCTAAAACTAAAGTCGATGCCGCACTTCTAGAAGGAACTCCCGTTCAATTTGTCGGAACCGCTACCGCCGGAACTGATCATATGGACACCGATTGGCTCGATCAAAATCACATCAGCTGGTGTGCGGCACCCGGATGCAATGCCAACAGTGTTGCCGAATACGTCACCGCATCAATCCTTCATCTAACCCAAAAAAAATCCTTCTCACTCGACCAAAAAACTATAGGTGTAATTGGCTGTGGAAATGTCGGTCGCGCGGTCATCAAAAAAGCTCAAGCCCTCAACCTAAACATCCTTCAAAATGACCCTCCCCGAGCTGCACAAGAACCTGACTTCGTGCAAACTCCTCTACCTTCTCTTTTAACCGAATGCGATATCATTACGCTACACACTCCACTCACCAAAGAAGGTAGCTGGCCCACTGCCCATCTCGCCTCGTATGATTTTTTTGAATCCCTAAAACCAAGCGCTATTTTTATAAATACCGCCCGCGGTGGCATCTGTGATTATGACACTTGGCTTCACACCCAAGAGCAACAACTACTTACCGCATCCATACTGGATGTATGGAATCCAGAACCCCAAATTAGACCCGACTGCATCCAGCAGGCCGCGTTGGCCACCCCCCATATTGCCGGACACTCCTTTGAAGGAAAATTCAATGGAACCCTTGCTTGCTACAAAGCCCTTTGCTCGAAATACAACCTTATCCCCAGTTGGAACTATCAAGTAGATATCCCTGAAGCACCCGTTCCTTATCTCGAAGTCGATGTCACTCTTTTTAAAACCGAAGAAGCCCTTTTGAATCATGTCATTCAGGCCATTTATTGCGTTGAGCACGATGATCAGCGCCTCCGCTTAGATCTACCTATCGATGAAATTGAACGCGCTATTCACTTCGATCGACTTCGGAAAAACTACCCTCTCCGCAGGGAATTTAACGCTACGCAACTCCGGCTGCGTAACGCATCTGAACAAACCGAACACAAACTAAGTCAACTGGGCTTTCAAATCTGCTTTTAAAGTAATTCTTTTAAATACTGCCCAGTATATGAAGCTTCGCAAGCAGCTACCTGCTCTGGCGTACCAGTCGCCACTAATTGACCTCCATTTATACCTCCACCTGGCCCCATATCTACCACATAATCAGCACGCTTAATCATATCCAGATTATGCTCAATCACAATGACTGTATTACCCTCATCACGCAATCTCTCCAAGACCTCGAGTAGTTTATGCACATCTGCAAAATGCAATCCTGTGGTCGGCTCATCAAGAATATAGATCGTACGACCCGTCGAACGTTTACTCAACTCACTTGCCAACTTAACCCGCTGCGCCTCCCCACCCGATAGCGTCGTTGCCGGCTGACCCAACTTCAAATATCCCAATCCCACCTCACACAACATCTGTAATTTCCGGGCAATTTTTGGAACTGCCTCAAAATAGTCTGTCGCCTCCTGGATACTCAAACCAAGAACCTCCGAAACATTCAGACCCTTATACCTAACTTCCAGCGTCTCCCGATTATACCGCTGCCCCTGACACTGCTCACACGGCACATATACATCTGGTAAAAAATGCATCTCAATCTTAAGAATCCCATCTCCCTTACACCGTTCACAGCGCCCACCCTTCACATTAAAGCTATAGCGACCCGGTTTATAACCCCGTATTTTTGAAGCCGGTAGGGAGGCAAAGAGGGTTCGAATCTCTGTAAACGCACCCGTATATGTTGCTGGATTTGATCGCGGTGTTCGCCCAATCGGCGACTGATCAATCACAATCATCTTATCAGCTAATTCCAATCCACGCACCTCCTTGTGCCCACCTGGTAAATCCTTCGACCCATTAAAATGCTGTCCCAAAATACGCTTCAACGTTTGATCAACAAGCGTACTCTTCCCGCTTCCGGAGACCCCCGTAACACACGTCAATAAACCAATCGGAAACTTAACATTCACTCGATTTAGATTATTCGCCGTAGCCCCCTTCAACTCCAGCCAACCCCGCTTCGGACGATTCCGCTTCGCTGGAACCTCCACTATTCGATCTCCCCGCAGATAATCCGCTGTTAAGGTATTCGCCTGTAGTAACTTTTTGGTTGGACCCGCAAAAACAACCTCGCCCCCCTTAAATCCAGCCAACGGACCCATATCAATCACATAATCCGCTGTCCGAATCGTCTGCTCGTCATGCTCAACCACAATCACCGTATTACCCAAATCTCGCAACTCACGCAGCGTCTGAATCAATCGATCATTATCTCGCTGATGCAATCCAATACTCGGCTCATCCAACACATAGACCACCCCCACCAAACCCGCACCAATTTGGGTAGCCAACCGAATCCGCTGCGCCTCCCCACCCGACAACGAACCACTCTCCCGATCCAACGTCAAATAATCCAAGCCCACATCCACCATAAAACCCAAGCGAGAACGGACCTCTTTTAAAATATCCTGCGTAATTCGCTCCTCCTGAGCCGTCAACCTCAAACCCTCAAAGAAGTGCGCCGCGTCCAATACAGAATCGCCAATAATCTCTCGAATATTTCGCCCCTGAATCCGACACGCCAACACCGCCGGCTGCAAGCGAGCTCCCCCACAAGCTGGACACGCCTGACGAATCATATAATCCCGCAACCAATGACTAAACCCCTCACTCTCATTGTCCTCTAGCCGCCGCATTAACATCGGAATCACACCCTCAAAAGGACGGCGTTGCAACCGTCGGCGCATATAATATTCGATCTCCACCGAACCCGAACCCTGGAACAGCACCTCCCGAAATTCATCCGACAAGGCCTCATAAGGCACTTCAGAATCAATTCCATACGCCTGCGATAAACCCTCCAGTAACTTCTTATAATAAATCACCACCCGACGTCCCCCATATCGCAACGGATGAATCGCCTTCGTCCATGCCACCGACCGGTCTGGCACCATCAGACTCTCATCAAAAATCAACTGTGTTCCTAACCCATGACACGTCTGACACGCCCCGTACGGACTATTAAACGAAAAATGCCGTGCCTCAAACGGATCAAAACTAATCCCACAATCCGTACATGCATTCTGTTCCGAATACATATGCTCTTCCCAATCCCCCTCCGGCGTCTCCACCAACGCCACCATCAAGCCACAACCCTCCGTTAAAGCCAACTCCACCGAATCCGTTAATCGCGAACGCACCTCCACATCCATCACCAACCGATCAACCACCGCCTCAATCGAATGCTTTCTTGTCTTAGCTAGCTTAGGAACCGACTCCAACTCAACCAAATCACCATCTACACGCGCACGCACAAAACCACGCCGACGCGCCTGCTCAAAAATCTCTACATGCTCCCCCTTACGCCCCCGAACAAGCGGCGCCAGAATCATTAAACGACGCCCCGAATCCAACGTCAACAACTGCTCAACCATCTCCTCTGCACTCTGACTTGTCACCGGTTTTCCACACGCATAACAATGTGCTTTTCCAATGCTCGCAAACAGCAACCTCAGATAGTCATAAATCTCGGTCGTCGTCGCCACAATCGATCGCGGGTTCGATCCCGCCGTTCGCTGCTCAATTGAAACCGCAGGAGATAGCCCCTCAATGTTATCCACATCCGGCTTCTGCATCTGCCCCAAAAATTGCCGAGCATACGCAGAGAGACTCTCCACATATTTCCGCTGCCCCTCCGCATAGATGGTATCAAACGCCAACGATGACTTCCCCGAACCACTCAAGCCCGTAATCACCGTCAACTCATTGCGCGGCAACTTCACATTTACATTCTTGAGATTATGCTCACGAGCACCCGTTACCTGAATCCACTGTCTTGCCACACAACTCCTATAACTTTCGTTTGCCTCGATAGGTAAACAGCTCCTCTAAAGCATACGAATTAGGAGCTGCACACATATTCACTGCTTGCTCGATTTTACGTTGCATATTCGCAGTTAACCAGCGCCCCTTACGTGCTTTTTGAACCTGCTTGTGCGTAATAAACCCCGGTGGAGCCGCCCGAACGATATCGTGATTACTCCAACCTTGCTCATCCATGATCTGATGTAACGGCTGAAGCCCCATAGCCCGACTCTTTGCATCATCCATTGCAACCTCCTCGAAAAACCACCTTCATTTTATGAATGCCCGTAAAACCTACTCCAAGAAGCAAAATTCTACACCCATCCGCGCCCATTTCAATCAGACGCAAGTTCATCCGCCCGAGCGCGAGCACGCTCTACTCGCCGCTTTAACGAAGGATGTGAATGCATAACCCACTCCACCCAACGATTCGGCTCCCGTACTGATAGATTTTGTTTCGACAACTTTTCTAACGCCGAAACCAGCGCATCCGCAGAGCCCAATGTACCAACTGCATAGGCATCTGCCGCAAACTCCCGCTTCCGCGAATACCCATTCGCCACCGGCATCGTAATTATTGAAAAAAGAATCAATCCAAAGAAAAAAAGTGGGGCACCCGCAATATCCGAAATCGAACTCAATCCCACCCAACCGATCAAACCACGCAAAAATAGATCCACTACATAAAACCCAATCAATGCGAACACTCCATGCACACCCATTATGCGCACCATATCCCCATTCCGACAATGCCCCGCCTCATGCGCCACTACCGCCAAAATCTCCTCTTCCGAATACGCCTTCAGCAACGTATCACTCAAAATAATTCGTTTTGTTTTCCCCATACCCACAAATGCCGCATTCGCCGCATTGGTCTTCTCCTCCAGCCCCCAACATTAGACCCCTGAAAGAGTAATTCCAGCCGAACTAACCACCTAACG
>JBJLEJ010000017.1:0-72775 GCA_045565965.1 Pontiellaceae bacterium | reverse complement strand
GTGCATCTGCACCACCAATGGCCCTTTATAAACCCACGGTGAATAAAACGGCAACTTATTCACATCCTCTACCACCACATCCGGCCGATGCTCTCCCACCCATTTCCGCAAATTACAAAAGCACAAAAGAGAAAATGTCCAATCATTCCCCACCCGGAACACTCGAATGCCATCAATCGAAGCCGTCCGCGAAGCCCCAGTAAATGCGCAACTATACAGCACCACCTTATGCCCCGCCCGAACCAACGGTGAATAGACCTGTTGCAAGCGGAAATCAGCCCCTCCAGCCCGCGGATGTTGAACATCTCGCCAATTCAAAATCAAGATCTTCATCGTTTAAACACCACAAACTTCCGTAAGACAAAATTCGTAAACGCTCCCATCATCATCATCACCAAGTTAGCATACGTCACCTCCCACGCCCACTGCGTAATCAGTACTCCCCCCAAGCCAATCCAACCAAACTGCAACAAGGAAGCCCCAAAAAAGAGTGCTAATTCCAACCCACTCCGATGCCGTCCTGTTTCAAAAACAAACTGCCGATTCAGTAGATACACCACCGCATTAGCCACCACAAAACACGCCATCTTAATTAGCCAATAATTCCGTTCCAACATCGCCTCATCCGGCACCACAGCCTCCCAGCCCATGCCCGATAAAAAACCCACCACCGGATCGCTTGCGCGTAACGCCGGTAATGCCCGCAACGCCAACCCATAAAACAGTAGCTGATCCACCGCCACAGCAATCCCACCGCAACCGATATACTTCACCGCTTGCAACCAAACCGCATCCTTCCGCAACATCCACTGTTTAATTCTATTTCGCATACCCTTTCAATATACGATGCACCAACTTTTCAAAGCGACAGTTTTTTTATGCAACGTTCCAAACCCACAACCTTGACCTGCGCCATAAATAACTTATGCTATTTACCAGTTTTATTTTAACCAAGAGATTATTCATGACCCTATCCAGCCCACCTTTTTATAAACGCACCGACTGGATTGCCTGCTGGATCACCTTCACAATCTCCCTAATCGTTTACACCCTCACCCTCCAACCCACCGTGGGCCTCGAAGATTCCGGAGAACTAATTGTCGCCTCCGACTTCCTTGGCGTTCCCCATCCCCCCGGTTACCCCATCTGGACTCTTCTCACCTGGTTTTTTCAATGGATTTTCCACTCCGTCAGCTTCCACGGTCAACCCAACCCCGCTTGGGGCGTTAACTTCTTCTCCGCTTTTGCCGGTGCTGGCGCCTGTGGTATTATTGCACTGCTAATCAGCCGCTCCGGAGCAGACCTACTATGCTCCCTCAAAAAAGAATCCAATGCTCTCGACCCCCGCACCCAGAAACTCTTTTGCACCACCGCTGGCATCGCTGGCGGACTACTCCTCGCATTCGGTCAAGGCATGTGGTCCCAAGCCGTTATTGCCGAGGTATACACGCTAAACATCTTCTTTCAATCTCTCGTTCTCGCATTTCTATACCGCTGGATTCGCCACCCTGAACAGACCCACTGGCTTCTGCTTTGCAGTTTCGTATTCGGACTCGGCATCACCAACCACCAAACCCTCCTCTTTATGGGACTAGCCATTGCCGTCGCCGTTCTCTGCAACGACCTAAAGATGTTCTCTAGCACCTACCTCTCCCGTATTATCCTCCTTTTCGGCGGTCTTATTCTCGCCTTCATCGGCGTCTACAACCTTACCCTCCCTCTTCAAATTACCGGTATCCTTCTAATGATAATCGGCGGACTCCTCATCCGCGAAAGCTTTCTTCTTCGCGATTTTCTCATTACCGGATCCCTCTTTATCTTTCTCATCGGTTTCAATAAAGTCGCCGCCGAAACTTCCACTCTTACCCAATGGATGTGGATCGCCGGTCCCGACCACCCAGGCTTCTGGTTATGGACCGCCTTTTCCCTACTCATTCCAGCCATTGCTATCCCACTTTTACCCAATGGGAGAACCGTTGGCATAACCTTTCTTCTTATCTTCCTTGGTCTCAGCTTCTATTTCTACATGCCCTTCTCTTCCGACCAAAATCCCCCCATCAACTGGGGCTATCCCCGCACCTGGGAAGGCTTCATGCACGCCATCACTCGAGGCCAATACGAACGCGTTAAACTCGCTGCCGTCTTCACCCCTCGATTTCTCGAACAAGTCGGCACCTACCTCTTTGATCTCCGCTCTCAGTTCTATGCCCCCATCGCCCTCCTTGCCACCCTCCCACTCGCCCTCGGCTGGCGCACTGGACGCCGCAACATCAGCTGGCTCATCATCACTTTTGTCGCCTTTCTCTCAGTTGGCCTCGTCTTCATGATTCTTCAAAACCCCAAAACCGACATTCAAAATCTCTTCATCGGTCGCGTTCAATACATCCAATCTCACGCCATCTACGTCCTCTGGCTCGGCTATGGACTTCTTCTACTCATGGCCGGACTTCAAACCCTAGTCAAAAACAATCCCCTCACTCGTCTGATCGGAACCGCCCTCGTTCTCCTCCTCCCCTTCGCCCTCATCTATAAAAACTATAACGACTCCGGCCAACTCAAAGTCGTCGGAGGCGCTGAACAAAACGGACACGACTTCGGCTGGCAATTCGGCAACTGGCAACTCCGCGGGATTGACGGCATCCGTGACGACTTCCTTTACTGGTATCCCGACCCTGAAGAATTTCAAACTCAATGGGCCACCTACCCATGTGAAGCCTATCCACCCGCTATGGAAACCAACGCCATTTTCTTCGGCGGTACCGACCCCGGACGCTTTGTACCCACCTACATGATCTACTCCGCCAAAGTACGCCCTGACATTTATCTTATCACACAAAACGCCCTGGCAGATAACACTTACATGAACGTCATGCGCGACCTTTACGGCGATCAAATCTGGATTCCCACCCCCCGCGACACCAATCTAGCCTTCCAAAAATATGTTCAAGACGTCCAATCCGGTCGTATCCAAGCCGGAGCAGACCTCACCACCGAAGGCGGACGCGTACAAGTCCAAGGAGTCGCCGGCGTCATGAAAATTAACGCCCTTCTCTGCAAACAACTATTCGATAACAACCAACAGATCACCGAAACCAAAACTACGTCGGCTACCCGTCCCGTCGGTGCAGCCCAGGTTCCAAGTGCCCCAACCAAACCAAACCAAACCCGCGCCTTCTACATGGAAGAATCCTACCCCATGCCCTGGATGTACCCCTACCTAACACCTCATGGTCTCATCCTTAAACTCAACAACCAACCCACTCCCATCTCCTCCCAGCTCATCGCCGACGACACCGCCTTCTGGAACTGGTATACCCAACGTCTCAGTTCCGACCCCCGTTTTATCCGCGATATCGTAGCCCGTAAATCCTTCTCTAAGCTCCGCACCGCCATCGCCTCTCTTTACAACGCCCGCGGATTCCCCCTTCAAGCAGAAGCTGCCTACCGCCAAGCCATTGAACTCTACGACCTCAGTCCCGAAGCCAACTTCCGTCTTGCCAATCTTCTTGCCAGCTCCGCTCGATTCGATGAAGCCCTCGATATCATTGATATCCTGCAAAATAAAGACCCAAAAAACGCCCAACTCAAACCAGTCCGCGATCAGCTCATCCAGCGCCGTAATCTCCTCAAAACCCGAACTCAAATCGAAACTAAGATCAAAACTAACACTTCCACTCTCAACGACCTCCTCACCCTCCAGCAAGTCTATATCGCCCTAGGAGAGAAAACCAAAGCCAACGACCTAATCAATACCCTCATCCAAAACAAAAATATCTCACCAAACATCCTCACCAAAATCATTGAACGTCTTGCCCAGCAACGCAACTACACTGCCGCCAAAAATGCACTTGATAAACTAATTCAGCTGCAACCCAAAAACCTCGAAGCCAAAGCCAATCTCGCCATGATACAACTCCTTCAAAAAGATGAGGACGCTTTCTGGATAACTCTACAGAAAATGATCAACCAACACGGAACCAGCGCCCGCCAACTCCTTAACTCCGACAAGCGCTTTCAGCACCTCAAGCAACATCCCCGCTTCAGAGAGTTCATTGAAACACCAAAATCAAAATTTCCAATTACGATTTGATAACACATCACTTTGGCCACAGTTTAACGCGATTTGTAGTTTTATTAATTTCATATGGTCCAGGGAATGGATGAACTGGCCTATTATTACCGAAGTAGTCGAAGTTAATGCTGATATCCTGGCTTTGAGGCGAATCAAATCTTTGCTTTGTAATTAACGCTTTACCAAGATTTTCACTACTAATTATTACTCTATTAGTCGTGTACCATTCCCGATCGAAATTAAATATTAGATCTAGCTCATCATCTTTTTGAATCAGATTATAAATTTGTTTTTTAGAATCTAACGAAGGAGTTTTTATGTAAACATTATCCTTGATAGTGTTGTTACCATTTTGTTTCTCATATTCATGTAAAGCGTTCTCAACCAATATATTATTAATAAATCTATCATCACCATCGCGAATATTTTCTTCGCCAATAAATTCACATGAATGTGGCTTGAAATATTGCGTATATCGATCTCTGCCTTGAGAAGATCTGGATTGCACGCTACCAGCTAAAAAATTATGCACAAAGGCACCTCCTTGAGAAACATCTTTTATTGATACGGCCGACAAAAAGAAATTATTATCAACCAATAAAGGTCCATGATTCACTTCCGTAAAGAAATCATGTTTTTTATTATCAAATAGAATATTGCCCGAAACTCGCGCTCCTTGTGACATCCAATCAAGCCAGATTCCCCGTTGGGATTTGTAGATCAGATTATTTCTAATTATAGTATCCACTGCAGCATGTAATTTAATACCTGCCTGTTCAAAACCATCCCACCAACCTCTGATATTTATGTTGTATATTTGATTGTCTTCGATGACGGAAAATGAACCTCCATGGCTTCCAACAATGCCCGCTTGTTCACAATCGAAAATCAGGTTATTTCTTACCAAATGGTGCCCAATATTTTCTCTTGTCCAATCACCCCGCTTAATAACTCGTTTCACGGTTTGATAATGCGCATTGTAACCATATTTTAAAAGGCCATCTAAACGATCATGATATTTACCTAAAGTAAGTCCTGCACAACGAGCGTGTGAAATTACATTATTCTCAATAACCCAACCTTTACTCCAGTTTACTCCAATTAATCCTATTTGCTCTTGTGTGGGTGGCGACCATGGATTAGCAGCTTGAGTAAGATGAAATCCTCGAATAGTTATAAAATTAACTCCGGGTTTAGATGGATATATAACCGTTCTTCTTTTATTAATTTCAACCAGCTCGTTATTTGGATTCATGCCTGAAAAATTAGACCAAATATGCGTACCTATATTATCTGATTTTGAAAACCACCGCATACCGGCATTAGTTTGATATACTTCTTCAAGAGAATCACACTCTTCAATCATTGTATTATTTATATATACAGCCCCGGTTGTATGATCTCTTTCTAATGGAAAAAACCAATCTGAACGGATTTCATTTGCAAAAGGATTAAATTCTCCGAAATAATTATTATCGTATTTGATCCGCCATACATTCCCTTTATCAAACTGCCAACCTGAAGCTATTTCAGATCCTTTAATGACTACAGTTTCACCTGGAGCCGCTTGATAAATTATACGTTTTAAAGATGAATCCCCACCACGAGGAGGGTCAATCCGTTCCCTATAAACGCCCTCAAAAATAGTTATAATATCACCAGGTTTAGCTACGTTTGCAGCTGCTTGAATATTACGGAATGGCTTTTTAAGGCTCCCACTATTTAAAATCATTTCCGTTGATAGATACATAATAATTAACTCCCATCGATATATTTGCTTGTACTAAAAATATGATGAAATAAATAATTCGTAGATTTAATTTCACTGAATACCTCCGCCGATAGAAAGACCATTAAATTAATGTTTATGAAACAAAAAAAGCGCCTTATCGGCGCTTCTCATAGATGCTAATCAATGCCGTTAGGCGTCGTTAAGAGCTGCTTTTCTACTTAAACGAACACGTCCCTGATTATCAATATCGATACACTTTACTTTCATCGAATCGCCAGGCTTGCAGATCGCATCTACACTCTCAACTCGCTCATTAGCAAGCTCAGAAATGTGTACCAAACCTTCTTTACCGGGCATACATTCTACAAACGCACCGAAGTCTTTCACGGTAACCACTTTACCTTCGTACGTGGCTCCTACTTCAATTTCTGCTGTCAGCGCATTCACTTGCGATACCGCACTCTCCATCGATTCAGCATCGGTTGCATAAATACTAACCGTACCATCTTCATCAATATCAACCTGCGCACCCGAACTTTCGGTGATGCCACGGATGTGTTTACCACCGGGACCAATCAACGCACCGATCTTCTCGGGGGTCGATCTTCACTTTCGTGATACGAGGAGCTGTTGGCGACAATTCTTCACGAGGTGCATCAATGACTGTATCCATATAGTCGAGGATGTCGCTGCGTCCCTGACGGGCGATTTCAAATGCTTCTTTGACTTGATCCCAGTCTAATCCATGTACTTTCAGATCAACTTGGAATCCGGTGATTCCCTTGCGAGAACCTACCACTTTAAAGTCCATATCTCCGCAGTGATCTTCCACACCGAGAATATCGATTACTTGAACTGAAGCGCCTTGCCCATCGGTGAATAGACCCACAGAAATGCCCGCCACAGGCGCTTTCAAAGGAACTCCTGCATCCATTAATGCCAAGGTGCCTCCACAAGCTGAGGCCATTGATGAGGAGCCATTTGAGCCCATCACTTCAGATACCACTCGTACGGCATATGGAAAATCTTCCGGTAAGACGGGAACAATCGAACGCTCCGCCAAATTACCATGTCCGATCTCACGTCGACTTGTCATCCCTAAACGACCGACTTCACCCACTGAATAAGGAGGGAAGTTGTAGTGCAATAGAAACTCTTTTTCGCTTACGCCACCGGCAACCGCATCGAGACTCTGGGTCTCCTTCTTCGTACCGAGAGTAACGGTACAAAGTGTCTGCGTTTCACCCCGGCCAAAGATTGCAGATCCGTGCGTCCGGGGCAACACCCCTACTTGCGCATCCAGTTCACGAAGTTCGAGAAAACCACGACCGCCAATACGGGTGTTATTCTCAATCACGTTACGACGAACCGTCTCTACTTCCAAATCATGGAAGGCATGAAAATATGCTTCATCGCTCATATCCGCAAATACTTCTAGCATCTGCTCCTTGAGGGAGGTTTTCAACGCCGATACGGCATCTTGACGTTCTTGTTTACCAGCGATCTTCATCAATTCGATGAAATTAGCGCCGGCTAACTCACGCGCCTTGTCCAATAGCGTGCTATCTGAAGCTTCGGGAGTATAGACCTTTTCAGGTAATCCAACATCCGCCCGCAGTTTCAACTGCGCTGCAATGATCTTCTCTACTTCCACATGCGCCATTTGCATCGCTTCGATGAACTCTTGTTCCGGTATTTCATCGGCTGTTCCTTCGATCATCATGACCTTTTCGCGCGCACCACAGTAGGTGAGGTCGAGATCACTCGCCGCCAACTGATCGTGCGTGGGATTGATAATCCACTCGCCATGATTACGAGCAATACGCACAGCACCGATAGGACCATTGAACGGTAATTCACTCAAGGTCAGAGCCGCGGAGGATGCATTAACGCTCAAAATATCTGTATCACGTAGGCCATCGCAGCTCATCAACATGTTATTGATCTGTACTTCGCGGTGAAAATTCGATGGGAAGAGTGTGCGAATTGGACGGTCTGTTACGCGCATCGTGAGAATTTCTTTCTCAGATGGGCGAGCTTCCCGCTTAATGTAACCTCCCGGAAAACGTCCGGCCGCATAAAACTTTTCGCGATATTCCACCTGCAATGGGAAAAAATCGCACCCTTCTCGCACCGCATTTGCTGAGGTAACGGCTGAAAAGACTATATTGTCTTCCAACCCGCAACTCACGGCGGCATCAGCTTGCTTCGCTAATACGCCTGTTTCGAAACACATCGACATACCGCCGACTTCGAATTCTACTTTGGTTGTACCCTTCATCTTATTTATTTACGCCCTAAATATTCGGAAGGGCGCACCTTTCTGGTTATCGTTAGACCAGCACATCTCTTCGCGCCGGATAGATATAGATGCCGAACCAACTTAGGGTCAGCATGTAAAAAAATGGTTGCGCTAACGGCGCAGACCCAGCTTCGCTATAAGCTCTTTGTAACGCGTATCATCTTGTTGCTGCAAATACGTCAGCAATTTACGACGCTTGTTTACCATCATGATCAAGCCACGACGAGCGCTATGATCTTTGGTGAATGAGCTCAAATGATCGGTTAATTCCTTGATTCGGTGGGTCAACAAGGCCACTTGGACTTCCGGCGATCCGGTATCCTTTTCGTTCCGCTTATAGGTATTTACTGTTTCCGCTTTATTTGTTGCATCCACGATGGGACTCCTTGATTTTTATTCTTTTTTGTTAACTTAAGGGCGGGAGTGTACGAACCACACCTTCCCTTGTAAAGCACACATTCTTGAATAAAAAGCACCTTCGAATTCTCCCAAACCCAGCTTTTTCATGCAAGACAAGCTCACTCTTTCTCCCATGATTGACAAATCAACAGATCCAACCCATAATCTTTCGTTATATATACGATATATGTTTGAATCAAACAGGTGAGCTATTAAATCAACGAAACTAATTCTAATGGGTTTTTTAAACCTTCTTCCACTCCTATCCAGTGGCATAGCACATACCTTTACCGCGACCGATGGGCGAACCTTAGAGGCTACAATCATCCGCTATCAACCCGATCAAGAACAAGTTGAGATCAAAAGAGCTGATGGTACCCTCCTGCGGGTGAAAAGCACGCTCTTTGAACCGGCCGATCAAACCTATATCCAGCAGTGGTATGCCGCTCAACAATTCGGTTCTTCTCACTTCCGTATGCAGATCAAAGAGGTTGAAGGTCCTTACAGAAAACAGACCCATTCCGTTGATTTCGGAGAAGAACGAAGAGGGCTCCCTGGAGCTGGTTTTGGCAACGTGGAGATCGCGAATGATAAAAAAACCCCAGTTAACTATCAACTTACGCTTCATAACAAAGCGTCCGTGCCAATTGAAAAAGTGAAAATTGAATATAAAATCTTCTATCAACAGGAAGCGGCGGTTGAAATGGAGGTGCCCGAAGAAAGGCAAACCGAACGAACGAACCTGCTCGTACCACATCGCCCTCAAAACCAACTGAAAATTAAAGAGGGTCGATTTAAAACCCTCTCACTCGAAGCGGGTGAAACGTGGGGAGGACGACTCCCCGATGATTACGCTGCTAGAACGGAAAACCCTTCGCCGTTTTCAACAGTATATCAATCTCGATAGTGAACCGATGGGCATCTGGGTGCGATGTTCTCACCGCGATCCCAATGGCACCGTAATCGTTCGAGACTTCATTGAACCCGCTCAACTCGAACAGGACGTCTCGTGGGATCAAGAAGAGACAATTGAACCCCGACCGCGTCCCGAAAACTGAACGCGAGGCTTAGGCGACATATTGGGAAAACTGAGCCGCTAACTGATGTGAGACCCGCCACCCTTAATTCAGCGATTCCTCCGTCATAATTCGATTCAAGAATCACGCCTCGTTCTCGCAAAAGCGCCAACAAACGCCCTTCATTGAGTGGCACAGAAAGCTGCAGTTCTTCGGTTCGATCTTTTAAACATTCGGCAATCCCATCGAACAACGTCTCCATACCTTCACCTGTTTTTGCAGAAACAGCTGCCGTATTCTGAAACCGACGGAGTAACCGCCGCACAGCTCGGGCCCCGCTCTGATCATCGATTTTATTGAACACATAAATCATCGGCTTGTTCAGCCCGCCGATCTCCTCCAACACGTGATGTACTGCATCTAATTGCATATCCACCTGAGGATGACTCGCATCCACCACATGCAAAAGCAAGTCCGCTTCAACCACTTCCTCCAGCGTCGCCTTAAACGAATCCACCAGATGAGTCGGTAATTTCTGAATAAATCCAACCGTATCAGTCATCAGTATCGGTTCTAACTGAGGTAGCTCGACTTGCCTTGTGGTGGGATCAAGCGTGGCAAAGAGTTGATCCTGCGTATAGATCGAAGCACCCGATAGCTGATTCAATAGCGTCGATTTTCCTGCATTGGTGTAGCCAACTAAAGAGACCAATGCCCAACCGTGTCGACGCCGCCCTCTTCGCTGTTCTGCCCGGCGAGCTCGCACCAGTTCCAAATCCCGTTTCAAGGTCCGAATCAAATCTTGAATACGGCGCCGGTCCATCTCCAACTGGGTTTCACCAGGACCCCGGAGACCGATACCTCCCTTTTGACGCTCCAAGTGCGTCCACATATTACGCAAACGAGGAAGTAAATATTGATGCTGTGCTAATTCCACTTGCAAGCACCCTTCTCGCGTCTGAGCGCGCATCGCAAAAATATCGAGAATTAACTGGGTTCGATCCAATACGCGTACCTTCAGAACAGACTCCAAGTTACGCCCTTGAACCGGTGATAAATCATCATCAAACACGACCATCGTAGCCTTCTTCTCTTCAGCTTCTTCAGCAATCTCTTCGGCTTTTCCGGTGCCAATGAAATGCCCTGCTTTCAATTTAGCCTGTCGAATAAGAATCCGCTCCATTACAACGGCGCCCGCACTCTCTGCCAGTTGTGCTAACTCATCGAGTGTATCGCGCACCCGCCACTCTTCATCTCCAGGTAATAAGACCCCAATCAACAACACCCGTTCTTCAGTCTGGCCTTTATTTTCTATCAACATTGCACCTCACCAGCACCGATTCGTGCCCACGCCGCTTCAACCGCATCGGCAACCTTTGCCACCGTTGTATCTGCTTCCACCTCAATCCACTCCACATCCATTTGATTCCGGAACCAAGTCATCTGCCGCTTCGCTAACTGCCGTGTTCGAATCACGGTACGTTCAACCGCCTCAGCTTGCGTATAATCACCTGCAAGGCAGGCCATGGCTTCCGCATAACCGATCGCCTGCCGAGCTGTAAGAGAAAGATCCAACGAATTTAATGACGCGGCTTCATCCAATAATCCGGCGGCATACATCTGCTCCACTCGATCTTGAATCCGCTGATGCAAGCGCTTGCGCTCAATCTGTAATCCAACCAACTTCACCCGCAGTCCTTCCTCCCATTGAACCCCATTTCCACCCCGTTCCAAGAGTCGAATTAGACGCCGTGGATTCTGGCGATCGTCTGCTGTAAGCGCCGCATAGCCTTCTGGAACGTGCTGTTCTGCTTCTACTTGCAAGGTTTCAAGCGATTGCATTTCCCAGACAGATCGTTGCGCTCTATCTTCCGGAGCAAAGGAATTTAGCCCTTCGGTTAAACATTTTACATACAAACCTGTACCCCCACAAACCAGTGGCGGAGAAGCTTCCGACCAAGCCGGCTGTATCGCCTGCACCCAAGCAGCGACATGGAACGCCTCAGTGGGTCCCACCACATCCAAACCATGGTACACAACCTGTTTCCGTTCCGTTAGTGTGGGCTTTGCTGTGCCAATATCCATTCCTTGATACACATTCATCGAATCCGCCGAAACCACCGAACAACCCCACTTAGCGGCTAATAGATGTGCTACGGCACTTTTTCCCGAAGCCGTAGGTCCCACCAAGAAAAAGGCAGTCGGCTTATGCATCCGATGCCTCCGATGGGCTGATTTTTGCTCGTTGGCTCCAAATATACAAAATCGCACCCACACAAATTGCCGCATCTGCTATATTAAAAGAAGGATAGTGATAGCTCCCAAACTGAAAATCTAAGAAATCAGTTACCCAACCAAACCGAACTCGATCCGCTAAATTTCCGGCAATGCCCCCTAAAAGCAACCCATAAATAATTTGTGTAAACCGTGTACACATCAATTCCGTACGTCCTTTAATAGCCAGCAAAAGAAGAACGGTCAACGAGATCGTGATCAACAACCAACTTTGCCCGCTCAATAAATTCCATGCCGCCCCATCATTGCGAACATATACCAAATTGAAAAATCCATCTATGACGGCTCTCGATTCACTATATGAAAAATGGAGGCGTATCCATGCTTTTGTCCACTGATCCACTAAAAGAATTAAAATGGCTAAACTCCATGGGAGCATGGAACCCCCAAGCTGATTACATGCCGTGCATGGTGCTGCCGAATGGACGATAGCGATGATGCCCCTTCTCTAATTCAGACTGGGCCTTGATCGAGTGGCGAACATAGGGCAATGCTTCCAAACGTTCGATATTGATCGGGTCGTTGGTCATTTCACATATCCCATAGGTGCCGTTCTCAATTCGACGAATCGCTTCATCAATTTCAAACAAAATATCCTGCTCACTACTCAACTGATTCAATGCAAACTCACGATCAAAGGTATCCGTTCCTTGATCCGATAAAGAGGGATCACGCTCGTTTTGACTTAATGAATCTCGGTTAATCGAAAGAATTTCTCCGGTGACTCGTTCACGCAGATCAAGCAACCGATTTAGCTGCTCTTTCAATTGCTTCTTGGTTAAATGCTTATTTCGACCAATTTTTCCAGAGAGCGTTCCTCCGGTTCTGCGAGGCTCAGAGCTCTTTTTAGCAGGCGCTTTCTTGGCAGCCGCTTTCTTGGCAACCGCTTTCTTAGCAGGCGCTTTCTTGGCAGCCGCTTTCTTAGCAGGCGCTTTCTTGGCAGGCGCTTTCTTAGCAGCCGCTTTCTTAGCAGGCGCTTTCTTAGCAGGCGCTTTCTTGGCAGGCGCTTTCTTAGCAGGCGCTTTCTTGGCAGGCGCTTTCTTCGCTACTGCTTTTTTCTTCGCGGGTACTTTTTTTGAACTCGTTTTTTTCGCTACCATTTTCTATCTCTTTCGTCTTCGAACATCTGCTATCTAAAATTTTGAGGGTTGCGTGTTTATCATCCACTATCGGTTGTGTCAATGCACTTATTTTCTTGATGGCAATGGTACTAAATCTACACGGAATAAATGCCCATTCAAGGGACGATCTTCAACCGAGTCGGACACGTCAATTGCAATACAGCTCAATGCTAGCGTTTCACTCTCGATATACGCCCGATGCGCTTCAACCGCCGCATTCACTTCATCATCCGAACAAAACCGGATTTCAATCCGCTGAGTAACCTCTAAATCCATCTCTTTACGCAAGCTCTGCACTTTATTCACAAATTCACGCGCTAACCCCTCTTGGATAAGATCCGCATTCAATGCCGTATCTAAGCCTACTACAAGTGATCCTTCCGTACTCACTGCCAACCCCTCTTTGGGTTGACGTACAATTTGAATATCTTCTGCCGTTAGTTCAATAGTTCGCCCCTCAAGAGAAACCTCGATCGTATTCCCGCCTGTGATTTGAGCAATCTGCTCATTGTTCAATCCAGCAATCAATCCCGCCGCTTGCTTCATTAACGGACCCAATTTGGGCCCAAGCTGTTTAAAATTCGGCTTCGCTTGCGTAGTGGCCAAGGCCGATGAATCTGTAGAAAACTCGACGGCTCGCACATTCAGCTCGTCGGCGATCAACCCTTCCAATGCCTGAATCGTGCCGAGCAACCGCTCATCATCGCACACCACAAACAAGCGAGAGAGTGGCTGACGGTTCTTTCGTTTATATTCTGTCCGTAACGTACGCCCCTGCTCAACTGCACTCATCACAACCGCCATCTGGCCTTCAAGCACTTCGTCGCGCTGCGCATCTGCCGCCGTCGGAAAGTCACAGAGATGAACCGATGTGGGCATCGTATCCGTTCGTAAATTGCGATAGATCGATTCCGCAATAAATGGCGTGAAGGGAGCCGCAATTTTACACAAGCCAATCAACGTTTCATAAAGCGTTGCATACGCCTCTGCTTTATCTTCATCGTCATCTGTCTTCCAAAAACGCCGCCGCGATCGGCGAATATACCAATTGGTTAAATCCTCAATAAACGCCACAAACGGACGAACCGATGCTTGTAGATCATATCGATCCATCGCTAACGAAACTTCCTGCTCCAATCGCGCCAGTGAACTTTGAATCCAGCGATCTAATAAATTATTACGTGGGGTAACCGCCTGATTCGGGTTCCAGCCATCAATATTCGCATAGGTAACAAAAAAGCTATAAGCATTCCACCATGGCAACAGCAAATGGCGTAACGCATGTTTTACGCCCTCTTCAGAAAAACGGAGTGATTCAGCTCGTACGACCGGCGAATTAATTAGATAGAGACGCAGTGCATCTGCTCCATACTCATGAATCACGTGCAACGGATCAGGATAGTTTTTCAACCGCTTGCTCATCTTCAAACCATCTTCGGCAAGCACCAACCCATTCACGACCACATTCTTAAAAGCCGGCTTATCAAAAAGAGCCGTTGATAGCACCATGAGCGTGTAGAACCAGCCCCGCGTTTGGTCGAGCCCTTCCGCAATGAAGTCTGCCGGGAAATTTGCCTCAAATGAGGCTTTATTCTCAAACGGATAGTGATTTTGCGCATACGGCATCGAACCCGACTCAAACCAACAATCTAATACCTCAGGGGTCCGGCGATATGTTTTACCCTCTCGCTCAATCACAATTTCATCCACAAAGTGCTTATGCAGATCTTTCACCTTCTCTCCCGAGAGTTCCTCCAACTCCTCCACCGAGCGAATACAGATCATATCTTCCGCATCTTCCACATTCACCCAAACAGGGATGCACGAACCCCAGAATCGGTTCCGGCTAATGTTCCAATCTTTTGCATCTGCCAGCCAATTCGCAAATCGCTTTCCCCCTACGTGGGCAGGGGTCCAATGAATCTGCTCGTTGTGCTCCAGCATCCGATCTCGTAGATCTTCAACTCGCACATACCACGCATCAATCGCTCGATAAATTAACGGTGTATCGGTTCGCTCACAAAAAGGATAGCTATGCTGAATCGTCGATTGATGAATCAACTTTCCCTGTTCTTTCAGTGCGCGGATAATCGCCTTGTCCGCATCCTTACAAAACTGCCCTGCATACGCAGGCACCTGATCAGTAAAGACGCAATCTTCATCCAGCGGATCCACCAACTCAATTCCTGCTGCCCGACAAATCCGATAGTCATCCTCTCCATACGCAGGTGCCATATGGACTATCCCCGTTCCATCCTCGGTCGATACAAACGAATCAATCAAAATTTGAAACGCACCCTGATGATCCGAAAAATCAGAAAAGATCGGCTCGTACCGCACCCCAGCTAGCTCCGCACCGGTGTATGTTTTTAGAACCTCATACTCGCTCGCATCCTTATAATACGCCA
This sequence comes from Pontiellaceae bacterium, assembly GCA_045565965.1. Lineage (GTDB taxonomy): Bacteria > Verrucomicrobiota > Kiritimatiellia > Kiritimatiellales > Pontiellaceae > Pontiella. The sequence goes on along the minus strand of JBJLEJ010000017.1, from coordinate 57,430 downwards.
TCAAAAGCGCCGACGCCAAAAGATAGACCGATCCACTTGCCCCATCCCGTACCGCACTATATTCAACATCCGGACCGGCACAGATCGCTAAATTCGAAGGCAACGTCCAAGGAGTTGTCGTCCAGATCAACGCCGAGGCCTCCCACTCAAAATCAATCAACTTCACCTGCACCGTAATCGCCGGATCCTGCACATCCTGATAATTCCGACCGGCTTCAAAATTCGACAACGGCGTGTTGAGCTTCCAACTATACGGCATGATTCGATGCGCTCGATAGATCCGACCCTGCTCCCACAACTGAGAAAAAACCCACCAGATCGACTCCATGAACGGACGATCCATCGTCTTATAATCATTCTCAAAATCTACCCAACGTCCCATGCGTGTGACCGTCTTCTCCCACTCCGAAACATACGTAGAAACCATCGAACGACACTGCTCATTGAACGTATCAATCCCCGCTTCTTTAATTGCCGGCGCTCCGGCAAGCCCTAACGCCTCCTGCGCCAACGCCTCAATCGGTAGCCCATGACAATCCCAACCAAACCGACGCTCTACCCGATTGCCACGCATCGTTTGATACCGCGGAATAATATCTTTGATCGTTCCCGCCAACAAATGCCCATAATGAGGGAGCCCTGTTGCAAAAGGAGGTCCATCATAAAAAAGATACTCCGGAGCATCCGCACGTTGTGCCAACGATGCCTGAAACGTCTGCTCTTCCACCCACTGGCGGAGTACTGTTTCTTCCATTTTTGGAAAATCTACTCGGCTTGAAACTTCTTTAAACATTTCTTACTAATCTCCGTAAAAGACGCCGAACATAGCCCTCTTAGACTTGAATGACAAGCATCCCCTACTTCGATCACATCAAACGTAAATTGATGTTGCTTGAAATAGCGCATTGAAATATATTTTTCAGTTACGTGTTGAGAATAATTTTAAATACATAATGTTGCTATTTAATGGAGCCCAACCTCCGTTCTATTCCCTTCACTGAAACTATTAAAAAAGGTATTTGAACATGATGCGGATGAAAATAGATATACAGTGGAGCTCAATAATCCTTTGCTGTCTAGTTTGGATTCAAGCCAATGCTCAAAACACGATTGATGTTAGAAATGGAGGAGGATTTAGCGCACTGGTAACATCAGGTGGATTCGATGACAGTGTTACTTGGACGGATTGGCCGGAGGGCACTATTTATGAGGGATCTGTAGACAATCAATCTATTTGGAGTACTGCAACAAACTATTTAGGTGAGACAGGTTCAGGATATATTCATATTAGCCAAGATGCCGACACGAGAGTTTTTGTAGATGGTTCTATAACATCTGAATCAGAGGGTACTTTTAATCACGATAATGATGCAACAGTTGAGTTTAGCGCAGCCTCAAGCGATCTCCATATAACATCTAAACCCGGATCATCCCTGGCAAATAGTGGTCATGCGGCAGTAGTTTACGTTACTGCGGCTGATCAAGTTGGAATTACTAACGGAATATTTTCATCAGCATCGATTAATGGAACCGCAAGCACTAGTGCTAATTTTGCTGGGAATCAACATACAGTCTATATTTCGAATGCAAACAGAGCACATATAAAAAATGCAACCATTAGCGGATCTACTGATATTGCTAACTGGGTTAATAATATTACAGGAGGTACGGCACTTTACTTTGGAAATGTTGGCAATGCAGTAATCGATTTTGTTGATGATAAAACAGCTAATATGTTAACCGGTGGCAACGGTGAAATCGGAGAAAATTCTAATTTGGCTACAACTCCTACCGGTGGTGCAGCTATCGAAGTAATCAATTCTGATTTATTCGCAACTAATCTTTTTGCAGAGGGCGGTACTGCTGGCTCTTTTAACGGAACACTTTTAAGAGACTTGTCGGCAGGTACATATGGAGCTGATGCATCGGGAGGAACAGGCATCACATCAAGCGGTTCAGATTTGAATATTTATAAAGGTGAAATTATTGGAACAGATGGCGGATATTTTGGGATTACTGTTCAAGATGCCGATACATGGAATATTGTTCATATTGCAAATGGAGGTAACGCAATTGATGGCGGAAGCGGTTCAGGAATTCTAAATCAATTGACTGCCTCTGGAGGAAATGGAGGTCAGTTTAAACTTGAGACTCCATCCGCGGGATCATACACGATCGGTTTATCTGGAGGAGATGCCTTTACGGGAAGTTTTAGTGGTGGAGCCTTATTAAACAGTACACTTATAGGAGGTAATGGTTCATCAGACATTGAATTTACATCCGGATTAATCAACGTTGACATGATAGGTGGTAGCGGTTTGAGATCTACCTCTGCAGGTGCTGGAATAGTTTCAAATAACATTATCTTTGGAGGATCGGGCGGTACAGCAAGAGTGACCTCTACAGGCAGTGGTGCAAATCAAATAAATGCATCCGGAGGAATGGGGTTTTATGGATCAGGTGTAATTAGTGATAGTAATATTCAAGGCGGACATGGTGGAAATATTGCTATTTATAGCCCTTTCACAACCAATAGTGTTGCTGCTATAGGCGGAGCCGGTGCTGTTGTCTCTGGAGTAACTGAAATTAATAATTCGACTATAACGGGTGGAAGTGGAGGAATAGCATCCGCTAATAATGGTATATTTCTTTTATATGGCGGTGTTGGAGTTTATCAAACTAATGGGACATTGACCATTAATAGTGGAACTTTTTCTGGTGGTGCAGCTGGTGCATTTGGCGGGAGCCAGGTTATTGCTTCGAACAATGATGGTGCCCCCGGTATACTCATAAGCGAGAATGCTACCATTGCGGGTGGAACCATTATCGGTTCACAAGGTTTCGACACAGCAATCCGATTACAGGATAGCGATATGGTGACCATTGAAGGAAATGCAAATATATCGGGCAACATAGCTATTCATGGAGATAATGCTAGTGTCAATTTATTAAGTGGTAACGCCTCAGGAAGCATTGATTTTTATGATGGAACATCTGTTTTAAGTGTATCAAATGCTTTCAATTTTTCCGGAAAAATAAATAATTATGGAGGTCATGTTACTACAACAATTGATCATCCCTCAGACGGCTTAGTATTTAATGACTTACAAATTATATCAGCAACTAATATTTTTTCTAATGGTGCCTTCATAAGCGGAAATAATTCGAAAATAAACTTATCCGGAACAGATAGTTTCTTAGATTTCCAAGAAGGAGGATTTCTTTCTACAGGTACAAAATTAGATGTCGGATATGGAACGTTTAATAGTGGTTCTAATTTAACATTAAAAGAGAACACCACCCTTTCGATTGCGTATGATGGGACTGTAAACGGCAATATTACCCTCAACGGTGATTTAGACCTCAGTGCAACTGGAGCTAAGATACTTGTGCAGGGTAACGCAAAAAACTCATCAGGAACCATTGATTTCCTCACCGTAAACAATGTCAATGGCGTGGAAAAAATCAGTGCCGATTTAGGTTGGTTAACCTTTGCTGAAGTGAACACAAATACCTATCAAGTTAGTTATCAATACCAACCTCTTAATGGATATGTCTCTGGCATTTCTTCAAATCTAAACGAGGAAGTTCGCACTAACAACACGATCTTTTCTCAACTTAATAGTTTATCGGCGTTTAAAGGATCGCAACTGATTCGATTTACAGAAACACAAACCTCGGATAATGCAGATATCAGCATACAGAATCAGCAACAAGTGGCGAATGTGATTGCTCAGCGCAGCAGTGAAGTTCGAGCAAAAAACGGCTTCGCAAGTGCAAAGAAACAACTTCGATTACCTTATGGCCTTGCAGGGCCCTCGCAACCAAATATCCAAATGCAGGGATGGATTCGCGGCTATAAATCTTCTACAAGCCGCGACGAAACTAGTTTGTTTACCGGATATGATGCAGACACATCAGGCACCATCATCGGAATCGACAAACGATATGGCCGTCTCCTCATCGGGCTCTCTGCCGGAATTACATCGAGCCAAATCAATGGAGGAACCACCTACGGAAGCTCAATCGATTCTACCCAAATGGGTATCTACGCCTCTATCGGTAGCGAAAAAAGTTATTTCGATTTTGCCTATACGCAGTCAGATATGGATCACGAAGTAAACAACCGAGTTCTATCGAATGTAAACGAGACTTACTCCGCCACTCTTAACAGCTTTTATGTTGGAGTAGGACAATCTATTCATCTAAACAAACGGTTTAAAATTACCCCCGAAGCTTCCCTTCTTATATCAACCTACGATCAAGATGCTTATCAACGCAGTGGCGTCTATGCAGGTGATACCAAACAAATTGCATCCTACTCAACCGATTCACAAATGCTCAGTCTAGGAGCTACGCTTTCAACGAAAAATCAAATTAATTGGTCTAATCGTGGTCTCACGATGATTCCAGAATTTCGGTTTCATTGGTTACGCGAATTGAATCCAGATCTGGAAGATATGCGGTACACAAGTTCACTGGGATCGGACACATTGAGCATACGCTCCAGAGAAGAGAACCTTTTCAAAATGGGAGTCGGTCTCGACTTCTGGAGTTGGCATTTTGATAAAACTAAATTTCAGTTGAATTATGATCTAACCACCGGTGCAAGCTACCAAGAGCACCTAGTATCTGGAAAAATAAATCTTTCGTTCTAAATAAAAAAAGTGCACCTCCCTCAAGGTGCGCTTCTTGTTTGATCCCAGATGCTCTAGGTGTCCGTAAGAGACACAATGCCGGGCAACTTTTTGCCTTCCATAAATTCCAAAGATGCACCGCCGCCTGTCGAGACATGACTCATCTGATCATCCACGCCTGCCGCCTTCACGGCTGCCACACTATCTCCGCCACCGATAATGCTAATACTATTACTGGCAGCTACGGCAGCGCAAACAGAGTTGGTTCCATTCGCAAATGGAGCCATTTCAAAGCAACCCATCGGTCCATTCCAAACAACGGTTTTCGCGTTGGCAACAGCCGCGCTATATAACGCGGTCGTTTTTGGTCCAATATCAAGGGCCATCCAACCTGCCTCAATTTCGCCCTCAACTTCTTTTATATTAGCATCTTCCGAAAAGGCATTAGCTACAACATGATCTACCGGCAAGAGCAATTCAACACCCTTCTCTTTTGCTTGCTGCAAAATCTCACGTGCCAGTTCAACTTTATCGGCTTCCAATAAAGAATCTCCAATCTGAAGGCCCTGTGCCGCATAAAACGTATACGCCATGCCACCCCCAATTAATATGGTTTGGCATTTTTCCATCAAATTCACAATCACATCAATTTTACCGGAAATTTTGGCACCTCCAATAATTGCCACAAATGGATGCTCGGGGGCTTCCAATACTTTACCCAAATACGCGATCTCTTTTTCCAATAAGAATCCCGCAGCGCATAGATCCAAATATTTGGTAATCAATGCCATTGAAGCATGCCCTCGGTGTGCCGTACCGAATGCATCAGAAACATAAACATCTCCATATGACGCTAACGTCTTCGCGAAGATTTCCTGCTCCGCTTCCGTACAGCCCTTACCTTCTTCTTCTTTATAAAAACGTACGTTCTCCAAAACCAAAATTTCACCCGGTTGCAATGCCCTCCACCAAGGATTGGACTTCATCTCCAATTACATCAGGCGCTAGGGTGACGTTCGCATCGATTAATTCAGCCAATCGATCCACCGCAGGCTTTAGGGTGAATTCCATATTTTTCTCCCCTTTCGGACGACCACAGTGGCTCATCAAAACCAACGATCCCCCTTGATCAAGCACATGCTGGATGGAAGGTAAGGCCGCCACAATCCGCGTATCATCTCCCACCACACCCGCTTTTACAGGCACATTAAAATCAACACGCATCAACACGCGCTTTCCTTTTACATCCAATTCATTTAACGCAAGCTTGTTCATTGTTTCTATCTCCGTTTAAAACCAAAAAAAAACGCTCCCTTAAAAGGAGCGCTTTCTTATTCAAGGAATTCTTTAGCCAGTGATTACATTCACCAGATCCAGCACCTTACACGAATAGCCCCACTCGTTATCATACCAAGAGACCACCTTCACAAAGGTTTCATCCAATTGAATGCCCGCATTTGCATCGAATACCGATGTGCAAACTTCATCACGGAAATCGGTAGCAACTAAAGGCTCATCCGTGTAGCCCAAAATTCCTTTTAAGCTGCTCTCAGATGCTTCCTTCATCGCTGCACAAATCGCTTCGTAGGAAGCTTCTTTTTTAAGACAAACCGTCAAGTCAACAACTGACACATCCGACGTAGGCACACGGAATGCCATGCCAGTCAACTTCCCATTTAACTCAGGTATCACTTTGCCAACTGCTTTTGCCGCACCGGTTGATGAAGGAATAATATTCTCAAGAATACCGCGACCGCCTCGCCAGTCTTTCATCGAAGGCCCATCAACGGTCTTCTGAGTGGCTGTTGCCGCATGAACGGTAGTCATTAAACCTTTATCAATACCGAAGGTATCGTTAAGAACTTTTGCAATCGGAGCCAAGCAGTTAGTTGTACATGAAGCATTAGAGACAATATCTTGTCCAGCATAAGAATCTGTATTTACACCACATACAAACATGGGCGTTGCATCTTTCGAAGGAGCTGAAAGAACCACTTTCTTAGCACCCGCTTCAATGTGCTTACGGGCGGTTTCATCCGTTAGAAAGAATCCTGTAGACTCAATCACTACTTCCGCATCAATATCTCCCCATGCCAAATTAGCTGGGTCTCTTTCCGCTGTAATTCGAATCGCTGATCCGTTTACAACTAAACCACCATCTTGCACTTCCACCGAACCATCAAAGCGTCCATGTACCGAGTCATATTTAAGCATATATGCAAGATAATCGACATCCAAGAGATCGTTAATCCCTACAATTTCAATATCATCACGAGTTGCTGCCGCACGAAATACCATCCGACCAATTCGTCCAAAACCGTTAATTCCTACCTTAGTTGCCATTGTTCGCCTTTCTTTTTCGGGTTAATTCAATTATAAAAACAGCGGGAAAAGTACCTGTCGAATAATGAACCGTCAATGCCCCACCGCGCTTTTTTATCAATAAATAATTCCATTTTTAGCGCACAGATAATCAAAAGTAATCCTTCAAGCTTGCACGGTCACCGAAAAGATCATAGACATTCTGAATGTTTATTAGATTCTACACTTTCTTGTGGGGCTTTATGCTAACCACTGTCCTAATTGCAACAGCCCAACCTGCCGAAGTATCTGATTTTATAGAAAATACGTTCAAACAGCACCAAATCCTAGAACCACAAACTCCTTTTTCCAACTTAATCGAATTCATGCAACTCGGTTGCGATTCAACAGGCCGTCCCACTCGGGCCATCGCATATCGAGAAATTGAATCGTTTAAACCTATTACTGGTGTTGTTGTCGTTGATATCACCGACGATGGATTTATTCTACGCTCCGCTTCTTTTCCCGATATTCTAAAAATAAAAAATGGAAAAAACCGCCGCCAAGTCGAATCCATCATTAAACCTATTAAAGAGATCGCGTTTGACCCTCACAGTGGAAAACGAGCCGTTAATACCGTATCGGGCGCAACCCGTTATGGAGCCAAAGCACTCAATTACATCAACTACATGGCACGACGTGCTGCTCTTGAATTAGAGAAAAGAAATAAGCTAACTGCCCAATAACCCATGAAAGGATCTCATAAAATTTATGTTATTCTTTCAACACTTCTTCTAACCGCCGTATTTTACAGCCTCTATTATGCGCCCCTCTTTATCGGCAAATTAATGCTGTTAATGATTCTGGGTGCACTTGCAGAAGCTGCGCTCGTTCTCTTTCAAAAAACCCCACTACGTGCTTATGGTTTAGGTTCTGCCATTGCCGCTGGGCTGCTCACTTGCAGTCTACCTGACAAGATGCCCATTTGGCAGCTCCTCATCGGCGTTCTATTTGCAAGCTGGATCGTTAAACCTCTTCTCCCTCGCATCGGCATTCGACTCAATAGTGCGTTGGCAGCACGCCTCTTACTAATGCTACTATTTCCCACTGAGTGTACCACATGGGGTGTTGCTTCCATGGATACTCTCAGCACCGCTACACCTCAAGAGCTTTATCGGGCAGAAGGTGCCCAACTCGATCTATCCATGCTCCTTTGGGGACCCATTCAAGGAAATTGGATGGACTTCTACACCATTGTTCCTGGCAGTCCGGGTTCCAATTTCCCTTTTCTTCTTCTGGTCGTGATCCTCTTCTTTAGTTGGAAGAACCTTTGTAATCGATATACGATTTTAGCTTACGCGTTTAGCTTCTCAATTTTCAATGGGTTAAACGGATTAGATCCCCTTTATAACCTTATCACTGCATCAAGTCTCTTTAGCATGCTTTTTCTTTTTTCTGATCCCTATTCAACCCCCAAAAGTATTCGAGGGAAAATTTTCTTCGGTGTTATTATAGGCGTCGCAAACGGTTGGATTCGAACTGCAACCTATTACACCGAAGCGATGGTATTCGCAGTTTTAATCGCCAATCTATTCACTCCTATTTTGGATCGGCTATTTCCACCTGCACACACCCCATAGGGTCCACCTCTAATTCATGAATCTCATAGGATCCAATAGATGCCGAAAGCCGCCCCAACCCGATCACGCAATCACCTTGTCCTGATCCACTCAGTTTAACACCTTTTATCTTTGGATCAGCTTCCATTGCCCGCACAATTTCATCTAGCTCAAGAGTACTAAGCCCCATTTTCTCCATAACTCGCTGCTGAACCGATAAGGTTTGAATTAGCGTCTCTTCATCATTCTTAAGAAGCGCTCTTAATCCTTTTTCAGCACAAAGATGAATCTGTTCATAGAAGGTCTGGAGCTGTTCTTGATCATTCTTGAATCGGGTTTCAACCCACTCAATCACTTCTGGGGTAGGCTTCTTATATCCACAATAAACCGCTGTAATCGGATGCGCCCATGCAACCGGAACAAACGAGGGATCGATTGTATAACCCACCGCACCACCATAGACCGCTGCTGCCACATCCGCTCCGGAACCACACCCCTGAACCTGATGAACAGTATTCAAGCTAAGTAGGTATAATTCACGTTTCTCAGGAAACTGCCCTGTAAGATGCCACACTAATGCAGCATGCACGCCTACCGTAACCGCCGCCGATGAACCAAATCCAACATGTGCATCAAATTCAGCTTGGATCGTAATCCTTAAGCCCGTTTTTATATTTGTTCGAACCGACTCAACCGCTGCTAAAATAAACCGAAATCGATCATCTGCACTCAACTCAAGCAACAGTGCAGAGTATGACCCCATGGCCGATTCAATCTCTAAAACCGGATCTGGAAGAGGCGTCAACGTGATTTCAATACGCCGATCAATTGCACATACCACACTTCGAAATCCATGGAGAACCGCATGCTCACCTAAAAGCATTAAACTTCCTGGTGCAGATACCGTAATCGCATTCATACTTAAACCAATCGCGTACCCAGCGGATCCCCTCGCAATGGCGAAACAGTATAGCCATACTGCGCGCACAATGCTGTGGGTGCCTCATCAGCCAATACGATCACAACTCCCGCCGCTTCCCCATCAACCGATCCAGCACCACAAATCTTAGCAGCTCCCCCATGGGATTCAATCTCACGAATAAATTGACCCACCCGCTCGGGCACAACACCAATCTGATCCAAAAGCCGATGATTGGCCCGTATGCTCTCATATAATTTAGATTGCTCATTATTTTCTAGATGTGTCCGCACCTCTTCTGTCACAGACCCAAACTCACTCCAAATGGAGCTTGAACCAAACTGATTTCGAACCGATTCAACACATACTCCTGTTGAACTTTCTGGAATTCCTGTCTCCACCAAAAACATTTTAACCGAAGGCATCGGGATTTTCTGACCCTTACCCTCCTTAAAGTAGGTGCATCCACCATGCAGCGCTACATAAGAATCAATCCCACTCGGATACCCATGCTGTAATCGCTCAACTTCCAAACTGTACTCATAATACCAGTCCGGTTTAAAATCGACCCGCAAATAGTGCCCCAGCGCTCGTATTTCACTTAATACCGTCGCCGCCGATGATCCCATGCCGCACCCCACTGGAATTGTCGAACGTAACTTCATTACCAATCCCGAATCTAATGAACGATGCAATCCATCTAAGGCATGAATAAAAGCAAATCGAAAGAGGTCAGCCGGAGCAGCCAATACATCCCGAATACCAAGCTCTCCCTGCTGGAATTGATTGTATTTTCGCTCGATACGTTTTTTTAAATCGCGCAAAGCCAACAACGTATACGAACTAGTAGCGGCATGTTGCAGGTCAAATGAAATTGTATCGGATGCCTGCGGTTTTAACTGAAAAACCGCATTACGATCCACAGCCATACCCACGGCAGGCGCTCCATACACGACCGCATGCTCACCACTAATAATTATTTTACCCGGCGCTACCGCTTTCATCGCTCTCCACCAATGATTCATACTCGCGCTTATGTCCACTCATTCCTTTTAAACGATACGGACCCGTACGGTACTCTGGAAATATATAGATTCCTCCATCTGTCGGCACGTTATAATTAAAAATATCTTCATATTGTTGATAGCTTAGTTCTGATCGATCCCGCAACATCTCTTGGTGGAGATTCCTCTGCAACATCGATTGATATCCGGGCTCAACAATCCCTGAGAAAAACTCACCCACGCACCCAGAACCATAACTAAATAATCCAATCCGCTTACCTTTTAAATCCCGATCTGACTGCTCTAATAAAGAGGCTAATCCCACATACATCGAAGCCGTATAACAATTTCCCATTTGACGACTATAAATTAAACTATCTTCCAAAGCAGCCTCAATTTCCGAAGCACTAACCGACAAGCCTGCTGATCGAAATAACTTCCGATGCGCTTTTTCTGCCATTCTCGTGAAGGGAATATGATAACAAAAATAATCAATATCCAAAAGCGATCGATCACTTAGCGCCTGGTACTGCTTCCAACAAGCCTCCAACGCCCGAATATATACTAACGTTGAATACTTTCCGTCGACTAATGCTTCCGATCGATAATTTGGACGCCAGAAATCCATCACATCTTCGGTATAAAATCCAGATTCCTCTTCCAAACACAAAATTCGTGGATTAGCAGCAATTACCAAAGCGGCTGCGCCGCAGCCCTGTGTTGCTTCTCCCGGACTATTAAGGTCATATCGTGCAATATCAGCCGCGATGACTAATGCCTTCTTTTCCGGATTTCGTGCCACATACTGCACCGCTAACTGTACCGCCGCTGTTCCAGCGTAACATGCTTGCTTCAACTCAACAGTTCGGCATCTCTCCGAAAGACCCAGCAATCGATGCACAAAAATACCTGCCGCCTTTGATTGATCAATACCACTCTCAGTCGCAAATAAAAGCAACTCAATATCATCCAGCTCGCCCGCAGCGGCTAATCCATGAGCTGCATTCGCGCCCAACGTCACCACATCTTCGTCTGGTGCTGGTACCGCCATCTGCTCTTGGCCAATTCCACGATAAAATTTATCCACATCTACACCGCGCTCAGTAGCTAAAGTTTTCAAATCCACATAATAACGCGAACTATAGAGATGCAACTGATCAATCCCGATCTTCATCGCGAATCAACTCCTCTCGGCCAATCAATGCCTCCGTGCTCTCCACGCCCAATAAAAATAGTGCCGTAATATATTCTCGCTTCAAGCGTTGAATCACGGCTCGCACCGCATCGACCGACTCAAGCCCCGGCTGCAAAAACGGACGCGCTAATCCACATAAAGAAGCACCTAAAATCACACATTTCACCATGTCGATCCCATTTCGGATTCCCCCAGAAGCAATCAGGTCAAAATCCGATCGAAACGGCTTCATCATCCGTAATGCAGCCGGTGTCGGTATACCCCAATCACCAAAAAGTTCTCCAATGGATGAATCCGAACTACGCTTACTTTCAACCAAACTCCAGGAAGTTCCACCTGTTCCTGCAACATCGATATACTTCACGCCCGCCTCTTTTAACAAGCGTGCATCACAATCAGAAATCCCACAGCCCACTTCTTTAACAATAACCGGATGATCAAGTTCCTTCACCAGTTCCGCGATCCGCTCACTCAATCCAATAAACTGCGTATCCCCTTCTGGCTGCACAGCTTCCTGCAGCGGGTTTAGATGTAAAAATAATCCATCGGCACCCAAGACATCCATCATGGAACAACACTCTGCCGCGCCCACACCATAATTCAACTGAACAGCTCCAATATTCCCTAACAAAAGAGCGGTCGGAGCACACTCCCGAAGTGCAAAACTCTCTTTCGCCGATGACTCATTCAACATAATCCGTTGCGAACCAACCGCAAGAGCAACTTCCTCCGCCTCCGCCGCTTGCGCAAGGGTCCGATTTAACTGAATCAGCTCCTCATCCGATCCTCCCGTCATTGAAGAGATCAAAAGTGGGAATGAAAGTTTTTTCCCCATCCACATGATGGAAGGATCAATATCTTCTAAATTCTGTTCCGGTAAGGCTCGATGCGTTAGATGAATATAATCAAAGTAGCCTCGCTCACGATCTAATTCGTCATGAGACGCAACCAAATTAACATGGTCGATTTTACGCTGATTTATTCCACTCATATAAAGGGCTGAAATCCTTACGGTTTTACCGCTAAACGCAATCTAAAAAAAGGCTAATTAGCATCAATGCACACCTATATACTCAAAACTAGATCGGTTTGAACTTCACTACATTACAGCCAGCACCAAGTAAACACATATCCTATAAACTCTCACCGATAAATGCATTGATTAACCGATACCCAAAGCATTCACTTAATTAGAGAAAGATCGACGCTTAATCTTCCTTTTTAGGGAAATGCATATACTGAACAATCTCGACCGTCAGCATTTCCATTTCAGTTGTTTTTTTATCAAAAAAGCGTTCAATTAGGCCTAAATAGCGCCCAAAAAATCGACTAAACCCATTTTGAGGATAGGCATAGACAAATGCTCGATACAGGCTTGCATCTAACGCCCGCTCTAATTGCACATGAATAACTGCCTCATACGCACCGAAAAATCGGTAACCCGCTGTGTATAGAACCAAATCAAATTGATCCGTATTCGATTTCAAACGAAAACACTCTTCAATCACCGTTAGCTCTTCATGTCGATTCACATATTCGTAGAAATTTGGCTTTACCTCTACTACCTCAAACTCCACCCCTTCAGTTCCTACCATATAATCACGATAAATCTGCTGAATTCTCAATAGCATCGACGGACTTTCATACAACTCCAACATTGTATCAAAAGGAACCGCAATACACCCCTTAACATCCGCTTGGATCGGATTCTTTTTTTCAAGAAGGCTGTGCATGACCCTCCTCTAAAAGTGGAAGGGTCTCGAGTCCAGAACTCGTAGAAATAATCATCAAAAGAAGTGAAAGAATGAGACTATAGTTTTTCCAACGCATATTCCCATCGACTAGCTTCTGCCTTTGCCTTAGCAGCTAATTTTAATTGCCCATAAAAGGTTCGATCTCGAAGCACACGCTCCATCGCCTCTGCCAATAAATCCGCTGAACTCATATCAACAATCAAACCCGATTTATGGGAAGCAACAATTTCCTGCGGGCCTCCCTCATCCGAAACAATCGCTGGCAATCCAGATGCATGCGCTTCTAAGACCACATTGCCAAATGTATCGGTACGACTTGGAAATACGAAAAGATCCGCACTGGCATAGGCTTCAGCCAACTCATCTCCATACAGATACCCCATAAACAATATTTGTTCCGATTCATAAGTTGCTTCCAACTTTTCCCGCAACGGGCCGTCTCCCACCAACACTAAATCTGCCTTAATACCCCGATCACAGAGTATCTTGAATGCCTTTAATAATTGTTCGATATTCTTCTCGCGGGAGATTCTGCCGGCATAAATAAATTGAAATGAATGCACCAACCCCCGATCTGCATAAAATGTTGGCTTGCGAAATTCTTGATTAAATTTTTTCAAGTTAATCCCACGTGGCATCACATCAATAACCGTTGGTTCAAATCCGCCATCAATCAAAAGCGTTTTATACTGCAAACTCGGAACCAATACCTGATCCATTTTTCCATAAAACCAACGCATAAATCGCCACGTCATCTCTCCCATACGATCATCCTCCGATATATCACTAAAAAACCGCGGAAAGTCTGTATGGTAAATCCCTCTCACCGATAGCCCCAATATCTTCGCCGCTACCAACGCGATTAAACCCAGCGATCCAGGAGTTGAAATAATAATCTCATCAAATTCCTCTTCTTCAAAATAACCAATCATCTCCAAGAAAGGAGGGAAACTAATCAATAACGACTCATACTCCGGTATCTGAAACGATCCAATTGGGTTAAAATTCTTGAGAGGAAAATTAACCTGCGGCATCTGATCTAAACACGTGACGACAGTAATCGGAATCTTGGAATCAAAAGCCATGCCAGCCAAGGTGCGGATCGTCTTGGTTACCCCATTTACATCTTCAAAGGTATCGGTAACCCATGCTTTTCCTCCTCCACGCTTCTCAAGATGTCCTACTGCAGGAAAAGAACGACACAACTCACGCAGGAATTGTTCATCACGATGCTGACTTGAAAAAGCCGTAAAATAAGGAGCCACACCTAGTACCATCGGACCCATTGATGAAATGGCTTGCAACGATCCAAGCAACTCTCCTTTTCGAATCTTCTCCACCGCTTTCTTTAAGAAAACAAAACTCAACTGCTGACTGATGCGGCAGGCAGAAGTGAAACTATTCATCGCTTCATTCTCAATGGCTTCCCCTTCATCTAAAATCGTTGATAATTCCTCCACAATCATTTGTTCAAGATCCCCCATCTGGGTCTTAACGTACGCCTGTTGCACTTTCTTCTTAATCTTTGACTTAATCTCCGCTTTAATCCCCATTTCTCGCTTAGGCTTCTCCATAGAAGATTTCGATAGATGTTGTAAAAAATTTCCCACCAAAGATCGATCCGTCATACCCGGCGTAATAAACCGCTCCTTATAAAATTGATAAGCAATTCGATATAGATTATTCGCCAAACGAATAGAGGTCCCTGACTCTCCCTGCGCCTCATGCTGCCCACCTCGGAGAAACTCGATATAATCAATCACCGAAGCCGCTTTCGGTGTAACCGTATAAGCTTCCGCTATGTAGAGCCCCCCCGTATCATCTGAACCTCCAATAAAGGTCTTATTCCACGGCTCCAGCCCCACCGGTTTAATCCCATGTTTATCCGCCAACTGCGTGATCATTTCCGGAGTTAATGAACGGAAAAGCGCTGTACTAATATCACAGGCACGGGGATTTCTTGATCCATTTATCGACTCAAACCGAGAGAATAAAAGAATCATCTTCTCAAAAAGCTCAACTGTCAGCTTATTATTTAATTGATACAATGGATGCGCAACTGAATGAACAATTTGATTCTCCAACATATAATCTTGGAGATCATATATATTTTCGCGCAGATGCTGCATCTCACCAAACTGATTCTCTGTAATGCCCGATACAACGATATGCAATTTACATCCATTTTCTGGAAAATAGGTCGTCAATTCGCTCGAAATAAATGTCCCAGGAAAATGGGCAATATCTAACGATCCCTGAATCGTGTTGTGGTCGGTGATTGTTACATAGTCCATACCAGCTCGACGACAAGTATTATAAATATCAACAGGTTCAAGAAAACTTTCAGGCGCACCAATACGGCGTAAAAACCACTGACTCGGACGATCCGAGTATTTGCTGTGGACATGTAAATCAGCCTTCGATAAGTTGCCTTTCATCTAGTACGTGTTTTACCTTGTAGGGAGAAAATAGATAGCAAACAAGTATTAGTATTCAATAAGGATATTTATCAAAATCTAAATATTTTTATTAACTATAATAAGATATCAAGTAATGAATCAAAAATCTCCAGAATCAGGTAGCTACGATCATCGGTTTAGCGGTATTAGGAGGTTATATGGAAATGCAAATTTTTTCTGAATGAAGATTTTTTTAACGCATCAGTAATTCCTTTATTTATTAACTCGCGTAAATTTCATAAGTAAATTAATCAAGAAGAATGATGGAACCGATTAGAATAGATCAATCAGAGTATAAAAAACTTGATGCAAAAGCATATCGATTAGAAAAAAAGCGACTTCAAGTTGAGCTACTCAAATTTCAAGAAGATGTCATAAAAAATAAAAGAAAAATTTGTATTATTTTTGAAGGAAGAGATACGGCTGGCAAAAGCTCTGCAATTAAATTCTTTTCAGAATATTTACGACCCACAAATTTTAATTATGTTCAGCTAGGCATTCCAACACCATGGGAATCTTCACATTGGTTTCAAAGATGGGAAAAGGTATTACCAAAAGTCGGAGAAATTTGTTTTCTGGACAGATCATGGTATACTAGAGCTATCACCGAACCAATTATGGGCTACTGCAGTGACCGTCAATATAGAACATTCATGAATAGAGTGGAAGATTGGGAAAAGAACCATATTCAGGATGGTATAGAGATTACTAAATTTTACTTTTCCTTATCTAAAGACCTACAAAAAAAAAGAATGCATGCAAGAAAGCATTCTCAACTTAAATATTGGAAGCTTTCAGAAAATGACGAAAAAATTGTAACTAAATGGGATGCTTTTACCTTTTACAAAGATCGAATGTTTAGTGAAACATCTTTTAAGGAAGCTCCATGGATTAGAATAAATTCAAACAATAAAATGATAGGCAGACTCACAGCGTTAAGATACTTATTAATGAAAATGGATTACGAAAATAAAAAAGTATTAAAGCCAGTAAAATATGCAGAACAAATTTCCGAATATAGTACCACTATCGACAGCGTAAAGTTTGATAATCTATCCTATGAACAATTTATGACACTAACCAAATACAGTGATGATTTTTAATGAAAATAGCATCAATTGACATAGGCACTAACGCTGTAAAATCTAAAATATTTAAAACTACGCCAATATCTATAGAATTTTTAGATGGAAAAAGGTCACCATTTAGATTGGGTACGGATGTTTATAATCATGGCATTTTAAATAAAATAGAATTAGATAAATTAGTAAAACTATTAAAAAAATATCAAAGATTTTTTAAAAAAAATAATATAAAGACGTATGAAATAGTTGCCACGAGTGCTTTCAGAGATACGCAAAATTCAGAATATGCTAGAAGATATGTTGAGAATAAAATTGAGCATCCAATAAGAATTATTTCAGGTTTGGAGGAGGCGAAACTGATAAAACTTCACCCAAAAGCTCAATCAAAAAAACAAAAAGTATTTGTTGATGTTGGCGGAGGAAGTACTGAAATTTATATAAATAAAGGTGACCAATATATTATCCAGTCATTTCAATTAGGCGCAGTAAGAGGAATGCATGGACAAAACAATCCAGATGAGTGGACAAGGTTAAAAAAATGGTTGAAAAAACAATCAAAAATAGAAGAAATGATAGGATTAGGAGGAAATATCAGGTCTTTCTTTAAAATTTATGAAGTAGGAAAGATGACAACTAAAGATTTTATTCAAAATACTTTTGAACTGGAAAATTTAACTATAAATGAAAAAATTGAAAATCATCATTTAGCAATTGATAAGGCTGATGTAATAGATCATGCACTAAAAATATATCTTGAAATTTTAAAAATTCTAGAAGTTAAAAATATTAAATCAACTAAATGGGGTGTTTCTGACTCTATTGCTGTAAAAATTTATCATGAGCTTTATTCTAAAAAAATATCGATTACTAGAAATTAATTTAATCATGTTTCTTATTCTATTTTTTCTGATCAATTAAGATATAAGAATAAAATAGATTATTTAATGAGATTCTTAAATTAGGGAACAATTAGCTCCTAGCCCATCTCAGAAAAAACTGCGTAAGAATTCCAAATCCGCTCTTCTCGACAACGATTACACATTTGAGTTCTTTTGCATTTTAGCAACTGCATCCATGCACTAAAATGGTTTGAACATCTAACTCCGTTGTCTTCGTTAAATATGGAAGCAGCCTCTTAAATTCACTATTCTGAACATGAATCAATCCCACATTTTATATGGCCGTCCATGCTCTAAATGACTTTCTAGCCAACCAATCTTAACGGCGCGATTTAGCAATCCGCTCGACCTGCTTGAGATAATCTTCCAAGTCCGCACGCGGCTTTAGCTCATACGCCCTCCTCAACAGCGGAATCGCATCCTGATACTTCGACTGTCCCACCAGTAACTGTCCATGACGTAAATTCGCTTCTGCCTCATGTTTCTCGACATTCGCCGCTCGCTCATAATAAAAAATCGCCTTCTCCGGTACATTCCGTCCGTAGTGCTGTGCCAACAACATCAACGCCTCTCCATCCAACGGATCGACCGCAACCACTTCCTCAAGTACCTGCACCACATCCTCACCACCACCTTCTGAAACCATTACTCGCGCCTGCAACTTCAAAAGCTCTTTTAAATCCCCTTCCATCAGCGAAGCCTTCCGCTCCGACACCCGGTTCAACATCCGCTTCGACTCCTTCAAAGCACCTCGCGCTGCCAAAATCTTAGCTGCCCGCAAGGGCTTACTCGGGTTTTCCCCGTTATCAATCTCATAGGCCCGCAAATAAGAGTCTGCCGCTAAATCCCAACGCTCCTCGTTCACATAAATATCCGCCAGCATCGTCATACTCTCTGCAGTCGCCTTGCCTATCAGGTTCACATACTCATAATTCTCTGCCGCCCGCATCGGCTGCTTCATCCCCAAATAGGCATTCGCCTGTAACAACCAAAAATCCGCACTCTTCGGATTCTTCTCAATCAACGAACTGCATAAACTCGCCGCATCTTCATACTTCTGTTGTTTGAACAGACTCCGCGCTAGACCCAACTGCCAATCCACTGTCTCCGGATCGAGCAGAATCGCCATCCGATACGCTGACTCAGCACTCAAATGCTGATCCGTCGAACCATATGCAAAGCCTAATAATCCATACGCTAAACTCGTATGACCACCTAACTCCACTGTCTTCGTTAAATATGGAAGTGCCTTCTTAAATTCACTATTCCGAACCTGAATCAACCCTGCATTTTTATATGCCCGCCGAAAATTTGGGAACTTCTCAATCGCCTGACTGTAAAATTGGAGCGCTGTCTCCAGCTCATCCATCTGGAAATGCAAATTCGCAATTGTGAAATCAAAAATTGCACTCGCCGCCTCTTTATTGAATTTAGACAACAACTTCAGCGCTTGATCCATGCTGTTCTCTTCCGACAACACATCCAGCACCTTCTGCATCTGCTCCTGTTCCACCACCGTCACCCGTGGCTCAATATCCGCGTTCACACCATAACTACCCAGAAACTCCCTCTGGAAACGCTCGCTGTCCCAAATCGACAGATCATCTATTCTCCGCTGCGGTTGATCAATGCCCGATGTATCTTTCTCGCTATACACCACATTCGCCGCCACTTCCACAACAGGGGCAGGCGCTTCAATCAACTCAACGGCCGGTTCCACCACCGCCTGTATAACAGCCTGCTTCTCTGTAGGCATCTCAAGAGTCTCTAACCGCTCACCCGAAAGCTTCTGATTCCGCAAGTCCTGCTTCTCCTTCAGCTGCTTTAGAATCGTTTCGAGTGAATCCGCGTAACCCACTGCACTCCAAGCAATCAACATGCTCATTAAATATATTCTTATCGGCTCTCTCTTCATCATCTTCACCTATTTTTGAAATGTAATCGGCACACGCATCCTGAATTGTACAGGCTTGCCTTTCCGTTTTCCGGGTTCAAATTTCCACTGCTTCACCGCTTTCAATGCGGGATTATTAAAAACTGGATGCGACGACTTCTGCACCTTCAAATCACGTGTTCGACCATTCTGATCAACAACGAATAATATATAGACCGTTCCCTGCATACTCTTCCGCGCAAGCTCCGGCGGATAGATTGGCGCCGGTTGATACACCACTCGCGGCTTCTGATCCAAATCTGATAACGAAAAGATCGCATCTATCTCATCGCTATTCCCCATCATCCCACTTAAATTAATGGTAAAATCACCACCTCCAAACGCTCCGTCTCCAGGATTCAACGCCAGCTCCAACTGCGATAAATCCAACGGCGGCGCATCCACTGCTGGCGGCGGCGGCGGCTCATCTTCCGGTTCCGGCTCCTCAGGCTCTTCCATTGGAGGCGGGGGCGGGGGCGGCACATTCGCGATATCCGCCGTCCGAATTGTCAGATCCTTTGAAGGCGGCTGCGTGATGACTTGTAGAATCGGCAAGATCATAAAAACCCCTAATGCCACGACCCCGGCAAGTACCAGATACACCACCTGCTTTAAGAATTGTTCTACCTGCCTCGACACGTCGTCTCTATCCCTGATTATTCCGCGTAGCAATGCTTACTTTAACCGCACCCGCCAGCTTCGCCTCATCAATCACCCGAATCAGTAACCCAGCCTGAACATTCTGATCCGCCTGTACTATCACCGGCACCTCTTCTTTTTGCATCATCCGCTTCACCAGCGGTTGCACCCCCGCAATGCCAATCTCCCGACCGCCATACACAATTTCACCCTTATCCGTAATCGCCAAAAGTATACTCGTCTTCTCCAACTGAACCGAAGAAGCCGCTTGCGGCTTATCCACCTCAACGCCCGTCTCCTCCACAAACGTCGTCGTTACGATAAAAAAGATCAGCAGAATAAATACACAGTCAATCAGCGGAGATATATCCACTCCAGCATCTGTATCGTCCTCGCCTCTATTTCGAAACCTTCCCATCTTTATTCTCCGCTCTCTATTTCACCAGCTTTACGCAATTCTTTATATAACCGTTGAGTACAAATGGTCTGCAACTGGGCCAAAAATGATTTATATTGTTGATGCTCTCTCGCTAACTTGTATTGAAATAAGATACCAGGTAATGCGACTATGAGACCGGTTTCGGTTGTAATTAACGCTTCTGAAATCCCCGATGCCACTAATTCCATAGTTTTGTCTCCACCTGATCCTGTTGCCAAGGCAGCAAATGTGGCTAACATACCTGTTACTGTGCCTAATAATCCAAGTAAAGGTGCAACGCTCACACATGTTCGCATTACTTTTAAATCACGATTTAATGGAGCAACCTCAGTTTGTTTTAATTCACCGAAGAAAATTCGTAGCTCTTCAAAGTTACGAGCAACCATCACAAATCTAATCATTTTTCCAATAGGCCCTTTTCCAGTTACTGGATTCTTCGCCCATTTTATCCAATGTTTCTTTTGAACCTCGTGATAACCGCGACCTCTCATACGAAAGAAAATACTAAATCCAAAATAAAATATTAAGACGGCATCAACTGCTAATGCGATCATACCCCAGCCACCCGTTGCCCAGATATCCATTGCCTGATTCCAAATTGAGACCGTTTCTTGCATATTTACCCTTCGATCAGTTCAGGAGCAGTACGAGTTGTTCGATTCATAAAGAGGATAGCTATCTGCTCCATCCGATCCATAATTCCTTTTGCTTTTCTGGAAAGGAATGAGAATAAAACTAATGAAAATATTGCAACTATTAATCCCTGCGCCGTTGTAATTAACGCTTCAGATATGCCCCCTGAAAGGGTTTTTACATCCCCAGAGCCAAATACCGTAATTAATTTAAATGTATTAATAATTCCAGTTACAGTACCCAATAATCCAAGAAGAGGAGCAGAAGAAGCACAAACCGCAATAAAAGGTGTAAATCGTTCCACTTTTAATCGAGTTGTGAGCATCTCTTCATACATAACCTCTTCTACTAATTGATGTGGCTCATTAATATGATCCAATCCAACACTCAACATACGTTGAGTTGGACCTTCGATATCGGAAACAACTTCCTTAGCTTTTTCATGATCATTATAAAGCATAGCCTGAAGCAGCGGTTTTACATCGTCATCACTCGGCACCGGAATACGTGATAACTCAACCCATTTAAAAACTGCTGTTATAATTGCCAAAATGAACATAACGACAATTACATAGCCGACAACACCGCCTTTTTCTAACGTCTCACCAAGTGTTTCATTAGTCTGCTCTATCTTTCTTGCATTTCCTAAACTTGCATCAAATGGGAAAAGTCCCTTATTTTCCGCTACAGTCGCCTGAACCAGTTCAACATTAACCAGATCAGCAAACGGCATCACCGTCGGTTCTAGTGAACCCAACCGCTGCTCCGCAATACCTGCGAGCAATCCATCTTCTGAAGCAAACAGCGCCACCGGGCCCGTCAGCAAGAAGGAACCCTCTTTTACCAAGCCATCTTCACCTGCCGCCGTTCCTTCGAATGCCGCACCGCCCACAATCTCCTGCAACCGCTCAATCGAAGCCGACACCAACGCCGTCTGACGATCAAAAACCTGCTGGTCACTAAAATTCGAATTCTCCGGCGCCAACGCCGCCGCATCCACCGTATCCTGATACCGGTTCAGCTCTGCAATGTGCAACCGCGTCTGGAAATTCCGCGTATACTCACTCAACAGATTTGAAATATAGTTTTTCTCATCCTTGCGTGTCTTGATCTCCGACCGCAGGTTATTCAAATCCAAATTTCGACTATCCAGCTGTCGTATCACCTGCTGATACTCCAGACGCACATCCAGCACCTCATCCTCAAGCCCATTCAGCTCCTTGACCATCGGCAGCTTCTCATCCGATATACCGCTCCGCACTCGGTTCAGTTCCGCCAAACTCTGCTCTAACTTCGACGTCATATCCAACGACTGCGCCTGAGCGGCAAGCGTCAGCAACCCCGCCGCAAAGAGAATTCCAACCTGTTTTATATTCACCTGCTCCATCATCCGCTCCTAGTCCACACTCAATGGAAGCGGAATAAACTCCGCCACCTTCTCATTTTTGAAAATCGCAATCGAATCCGCCACCTGTTGCGCAATCGCATCATTCGGCTCCCAGTTCCAGCCCTTTTCTCCTGGGTATCCCACTCCTGCAATGTCGCCCTTGTTCGTGCAGTAAAATGCCCGTGCATAGCCCAGATAAAGCGTCTGCACCTCCGCTGAACTACCATCCGGCAACTCACGCACT
Organism: Pontiellaceae bacterium; assembly: GCA_045565965.1. Lineage (GTDB taxonomy): Bacteria > Verrucomicrobiota > Kiritimatiellia > Kiritimatiellales > Pontiellaceae > Pontiella. Next base: position 34,283 of record JBJLEJ010000017.1, on the reverse strand, counting down.
TCACTCACCACCGTGATTTCACCCGCCGTCTTGTTCAGCTCATTCACCACCCCGATCACATTCTGATACCGTTCTGAGAGCGTCAGCTCCGTCCCCAGCTTCAGCGGGATCCGCTGCGATAACGGTTTAATACGCGCCTGAACCGGCTCTGGCAACCGCGGCAGTAGGGCTAATACACCCTGCTCCAACCCAGTAATTGTCTTAACCAGAGAAGCTGATGCCGTCTTCAGCGCATCATTCTCATCCACCAACGCAGTCCGCTTTTTATCCGCATCCGTAACCAGCTCTTCTGTTTCCTTGATTTTCTGCTCCAAGCTATCCCGCTCCGACATCACCAAATCGATCCGGTCCGCTAACACCTCCTGCTGCAGCAACCACTGCTCCTTCTCCAACGAAATCAGCTTCCGCGTCTCAACCCATTTCGCCAGCGTCTCCTTCGTCAACTCCAGCTCTGAAGCCTGAGCCATCTGCACCAGCAATAGCCCCATCAATACTCTGCTCAACTTCATCATTCGTTCTCCCATTTAATCCTAAAAACTATAACTAATTCCGAGCGAATACGAACGCCCTTTTGAATACGATGTATGAATCTTATCCATGTATCCGTTTTCTCGGTAAACCGATTCAATATCTGGATTTAACAAATTTTTTGCCTTAAAGGTTATTTTCATTCGGTCTATTATATTGGCAGAAAGCGAAATGTTAAAATTGTCATAGGGTAACGCATAAATCGCCGGAACTTTGCCTTCCTCCGGCTTATTTGTCTTCAAAGTTTCACCCTGTTCCGTGAAGAAGAGACCAACCTTCAAATTCCGCCAACTCGCATCGTAGGTTAGGAATACGTTGTAAAGATATTCGGGCATAGCCATAATATCACGCTTAGCTGTATTCGATATATTCAACTCACCTTCAATAAGAGTGTAATTTCCTCCAATTTTGAAACCCTGCAATGCCGAAGAAAACTTCCCCAAATCCTGACGGACCTCAACCTCCCAACCTTCCGCCGTAGCAGAAGGAAAATTGGTCACAAAGGTGATACTGTTACCCAAACTATCTGAGGATTGATAATATTCAATAGGATCAACTATTTCTTTAGAGAAAAAAGATGCCGAAATCAGCCCACCTTCATACGGGACATAATCAATTCTATAATCAATGTTTTCCAATTCACTATGACGTAACTGAGGGTTACCTGCAAAAGCTGGTGCTCCAGGATAATCACGTTGCAATATGGGAACCACTTCTTTAAACTGCTGATTTGCTACAGTTTCTGCATAGTTAAATCTAAAAGTTAAACGATCCACTGGATTTAAGTCGAAACCAAATGACGGCAAGATACTCGATCGTTCTACATCTGCATTATCCCGATCCAAATCGACTAAAAATTTCAAATCATTAAAATATGCAAACGACTGATCCAAACTATCGGGGTCAAGTAACGTTTGTAATTTAAATTTCTCATAACGAGCACCACCCCGTAATAAAACCGCGTTTAAAAGTGGATACTCCAGCGAATAATACCAAGCATCTATTTCTTGGTTACCCTGATAACTGGTGTCTGTTTGTGATACAAATACATGAGTATTCGGATAGTTTGGATCCCCTAAATAATTACGAGTCCCTGCTCCAAAGAGATCAGCCGCGTTATCATCCCACTCTCCCTCAAAAGTGGGCAATCCAACCCCTCCGCTATCCACCGACTTATTATTCAGTGTTTGCTGATAAAAACTACGTTCAACAGAATCTTGAAAGATACCTAAAGTGAGTGAACCTTCCTCGTCCGTCCAGTTCATCAAAGGTAGATTATAGTTAAAACTAAACTGATCGCTATCCTCCACTACTCTCTTCCAAACTTGCTGGAAATTACCCAACTGCTCCCCCGACTCCGTTCCATAATAGTATGACGGAGAATTACTGACAACACTACTAGGTCTCTCACCTTCTGAATTCAAAAGAGATTGATACCAACCGCCATCGGGAACAGGTAAAATTTCTCCCGATGGTGTTTCAAAATCACTTAACCAAGCATTGGCAGGATCATACCAAGTTGAAAAATCAAGTAAACTGAACGGGCCATCTTCATCGTTATATGATGCATATGGTGCAGTTACAGCTCCTCCTGGAATCCAATGATTAGCCAAAATTCGCTTGTCCGGTTCGGACAATGACGAAGAGCTTTTGGATAATGACCAATCTACTTCAGGAGATCCAAAGCGAATAAAGTCATTCACATTGATTTCATCAATCGGTATTTTTAAATTACCCTTCCACTGATTCATCACTGTCTCTCGCTCACGGTAAAGCAACGTATCAAGCTTCCGAAATGGTGCTATATCTCTTGTGTCCGTAGTACTCGTTTCATTGGTATTTACATATTCTGGAACAACAAAATATTGCCGTCCACGTGTATCCGTGGCAGCTATCGCATTATCTTCAGCATTATGGGTAAATATATGCATATAACTTGAAGAAAACAAATCATGCTCCACACCAAAGCCCACCGCTCCATTCCAACTAACCTCTTCCTTGCTCTTATTCACATCCCAAAGATCTGTTCGAATTCCGTTGTTAGCGAAGCTTCCCGTGAATGCAGGCATTAATTCATCAGCCGTCAGTGCATTCATATCCGGATTAACTTCCGACTCCTGAATAACATCTAACGCCGGTGTGATATACTTATCCGAAACCATGTTAGCCACGTGTGATGCACTGGAGTCATAGTTCAATGAAAGAATCATACCTATGGCGAGCTCATCACCCAGAAATGGAACCGAAAAGCGATCGCCTACTTCTAGTCCAAATGAATAATTCATCGGCTGCTCTTTTAAGCTGGAACTATACGATCCGGGAATGGGCGCTCCTGTTGTTGATGCATAACGTGGGTCATCATCAGCTGGTGCATTAAAATCTCGTTCACCCAAAAAGGAGTGCTTACGACTCTCCGCATATAAAAAATCATCGCTTGCATCACGATCGTTCCACTTTGTCCCAACACTAAATTTTAGAATACGCTCTTCCGGAATACCCCTTAAAACAATATCCACCGCTCCACCTGATGCATCACCCTGCTGATCAGGTGTAAACGACTTAACCACCTGAACACTCTCGATCAACGAAGAGGGATATTGGTCTAACTGAACCGCCCGCTTATCCGGATCCGAGGTTGGCAACCGAACCCCATTTAACAAGGATACCACATATCGGTCCGGTAACCCCCGAACTACCGCATATTTACCATCTTGAACCGTTGTTCCCGATACCAATTTTAAGGCTCCTGCTGCATCGCTGGCACCCGCCCGACTGATAAGATCAGCACCCACCGAATCCATCAGCGCCGAATTCTCCATCCGCAAATTGAGTAGCCCAATTTCACTAGCACCTCCAAGCTGAATATCGCGAACCACAAGCTCATCCATCTCCTCATATTCACCGGCCAGTTCAATATTTACATCTGTTAATGCAGAACCCATTACGATTACCTGAGGACGAGTTAAACGACTGTAGCCATTAGCTGAGAAAATCAATGTATAACTGCCAGGCATCAGTCCATCTTTGTAGAATGATCCTCCACTCTGCGTCCGTAGTTCGTCTCCTGTCTCTGAGATGGTGATTCGCACATTTTCAATCGGAACCTCAAAATCCTGATCAGTTACAATACCTCTAATTCCGCCCGACTGAGACAAAGATATGAGCGGAAAAAATAGAAGTAATATGAGATAAATTTTAAACATAGAATCCGCTGACGCTATGTCTTATGTACTGCTACTACAAACGCATAATTGTTAAGTTTATGTTAGGAATGGCTTTCTCACCATGGTTCACCGACGCTTTCCATTAAACGCAACAGATCAGGTTCTACATTCCCAAGCTTAATTGAAGAGGTATCTAAAATAGAGGAGATTATAACCGTTAGATCCTCTATTCGTGGACGAGAATTCGGATTAATCATAGAGTTTTTAACCGCCTCTTTGTACGCTGATACTGCATCATTAATATGCCCAACAGCATCCAACGCCTGAGCACAGGCTACTAATACATCTGCTCGATGAATGTTAAAAATACTACCCTCTTCAGCTTTGTACAAAGCATGTAATTCCTGACTCTGCGTAGAAGCCTCTTCCGTTCTACCAATCTTATAATTGGAGATAATAATTTTTGATTTAAGTGGAAAAAATAACCGTGGCCGTACTGGGTTAGAAGACAGGAGATTGACCGCCTGATCATGTAGCTCGAAAGCAATATGCTGCTCACCATTTTCATGAGCCACAACAGACATTGATAAAAGCCAATCAATTCGGTACATAATCGGCATAGATATGCCTGATGAAAGAATCTTCTCCTGCAACAGCTCTCTCTTATCTATATTTTCAAAATATAAACCATAAAGATGCACAAGACCATCTAGCGCAGCGATCTTCCCTTCAAAAATTTCTCCTCCTAGCATGAGGTTATTAATAGCTAGCGAAGCGTCATAATTACTTTTCGCAACTGCAAATGCTTGTGATTTTGTAAACTCAGCCTGTTCAGATAGTAAAATATCAGCACTCCAACTCTCAGCAAGCGTCTTATCATCGAGTGCTAAATAATATTGCGACAAACCACTTTTAATACGATCTAAACGAAAATCATCATAACGCTCTAGATAATCTGTATATTCACCTGTCGCTATTATTTCACCAGATTTTAAACCTAAAATTGTATTAGCTAATTGCTCCACTTCTTCAATTATTTCTTGGGCTTGTGTTGATTTGCCTCTGTCCAAATATCCACGTGCTAGACGTGTTTTTAATTCTTCAGCACGCCAGTTGGTAATACGCTCAATATAATCTCCTGCCAGAGAGAATTCACCATTCTCTATCAGACATTCAACTATGACTGCTAACTCACGATTACGCGTTCTCTCGTGAGGCAGGTCCGGCAAAGCAAGAACGGTCTGAACCACACGATCTATTATCAGAATATCTGATGCTGAGAGTTGCTCACCCCGATCATCTTTCTGTTCCGCACATCCAAAAACAAACAAACCAATCAAAACAAAAACGTATTTCATAAATAGTAACCCTGTCTAATAGTTTAAAAAAAGGTGGCAGGTATAGTTACCTGCCACCCTGTTTTATAGCAAATATCATTAACAGATAATTACTGAGCAACAACTTTGTAAAATGCAGAAGCGTCAGCTGTTGTGTCGATGTAAGATAGATCAGCACCTGTACCGAGAACGGTAGCTACTTCTGAATATGTTCCATTAGCAGTAGATGCACGTTGTACACTATACGTGATACCTGCTTCTGAAGGGAATGAGAAGGTAATACCTGTTGCTACGCCACCTATAGTAGTTGCCGCATTATTAGCAGACGTGTCAACAAGACCAAACTCATCAGCAGCCGTCCAGCCTGCCAACCAGTTGTAGTTCGGGCTGAATGCACCACGGTAAGAAACCTGATCGAAGAATCCGTCGTTAGTCGGGAGCGAGTCAGCAGAAACAGCATCGTTAGCTGCACGCGGATCCAAACTAGTTACGTACTCAACAGACTTACCAAAAGAAGCCAATGCATTCGTAGCATATGTTACTGATGCAACAGGAAGAGCTGATGCAGCAGTAACATCAAAACCGGCATAAGCGTTTTGTATTATTTCTACTACATGGCCACCGAGTGAAACATCATACACTACAGTGTCAGTCAGCTCGTTCATGTAACCGTCAGTCTGTGCCCAATAGATGCCATTACTAGTGAATCCTGCCGCTTCGATACGGTCCAAATCACCAGCTGAAGCATTTGCATTGTATGCAATTCCGTATGTATCTTCCATGTTTGGAACGGTTTTCAATGCTGCGTGAGGCACACCTTTACCACCTGAACCGGGTGTTGTTGCACCTTGCGCAATGTTCCAACCGGAAGCACCGTCACCGTCAGCTTCTTCGTCGATCAATTGTCCATCGTTCTTCGCAGCACCGATGAAAACTGAGTTACGAACCTGCAGACGAACGTTATCACGCAGCGCCATACCGTGGTCACCAGAAACACTGTTTCCGATTACAGTAAAGTTATACAATGTAGAAGTTGTATGCGGCTCACAGTCAGAGTCTTCTGATCCATCCATTTCGATACAGTTATCACCGACACCAGAACCTTGGCTAGCATCTGCAGAGTAACCCTGAACAATCAGACCATGTTGAACTTTACCGCGCCATCCCTGGTCACAGTCCAAGCTGTCATCACCGATGTTCCAGATTGATATGTACTTCAAACAAACCGTACCACCCCAGATTTCAATACCATCATCAACGTTGTTCATGATTTCGATATGGTCGACCTGTGTTTCACGGCCAACACCGCCCAAAGAAAGACCATTCAACTCGGAAGCCTCTTCTAGAACCTGACCACCGTAACGGAAAGATACATAAGAGAGCGTTCCTGCATCATAGTCATCGTTGTTGCCGCCGTATATTTCGCGACCGTCACCTTGTGAAATCAGACCTTCCATTGTACGTGTGTGCGTACCAACAGCAGCAGCAGCACTAGCAGTTCCGTTCTTAACGTCATTCTTGTACACGTGAGAAGAGATGATTCCCTCACCCATAATCGCCAAAGAACCCCACTCCTGACAAGCAGCACGCCAGTTCTGACGATCGTCGTTTACAGACGTAAAGATAATCGGTGCATCTTTTGTACCTTTAGCGAAGATCTGTGCACCGGCAGCTATGGCCAATGTACCCCCATCACTTGTAATAACTGTTCCCGGTTCGATCGTCAGGGTTGCACCCGGAAGAACGTTAACACGGTTTGTCATGTTGTGATAATCTGATGCTTTCCACGTTACTGAACTAATAATATCACCTGAATGATAATTAGTTGCCGCTTGAGCACCTAATGTCATTGCAGCTACAACTGCAACAATTACTTGACTCTTCATTGATGTATTCTCCTTGTTTATACTCATTAAACTTCACAATTTAAATTTACGACACAACACAGGAGCCAGCTTTTGACTCAATCGCTAATCTACACAGTCGATTTGTCTTGTATCGGGTTTAATAAATAATTTGAGTGTTAGAGATAGATGAGCATTTCAATGAAAAATTGTTCTGCCTACGTTAGATTTATGTACGCAAATAATTAGTAATGTGTGAGCGCAAAAACACCAACGAGATTAAGCTTGAGACGAACCGCGTTCGATACGACGATGCGCATTCATTAATTCACCGGGATTGGTTTGAGCAGCGAGCAAAGAGAGCTCTCCACAAAGTGCCGTTGCGGCACATAGCGCAGCTAATCGCCGACTATTCTCTCCTATTTCCCTCTCTTCTAGTAGTCCCATGCGTCGCATATTGCGAACTACAAATTCAAGTGCTTTTCCATTACCTACTGTTCCCAGAATTAAATTAGGAATCGTAACCGAGAAATAGAGAGCTCCTTCACGCGCTTCGGCAAAGGTGATCGCTTGCGAGCCCTCGACGATATTGGCGGCATCTTGTCCTGTGGCCAGATAAAACCCCAAGAGCATGTTCGCCACATGCGCATTTGCACTTCGTACACCGCCAGCCAACAAAGTGCCAATCAAGTTTTTACGCACATTCAACTGCACCAACCGCTCTGGTGATGTTTTAAGAAAACGCCGGCACAATTTTTCCGACATTGTTAATTCCGCCACAACATATTTTCCGCGACCCAAAATGCCGTTTACCGCCGTTGCTTTTTTGTCAGAGCAAAAGTTGCCCGAAATCGATTCATACGAAAGTGATGGAAAACGCTCCAACAGATGATTCATCACCGCTTCCGCTGCCTGTGTGCACATGTTATGTCCGGCGGCGTCCCCCGTTTTGAACGCCAGTCTCAAAAAAAGAAGATTACCTGCAATTTGCGAATGTAGTTCGATCAATTGCACAAAACGCCCCGTTGATGCAGCCACCTCTTTCAACCCCGTATCATCCGCTTCAATCTGTTGCAATACACGCACAGCCTCCCCTGCTTCCGGAGCCTCCAACAGGATCGAACGAGTCATGCGATCGTCAACCAACGTGCATTGAATGCCTTTTTCTGTATGCATTGAAACCCGTGCACCTCGATCAACCGACGGCCATAATGGCGTCTCAAAGGTTGCAAGCGGTACTTCATATTCACCCACCAACAGATCCCCTCCAATACGCATGGGACCCACAAAAGACATTGGTATATTAGCGAACTCTTCCATACGCATACAAAAACGCGATTTAAGCTTGAATGTCAATGGAGGAGAGTAAAAATGCGTTCGAAGTATTTTTTTTAAATCGATTAACCTTAAAATATTTTTTAGCTTATTTAGAGAAGGACTATTATGGCAAAAGAAACCATTTTAATTGTTGAAGATGAAGCGCCGATTCAAGAGTTACTCCAATACAATTTAGAGCGTCTAAAATACATGGTTCATACATTAGATAACGGCGAAGAGGTCATACCCACGGCGGAAAAGATACAACCTGATATTATTCTTTTAGATATTATGCTGCCAGGTATGGATGGTCTAGAAGTTTGTAAACTACTCAAAAGTAAACCTACTACTGCGCACATACCGATTATCATGCTTACCGCCATGAGCGATGATGCAGATATTGTTGCCGGTCTTGAGCTCGGTGCAGATGATTATGTCACCAAACCCTTCAGTCCTCGCGTCTTGCTTGCTAGAGTAAAAACTGCACTACGTCATAATAAATTACCCGTAAAGAATGAATCAGAACATATACATATTCACTCCATATTCATCGATTTATCTCGTCATAAAGTGCTCGTAGATGAAAAAGAAGTTACGCTCACCTACACTGAATTTAAAGTACTTAAATTACTCGCCAATAAACCGGGTCGCGTTTTTACGCGATATCAAATTGTCAACGAGGTACACGGGGAAGACTATCCGGTTACGGATCGATCCGTTGATGTTCAGATTGTAGGATTAAGAAAAAAATTGGGAAACATAGGCGGCGTAATTGAAACGGTCCGAGGAATAGGTTATCGCTTAAAAGAAGAGTAATAATAGCCATCCTGCTGAAAAATTTATTATCCACCGCATGGAAAATAACCAAAAATGAGAAAAAAAACAATATTCTGGTTAATGCTTCCCTCGTATTGGATATTGACGGCTTTAGCCATCATATCGATATCACTCTATGTCTTTCAATCTATGAGTAAACTCTATGAGAGCACTCTCGAAACAGATATTGAAACACGTGCGATGCTGATCTCAAAATTCATCCCCTTGCAGTTACCTCAATCAGAATATGATCAATTAGATGATCTTTGTAAAAAATACGGAGAATCAACACAGACGAGATACACGATCATTCTGCCAGATGGTACTGTAATTGCTGACACAGATGCTGAACCTAATAAGATGGAAAATCATAATAACCGTTCTGAAGTTCAGGCGGCTCTAAATGGCCAAATAGGAAAAACGCGCAGGCTTAGCCAAACGGTTGCAAATGAAATGCTTTACGTAGCCATTCCTTTATTGGATGAATCTAAAGCGCTTATATGTGCCGTACGAGCCTCTGTTCCGCTGACGGCGATCAATGAAGAACTGCGTCCCATGACCACTCGTGTCATTTTTGCCACTTTGTTAACGGGGTTAATATCAATGATAGTTTGTGTAGCTGTCGTCCGTCGAATTACCCAACCGTTGCAAAGCATGAGTCGAGCTGCGCACACATTTGCTGAAGGCAATTTTTCACATAAAATTCCTAAACAAGATACCGTTGAGCTCGCACAACTATCGCACGCATTAAATCGAATGTCTGGTCAATTAAGCGATACACTTACAACGATTAGTAATCAAACAAAAGACCTAAATACGGTTCTAAAAAATATGGATGAAGGCGTGCTTGCCATCACCCAAGATCGCACCTTATTACACGTCAACCGAGTCGCGGGTGACATCTTGGATACCCAACATCGTGAAATTAAGAAAAGTCACATTGAAGAATATATACATCATAAAAGACTACTCCATAGTATTAATAAACTGCTTGAACATCAAAAGCAGTTTAAAAGCGAATTTGACCTGAATAAAAAAATTATTCAAATAAACGGTAAAATTTTAAAAAATGCTGAAAATGATCCTATTGGAGCTTTGCTCGTTATGCGTGATGTAACGCATTTGCGCCATCTAGAGACGGTGAAATCTGAGTTTGTAGCTAATGTGTCTCATGAATTAAAAACGCCCATTACATCCATACAAGGCTTTGTCGAAACGTTACTATCTGATGATTGGGACCACTCAGAAGAAGTGCGTCGTTTCCTTAATATCATCGATCAACAGTCCGGTAGACTCAATACCATTTTGGATGATTTATTAGCACTATCTCGACTGGAACAATCTGAAATTACACGAACGGCAAAAACTGTCTTTAAAATTATTGAGCATGCTATTCAGCTTGTAGAACCAGATGCAAAAATGAAAGAAATTGAGATAAAAGCCGACTGTGATCATGATCTGATATGGTCTGTAAATGCACCCCTCATAGAACAGGTTTTGGTCAACCTATTAACGAACAGTATTAAATATTCTGATACCAGAAGAACGGTTTATATCAGCGCGCACACATCGCACGATCAGCTTATCCTTATTGTTAAAGACGAAGGCTTTGGAATTGAATCAAAGCACATTAATCGTCTTTTTGAACGTTTCTATCGCGTTGATTCAGGCAGGAGTAGCAAACTTGGGGGCACTGGCTTAGGTCTTGCTATTGTAAAGCATATCATCGAAGTTCATCAGGGTGAGATTAATGTAGAGAGCGCTATTGGAGAAGGTAGTATTTTCACCATTAAATTACCCACGCTAGAAATAGAAGCCATGCCCTGATAATCTATTCATTTTTTTATGTAATAAAACTGCTTATCTGTTAGATTGCCTCGACTTTTTAGGGATTTCTACATGTGTGAATTATTAATGATAGTAGGTTTTATACTTGCTAGTTACTCAGCAGTTGGAAATGACTCTATTCAAACCTTAGGAACCTTCCTTTGCTCCAATGAAAAAAAACCATGGTGGATCTTATGGATTTGGATTTCAGGTATTATGTTAATTACCCTTATTTTCGGTTGGTATGTTAATAATGGTGATCCGGCATTTGGAAGACTTTCTGCTTCGGGTAAAAATATCCCACACCCCCAAGATTTGGGTTTTGTCTTCAGCTGGCTCTATGTCATTCCACCAGTTGCTCTTGTTTTGCTGACGCGTAGTGGTATTCCTGTGAGCACAACCCTTCTGTTGCTCACTTCGTTTCAGGGAATTGTGGCAACTCAACAGGGAAAATCTAGCGACGAAGCACTTCAAATTTTTGAATCAATGATGACCAAATCTCTTGTTGGATACGGCATTGCATTTTTTGTTGGCCTTGCCATCTTTTTTCTTGTTTTGCATGTGCTAGAAAAGAGAATTCATCTCGCAAACCAAATAGACGATGCCGTCTCCTCGAAACAACGTCACCCATACTGGACCCTTTTTCAATGGCTATCGACTGGTTTTCTCTGGTCGATGTGGCTGATTCAAGATTTAGCTAATATATTTGTTTATTTGCCCCGTCAATTGGGTTTTGTCGGCATGCTGAGCGCGGTAATTGGCATGGTTCTTCTTCAAGGTTACATCATCCGTAACCGCGGCGGTAAAATACAACGCGTAGTAACCTGCAAAACCAATACATTAGATATACGATCAGCTACCTTTATTGACCTCATATACGGGCTGATTCTCTTATTCTTCAAGGTTGATTATATCCCTAATTTACTTGAAGCAAATGGCTTAACTGCCCCCTGGCCTACTAATTTACCTATGAGCACTACATGGGTCTTTCTAGGTTTACTTGCCGGACGCGAAATAGGTATTGCATTAAGATTAAGTCATCGGGGGAAAAAACAGGTCGCTCGACTTGTGTTGAGCGACGCTGGAAAAGCCACTTTCGGAGCTCTTATCGCGGTAGTTATTGCATTAGTCCTACCACGACTCTTTTTCTAATCACTCTCTTCAAACAACCAGGTTGATAGATACCGCTCACCAGTATCACACACGATGGTCACAATCAGCTTGCCTTCGTTCTCCGGACGTTTCGCCTGCTCGACTGCCGCATATACATTGCCTCCTGCCGAAATGCCGCAGAGGATCCCTTCCTCCTTCGCCAGTTGACGAGCCATCTCACCCGCTGACTCATGATCAATTTGCATTACCTCATCAACCAACTCGGTATCTAGATTACCTGGAATAAATCCCGCTCCGATCCCTTGTATTTTATGAGGTCCAGGTGTTCCACCCGAGATCACCGGCGAAGTGATCGGTTCAACCGCTACTGCTTTCAAGCTTTCTTTTCGTGGTTTGAGTGCAGATGCCACACCCGTAATGGTTCCACCCGTTCCAACGCCTGCTACAAAAATATCAACCGCCCCATCGGTATCTTCCCAAATTTCCTCTGCTGTCGTTGATTTATGAATAGCAGGATTGGCTGGGTTCTCAAACTGTTGCAACATGACTGCATTTGGCGTTTCAGCCACAAGTTGCTCGGCAGCAGCAATCGCTCCAGGCATACCTTTCTCAGCCGGTGTTAAAACCAACTCAGCACCCAATACTTTTAATAAACGACGACGCTCTAAACTCATACTCTCTGGCATGGTTAACACCAGATTAAGTCCCTTTGCCGCAGCGGTAAATGCTAAAGCAATTCCCGTATTTCCACTAGTGGGCTCCACTAATTTGGTGTCCTGTTTGATTAAACCTTTAGCCTCTGCCGCCTCAATCATTGCCACGCCAATCCGGTCTTTCACGCTGTACAATGGATTCCGTGATTCTAACTTAACCGCCACACTCCCCGGCATTCCTTCTGTAATTCGATTCAACATCACCATGGGTGTGTTACCAACTGTCTTTGTAATATCTGTGTAAACAGGCATCTTTATCTCCTTATATATTAAACATTATCGGTTCTACATCCGAAAGCCTTGCATACTCATCGATCATTGTTTGCAATGTGATCCCAGAAAAATACCTCATCAACTCATGGAATGCACCTTGCCATACGACTTGCATCACGCGTTCATCTGATCTACTTTCACCTTCCATTAACCGCTCAACACGATTAAAGTCCCCTTCGGTCGCTGCTAATATATCATAAAGTGTTATATTAGCTGCTGATTTAGCTAACTTAAAGCCTCCACGTAACCCTCGCGTACTGACTACTAAACCTGCATTTTTAAGCGGAACAATGATCTGTTCGATATAATCGGTGGAAATACCCTCTTGTTCAGCAATTCGCTTTTTCGGCACTGGTCCATCCTGCTCATACCTAGCAATACATAGCATGATGCGTGAAGCATACCGTCCTTTTGTCGATAATTTCATGTCGCTGATACTCGCTTTCTATTCGTCTATCGAACAGAAATAAGTGAGACTTCACAAGAAATCAATTTTTAAATTAGGTAAACCCTTACTTTTTTTATGGATTTTTAGTCAGTACGCTCATGCTGACTCCGTAATTGACCACAAGCAGCATTCACATCTATCCCCTTAGACCAGCGAACCGTTGTATTGATTCCTGCTTTTTCAAGTTCACCCACAAAATGCTCTAACTTCTCTCGCGTTGACGTCTTACCTTCATACTCTTCAATTTCACTCAGTGGAATCAGATTCACCCGACAAGGAAAACGACCTAGCCGAAGAACCAATTCTCGGCAATCTCGCTCCGTATCATTTACGCCATGGATCATTGTATATTCAAACGTAATAATTCGCTTCGTCTCTTTTGTATAGCGCTCACAACACGCTATAAGCTCATCAATTGCCCACGTTGCATTCACAGGCATTAACTCATCACGAATCGGATCAGAAGGCGCATGCAACGAGACAGATAGTTCCACTTGCAATCCTTCTTGTGCCAAGCGTTCAATTCCAGGAATTACACCGCATGTACTTATCGTAATTCTTCTAGCACCTAGTCCAATACCTTCGGGGTCGTTTAAAATTCGAATGGCCTTCATCACTTCGCCATAATTATCAAAAGGCTCACCAATACCCATGAACACAACATTCGTTACACGCTCTCCATACGCACGCTGTGCTGCAAGAAACTCTCCAACAATCTCACCCGCACTCAAATTGCGCTTTACCCCATTTTGACCACTTGCACAAAAAACACAGCCAAACTTACATCCCACCTGACTCGACACGCAGACCGTTCGGCGTTCCTCCGCTGGAATTAATACCTCTTCAATCAGTTCGTTATCATACAAGCGACTCAGAATTTTTCGTGTTCCCGTTGAGGATGAACTCACCTCCACCTCTTCCAGAGGCTTCAATGAGAATGATTCATCCAAAGACAGACGTAAGGATTCGGGAAGATTATTCATTTCATCCCATGATTGAACTTGATGCTTGTAGAGCCATTGCCATATCTGTTTCGCACGAAAAGCTGGTTGCTTATGATTCTTCAACCATGTCTTTAACTCGTCGCGATTGAGACTGTATATAAACATCGGCTCTGCCATTATGCCCGCCGATCGCGATAATAGTTGATCAACCGATTCGTTGAATCATCGTGGTTTAAAGTAGATGTGCCTTGCAGCTCAGGAAGAATCGTTTTCGCCAATACTTTTCCTAATTCAACGCCCCATTGATCGAATGAGTAAATATCCCAAAGGATGCCCTGCACGAAAATTTTATGTTCATATAACGCAATAAGTTGCCCCAATACCGCTGGGGTTAATTTTTTTGCCATCAATGAATTGGTCGGTCGATTCCCCTCAAATACCTTATGCGGAATCAGCGCTTCAGCCACACCTTCCGACTCTAAAGCTTGCCGCGTTTTCCCAAACGCGAGCGCCTCTGTCTGAGCAAAAAAGTTAGCCATTAATTTATCATGATGATCCCCCAACGGATTATGTGATTGGCAAAATCCAATAAAATCACACGGTATTAATCGCGTTCCTTGATGAATTAATTGATAAAAAGCATGCTGTCCGTTCGTACCCGGCTCTCCCCAAATAATTGGTCCCGTCTGCCACTCCACCCGCTCCCCAGAACGGTTTACATACTTTCCATTTGATTCCATATCTCCCTGCTGGAAATACGCCGCAAAACGATGCATATACTGATCATAGGGCAATATGGCATGAGAGTCGGCATGAAAGAAGTTATGATACCAAACTCCCAATAAAGCTAATATCACTGGCATATTCTCCGCCAAAGGTGCCGTACGAAAGTGCGTATCCATCGTATGATACCCCTCTAACATTTCCCGAAATAGATCTGGTCCAATAGAAATCATCAAAGGCAATCCAATCGCTGAGGGCAAAGAGTAACGACCTCCAACCCAATCCCAAAAAGTAAACATATTTACCGTATCAATCCCGAAGGCACTCACCTCATCCTCATTGGTAGAAAGAGCCACAAAGTGTTTTGCTACCGCTAATTGATCACCCAGCTGTTCGATCAACCAATTACGGGCTGTGTGGGCGTTAGTCATCGTCTCTTGCGTTGTAAATGTTTTGGATGCCACAATAAAAAGAGTCTCTTCTGCATCCACTTCCCGCAAAGCTTCCGCAATATGAGTTCCATCTACATTTGAAACAAAATGTAATTTCAACTCTCGCTGCGCATAGGGCTTGAGTGCTTCACTTGCCATAACCGGACCTAAATCAGATCCTCCAATGCCAATATTCACAATATTTTTAATCCGTTTCCCCGTGTACCCTTTCCATGCACCCGACCGGATCTGATCCGAAAACGAAGCCATTTGATCAAGTACCGCATGCACATCCGGAATCACATTTATCCCATCCACCTCAACCACCGTCTCTCGTGGAGCACGCAATGCGGTATGTAATACCGAACGGTTCTCAGTTTCATTAATTTTTTCACCCGTAAACATTGATTCAATCCACCGATTCAATTCAACTGCTTCCGCCAACTGGAGCAATTGCGCAAGAGTTTCCTGCGTGATACGATTTTTCGAATAGTCTAGATGTAGATCACCCGCTTCTAATGAGAATATTTCCGATCGACCTGCCTGTTCAAAAAGCGTGCGCAGATCTATTTTCTTCATTTCACGCGCATGCGCTTCTAAGGTTTTCCACTCAGCGAAATCGGTTCTTTTTTTACTCATTTAAACGTCTCCTAAAAATGAGGCGTCAAACTACCCTCAATCCCATCAGATTCCAAAACAAAAGTAATGAACTCAATTGCAATGAAGATTGTCTTTACGAGAATAACCATTATCTTTGTAGACCGAAAATGAAGCCTATGAAAAAATATAGATATCTTTGGATCATCATTGTGATCACCCTTGTCGGGTTCTATACGGTAAGGGCTGATACTTCATCCAAACTCGATGTAAACCGCATAAGTCGAACCGTTGCTTACACCTTACCCGTTTTTCATCTAAACCAACTTCCCTTAGATACTTATATTTCAACCAATGCTTTCAAACAGTATTTGGAAATCCTCGACCCCAGTAAAAGCTATTTTTTGCAAGGCGATATAGATGAATTCAACCAACAAGCCTCACAACTTCACAAACAACTCCGAAAAGGAGATGTCCACTTTGCAACCAACGCCTACACGATCTTAATGGAGCGAATGGAAAATCGGCTCGATTTCACCGAAGCACTCCTCGAAAAAGGATTTGATACCAGTATTGATGAAACATTTACATGGGATCGTAGTGAAATTGAGTGGCCAGAAAACCATGCAGAGTGGAATGAAATCTGGCGCAAACGGATTAAAAACGAATATGTTGGACGAATTATTTCAAAAGAATTAGACGAACAAGAAGCGGTCGAAGAAACTTCGCAAAATGAATCCGAAAATCAGACGATCGAGGTATACGATGACGAAGCTGAATATGACGAAGACTACGAAGAGAGCCTCTTGAGCCCCGAAGAATTTATCCTCGAAAAATATCAACAACTTCATCTCACTATGAAATCATTTGATCAAGAGATGTTGCTTCAAAGATATCTCTCAGCCTTTTCTCAAGTATACGATCCCCATAGCGACTATCTCTCTCCGAGTGGTGTCGAAGATTTTGATATTAATATGAAACTCTCACTTGTGGGCATCGGCGCTATGCTACGTCCGGATGATGGTGCCGCAAAAATCGTCCGGCTTATTCCTGGTGGTCCTGCCGAAACCGATGGTCGATTGAAAGCCGGTGATAAAATTATTGCCGTTGCACAAGACGATGAAGAGCCCATCAGTATACTGCATTGGCCACTTTATAAAGCTGTTCGCCTCATTCGTGGAGAGAAAGATTCAAAGGTTGTTATCACTGTGATTCCTGCATCGGATCGTAACGGAACCAGAACCCGAAAAATCGACCTTATTCGCGATGAAGTGAAACTCGAAGAGCAAGCTGCCAAAAGTGAACTTCGCGAAATAACAACTTCCAATGGCTTCACTCGTCGTATCGGCATCATCACACTGCCTGATTTCTACGCCGACTTTAAAGCTACGAATGCTAACAAAAAAGATGCCCGTCGTGCCTCATCTGATGTAAGACTACTCATCGATGAGCTAAAAAAAGAGCAAATTGAAGGGCTCGTTATCGATCTAAGAAACAACGGCGGAGGCTCCTTAGTCGAAGCGATAGAAATCGCCGGCTTATTCATTACATCTGGACCCATAGTTCAAGTCAAAGAACGAAGAGGTCTTCAAGTCCTCCCAGATGCAGATCCTGAAATTAACTACAAAGATCCGTTAATTATACTCGTTAACCGTCTCAGTGCATCTGCATCGGAAATTTTAGCAGCTGCCCTTCAAGATTACGGGCGAGCTATCATTGTCGGAGATGAGCATACTCATGGAAAAGGTACTGTTCAAACACTCATGTCGCTTGGCGATAAAAAAGGCTCCTTAAAGCTCACCACGGCTGGTTTCTACAGAATTAACGGGGGATCGACCCAATTGCGAGGTGTTGAACCCGATATCGTCATACCCTCACTACTAGATATCATGGAAGTGGGAGAAAAAGAACTCGATCATGCCCTGCCATGGGATACCATTCGCCCTGCTCTGTATCGTAAATCAACTACCTTTGAAGCGTGGCTACCTCAATTAAAAAATCAATCGATTGAGCGGAGAAAATCTAATCCCGAGTTTCAAAACTTTCTAGATCTTCGAGATCGTTTAGGCGAACGCTATAAATCAAAAACCGTTTCATTATTGCTCTCAACTAGATTGGCAGAAGCCGAAGCTGATAGATTGGCAGAAGCCGAAGCTGAAATGGAACTTGACGAATTCCGAGAAAATAGTTTTCAAGATGAAGAGAGCGATTCTACAAACGATCTAACTCTCAACGAAACACTCCATATCTTAACCGATTGGATTGATCTGAAAGAGAGCGCCCAACCGGCACTGCTAGCTCCCGCCCATTAATCAGAGCCTGTTTCGTTTAAGTATAGCGTTCTCGTAGGGAACGCAAACTCTATACCCGCCGCATTAAATCGTTCTAGAATCTGCTGATTCACGAAACTAGCATGCGCCATAAAGGCCCAATAATCTCCTGGATGATACCAATACGTAGCTACCAAATCTAATGAAGAGCTATTAAAGGTTTTGAAATAGATGCGAGGAGGATATGCCGGTTGTTGTCCTTCATGGTCTGTTAATATATCCCTAAGAATCTGCTGCGCTTCATTCAGTTTTTCTGGGGATGTGTCATAAGTAACACCCAACTCAAACGTCCTTTTAATATGTGGGCGCTTACTGACGTTCTCAATCATTAAATTTGCAAGCTCGCCATTCGGGATCGTGATCAAATGCCCATCTAAAGTACGAAGCCGAGTTGAGCGAAAACCAACCTCCTCAACAAACCCATCAAAGTCACCTACCCGAATTCGTTCATCAAGTTCAAATGGCTTATCTGCAAAAATGACCAAGGATCCAAAAAAATTCTTAATCGTCTCTTGAGCGGCCAGCGCAACGGCTAAGCCACCCACACCTAACCCCGCTAAAATCGATGTAATCGGTTTATCACTTAAAATTTGAGCAATCTGAACTAGCGATAAAACAACGACAACCACACGTAAGCTTTTTTGCACCATCGGCGCCATCATATCATCGAGCTTCGTTGTTGTCTTACTCGCTACAACCGTTAAGAGATGATTAATGACATCGATGAAGGAATAAACAAAGAAAGCAACCGAGATAGTAAGTAATACTGCCATTATGTCGGAGATAAAAGTTTCTACTCCCGCACTCACAGGTAGAGGTGTTAACCCCAAATGCAATCCAATCACCAAGAAAAGAAATGGGATCGGGCGAGCCAGTGAAACAAAAAAGACCTGTAATGTTTCCCGCTGCAAAAAACGTTTTGAGCGCGATGTGCGGCGAATGACTAATTGTAATATTTTACCCGTGATCAGCGCACCAAGCACCCAACTCAACAGCAAAAACATATGGCTTAAAGGAATCCCAAAAAAAAGATCTGATTGATTCATACTACTTCTCCTCTACTCACATACAAACATTCACACTGATC
This sequence comes from Pontiellaceae bacterium, assembly GCA_045565965.1. Taxonomy (GTDB): domain Bacteria; phylum Verrucomicrobiota; class Kiritimatiellia; order Kiritimatiellales; family Pontiellaceae; genus Pontiella. The sequence continues at coordinate 14,791 of JBJLEJ010000017.1, read as the reverse complement.
CATGTAAACCTTGATTATGATGGTTAAATGGGCTCTTTGCCTGCAAATCCATTCCCTCTGGAAATTCACGGTAAAATTTTCGGATTATTTCCGCAAATTGCTTTTTCAAAGAATCTGTTATTGGAACCACGCCCATTTGGGGCATCACGCTTAATAAGCGGTTCAATAATACATCCTGTGGAGCGGTTAATCGAGACCCCCATGAGCTCAATAAATTTTTATCTACCCGCGGAGGCAATGAACCCAAAATACCCACATCATTTTGGTCATGAACCAATAAACCGGCCGTTGTTCCCCGATCCATTAATAGCACTTGAAAAAGATACAAGGTATGATAAGCAAGTTGTGATGCTCGTTCTTCCTCAGCTGGTTCCTTCTCTTCTTCTACCCCATTCATCAGGATACTGACATAGGTCGTGAGCACCGCCATACCAAATTGCTCAGCAAACAAAAGATCCTCATCAAAATCACCCGATGTAAACTGTTCTATGTAGAAATGGGAAACACCTCGGTGCCGCTCAAGAGCCGGAATATAAAAATACTGTTCGCCATTTTCAACACCCTCCAAGAGATGTTGATCCGCAACCGATGCTAGCATTCGATCAAACTTCATTCTATGTTGTTCATTCTCAATTGCCGGATTCAAATCCGCCATCAGACGCCAATATGCATCCCCATCTTGCATCTGCGTGTAACTTAGATGCAAATGAGCCGAAGGCAAACGAGGATGCGCCGGATGAACAATTGCAGAAAGTGCTGTTGCCGCTGACAATCGAATCTCCGAATCATTTCGATAATGAACCTGAGAAAAATTAATAGATGCTCCTGCCAAGGCTATATTCTCCAAAAACGAAAGCCGTTCACCACCACCACATTCACCTTCATTACGAAGCCATGTTGTAGAGATTGGTTCATCCCCAACCAACGCCATAAGACCCGCAACATATCGCTTCTGTAATCCCTGAAGTATCTCTGCAGCCCGTATAGCCTCTGGTAAGGATGAATAAATCATTTCCATGTCTTCATATTCTCCATAACAACTCTAAATCCAATATCAATACTTCGGTCTTCAAACGCTTCGACTCTTGCACAAGACGATGATTCCAATGAATCGATACAACTAGAGCCCTTAACCCTAAAAGATCGGCTCTCACTTGCAGGAGAAGATAAAGTGATCTCACGAACATTGCCAATCATATCCCGTACCCCATAAATAGAGCTATCTCTTAAACGTGAGCCCACAGGTTCCAGTAAATCAATTCCCCAATCTGAGGAGCCACCCACATTAAAAAAGGCTTCTACATCTTCTAACCCATTACCCCAACTATATTTGCGTCCATCTACTCCTCGAGCTGCCTTTTCCCACTCCAAATCATACGGCAAACGTATCTGCTTTCCCGTCTTAAGACTTTTCCAACGACAATATGCTTCAGCAGCCTCGCCCGTGATCCCAACAATTGGGTGTTGCATTGATAATTCAGGCCATTTTAATACACCCTCATCATTCCAAATTGTGACTCGTCCATGAGTCGAATCAAGATAATATGCAGCCCATTCCTTCTTTAATTCCACCTCTTTGATGGAAGTCCAAAACTCTAAATAAGATCTAATGGTGACTTCATGCCTTGAAATATAAAAAGCAGGTAATGAAGCCGAATGCACTCGCACAGAACCCGTTATATCCCCTCCCCTTAAAAAATTACCTGCTGGTACATACTTCCACTCATCCAATGTCACTGCTGGCAACGATAGTTCCACCTCCGTTGCGGCGTGTCGATCTATCTGGATTGGATACGCTTGATATCCTGCATCTGGTAAGGCCGCCCAAATTAAATAACTCCCCGACTTTAACCCCTTACACATAATCGGATATTGATCTGTACGCAAAATAGGATCGCCCTGCATCTTACGCGCTCCATCATTAAACAACGGCCAGATAATTACTTCACGCACTTCTGCCGGAACATTAATTTGTATGGAAGCCAATCCCATGGCCTCATTTCGCAGCGCCTCCCAAGTACGCATAGACTCCTCAGGTATCGCTACCTCAAATCTGGAACGCCAATTCTCACCAAGTATCAGCCAATCCATAGCACGTTCAGGCTTCTTGACCAATAAACTCCATACCGCTGAACGAGCGCATATCCAACTATAATCCGCTACCCGATCTTGGTTCAGGATATCACGCTTAGCCATATTAGAAAATAACGACAACGTCTGCTCAGCAACATTATTCCATTCATTGTATTGCTTCGCCAACGAAGCCTCCAATACCAACTCTTCGGTACACGGGAAAGCTTGCGTATGTTGAATGATTTGATCGAGCTTTTTTCGTATCTGCTGAGCCTCCTTGAACTGATTAGGCTCATTTGCTCGAACTGATTCGATCACCTGTACTCGAGCATGTTGCGCCAGCAGATATGTGCCAACTTCCCAAATTCGATATGAGATACTTAACAAAAGAAACAATAAGAACAACCGAGCCGCCCGAGGATATCTTATAACCAGTTGAACAAAGATACTATCGCGCCAACGATGCGCCCGCACGCGCCCTTGCTCTTTCAATTTCGGCATTTTTTACTCCTACCAGTTCATCCGTTCCAAACTGATATACACTAGATGATACCGTATTTTAGGCACGAATCCATGCTTTTACATCAGCAGAAAGATGTAAAACTTCTTTCAAAACTACCTGCCCATCTGGCACCTCAATAAGATCTCCACTCTTATGTCCCAACAAGGCTTGTGCCAAGCGTGTTTCAGAAGATAAAATATGAAGATCATCATCCTGATCCCATGCACCCAGAATAAAATAGATAATTTCACTCCCATCTGCTTGTTGCAACTGAACACCAGTTCCGATGGATACAACATTGGCCGATATATCTTCAAAATCACTCGGCTTCACTTTTTCTAAATCTTCAGCTAACTGAGCCCCCTGCGCCATCAATAATCCCTGACGCTCTTTTGCATATTTAAATTCAGCATTTTCACGTAAATCTCCATAGCTCCGAGCTATTTCAATTTCTTTTGAGTTTTCAGGAATATCTACTTTCATCAATTTTTCAAGTTGAGCCTGCCGTTCCCGATACGAACGCGATGATGTTAAAGGTACTTCTTTCTTCGACACCGTCGCACCCGCTGGAGTCACAATATCTTGCAACTCAGGATATTTTCGTAACACTTTTGCCAACACCGATTTACGGTCTAAAACTTCCCAACCCTGTCCTTCATTAATCCGACGCATGAAGTCACGGCGCTGCTGTTCGCTCATTTCATCCATCACATCATGTAGCCATTCTTGCTGTTGGAATTTTTCCCGCAACTGATTCTGAGCCCGTAATAGAGCGCCCGATAACTCTTTTTCCAAGATTTCCTGTATACGGAAGGCTAAATCACTTTTTGAGATTAAATTCCACTCACGAACCTGTTTTTCTGCGCGCTGACACCATAACAACATTGGCGCACTAGCCTTACGCCGTCCCAATGCCGTTACCATAATCTCTTTCGCAACCTCTTCAACTCCATGTCGACAGAAAGCAGCCATAATTTCGTTGAATACCGGATGACTCACCTTCGGAATCACGCGCTTCAAACGCAATACTAACGCCTCTTTATCGTTCTCAAATAAGATTGCTAATAACGTCTCAAGCTGACGACTAGGCAGTTGATCTAACATACCGCCTAAGTCAGATTCAATAAGCGCATGTAAAATAGCATCCACATCCAGACCGGTGGGTTGAACATTGAGTAATCGAGCATAAATGAAACCTTCTGCCTTCCACTCCGGCTTCGCATTTGGAGCTCCCCCAATCACAAATGCCAACCGCTCGCTTAATACCTGCTGGGCTGTTTCAGTGGTTGTATCCAATCCCCGCTCAAGCACTTCTTTAAAGCGCTCAAATAATTTTGTGATGTCTCGCTCTTCAGCTAATTTATCAAACCAAGTATCATCATACGACATACCATCGCGCAATTCAATCAACTCACTTCGCTTACGCGGAATCTCAATTGAAGCATCTTCTTTTAAAGCTTTGCGTGCTCCATCCCAAAATCGTTTCCAACCACTTTCTGAAACAATCGACGGAACCAAACGCTCAATTAAAAGAGCCACACTCATGTTTCCATAACTTTGCAATGCTAATCGGATAATCTCACCTGGTTGTTTTTTAATCTTCTCTTGCAATCCATCAGGATCCCGTTGCCGAAGCGTTAGAATATGGTTATCATTTAGCAATTCTAGCGATTCCGCTGCATAAGAAAACGCCAAGGTATGATCTCCCTTTTGCTCAAAATTAATTTCCAGTTCGGCGTAAAAATAATCAATTTCTTCAATAACACCGAAGCCCCATGTTGTATGATAACATAAAGCCCCCTCTTTAAGACTCCGTAGATAAACCAAACGCCTAAAACAATCCGCTAAAGGTTTCGATGAACCAAATCCCGCTGGATCGATCAGCTTCATCGCATTTTTATCACGCCCAAATATTTTTTTAAGACGATCGACCACATCTTCCTGTGAACCCGAATGCTCGGCTAGCCAGCTCAATACGCAAATTGCATCATCGAATCGGTCCTGCTCTGTATAATGATCTAATAGTTGCTGACCCCCACTCAACGCGTCACTCACTCGTCCAGCGTCCGCTAATGCAGATAAAACCGTATGGCATAGATCCCGATCTAACGACTCTGCTTGCTCCTGTTCATCAAACCAACTTTCATTAATCTCAGCGACGTCCATACACACCTCCTATATTGAAGCGCGCGAATGTACTCTTTTTTTCAGCCCGTGAAAACGGTTTTCATTGAAAGAAACTAAAAAAGGCAACACCGAACCCAACAAGTGGTGCACCCGAATGGAGTCGAACCATCACGCCATTGCTGGCACAAGAACCTGAATCTTGCGTGTCTACCAATTTCACCACGGGTGCAAAGCGAATTCTTGTAGCCTCAACTCATTATAGAGTCAACGGCGAATGAGAAAAGACCTCGTATTATGAATAAGATTTGTCTAAGGATTGAACGCTCTCTTAAAAGCTCCACAATTGCAATTAAGACACGAAACCACTATGTATAGGAATCTTGAATAAGAAATCATCCGGAGTTTTAAAATAATGCAATTTAGATCCTTTCCATCAAGCAAAGAAGTAAACTATCACCTGCGTGATCTTTTACGAATGCAACTTCAACAAGCGGGAACTCTTATGCTCAGCGGCGGCTCCACTCCGTACAAAATATATAATCAGTTAGCACAAGAAAGTTTCGATATACATCCCGATTGTCGATTTTTTCTCAGTGACGAACGATGTGTTCCCGCAGACTCAGTCAAAAATAATGCGTTCAACCTCAAACCCATGTTGCACGCGCTCAACGGCAACTCTCAATTTATTGCAGTAGATACTTCCCAGTCACCCAATGAAGCATGTATTCAATTTTCCAACCAGCTTGATACCCTTGCTTCCCCCAATCTCGGCCTACTAGGTATGGGTACTGATGGACATACTGCCGGAATTTTTAATCAGACGGATGCAACAGCTCGTTCTGTTCAAAAAACGCTGTATACCAACCGACCTGATGGTATGGATGGCGTGAGCGTAAGTGCCTCTTACATCCAGAGCTGCCATCGAATCATTCTTCTAGCCATGGGAGAGAGTAAACGCGATGTTCTCCTGAAACTAAAAGAAGACCCAACGTGCCTAATTACCGGAAACGTTCTATTACATCATCCTCAAGTTGAAATCTGGACCGATTTAGAATTATCATCGTCTCTTTGAAATCCACCATATCATTAAGTGAATATTTTATTATATCGAAAGCAATCTATGAACTCATTCTCTCTAATTCAAAAACTGCATCTTTCTGAGCTCGATACCGAAGCAAAAATCTATGAACACAATGGCACCGGAGCCGAAATTTTATTTCTATCCAATCAAGATGAAAATAAATGTTTTGGCATTGCCTTTCGTACGCCTCCCCAAGATTCCACCGGAGTTGCCCATATATTAGAACATACCGTTTTATGTGGTTCTGAAAAATATCCCGTCAAAGATCCTTTTGTTCAACTTCTCAAAGGCTCTTTGCAAACCTTTCTCAATGCCTTTACCTATCCCGATAAAACTTGCTATCCCGTTGCCAGTCAAAATGTCCAAGATTTCCACAATCTTGTCGGAGTCTATTTAGATGCTGTCTTTAAACCTCGTATTACGCGTCATTTCTTTATGCAAGAAGGATGGCACTATCATTTAGAAGGGATTGATCATCCCCTAGAATATAAAGGCGTGGTGTATAATGAAATGAAAGGCGTGTACTCATCTCCAGAATCCGTTCTCATGGAAGCATCGCAACAATCTCTTTTCCCAGATACAACCTATGGATTAGACTCGGGAGGAAAGCCAGAAGTTATCCCACAACTAACCTATGAAGCATTTAAAGAATTTCATACTAATTTTTATCATCCAAGCAATGCATGTATTATATTTTACGGAGACGATCCCGAAGAGGACCGCTTTCGGCTATTAGCGGAATATTTAGATGCCTATTCAAAAATAAAACCCAATTCTACCATAGAACTGCAAAAACCTTTTCTAAAACCAACCCGAGTTAGCCGTTCCTACGCCGTTTCTGAAAGTGAACCCAATCCAACTCCTATGTTCACAATAAACTGGACCCTTCCCAGCCCTACCAACGCAGAAACCGTCTTTAGCTTCACCATACTCGATCATATTCTTCTAGGCACCCCCGCCTCCCCACTTCGTAAAGCCCTCATCGAATCCGGATTAGGAGAAGATTTAACAGGTGGTGGACTGGAAACTCACTTAAAGCAAATGTGTTTTTGTGTTGGTTTAAAGGGCGTTGATAAAAATCAATTAGAAAAAGCAGAAACCCTTATTTTTGATACCTTACAATCACTCGCAACAAGTGGTATTTCAGACCAAGATATTCAAGCCGCTTTGAATAGTTTTGAATTTGACCTTCGTGAAAACAACTCCGGTGGATTTCCACGTGGACTTGCGCTCTGGTTGAAATCACTCAACGGATGGGTCTATGGAGCTGATCCCTTAGAGCTCATTGCTTTTGAAACACCCTTACAAAAACTCAAACAACAGGCTGAACAACCTGGATTTTTTGAAGCCATGCTCAACACATATTTTATTGAAAATAATCATCGTTCAACCGTAACCCTTCATCCAGATCCTGGTCTTGCTGCTGAAATAGAATCCGCTGAAAAAAACCGGCTGGCTGCTATCAAGAAAAAGATGAGCACACCTCAACTCGAAAAAATTCAACAACAAACAGCTGCTCTCATGCAACTTCAAGAAACCCCAGATTCAATCGAAGCTATTTCATCCCTGCCTCTCCTAAATAGAGAGGATCTAGAACCTCAAATCAAAACCACTCATAGCCTAAAGCAATCCCATCAAGAGGCCACTATTCTCCAACACCCTCTCTTCACCAATGGGATTCTTTACATGGATTTGGGACTCAATCTAAACACCTTAAACGAAGATGAAATTCCATATGTATCTCTACTTGGCAACCTCTACCTTGAAATGGGAACTAAAAATATAACATACAGTGAATTATCACAACATATTGCAATGAATACTGGGGGCATCTACGGCACACCTTTCATATCTCCTCATGAAAAACATGAAGACAGTGTTCATCACTTTTTCTTTCGCGGAAAATGTATGCTTTCCCGAGTTGATGATCTTCTCCACCTATTCAAAGAGATCCTTCTATATCCAACATTTGATGATCCACAACGATTTAAACAAATTGTACTTGAGCACAAATCCGATCTAGAAAGTTCTGTTATTCCTAAAGGCCATTCAGCCGTTATGACACGACTCAAAGCAACCGATCATACAGCGCATACTCTCAATGAAAAAATCGGAGGTATTGATGCACTCTTTTTTGCACGAGATCTTCTTGAACGCATAGATACTGACTGGTTGAGTATTCTCAAAAAAATAGAAAATATTCATCAAAAAATCATATCGCAAAATGGAATTTTAATTAATCTCACCGCTGAAGATCCTGCTTTAAAGAAACTTCTACCCAAAGTTGAACAATTTGTATCTACCCTTCCTACTTGCACAAATCAACCCACTCAACTTCAGAAAGAAACCTATCCAACTTCCGAAGGTCTTATTGTTCCAAGTCGAATTAACTTTGTAGGCGCAGCTGCTAATTTATATCAGTATGACTACCAAATGCATGGCTCGGCACTAGTGATAAGTCGTTATTTACAAACAGCGTGGCTCTGGGAAAAGATTAGAGTGCAAGGCGGTGCTTATGGCGGTATGTGTGCGTTTGATCGACAGGTAGGAACTTTTACATTTACATCGTATCGCGATCCTAATTTAGAAGACTCTATTGAAATATATAAGCAAACTGGTCAGTTCTTAAAAGAATTAAAATTAGATGAAGCTGAACTGACCCGATCCTTAATCGGAGCCATCGGTCAGCTAGATACTTATATGTTGCCCGATTCAAAATCATTCACAAACACAACGCGCCAACTGTTCGGATATACCGATACAAAACGTCAGAAATTACGTGATGATGTCCTTTCAACAACACAACATCATTTCAACCAATTTGGTGAAATATTAGATGCAGCATTCCGCAATCCAAGGATAGCCGTATTATGCGATCAAGAATCAGCCAAACGAGCAGGATTAAAAACACAAACAATCGTACTCTAAGTTGATCACAGCAAAATAAAGGATGGAGTATCTTGTCAAATGTCCTACTTTGACTACATCGTCATACTAAAGGACATGTTTTTCACATTCGCAGCTGCACATGCATCCATCACATTAATAATGCGACCATGAAGCGCTTTATCCGCCGGAAGTATGTTCACTATTAGTTCACTACCCGAAGAATCTGCCGCTTCTTTTAATGAGAGTAGTTGCCCGATTAAATCATCTAAATTGCTCTCGTCTTTTCCAAACACCATTCCTTCGATCAAAATATCACCTAATTCAGAGACTTCTATTAAGACCTCAATTGGTATATCTAAAGATTCAGGGACATCCACTTTCGCAGGCAACATGAAACCTAAATCCGCTTCCTTTTTGATTAAAGAAGCCGTAACCATAAAATAGATCAAAAGTAGGAAAACCACATCGATCAACGGAGCAATTTGCAACTCCGCTTTTTTGTTAATCATATCATCGAGTAGCTTCATCTTTACTCCTCAAATGTTGCATAGATTAAGTCGGTTGCACCCACTTCACCACAGGCAATCATAATCTCTTTACAGGTTTTATATTCTACCATTTGGTCTGCACGAATTAAGACTCTCAAATCTGGATTTACATCCAACTCGGACTCAACCAACGTCTTCAGTTCCTCAATAGTAACGGGTAAGGTTCCTACATAAATTACATTATTTGCATCAACCGAAAGCATCATACGCCCTTTGGTATCTTCAGGTACCTTTGCATAATTTGATTCAGGAATTTCTACTTCCACTTTTTCCAGCTCTGTGACCACCGACGCAACCATAAAGAAGATCAACAACAGGAAAACAAGGTCGATCATCGGAGCCATATCTACCGCAACATCTTCACGGGCTGGTAATTTAAGTTTCATGCTATACCTCTCTCAAGAGCATTTTGCTACAGTTACTCAGAATGTTCCGCAAACCCAAGGGGCAATTCACCTGTTTCCAACGTGTCCAAAAGACCCCCAATATTACGGCCTAAAGAAGCAGTTGTTTTGATAAAGCTATTCCGAAAATAGTAATAAAACAGCATCGCAGGAATCGCAATAATCAATCCCGTTGCAGTGGTAACCAAAGCCTCACCAATATTACCGGCTAATACTTCTGGCTTTCCCATACCCTGAGAGCCAATCGTTTGGAACGCTTTAATCATACCTGAGACCGTTCCCAACAGACCTAACATCGGAGCCGTTGCACCAATAATCGACAGATAATCAATCGGCTTCATATAACTCGTTACCTCTTCTGTGCTCGCTTCTTCGATCGCTTCTTTCACTTTACCAAAGTTAATTTCACGTGTGGTAGAACAACGTTCGAGTCCCGCCTGGAACACATAGGTAAATAACGTTTCATTCTCTTTACACTTTGTATGGGCTTCAATAATTTTTTTATCCTTCATTAACGCAATAAATTCAGGAAGTAAGTCCGGACGTAAGAGCACTTTTTCTCGAAGCGCTAATGCGTTTTGCACGATAAAATAAACCATAGCTGTTGACATTAGTCCCAATGGAATCATCGCCCAGCCACCTTGTAAAATCATTTGCCATAGCGTTGTTTTTTCTTCCGTAATTCCTCCCTCTGCTTGCGCAAAAGCCGATGTGGCAACCACCAGCAGCAAAAGAATCAAGCCCATTTGTTGTTTCCTATTCTTCATTTTCTATTCTCCTGTCGTTGTTAAATTAACTATCATTTTCAATCGCCTCTATTGTACGCAATTCCACTAACTTCTCTTTCAAAATAAGTGAAGCATCGAACTCTGCCGTATTAGGATAGAGTAATGAAATCTGACGAATCACTTCTTCTGCTGAATCAAGCATGCCCAATTTAATATACATTTCTGCACACAATAGCTCCGCCGGCTGCATCCATTCTGTATCCTGTGAATTAAATGCGATAATATATGCAATTAACTCCATGGCTTGATTATACTCTCCCTTAACGCTCATCAATTTGGCACCCAAATAGAGTTGTTTGGGATTCGAATCTTCCCGTAAATCACCCAGCCAACCCAATTGATCCATTAACACCTGTGCTTCATCAGACCGACCGCTCTCGATTAGAGACAATGCCTGATAGGTCTGTGCATTCTCAACCAATGCAACATCATCGCCACCATCGGATGCTAATTGCGAGGCATAAGCTAAAGCTTTATCATATTCTTCCGTTAGAAAATAAAGCTCCATCAAAAGAGAACGATATCGCGTTAAATTAGACGGAATGTCCTGATAATCTTTGAACGGAGCAAGCGCCTGATTTAAGTTTGAAATAAGGCTATCAAATTCACGATCTTCCTTCAATTGATGTAGCTGCTCCAAATTGAGTTTTACGTTGTAATTAATTTGTTCAATAGTGTTTGCACCCAATCGAATCGGCCGAGCAGAAATGCCCGTTGAGAACTCAATCCAATCTCCATCGCGCTTAATCAGTTGCCCTTTCCATACTCTTCCCCCAGACATAACCAATTCCACGTTCAAAGGTGCCGCCTGGATGGAGCTCATTGAGCCCATAACCACTACCAAAACAAATAAAAAAACTTTTTTCATTCAAATTCTCCTACAAGCGCTTCAGCATCTGCTGCGCTTCTTCAACCAACGGATGATCCCTTGTATATGAATCTTCTATCATGCTAAGCAATGTATTTTCTGCCTCTTCAAAACGCCCTAATGCTTCTAAGGTTTCTGCCGCCGCGATATAGCCCTTCGCCGCCCATACTCCATCATCGTATCCCTTGAACAGAAGGTATACACGCTGAAAGAAAGAATGTGCTGCATCCAAATCATTTTTTTCTAATCGACAATTCCCCATCCCGATCATCGCCCGTGCATATGTAGCACCTCGCCACTCAGCTACGCCAAGCACCATATTATACGACTCTTCCGCACCGTCATAATCCCCCATTGAAAATTGTGCTTCCGCTTTCATGATTTGAGCCCAATCCATGTATGAATCGGCTCCAAATGAGCCTTGAGCTTCCTCAATCACATAAAACAATTGATCCAGCTGCTCTTCTTGATATAACAATTCCGCTTGGGCACGATATGCCTTCCAAAGAAGCTCAGAATCTTCATACGACTCGATAAAATATGCTGTAACTTCCTCAACACGCTCCGGTGCTGAATTCACAAGGATATCTGAAAGAATGCCTAAACTTACCGGAGATAAAGATGTCAAGGCAACTTCATCTGAAATCAACGATTGCCCAAATATATCTTCCGTTCCAGTCAACATGGCTTCCAAAGCCCGTAAGCGGATTTGCAAAACCACTTGACCCTCTATCACGTCTTTGTCTTCACCCAAATAGCCAATACGGGAGGCCAACAAGGTCTGATTTTCCTCGCTCATCGACTCACTTGCGACTTGCTTTAACTCCAAGATAATTTTATCCACTCCCTCTTGAAGTAAGTCATTTCCAAAGCGCTCAATCGTATCTACATATGCATTCACCGCTTCATCTAACTGTCCGAGCTCCGTCTGAGCTTGTCCAATCCAGAAGGTCGACTCAGCAACATTAGCGAGTTCCTCCCATCGATCTAAATAGTAGTTCATCAACTCAATAATTTCTTCCCACCGCTCCTCAAGCTTATATACCTTCGCCGCTTGGAATGCCGCATAAGAAGATTGAAGTGGAGCCGTTGCTGTATCGATTCCGTTTCGATAATCCAGAAGTGCCCGATCCAATGGATTCGGGTCTTCTGGAGTACTCTCCTTCGACGCTTCAATATCACCCCGCATGCTATATGCTTCTGAAATTAAGACATCATCTTTGTACGTGGATATAAATTCCGAGAATAACGCTTCCGCCTTATCGATTTCCTCCAGACCAAACCGACAAACGCCCGAGCGGAAGAGCGCAGCCGCAGCATGCTCACCCGATCCATTTTGATCCCGATAGGTTACAAAATCTTCAAGTGCTTCCGCATATCGTGCCTGTAACATTCGGGTCATACCTCGGTAATAACGTGCATCATTAAAATGAACACTGTTCTCGAACTCCTCTAATATCATCCCAAATTCTGCTTCTGCTTCTGCATAATTCCGACTTTGAAACTGACCAAATGCCATCATGTAATGTAGATCTGCCTGCAAAGCCCGTTCATCGATATCAGATGAATCAGGGATTAAATCCATGCTATCCTTCAAAAGAACCACATCCGCAAATTCTTGCTTCACCAAGTTATCACGCATCATGAGAGACAATAGTGTGCGAGCATATTGTCCGTCCGGCTGTTCACTTAAATACGTTAAAATACGCTCTTCAGCCCGTTGGATTTCTTTTACATCATACAAAACAAGAACCGACTGCAACATGGCAGCTTCGCCAATCTCACTTGTTCGATCTTGCTGATAGAGCTTATCAAAAAGAACAAATCCTTCCCAAAAACGCTTAATTTCAGCATAGATTTGCCCAATCCGGAATGTCACCTCATCCTCGTAAGCAGGCAACTCAATCAACACTTCTTTTGAGGAAGCAAGATCATCAATTTCTGCCTGTCGCTTCTGGATCTCTGATTCAATAATTCCAATTTGCTTATCTGCATTTAATTTTTTCTGAAGCCGATCAATCTTTAAATCGGCATAATCCAATAAAACATCACGAGAAAGCACCATCCGATACAATAATAAAGAATTCAAATAATCCTCATCTTCATACCGCGCTTTTCCTGCCCGCATTAATGTAAGGTTTAAGGTAATGTCATATTTAGCATCAGTACGATACAGCTGAGGAATTAAACCAAAAAGAGTCGACCAACTTTCGGCTTCCACCAAAGCACGCACTTGCATGATATTACATAAATTTCTCGTCCGCTCATCCGGCGACTCCTGCCCCGCATACGCTAAAGAATCAATGCATTCTAACCACTTTTCCTGTCGGAACAATGCCTGTCCCAGTAATAGGTTACCATTATACTCATCCTCTTCAGAGAGTCTTGGATAATTCAACAGCCTAAGAGCAGATGCCTCTACCTTTTCCACTCTTGCACATCAAAATATGCCTGTGCCTGCATACGTAATATCAGTGCTTCCTCATCTCGTGGTTCATTGGCTAGATAGGCGTCAATAACAGGCAGTGCATCTGCTGGTGCACCAATTTGAAAAAAAGCTCTTGTTAGCTGAAAACGACAAGTCTGACATGTTTGGCGACCCTGTTCCTGATCAATCCCCGAAGTCCGCTCAACTACCTCCTCAAGAATGGGTATAGCCGCCTGATAATCCCCCTGCTGTAACGCCATATTTGCCAAAGAAAATAGTTCTGAAATCCCAGCTGATTTAACATCCTCTCCATACACAGAAGAAAAAACAGCAAGCTGTACCATCATTAAACCAGAAATAAGAACTAATTTAGTACGTCTATTACCCATCTCAACCAAACTCCTTATGCCCACACACATCCCGTAAAGACTCATCCAAAAGTACTTAATGGAACATGGCAGTTAAGATTTAAAGTATCTTGATCATTCCGTATTTATTCAAGATTTATTACTTAAAAATGCGATCCGGATTACTTCAAACACCGCTCGGCACTCAAGGCAACCGCAATCGCCCCCAAGGGAGCTGTAATCAATATACTCAAAACCGATACCGCCAAGATCCACTCACCAGGTAATGTGTCCATTCCCGACCCTTCCATCAGGGTTAAAGGAACGGCACCCATCGCTGCCTGAACAGTTGCTTTTGGCCAAAAAGAAACAACCACGAAATAGCGCTCACGCATCGAAAGTACACTATTTACCAATGTCAAAAGAACTGCCGCACTTCGCACTAATAATCCACAGATAATCAGTATTAAAGCAGGCCAACCTGCACTCCATGCCACATGTACATCGGTTTGAGCACCAATCATCACAAATAAAAGCAACGATGCAAGAATCCACACCTGACTTAATTTTTTTGACAACGCATCTGCCATAATTTCTCGCTTTTCAAGAATTATAAGCCCCATCGAAACAATCGCAATAAAGGGTGAAATAGAGAAAAGCAAATCCTCCATTTGAATCAAAAGAACAGAAATAGTCATTAGTAAAAGCATCTGTTGCGTCGACCGAACTTGAAACC
>JBJLEJ010000016.1:0-74913 GCA_045565965.1 Pontiellaceae bacterium | reverse complement strand
GACTCTTGTCAGTTGCACCACAAAATGCACAGATATGTCGAGCCTGCTCCTGTCTTGTCTCAAATTCCTGAGTAAAAACCTTTTTTCGCTGATTAGCACGAACTCCATCTATTAAATCCTTCGCAAAAAATAGGAGATATGTAATAAAAGCTACTATTACGCCCCAGCGCTGACCCAATACTATTGCACTCTCACTTGGATTCAATAAAGTTAATAAATAGCCGACCACTGTCAGCCAACCCAACCACTTAACCTTCACTGGTATCAGCAAAAACAAGCGGAACGATACATGCGGAAAAATCGTGGCAAAAGCCAGAAAGACCGCTCCTAGAAAATAGGTATTGGTCACAATCATACCCGGACGAATAAACGCCGAAAGAACCGTTAATAAAAAGCCCGTTAGAATAAATAAATTATACTTAAACGCTCCCCAATATGCTGTCGAGCGAATTACTAATCATAAAAAACACATAAAAGGCATAAAATAGAAACAACGGGCTCAATGTTTCAGGAAGCATCATGAATGATATTATGCGCCACCACTCGCTTCGGATGCAGAACCGAGCTTCCATGCAAAAATAGCTGATCCGCACTCGTTCTCTCTGAAATGAGCAAGATCACTCCGATTGCTTGCAAACCAATCAAATAGACCGCTAAATTAGGAATTGCCCATGAGCCAAAACGTCGTTCCAATTTATCGATCCAATTCATACAAGAACCACCATGCCGATCAACTTAAATTTCACAACCCTGAAAACTACTCTGCTTGTGATTCACTCCAGCAACTTCACGAATCAAACTAAAGGGAAAGAAGCCCGTATTATGCCCATCAGACCAATCAACCAAAATCGCATAATTTCCAATCATACTGATCTTCTCTGCACGAATATCCATCGGAATCGAAGCCGGATCTAGAAGCGGCGCACGCGTCATCTCATCCACACACAATGCGCAATTGCACGCCCGACGTAACGCTGCATTCGATACCGTTACAGACTCACCCTCTTCCCACGTCAGCGTAATCGTCTTTTCATTAAATTCAATTTCGGGGCGCGAGATTTGCTCCATCACCTTTTTACCAAGAGCCCGAATCACAACATCTACCGTTTCATTTGCCAACGTCTGTTGAGCCACCTCATCATAATTCCCGCTTAACTGACTGGTAATGGGCAATTCAGCTAACGTCGGCAATCCAAACCGCTCTTCCAATGTTTTCGCACCAGCTTCCCCGAAGATTGAATATTTCTTATCGCAGCAATCTGGTTTAAAATAGGACATATTTTCAATTACACCCAACACTGGCACGTTCACTTTATCAAACATCATAATGCCTTTACGCACATCCGTCAGCGAAAGCTGATGTGGGGTCGTCACAATCACTGAGGCATCAATCTGAACCGATTGAGAAATCGTCAACTGAATATCGCCCGTACCAGGAGGCATATCGATGATTAAATAATCGAGTTCGCCCCACAAAACGCCATGCAATAATTGCTGCATATATTGGGCAACCATTGGCCCGCGAATAACTGCTGGCCCATCGCCCATCAGGAAACCGAACGACATTAGTTTCAACCCATCCACCTCATTGGGGTAAAATCGGTTATCATCTGTTGCCCGAATACCGGGTTTGTGAATATTAAATAACGTGGGAATCGAAGGTCCATAAACATCCGCATCCAGCAAGCCCACTTTTGAACCGCGTGCTGCTAACGTCCGCGCTAGCATGGCCGAGACCGTTGATTTACCGACTCCACCTTTGCATGAGCTCACCGCGAGGATATATGTAACCTCCTTAAGCCCACTCTCTTCCGTGTTCATTTGCCTATCTTCACTTTTCCGAGCCGTCATCGTAACCTCAACGTGCTCCACATCTGGAAGATCGCCTACCAAATCAATTGCTTGCTTTTGAAAAACTGGGCTCAATGGACACGCTGGTGTCGTGAGTTCAATCGTGAAAGCAACCTTATCCGATTCAATCACCATATCTTGAACAAACCCCAATGAAACAATATCTCGCTGAAAATCTGGATCTATTATCTTACTAAGCTCAGTAAGAACTTGCTCTTCGGTTACCATGAATATGCTCCTTAAATCAAACCCAATGCCAAAAGCGCTGCCGTCGACATCCGCTCCCGCGTCCATGGAGGATCGAATACCAATTCAATATCCACATCTTCAACGCCCTCAGCATCTTGAACTGCCTGTTGAATTCGTCCTGGGATCGTCTCCGCTTCAGGACAGTTCGGCGCCGTCAACGTCATCCGCACATACACCGTATGATCTTCATCGATATCCAAATTATAGATCAGGCCTAAGTCATAAATATTAACCGGAATTTCGGGATCAAAAACCATCCGTAGATTTTTAACGACATCCAAAAAAATGGTTTCATTATGTTCCTGTAAATTAAATCGTTCTTTTTTGGGTCGTCCAAACATAGATCCCTCCTACTCCGTTGAAATATCGCCCTGCACCCGCTTCAAAGCCGCCTCAAAAGTATGCCAGGCAAGCGTTGCACACTGTTACCCGAACTGGATAATCCTTCACACCCATCAACACTTGTTAACTTGCCCAAAGGTACATCATCGGGTTCCACAACATCTGGTTAACGCATGATGAAAACTTTTAAACAAGGCTTCCGCCTCGGCTTCACTTTGTCCCGTAAGCGCTTCAGTCATCATCGATGCCGATGAAGTGCAAATCGCACATCCCGCGCCTTTAAATTGAATCGCCTCCACAATACCATTCTTAATTCGTAAAAAAACATCGATGGTATCACCACACAACGGGTTGTTTCCATGTGCAAACGCATCAGGCTTTTCCATGGCTCCATAGTTCCGTGGGTTTTTGTTATGATCCAAAATCACTTGCTGATATAGCTCCCGCATATTTTCCATTACGCAAACATCCCAATCACTTTTTTTACAGCTTCCACGAGTCGATCTATCTCTTCACGCGTAGAATACATTCCGAATGACGCCCGCGCAGTCGCGGCAATTCCAAACCGCTCCATCACCGGCTGAGCACAATGATGCCCCGCCCGAATAGCAATACCATAACTATCTAAAATCGTTCCAATATCATGGGGGTGAACCCCTTCAATCACAAACGAAACCAATCCCGCTCGATGTTCCGCGGTTCCAATGATCGTCACTTGCTCAATCGCCGACAACTGCTCTGTGGCATACGCCACCAACGCATGTTCATGGGCTTCAATCGCCTCTATCCCAATCTCATTCACAAAATCAATTGCGCGTCCTAACCCAACTGCCCCGGAGATATTCGGTGTACCCGCCTCAAACCGATAAGGCAACGCATTGTATTCCGTTTTCTCAAAGCGTACTGATAAAATCATATCACCTCCACCTTGATACGGAGGCATCGTCTCAAGTAGAGACTCTTTCCCATACAGTACCCCAATCCCCGTCGGTCCATAAAGCTTGTGCCCAGATAAAACATAAAAATCCACATCTAACGCCTGCACATCGACCGGTGCATGCGTGCCCCGTGCGCTCCATCTACCAACACCGAATCCCTTTGTCATGTGCCACCGCAATTACTTTCTCGATCGGATTAACCGTTCCCAACGCATTAGAGATATGAACCAAACCCACCAGCTTCGTCCGTTCACTCAACAACTCATGAAACGCATCCATCTCCAGCTCGCCCCGATCATTAATCGGAACCACTTTCAAGACCGCACCTGTCTGTTCACACACCAACTGCCAAGGAACAATATTGGAATGATGCTCCATATGCGTAATCAAAATCTCATCACCTGCCTGTAATTTGGGGCGCGCATACGACTGCGCCACTAAATTAACCGACTCCGTTGCGCCTCGCGTAAAGATGACCTCTTTCATAGAGGACGCATTCAAATACGCCCGCACCTTCTCACGCGCTCCATCATACAACTGCGTCGATTCCATACTCAATGTATGTACCCCTCGATGCACATTAGAATATTGATCGCTATGCAATTGGCTGACGATATCGATGACCACATCCGGCTGTTGAGCTGAAGCTCCGCTGTCTAAATAACAGAGAGGCTGCCCATGCACTTTCCGAGAAAAAATTGGAAATCGGCTTCGTACCGCCTCCACATCGTAAGTGCCCTGCAAATCACTCATTCAACGACTCCCGCAAGCCATCCCTGCACCATTGCTTCTATACGAGGTTTCAACACTAAACAAGCCACCTCATCTAATACCTCATTCGCAAATGCAAACGTCAACATCGCATTCGCCTGCTTTGGATCAAGCCCTCGGGCCTGCAAATAAAACAACGCCTGTTTATCTAACTCGCCAATCGTTGCTCCATGCGTACACTTCACATCATCCGCATAAATTTCCAACTGTGGCATCGTATTTACTTTCGCCGCTTGGCTTAATAACAAATTGCCGTTCGACTGAATCGCATCCGTCTCCTGCGCATCTTGCTGCACCAAAATCCGCCCGCAAAAAACCGCTCGAGCTTGATCTGAGAGAATTCCTTTATAGAGTTCATGGCTCTGACACTTCGGCACCGCATGATCCATAAACAGATGTGTATCAAAGAGCTGATCCTCTTTCAGTAAATAGAGTCCATTGCAAATCGCTTCACTCTCCTCCCCTAATAAGCGACCCCGAATATCATTTCGGCCCAATTGACCGCCCAGCGTGACCGTATGATTACTAAACAGAGCATCCCGACCCAGCTCCGACTCCAACGTCTGAAAATGATAGGCCGCCATACTCTCACGCTGAATCTTATAATGATCCACCTTTGCCCCATCTGCCACAAACGCTTCCGTCACCACATTGGTGAGATAACGCACACCCGCCGAGCCGATATACTCCTCGACCACCGTCACATTCGCATCCGCCTCGGCTGCAATGAGATGGCGATACGCAAACGAACCACCCTCCGCATCCGCTAAATGTACCACATGAATCGGCTGTTCCAATACAACACCCGCATCGGCTTCAATTAAGATACCATCACTAAACTGAGCTAAATTTGAAAGCACGAAGCCTGAATCGCCATCTGCCAGCATACCCAATCGAGCGTCTGCACAGTCCATAATTGAACGCACTCGCACTCCAGCGGGTAACCCATCTAAAGACGACGACTCTGTCGACCATTTTCCATTTTCGAAAACAACCACCAAATCACTTAATGGATCAAACGAAACTGTGGCCGCCTGCCAAGACGCACCAAATGTCTCATCATTGATCCGCGATACGTTTGTAAAACGCCACGACTCTTCTTTCACCGTTGGCAGCCCCTTCGCCGCAAATGCTGCAGCCGCCTCCTCACGTCGTGTATTAATATCCATTAAACACTCGCTCCTTCAAAAGCCTCATATCCATACTCTTCCAGTTCAAGCGCAAGCTCTTTACCGCCCGACTTAACGATTCGACCGTTCACCAAAACGTGCACAAAATCCGGCACAATGTATTCCAATAAACGCTGATAGTGAGTAATCACTAAGAAGCCCCGCTCTGGGCTGCGTAACGAATTCACGCCATCGGCGACAATCCGCAGCGCATCGATATCGAGCCCCGAATCCGTCTCATCTAAAATTGCCATTTTAGGTTCAAGCATCGCCATTTGAAAAATCTCATTCCGCTTCTTCTCTCCCCCTGAAAATCCCGAATTCACTGCTCGCTCTAAGAGATCCTCGCGAATCTTCACTAATTTCTTCTTTTCTTCGATTAAATCCAGAAACTCCATCGCATCCAACAGATCCTCCCCACGATGCTCCCGAACCGCATTCACCGCTGCCTTCAAAAAATACATATTGCTTATACCCGCAATCTCAACCGGATACTGAAAAGCCAAAAACAAACCCGCACGCGCTCGCTCGTGCGCATCCAACTCGCTCAAATCCAACCCATCAAACAACACGGTACCACCCGTTTGTTCATATGACTCATTGCCTGCCAATACATTCGAAAGAGTGCTCTTTCCCGATCCATTTGGGCCCATAATTGCATGCACCTCACCAGGCTGAATCGACAGGTTAATCCCGTTTAAAATCTGTTTCTCTTCTATCTGCGCCTGAAGCCTATTGATTTCTAATAATGCCATCGTCTCTCTCTCCTGAACTAAAATTATCCCACAGAACCTTCTAGACTAATGCCCAGCAACTTCTGTGCTTCCACCGCAAACTCCATTGGTAGCTCACGAAACACTTCTTTACAAAATCCATTCACAATCAAGCTCACGGCTTCCTCCGTATCGAGACCGCGCTGATTACAATAGAAAATCTGATCTTCACCAATCTTCGTCGTCGTCGCCTCATGTTCCACTTGCGCACTCGGATTACTAACATCAATGTAGGGGAACGTATGCGCTCCACACCGATCACCAATTAGCATCGAATCGCACTGCGAAAAGTTCCGCGCATTCTCCGCCGTTGGGCCTATTCGAACCAACCCACGGTAGCTGTTATGCGCTCGACCCGCTGAAATTCCTTTACTAATGATCGTACTACTCGTATTTTTTCCCACGTGAATCATTTTCGTTCCCGTATCCGCCTGCTGCATATTGTTGGTCACCGCCACCGAATAAAATTCACCAACAGAATCATCACCCTTCAAAACACAACTTGGATATTTCCAAGTAATCGCTGAACCCGTTTCCACCTGCGTCCATGAAATTTTGGAACGATCGCCCCGACAATGACCCCGTTTTGTCACAAAGTTAAAGATACCACCCTTGCCGTTCTTATCACCCGGATACCAATTCTGTACCGTCGAATATTTAATTTGTGCATCCTCCAATGCCACCAGTTCAACCACCGCCGCATGCAACTGATTCTCATCCCGCTGCGGAGCCGTACACCCCTCCAAATAGCTCACATATGCTCCGTCCTCGGCAATCACCAACGTACGTTCAAACTGTCCCGTATTCGCCGCATTAATTCGGAAATATGTCGATAACTCCATCGGGCATCGCACTCCCTTTGGAACGAAACAGAACGAACCATCAGAAAACACCGCCGAATTCAACGCCGCAAAATAGTTATCTTTCGTCGGTATCACCGTACCCAAATACTGCTTTACCAACTCCGGATGTTCTTTCACCGCCTCCGAAAACGAACAGAAAATAATTCCCATCTCCTCCAGCTTGCCCTTAAACGTCGTCGCCACCGAAACCGAATCAAAAACTGCGTCCACCGCCACAACACCCGCCAGCATCTCCTGCTCACGTAACGGTATGCCTAGCTTCTCATACGTTTCCAACAACTCCGGATCGATCTCATCCAAACTCTTCGGCGCATCAATCTTTTGCTTTGGAGCCGAATAATAACTCAACGCCTGATAATCAATCGGCGGAAAATCGACCTTCGCCCACTCCGGTGTCTCCATTTTTTCCCACGCTCGAAATGCCTTCAACCGCCACTCCATCAGCCACTCTGGTTCCTCCTTGCGTCGTGAGATCTCACGCACAATCTCCTCATTCAAACCCGGAGGCAAACTCTCCGACTCAATCTCCGTCACAAATCCATATTTGTACTCTTTATCTGTCAGCTCATCGAATGACTTTTCGTCTTCAATCTTCATCGCTTCCCTCGCTCCTTATTTCGCTCCATCAGCCACCATCTCTGCCAAGGAGATAGACTGTAATTTATCTACAATAATAGCGTTCACTTTTTGCCAGCTATTACTTACGGAACAGTTGCGATCACATCCATCGGTAATGCAACATGCTGTCATAGTCACCGGCCCCTCAAGCACCTCAATAATCTCTGCCGCTGAGATCAGCTCGGCACTTCGTGCTAATCGATAGCCACCTTGACTACCCTGATGCGACTCCAACAAACTTCCCTGCACCAACAACTTAAGCACTTTACTAACTGTTGGTAATGGAATAGTTAACTGCTCAGACAAATCCTTTGAATTAAACAACGTATCCTCCTCCCGGCACATCTGTGCCAGAAGGATAAATCCATAATCCGTTAAACGCGTAATCCGCAGCATTTTTTTCTTATCCTAAAAAAGACTAAATTTGTACCAGATGAGAAAAATGTATCAGAGCCTCCGTTCCGTGCAACCCCAATCGACCGGAATCGATAAGAAAAGATCGGTTATTTCTCAGACTTTTTCACTGCCGCCCAATGTATCTCAAGTTCATCAGTAGAGGTATCGCGCAACACACCGCCCGCTGCCAAAACTCTCAACTCAACTGCGGCAAATCGCCGCTCAAACTTGCGCACATTCTCCCGAAGCAACTCCTCTGCATTAAAACCGAAAAATCGGCAAATATTTACGCCACTAAAGAGCAGATCGCCCAGCTCCTCCCGCAACGCCCGCTCATTTTGAGCTGCCACGGCATCTCGCACCTCCGCCAACTCCTCTTCCAGTTTATCCAGTACATCCTTCGCCCGCTCCCAATCAAACCCTGCACGAGCTGCCCGCTTCTGTACCTCATGCGCCCGCAGTAATGCCGGTAACGACTTGGGCACCCCCGCCAACACCGACGTATCGCTCACCGACTCCCCTTTCCCTGCCTTCTCCTGCTTCTTAATAGCATCCCAATTACTTAACACCTCATCTGCATCCGACACAGGCGTATCGCCAAACACATGTGGATGGCGTCGTACCAACTTTTCTGATATCCCCCGCGCCACATCCTCAAAATCAAATCGTCCTTCCTCCGACTGCATCTGTGAATGAAAAACCACCTGCAACAACAGATCGCCCAATTCTTCCTCCAGCGCTGAAACCGATCCACTCTCTATCGCCTCCACCAACTCATATGCCTCCTCAATCGCATACATCTTAATCGAATCACTCGACTGCTTCTGATCCCACGGACAACCCCCTGGCCCCCGCAACCGGCGCATAATTTCCAGCAATCTTTCCAGCTGATTTTCCGACTCGCTCATATCACCTCCAAAAACGAAATACTACCCCAATAACCTCACGAACACAAAACCAACTCACCAACTACAACGAAGTCAACACCGACATTGACAGGATTCATGACTGGTAGGAGCTCGAAATCTACAGGGTGTTTGCGAGTGATGACGAGATGGTACTATCCAGGTAGGGGGATAGGTTAATCTTATAGCCCGCTTAATTACATCCGGAGGGTATGATCTAAGAGCTCATCCGGTTTTTTGTCGCTCAGTTGATCAAGAACAAAAGCGGCTCCGCTGAAGTCTTGAAAATAGGTGTATTCATCAGGTATGACAATCACAGCGGCTCCAGCGGTTAAGGCTCCTTTGCACGCAAGTTGCGATGAAACAACGGCAACAATGGTTTTGTTTTCGATTCCAACTTGTTTAAGCATCTTAAGCCAGTCGTCTGCTCGCGGGAAGGTTTCACGTTGCTCTTCAGGTAGAATTAGCTCTACTCCCAACTCATCGAGACCGAGACGTGTTAGCAAGGCTGACGAATCGATTTGGTTTAGCGCACTGTAGGCAAAAACCGCGACACCGCGGGCTTGAGCGGCCTTGACTAATTTGGTGATCGCGGAGTTGGGCTCCGACTCATTCGCACAAAAGGTGGCAACGGATTTGTTCACTTCTCCAACAGCCTTTTCAATCGCATCTGCTTTGTTACCTGATGCTTTTAGGATATCGGTTACAGCAGTTCGATGATCGGGGGAAAGCGGTGAACGACAAAATGCAGCTTGGGTTAGCTCGATGCCTTTGGGCTCAATACCACGTTTAATAGCTTCAAACTCTATAGGTCGTAACGAAACGGCTACATAGTCGAGTTCAATCAAAAGGGCATGGGTAAAAGTGACTTCTGCTTTCGGTGCGGTTTCCTGTTCGCTCATTGTGTTCACTCCAGTGGTTTTACTGTTAAAGGTGGCGTACTTTAGGGAGCGGAGGGGTTGCCGTCAAGCCCTCTGTTTCAACGGTCTTCATATGCCGATCAAGGCTGATTTTTCATTTCGTACCTTTTAAGCATTGCAAGGCATCGGCTGCGTGTAGATGATAGTCGGAATTTTGAACGATTTATTAGTTAAATTTAGCGACGGGAGTGACTGAAATCAGATGCAGAAAGCAATAATTGCACTCGAAGACGGGACGTGGTTTGAAGGAACTGCTTTTGCAGGGAGCGGTGAGGCCTTTGGAGAATTAGTGTTCAACACCTCGATGACGGGCTATCAAGAAATATTAACCGATCCCTCGTATCATGGACAGATCGTGACGATGACCTATCCACTTATAGGAAACTACGGGGTAAACAAATCGGATGAAGAGTCGCGCGGTATCTTTGCACAGGGACTAATTGTTGGTGAATATTCTAGAATATATAGCAATTGGCGTGCTGAGCAATCGCTTGCTTCCTATTTGGAGGAAAACGGGAAGATCGGTATTCATGAAGTGGATACGCGAGCCATTACACTCCATATCCGTGATAAGGGCGCAATGAAGTGCGTAATTTCAACTGAAGAGAGCGATCCAAAGGTATTGGTTGAGAAGGCAAAAACATCTGCTGGATTGGTCGGCCGGGATTTGGCAACGGAGGTGACGATTGATGTGCCCTATTCATGGCCAGAGCAAACAAATCCGGACGCCACCTATCTAGTGGCGGTCATCGACTGTGGAATCAAATTAAACCAGTTGCGCATTTTTGAAGAGCTGGGTTGCCAATGCATCGTCTACCCCAATACCATATCCGCCGAAACTGTTATGGCATCAAATCCAGATGGTATCTTCATTTCAAACGGTCCAGGCGATCCTGCTGGTGCCCCTGAAGTGACGAAGTTGGTGGAAGAGTTGATCGCCGCAAAACGGCCGCTATTCGGCATCTGCTTTGGACACCAGATGTTGAGTCTGGCGATGGGAGCAGAGAGCTTTAAATTGAAATTTGGCCATCGGGGTGGGAACCAACCGATTCAAGATTTGCGGACGAAAAAAGTTGAGATCGCTTCTCACAATCATGGATTTTGTATTGATGCAGATTCGATCAATAGCGAAATCGCTGAGGTGACACATTTAAACTTGAATGACCACACGGTCGCAGGAATTAAACATAAGAAACAACCGCTCTTCTGTGTACAGTATCATCCAGAAGCGGCCCCAGGTCCTCACGACCCCTACTATCTCTTTGAAGAGTTTATTGATTTAATGAAAGAAACACGCGCATGAGCCACCCCGAATGGATTGCCATCCTAGATTATGGCTCGCAAGTGACGCAGTTGATTGCCCGCCGCATTCGTGAGCAACACGTCTATTGCGAAATTTTACGATATGACACCCCCGCAAAAGAACTGCATAAACGAGCACCAAAAGGAATTATTCTCTCCGGTGGCCCTTGCAGCGTTCCCGATTCCGATTCGCCTAGTTGCGACCCTGCACTATTTGATCTCAAGGTTCCAATTCTCGGTATCTGTTATGGAATGCAACTGACAGCTCACGGCCTCGGTGGCGAAGTTCAACGAGGTGAAAAGCATGAATATGGTAAAGCAATTATGCGTATCACGAAATCCTCTCCTCTTTATGAGGGATTAAAAGATGAATTACAGGTATGGATGAGCCATGGTGATAAAGTGGTTTCTCTGCCCGAAGGGTTTGAAACCGTTGCAGAATCAGACAACTGTCCCCATGCCACCATGCAGCATCTAGAGCGGGCGCTCTTTGGAGTTCAATTCCATCCCGAAGTGGTACATACGCCGCAAGGGGCTCTGATGCTCAGAAATTTTGCTTACAGAATTTGCGGTTGCTCAGGCGATTGGGAAATGGCGAAATTCGTGGAGCATACCATTGCCAAGGTTAAAGAGACTGTGGGAGATGATCATATCTTGCTCGGGCTCTCCGGCGGCGTTGATTCTTCTGTGGTGGCTGCGTTGCTTCACAAAGCAATTGGGGATCAACTTCACTGCGTCTATGTCGATAATGGATTAATGCGATACAAAGAGACCGAAGAGATTAAAGCGCTTTTTGGTGATGCGTTTGGCATGGATCTGCATGTGGTTCATGCTGGTGATACGTTCCTTTCTAAACTGGAACGAGTTAGCGATCCGGAAAAGAAACGAAAAATTATCGGAAATACATTTATTGATGTATTTTCAGAAAAAGCACGCGAATTAAGCGGGGATGTGACTTATCTCGCACAAGGAACCCTCTATCCCGATGTGATTGAATCAGTCTCTCCCATTGGCGGCCCTTCGGCAACAATTAAGAGCCACCATAATGTAGGCGGGCTGCCAGATGATCTTAAGTTTAAATTGATTGAACCGCTACGCGAACTCTTTAAGGATGAAGTTCGACTGGTTGGACGCGAGTTAGGATTGCCTGATTATGTGGTCGATCGTCAACCCTTTCCGGGTCCTGGACTCGCAGTTCGCATTATTGGTGAAATTACACCGGAACGAATTGAGACTCTGCAACAAGCGGATTTACGCGTACGGGAAGAGATTTTGAATATGGAGAATCACCTTGATGTCTGGCAATACTTTGCTGTTTTGTTACCGGTACAGTCGGTTGGTGTCATGGGAGATGACCGGACCTACGAAAACGTTATCGCTGTTCGAGCGGTTGAGAGTCGCGATGGCATGACTGCCGATTGGTTCAAGTTACCCTATGAGGTGATGGACCGTATCTCCAATCGAATTATTAATGAAGTACGCGGTGTCAATCGCGTCTGCTATGACATTAGTTCAAAACCACCTTCAACCATCGAATGGGAATAGAGGAGTAACCATGCCGAAAAGAGAAGATATTAAACATATTTTAATTATTGGCTCAGGACCGATTGTCATTGGTCAAGCATGCGAGTTCGACTACTCAGGAACGCAAGCGTGTAAAGCGTTGAGGGAGGAGGGCTATACCATTTCATTGATCAATAGCAACCCTGCAACCATTATGACCGATCCAGCAACAGCTGATCGAACATACATTGAACCGATTACACCCGAAGCAGTTGAAAAAATCATCCTCAAAGAAAAACCCGATGCTATTCTCCCTACCTTGGGAGGTCAGACCGCCTTAAACACGGCCATGAAATTGGTAGAACAAGGTGTTCTGGAAAAACATAATGTAGAAATGATTGGCGCTAAATACGATGCGATCCTGCGAGGAGAAGAACGCGATCTATTTAAGAAAGTGATGGCCGAAGCGGGCATCGAAACCCTCCGTAGTTACGAGGTGCATACACTCGATGAGGCTCGAGTCGTTGCGAATGAAAAACTGGAATTCCCTATTATTGTGCGACCCTCCTTCACCCTTGGAGGCACCGGAGGCGGTATTGCGGCTGACATGGATGAACTCATGTTAATTGCCGAAGGCGGATTAAAAGCCAGTTTGACCACCGAAGTTTTACTCGAAGAGTCTGTATTCGGCTGGAAAGAGTTCGAAATGGAAGTCATGCGCGATAAGAATGATAACACTGTGATTATCTGTGCCATTGAAAATATGGATCCTATGGGCATCCATACTGGTGATAGTATCACCGTGGCACCTGCGCAAACGTTGACAGACCGCGAATATCAGATCATGCGTGATGCTTCGTTGAAAGTTTTGCGGATGGTCGGCGTGGAAACGGGCGGGTCGAACGTGCAATTCTGTATTCATCCACAGACGGGTCGCTTGGCAGTCATTGAGATGAATCCACGTGTTTCACGCTCTTCAGCACTCGCCTCAAAAGCAACGGGTTTCCCCATTGCCAAGCTGGCAGCTAAATTGGCAGCGGGCTACACACTTGACGAACTTCCGAACGATATTACCCGCGAAACACCGGCTTGCTTTGAGCCTTCAATTGACTATGTCGTCACCAAACTTCCGCGCTTTACTTTTGAAAAATTCCCTTCCGCGGATAACCGCCTCGGTGTGAGTATGAAATCGGTTGGCGAGACCATGGCGATTGGGCGAACGTTTAAAGAATCGCTCCAAAAAGCGTTCCGTTCACTTGAAATTGGGGTGGATGGATTGGATCTAAAAGCAGAGGCAAAACTTGATACTGATCGACTCGATGATTATTTAACGACCACTTGCACAGAGCGAACTATCGCAATTAAGACTGCTTTAAAGCGCGGATATTCCATTGAAAAAGTGCATGAAATGACTTTTCTTGATCCTTGGTTTATCGATCAAATCTTACAAATTGTTGAAGTCGAAAAACAACTCATGGAAGTGAGTAAAATCGACGCAGACCTCATGCGTCGAGCAAAACGGTATGGCTTCTCGGATGAACAGATTGGCGCTATCCGTAAAATGAACGGCATGGAAGTCCGGGCGCTTCGAAAATCGCTTCATGTTACGCCCGTCTATAGTTTGGTAGATACTTGTGCAGGTGAATTCTCCGCCTCAACTCCCTATTTCTACTCCTGCTATGCCGATCACAACGAAATTCGCCAAACCGAAAAAGAGAGTGTGATCGTGTTGGGCTCTGGACCCAATCGAATTGGACAAGGTATAGAGTTTGACTACTCCTGCGTTCACACCGTCAAAGCCCTTCGCGAAATGGGCTATGAAGCCATCATGGTCAACTCCAACCCTGAGACCGTTTCAACCGACTACGATACATCTGATAAACTCTATTTTGAACCGCTCACCTTTGAAGATGTAATGAACATCTACGAAGCAGAAAAACCGATAGGCATGATTGTTCAGATGGGCGGACAAACTCCCTTGAATCTTGCCGAACGATTGTTAGACGCAGGAGTCCCGATTTTAGGCACCTCTCCTAAGAGTATTGCGGCTGCCGAAGACCGCGAACAGTTTCGTCAATTACTCGACAAGCTCGAATTAAAACAACCCGAATCAGCCACCGCAAAAACGATGGCGGAAGCGGATAAAATTGCCAAACAAATTGGATTCCCTGTCATGATTCGTCCGTCATTTGTTTTGGGAGGTCGGGCCATGATGGTTGCGTATGAGGAAGAGGACTTAGAACCATTTGTAAAAGCTGCCTTTGACGCCAGCCCAGAACATCCTGTTTTGCTGGATCGTTTTCTTGAACATGCTGTAGAGATCGATGTCGATTTGGTGTGCGATGGAACCGATGTCTATATTGGTGGTGTAATGGAACACGTCGAAGAAGCCGGTATTCACTCGGGTGATAGTGCTTGCTCTATTCCTCCGTATACACTGAGCGATGATATGGTCTCACGCATTAAAGAAGCCTGTCGTTCAATGGCACTTGAATTGGGTGTTAAAGGACTGATGAACGCACAGATTGCGGTTAAAGATGACGATTTTTATATTATTGAAGTCAATCCACGTGCCTCGCGGACAGTGCCGTATGTCTCAAAGGCAACCGGTGTACCAATGGCCAAAATCGCAACCCAAATCGCGATGAATCAAACTTTGGAAGAACTCGGATGGAAAGGCTTTAAACCCCGCGTTGAGTGGTATGCTGTAAAAGAAGCGGTATTCCCTTTCAATCGATTTGCGGGCGTTGACCCGATTCTCGGACCGGAGATGAAATCAACCGGTGAAGTGATGGGTATAGATAAAAGTTTTGAACTTGCCTTTTGGAAAGCGGAAACCGCTGCAGGTCAGGTATTACCTACCGAAGGACGCGTTTTCTTAAGCGCAAAAGATCGAGATAAAGATTGGATTATCGATGTGGCGAAAGAGCTGGATGCCATGGATTTTGAATTGGTAGCTACGCAAGGAACAGCAACAGCACTAGAGAGCGCGGGTCTTCAAGTTGAACATACCTGCAAACTGGCGGAAAAAGGAACAAATGTGATCGATTTAATGAAAGATAAACGAGTTGATCTATTAATCAATACACCCAGTGGTCCAGTGGCACGGGTGGATGAAATTAAGATTCGTTCTGAGGCCATCTTACGCGGGCTACCTATTGTGACAACCGCTTCGGGTGCAAAAGCAACTATCGGTGCCATTCGCACCATTCGTGCCCAAGATTGGGATGTTAAATCTCTACAAGCTTTTCATAGTGAATAATCTTAAGATGCACGTTGCGCCTGCTTGAAACAGATCCGCGATA
Source organism: Pontiellaceae bacterium (assembly GCA_045565965.1). Lineage (GTDB taxonomy): Bacteria > Verrucomicrobiota > Kiritimatiellia > Kiritimatiellales > Pontiellaceae > Pontiella. The sequence continues at coordinate 59,008 of JBJLEJ010000016.1, read as the reverse complement.
TCCATTTCATAAAGGCTTCTTCTCCACTCAACATTTCAATCTCAACTCGCATGTATAGTAGCGGAAGATCTCGTCGCTCCATATATGGAAAACGAACCGCATCTTTTTCTGTCGTCAGCAATGCCTCGGCTCCGGCTGCTTCCGCTTCGTTGAGAGTATCGATAATTTCTTGTTGCGAAAAACGATGATGATCAGCAAATCGACGCCGATAAACCAATCTAGCACCGAATGATTCCAAGGCAGTTTCAAAACTTTCTGGAACCGCAATCGCGGAGAGTGCCGCCACCTTTAATCCATCCAGTTTTTCCAACGGATACTGATCGTCTCCAAACAAGGATTGTAAATATTTCGCGCGGTGACGGCATTCTGAAATCTCAGCCGTAGGATTCAATTCCCGTAACTTATTTTTTAATTCAGGAGCTCCCTGTTCATCACATTTTGTGATGAAGATAAATCCAGCGCGTTTAATATTTTTCATCGGCTCTCGTAATAATCCACGTGGTAATAGATGGCCACCTCCATACGGATTCGTTCGATCAACCAACGCAATATCTAAGCGATTTCCTAGTTTTAGATATTGAAAACCATCATCGAGAATCAGCGTATCGCAACCGAGAACGCGAATGGCATATTTTCCGGCTTTCACGCGATCTTTATCTACCACCACAGCCACTTCTGGCAAATTCGTTGCTAACATGTAAGGCTCATCTCCCGCCGTATGAGAATCGAGCAATAATTGCTTCCCATCAGAAACCACCCGCGGGGGAATTTCGATAGAGCGATTGGTGATCCGCAACCAAATTTTTTGCCAAAAAGGAATCGAACGGCATTTATAGCCCCGACTTAAAATAGCTACTTTCCGCCCCTGTTGTTGCAGGCTACGAGCAAATACTTCTACGACTGGTGTTTTACCGGTTCCACCTACGGTTAAGTTGCCCACACTAATCACCTGACAGCCCAGTGTGTTTCCGCGCAAGATACGATGCCGATAAAGCCAGATCCGAATTTGAACTAATAGGGTAAAGATCCAAGATAAGAAACGGAGGAATCCACGCAGCAAAAAAGCAACGCGACCTCGGCGTGAACCATCCAAGACGGATAGCAAATACGTTTCAATTGATTCCGTGTTGATTCGTGGAAGCATGCCGCAAGCTACCCTACACCATGCTTTCTTGGCAATCCCGTATCGTGCTTAGCTTACAAGCGCACGGAGTGCACCGGCTTTATCTGTCTTTTCCCATGGGAATTGAGAACGACCAAAATGACCATAAGCTGCCGTTTCACGATAACTCCATCCCTGTGGAGTCAATAAACCAAGATCCGCAATTAATCCCGCTGGACGAAAATCAAATAAATCATTACCCGCTAATGCTTCCTGCAAATAAACATCGCTTACGTTTCCTGTTCCAAAGGTATCCACATGAATGCTCAAGGGATGTGCAACACCGATAGCATAAGCCACTTGAATTTCACATTTCTCTGCCAACTCCGCCGCTACAATATTTTTAGCTGCATATCGTGCATAATAGGCTGCTGAACGGTCTACCTTCGATGGATCTTTTCCTGAAAAAGCACCACCACCATGACACCCCACGCCGCCGTATGTATCGACAATGATCTTACGCCCGGTCAATCCAGCATCTCCATGCGGCCCCCCAATCACAAATTTCCCCGTTGGATTAATGTGATAGGTTGTATCCGCCTGTAACAGTCCTGTTGGTTCCAATACCTGCTGACAAATCACTTTTAAGTCTTCACGTATCGTCTCCAATGGGACTTCATCGGTTTGATGTGAAATCACCACAGTTTCAATGGCAACAGGTTTTCCATCTTCATGACGAATTGAAACCTGCGATTTTGAATCGGGTCGTAAATAATCAATCTCATCGGTTTTTCGAATACGCTGTAATTCATCCAACAACCGATGACTATAAGCGATCGGAGCCGGCATCAACTCTTCGGTCGCGCAATCGGCATAGCCAAACATCATACCTTGATCACCCGCACCCTGCTCTTTGTGTAACCCTTCTCCTTCGGTGACCCCTTGAGAAATGTCAGGCGATTGGCCATGTAATCGATTAATATATTCAAATGTATCGGCACTAAATTCGAGCTCTTCACGATCGTATCCAATTTCTCGAACAACCTCACGGGCAATCTTTTCGGAATTAATTGAATTCCATTCTCTACAACTAATTTCACCTGCATTCACAACTAAATTGGTGGTAGTTAATGTTTCGCAAGCCACTCGGCTCTTAGCATCTTTTGCCAAGCAAGCATCTAAAATAGCATCTGAAATTTGATCACATACCTTGTCCGGATGCCCTTCTGAAACGGATTCGGATGTAAATACGTGAGTAGACCTATTTTTGCTCATAACAACCTCTTTATTCGTTTATTCGGATTAATGGATATTACTCTAATTGACTGTTTTCCAAACATCTATAAAATAATCATTCAATCTTCATGGCAACTCCGCTTGCTAAATACAGAGTTGCTCCGTAGTTTAATATGGGTCGAGACAATTATCAGCGGAGTTGAGCGATGGACCGAGATAAAATCATTGAACTATTAGAAAACGTAAAACAGGGAACCGTAGAGACTAACGAGGCGATGGAACAGCTGCGTAAGCTCCCTTTTCACGATTTGGGATTTGCAAAAATAGATCACCATCGAGCCCTCCGAACCGGTCATCCAGAAGTTGTTTTCTGTCAGGGTAAAACCGATGAGCAGGTAGAAAAAATTTATCAATCGCTATCGGATCAACATGCCGATATTCTTCTCACCCGAGCGGGAGCATCGCTCTACGAACGCCTATTTCAAATCGATAATCGCCTGCGATACAACGCATTAGCCAGAACCATTCTTTTAGAAACATCGGAACGCCCTAAAACGGGAAAAGTCTTAATAATCTCAGCTGGAACCGCCGACCTACCCGTCGCTGAAGAAGCTGCGGAGACCGCTCAAATTTCGGGTGCGCAGGTTGAACGAATCTATGATGCCGGTGTAGCCGGTATTCATCGCCTTATCGCTCACTATGAAACGATCCAATCGGCACTCAGTATCGTAGCTGTAGCGGGCATGGAAGGCGCTTTGCCCTCGGTGGTTGGTGGTTTGGCTGCCTGCCCAGTGATAGCCGTACCCACATCAGTTGGATACGGTGCGCATCTCAACGGATTGGCTCCTCTGCTCACAATGCTCAACTCCTGTGCTTCCAATATTACCGTCGTGAATATCGATAACGGATTTGGAGCAGGCTTCAACGCGGCCTTAATCAATGCAGATCGATGATCGAATCCCCCAAATTTACTGAGAAAGGAAACCGATGATTAAAGCCTGTGACCTGAAAAAGAACTCTGTTATTGATTTTGATGGAGTCCCACATACCATTGATAACATCACACAACAATCACCCACTGCCCGGGGTGGGGGCACCATTTATAAAGTCCGATATCGCAATGTCTCGACCCAGCAAAAAATGGATATGACCTATCGCAGTGATGACGCTCTTCAAGAGACCTTCTATGAAACCAAAGAAGTTCAATATCTCTACGCCGAAGGCGACCGCTATACCTTCATGGATCTCGAAAGCTATGATCAATTTGAACAAACTACCGCTGAACTCAGTGAACTCCTACCTTTTCTAGTGGAGGATATGGAAGGGATTAATGCCCTCATCTCCAATGGACAAGTGCTGACCTTACGGCTCCCCGACACGATCGACCTACAGATCACCGAATGTGCTCCTTCCATGAAGGGGGCTTCTGCTACCGCCCGTACTAAACCTGCAACGCTTGCCACCGGCTTGGTCGTCCAAGTTCCCGAATATATCGAACAAGGCGAAATTATTAGAGTCGACACCCGTGAAAAAAAATATATTTCCCGTGCCTCATGAAAATTAACTGGCTCATTATCGACGGACACAACCTGCTGCATAAGCAACCCGATCTCGTCTTATTGATGAATAAAAGCCAAGAACAAGCACGCTACGCCCTACTTCGGTTGATCGAACCGATCGCCACCCGCATCGCCCCCCAAACCACCGTTGTCTTTGACGGACAAGAACGCGGCAGCGACCCCACTCTTAGCACCAAACAAATTGACGTTCTCTATGCACCCGCTCAACTCACCGCAGACGGACTAATCGAACGCTTGGTTACTCAATCGGAAGATCCACGAACCATTTGTGTGGTTACTTCTGATCGACTCGAACAACAAACCGTCAGTAGTGCTGGTGCACAGATCCAAAGTGCCGAAGATTTCTTACGCCAACAAAATCGCGCTGATAAAATTACCTACTCAACACGCATGCGCCCTGGACAAAAACCGAAACTTGGTGACATCTTTCCTGATGGACTTTAAACCCGCTCGATCAACACGTCCTCTTTAAGTCGATTCACATCCACTATATCCAGAATCCCACACATTAATTGCAATGCGTTCGCTGCCCCACATGCCATGCCTAAACGAACCGCTTCTCGGACTGATGCACCTTGATCGAGCGCAACCATCATCCCCGCTGTTACTGCATCTCCACTTCCCACCGGATTAATCGCATCCAACTGAGGCGGTTGAACCTGCCAATGTTTCCCATCGTTAAATAACTGAGCCGGTTGCGCCCCATCCGTAACCAATAACCCCGAAGCTCCTTTCATAAGCAACGATTCTGCCGCACCAAGGAGCGTAGATGCCTGCATAGTCCGGCAGAGCTCTTCACGATTGATCTTCACAAACGGACGTTGATCAAGCGCACGAAGTAGTGGCTCGCCCTGTGTGTCTAAAATGACTCGTCCACCTTGACGTCGAACAACCGCAGCGATCTGCTCATAAAAATCATCCGGAATGCCTGCCGGTACTTTTCCAGAAAGCGCAACCATTCCGCTTAGATCAAGAGACTTAATCAGCTGCTCCATCTTCGCCAGCTCTTTTGGTAAAATCGCAGGCATCTCTTCAATCAACTCCGTAACAGCCTGCTCTTCAATCAATGTATGGCAAATACGCATCTCTCCCTCCACCGTTACGTGGTCATGATCAATCCCTTCCTTATCCAAGAGATGCAAATAACGGCTCCCATTGGCACCCCCGCAAAAGCCTACCAAGAAGGAATTTCCACCTAACTGACGAATCATACGTGCCGTATTTGTTCCTTTTCCACCCAAGCCCCATCGACTCTCCCATGCCCGATTTACCTCACCCAACTTCATGTCGGCGTAGCGAGAAATCTTTTGCAACGCAGGAGCAAAGCCAAAACAGATACTTTTTGTAGGTGATGCCATTAAAAACAGCGTATATGTTTTAACGTGTGAGACAAAACGATATTTGCAGAAAGGATCCGATGGAAGCAGCACTCATCATCATGGCCGCCGGTATGGGCAGTCGATATGGCGGACTCAAACAACTAGATTCCCTTGGACCCAACGGAGAGACCCTCATAGAGTATGCTCTCTTCGACGCGGCTCGAGCCGGATTTACCAAAGTCGTCTTTGTGATTCGCCGAGATTTTGAGGATGCATTCAAAGATAAAATAGAACCCCTCATCCCACCCGTACTTCAAGCCTGCTATGCTTATCAAGAACTTACCGCACTCCCCCCCGGATTTCACGTGCCTAAAGAACGTGAAAAACCGTGGGGTACCGCCCAAGCCGTTCTAACCGCTAAACCCTATATCAACGAACCTTTTGCCGTTCAGAACGCCGACGATTTTTATGGAGCTGAAGCCTATCAAACGCTTTATACCGCTCTTCAGACACTTAATGATCATGAATGCTGCATGGTTGGATATCGCCTACGAAATACACTTTCTCCTCACGGACAGGTCTCACGCGGGATTTGCCAGACCGATGAAGAAGGTCGCTTAACTCACATTACCGAGCATACCCACATCGAAATTCAAAAAAACGGGAACGACATCGTGAGTATCGATAATCAAACAGCTACACCTCTGCCAGAAGATGCCATATGCTCTATGAACTTTTGGGGATTTTCCACCTTATTCATGCAAACGCTCGAGACCTATTTTGTCGAGTTTCTGGATAAACACGTTCACGAAATAGACGCCGAGTGGTATATCCCCACCGTCATAGCTGAAATGATTCGTAAGGAAGACAACGTTATCAACGTTCTCTCCAGTGAAAGTAATTGGTTTGGTGTAACCTACGCCAAAGACAAGCCCCATGTCATGCAAGCTCTAGCGGATCAACACCAACAAGGAAATTATCCAACATCTCTATACTAATAAATGTAAACATTTAGTGAAAATCAAGATAGACAACCGGCAGTTTTCGGGTATTTTCGTTGATCTTTAAAACCGGTGGGATAGCGAAGTGGTTAAACGCAGCAGACTGTAAATCTGCCCTCTCTGAGTTCGAAGGTTCGAATCCTTCTCCCACCACCACTTTATAGCCCTTAATTTAAGGGCTTTTTTTATCTTTTTTATTTTTTTTATTTTTTAATATATAAATTATTAGAGTTTTGTATCAAAACATAATCTATTCAGAGAAAAAAAGAGGCCATCATGAGACAATTCATCGTTACTATTATATCACTATTTATTATTCAGCATTCGCATGCAAATAGTTTAGATGCATCCCAATATCCTAATGCATATTGGATGAATGATGGGTATGTAGAATCTGGAAGCCCAACAAATGCTATAGCCCAAATTGTGGATGAATTTAATTCTAGTGGTGGAAGCCATCATTACTATGAACATAACCTTGGTGGTAATGGTCCTAGTGAATCACGATTAACCAAAGTTATCGCAGAGGTAATGGGCAATGAAGAGACTAGTGCTGGTTATGGTGTTGGCTCTAGCTTAGGTAACGGAGAGGATGACACCTCACTACTTGGACGAATAGCTCAGGAACTTGATGGATACAATCTTGATGCAAGTGTTGGGTCATCTGGAACGGCTATCAATCGAATAGAACAAGAGTTCAGTGATCAAGAAGTTCAGATTGCTTCGTTAAATAACACAACTAATGATCTCTATTCTCTTATTGCTAATTTGCAAAATCAAATTGATACACTCTCAGCAAGAGTCACCACATTAGAGTCATCTAGCAACTCAACAGCAGCAGTCACATCAGAGATGGTTGAAGATGGAAGAGTAGGATCGACGGCATTCTCAGTACATAATAACACTGCAAGTATCCAAATGAATCTCGAAACAACAACTGATTTAGTTCATGGCGATTGGAGTCCCTCAACAAATGTAAATATTGTAATTCCAGTAAACGGAGAAAGCACCCAATTCTTTAGAATGGATTTTGAGTAAATTATAAACTTATTTATGAGAAAGAGATTTAGACATGTTAGAAAATAGTGAAGCACATATAACAACCCTCTTTGATCAATGGAACGAAGCACTAAAATCAAAGAATCCAAAACAAGTCGTTGATCTATATGCGAATGATGGAATTCTTTTGCCCACACTGTCTAATAGGGTTCGCCATAATCACGAAGAAATAGAAGAATACTTCATACACTTTCTTGCTAAAGGGCCTGTTGGCTCAATTATTGAATCGAACATTAGAGTTTTTAATGATTTAGCAATCAACTCCGGAATATACTCATTCGCATTTGAGGATGGCTCATCTGCGGAAGCTAGATACACCTTTGTTTATCGCCAGGTTAAAGGCAGCTGGAAGATTGTAGAACATCACTCATCGTTACTTCCTGAGTAGAATAAAATCCAAATGCAGGTTGCTACTGAGTAACATGAATCCAATCAAGTTGCACACCCTGCTCTTCGAAGGCAATAACCCTTAGCGTATTGCTCTCTCCAGCATTCAAAGGCATATCTATTTCTAGAAAATTCCAGCTGCTATTGCCCCCAGTCGAAGGGAATACCTGCTGTGCAATTAAACCGGTTTGATTGCCATTATTAGACTCACGACTCACGACTCTCAGTGTACGTTCCTGCTCTGATGAATATAGAATTTTAATCTTATAAGTATCATCTTTAGGTATGAAAATATCATCGATTTGAGCGAAAACACCCCAGCCTAAATTTGTTGGATAACTAGCATAACTCGTTCCACTATAACCTGCATATTGATTCGCATTCTGAACATTTCCACCCCTGGAACCATCTTCAAATTCATATCTACCTACCAGAGCCTCAACGGGATCTGCATCAAAATACCGTGGTAACTTCTGATTAGCATTCGAGGTATAATATTGCCAACTCCAAGGCCCCATACCTTTTGCTGTAGCCGTATTTTGATACATATTCCAATGAGCCCATGAAAAATCTCTTTTCTCAGCCTGCATTCGTATCCAACTCAGCCACTTCTTACGATCTGTGTGATGATTATCTGCTTCATTATCGACTCCAAACTCACCCATATAGATAGGGAGTGGTTGGGTATTATTACGAATAGCCCATGCTTCATTTGCACTTACTACTGCATCAAAATCAGTCTCGACCTTTAAAAACTCATTTGTTGTACCCCAAGTACCTCCTGGAATTTTTCCACTTGCAGGGTCGTTTGCTCCCTGCTTTGTAAAAGTGAATGGATCATAATAATGAAAGGTTCCGATAAGATAAGGATCATCCAATGGAATACGATTATTATTAAACTCATCGATCAATGCTTGTCTGGTTGAAAATCCGTCACCACAGATGATGACCGTTCGAGTTTCATTTCCAGTAATACTACGAATTGCACTCAACCCAGTCTGAGTTAGTTCAGCAACATTATGATAATGTGAATTATTATCACGCGGTTCATTTACGATCTCAAAATAAACCTGATTGACTGAATCCGTTGCGAACTCTTCAGCGACTTGTACCCAGATGTTGGACAGCTTTAACAGATCCTCTGTCCAAGCTGCTGAATCAATGGAAGATGAAAATGTATCGCTGGAATCATCGGCCATCCAGTTGTGAACCGGATCAACGACCGCAATCAGTCCGATTTGCTTACACCAATCGACCATATTCCTAAGATTTTGCATATCTGAAGCCGGTACGAGGTATCCGTTCGAAATAGATACTCGCTCATCCAATTTATATCCGATACGGCAATGACTAAAATGATGCTCATTTAGTAATTCATAATCTTCAAGTTGTCCGTGACCCTGAATAGCTTTTGCTGCCATAAAATTATTACCGCGATGCAATCTTCGATTTCTCTCACGAGCAACCACACGCATATCACCAGGAGTACCTTCATCAACGTGTAAAGAAAGATTGATATTATCTAGCCAAATATTACCGTTATCCCCCCCAAATCCAAAATGTATTCGAGCATCTGCATCAGAAGGAAGATCCATCGTAAAGGTATAACTTAAAGAAGACGCTTGAGTACCAATCGAAATTCCATTTTCGTCTAAATATTTTAAAGTAAAGTTAGCTTGGTTCTGTACAAAAACCGAACATGTTCTACTTACATCTGAACGAATATCAAAAGTTAATGTATAGGTTTTTCCATTCTCAAGAGATAGCCCAATTTGCCGCACAAAAATATGTTGCTGTTGGCTTCCTCCATCGGTGATATCAACAAAAAGTTCTCCATTACTCCAGCTATAGCTTCCTTCTGCATTATTGGCACCACTTGCATTAAAATTCCAGCCCGCTATATCGCTATCCATTGAACTGTTGGTAAGTATATTTGAAAACGACGGAGATGTCCCTGGTATATTTGTCAGCGCTGAATCTTTGAGTTGATAAAAAACGGAATCCCCTTCAATTTCAATGTACCAATCATTTTCTGGTGGTGTCGCTTGCACTATGTTTGAAAAGACAATTCCTTCAGTTAAATTAGTAGTAACAAGCACTTCATAAGTTTGATTTACAAGACTCGACCAATGGACCTCCATTCGATCTACCTTATTCGTAATATTAAGGGTTGCAGAAGTATAAGTAGCCATTAAGCAACCGATACATAAAAGAATGGTAAGATAAATATGTTGGATACGCATTATAACCCCACTAAAAAAACCGAATACCAATAAAGTAATACATATTCTGATTTATAATGCAAAAAATCGATACAAGTGTTTATCTTATTAGTTGCCGGTTTTTCTTAATAGACGAAGCCAACACCCACTTGAAAGTGATTTCCACCCACATGATCGTATACATTATCTGGTGCTTTTTCAGCCAATGATCGTTTATATTCACAGCGAAGGTGAGTATTATCATCATGTCGCCAATAGAGCGCAGGACCTAAAGATACAAACTGTTTTCCATCATCTTCATAATGCCAATCACTCTCCCATAACAGTTGTGCATTATCTCGAAAATTCCAGCCAGCATCGATCGCTGAATGCCAGAAATTTGGCTTAGTGGATTCAAAAGTCCAATAAGCTGTTCCTGCAGCAAAAAACCAATGGCGAGCTTCTGTTTCATATCCAAGAAACAAACCGGTACCCCAAACACGATCCCAAACGTCATATTCGTCTGATGAGCCAAGTGGAACTCGGATTTGAGGCGCTATTGACCAGTTTCCTGTACGTTTCATTAAATTGAAATATTTCTTTAATGGAAGTGCAAGAGTCAGATCGCCAATGCCTTTGTCCTGCTGGACTACCCGCTGCCCGCCCACCAGATTAATCCGTTCTGCATCAAGAACTATGGGTAATTTCGCGGTGATTCGAATTGATCGATCCCATGTATACACGCCTTGAATGTGTAGTTGCTGGATGGTCTCACCCCATCCTTTTCCAATCACCTTATCGCCTTCTAAAAGATCTTCACGATCGATGTATTCATAAAGAACTTGGTAGCCATAACCACCATCCCAACGAGGCATCATATTCATGATAGGTTGATCAGCCTGACTAGTCAGTACTGTAAAAAACAGAAGAACAAATACCAATCTCATGTATTGATCTCCGGAGCTTCAACACGAATAATTTGATCTCCTTTCCTATAACATAGATGCAAAGGTTCATATCCAGCATCATATATTTTTTTGAAAATAACATTAAAATCTAGCGTCTCTTTTTCCGCTAACAAGACAAATTGATTGATTGAATCCAATTCGACACCATTCGTAAATTTCGAGCGGTTAATTCCATCTATTTTTGCTAAGCCGATTCGAATACCAATCGCACACGATGAACAAACTAAGCCTTTGACATGGACGATAACAGCATCGGGATGTTTCTCTAATAACGTTTGCATCCGCTCGGAACACTCGGTTTCATTTATTTCTGAAGCATGTACTCCAGAACCGTATGAGTTACTTAAGAAAGAAAGTAAAATTAATAGTGTATATATAAATTTCATCAGCAGCTCCTATATATCCTTAAAAAACAATTTTTTCATAATTTTTCACCATATCTTATATGGATAATCATAAAAAAATAATCCATACCTACGTAAATGCAAGACATCATATATATTTAGTGACAACTTAGGGTATATTCTGTTCAAATTGACTTATCTTACCTCGTAATTGATCAATATTTCCCGCTCCAATAAGAAGTAATAGATCACCTCGCTTTAATGAATTCATCATCTCTTGCCATGCGCTATCAACTTGCTGATGCTCATGGATATGTTTCCATCCCTTTTCATGACAAATTGAAACGATATCCTTACTATCTCCACCCTCTATCCACCGTTCAGACGCGGAATAGACCGGCACCAATATCACACGATCAAGCTTTGCTAGCACAGATGCAAATTCTGTCTTAAGTGCATAGGTTCGAGAGTAACGATGAGGCTGAAAGATTGCTAATATACGTTGATATTCACACTCACGAGTGGCTTCAATGAGTGCGTTTATTTCGGTGGGATGGTGTGCATAGTCAGTAATAATTTCAATCCCATTATTTTGGTAAAGAGTTTCAAAACGTCGGCGAACGGGTTTGACTTCTGCTAACCGAGTCTGGCTAATTTCTCGAGGTATAAACTGATCGGCGACCATCAAAGCGGCCGCTGCATTCTGTTGATTATAGGCACCCGGAAAAGGAATCCGTTTTGCATCTGAATCCAGTATGATCGGCTCACATTTTTCATACCCCGAACAGATCGCAACCGATCTTGAATCCGATGCATCATAAAAAACCATCTTCTTGGTTTGTAAGATCAATTGCTCAAAGCATCTATTAAGCTCAACAGAGCTTCCATGGTGATCTAAATGATCGTCATCCACATTCGTTAAAATCGTATAATCAGGCTGAAATTGTGTGAGTGTACCATCCGACTCATCTAATTCCGTGACAATCCATCTTCCATCGCAAGCCAATCCAGCTCCTCCCTCGATTTCTCCACCAATTGAAAAACCCGACTGCAACAGTTGTGATAAGATTGCCGCCGTACTAGTTTTTCCATGGCTACCTGCAACCGCAATACAGATACGATCACGAACCAACTCCGCTAACACATAGCCCCGCTGAATCACGGGAATACAACGGCGTATTGCCTCTTGAACTTCCTCTGTATCAAGAGATACCGCTGAACTACGAATCAACAAGTCACATGGCTCAAGATGCGTCACATCATGATGAAAATCGATCGGAATACCGCACGCTTGCAAATACGCTGTCTGACGATTCGAAACAACGTCGCATCCACTAATGCGCATGCCTCGCTCATGAAGCAAGATCGCCAATCCGGCCATTCCGATACCCCCAACTCCAATCAAATGAATGTGTTTTTCAGGTTGTAGTTGCTCAAGCCAATCTATTTTATTTTTTAGCATGGTGAACCTGTTCAATTAAAGTGGCGACTTCCTCTGCGGCATGTACATTCGCGCACGCAAGGGCAGCCTGTGCTTGTTCAGCCCGACGCGATGGCTCGTCTATTACTTGCATTACATAACTCGCTAACCAATCCACTGTTAGCTCATCTTGGGCAATAACATCCGCTGCACCCGCTTTTTCTAATGCACGAGCATTCAGCATCTGATGATCTCGAACCGCATACGGATAGGGTATTAAAAGAGCAGGTTTTCCAAACGCACACACTTCTGCACAGGTCGATGCTCCCGCGCGACAAATTACCATATCAGCTGCTTGATACTGTTTTTCCATATCATGAACATATGAGAGCACCTTCGCATTTACGCCCCCTTTTGCGTAGACCTCCTGAATCGGCTCCAACGGATTTAAGCCTGCAATATGTAGAACACGAAGCGTGCCTCCGGCTTCTTTAACCTGATTTAATCCCTGTGGAATTATTTCATTTAAATACTGAGCTCCCCTGCTACCGCCCGTAACTAAAATTGAAAAGGCACCGCTTGAAGATGCCACTTGATGTTCTACTTCTCCCCGTAAATCAATACGCAACGGCATACCTGTTTCGACCAACCATAAATGCTTAAGATAGTACCGACTCGCTTCGAAACTAATAGCAATGGCTGTCGCCCTCGAAGACATCATCGATACCAGTCGACCCGGCACCACATTCGCCTCATGCAACACGTACGGAATACGCAAGCATATGGCGCTCGCTACAGGAGCAAATGAACTATAACTCCCCATTGCTATAACCACATCGGGCCGATCTTTTTTCAAGATCGGATACGCAAAAAAGAACGCACCGAGAAGGCGAAAGAGGGTTCGAATACTTTTCCATGAAAGCCCAAATTGAAACCCTTCAGCTGGAATCGTTACAACCTTCCCCTGCCATCCTTCTACCGTCTGACACTCAACATCTTTACCCGACATCCACAACGTAACACGATGACCTCGTTTCTGCAATGCATGTGCAACCGCTAAACCTGGATACGTATGCCCTCCTGTTCCCCCACAAGCAACCGCCACATGCAAAGATCCGTTTTCATCTGATGCAGATCGCTTATTCACTTCCACACCTCCCGAAAAGGAAGAACGTCGTCCAAGGTGTCTTTGTCTTCTAGCCATAATAAAAACCGATCGACACCAAGTGCAGTACCCCCCGCCGTTGAGATACGGGGCAGCGCCTCCAAAAAAGCTTCATCGATGGGATAGATCTCTTGATTTCGGCTGGCCCGCTTATCGGCACATTGCTCAAACCGAGTTCGCTGTTCCTGAGAATCTGTTAGTTCAGAATAGGCATTTGCCATCTCTACTCCATTAATATAGAGCTCCCAGCGCTCAGCATGCGTCTCTTCCGTTTCAACGCACCGCGCGAGAGCCGCCGCTTCTTTCGGATAATCCATTAAAAAAGAGGCACCCCCCAATGTGGTAAAATAAGGTTCTACTTGATCACATATCACTTCATCAAATCGATCGGCATCAAAGGATTGAAGGGGATTCCAATCCGTCAATTCCATGAACAGATCCTTCACTCGAAACGTATGAAAGGATGGAGGTGCGATAGAAAAATGATGTGCTAATTGAGTGATCAACGATTGTGTGTCTCTCATCATATCCATGTAGTTAGCATCCAATCGATACCACTCGAGCATGGTATATTCAGGATGATGTAATCGCCCTAATTCTTCCGCTCGAAAACAGCGCCCCATCTCGTAAATCTTCTCCATTCCCTCGGCCAAAATTCGTTTATGATAAAGCTCTGGAGACGAACGTAGAAAGCGATCCCCACAACCCAACGCATCGATATGATCTTCCATACAAGGCGTCGAAAGCACGATCGGTGTTTCTACTTCTATGAATCCCGCATCCGAAAACCAAGATCGAATACCTTTTAAGAGCTGATCACGAGCTTCTAGTGCAGTTCGCACTTCCACTACCCTTTTGCCACACGGTCTGCATATTCACCGGTGCGCGTATCGATGCGAATTAAATCACCTTCATTAATAAAGATCGGAACATTTAATTCATATCCATTTTCTACCTTCGCCGGTTTCATCACATTAGTAGCTGTGTCCCCTCGTGCACCGGGTTCGGTCTCCGTAATCGTTAACTCAATAAAATTAGGCAGTGTCAAATCTAACGCTCGATCGTTATGGAATAGAATTTCAACGACCATATCATCGACAATAAAATAGCGGCGATCTCCGAGTAGCTCTGAACTTAACAAGACCTCTTCATACGTTTCATTATCTGAAAAAACATACGTATCACCATCGATATACGAGAAGGTGTAATCCCGCGAAAGGAGTGCGCATTTATCCACTTTTTCAACCGAACGATAGGTCTTATCAAACGTATTTCCTGACACGAGGTTCTTAATTTTACACCGATAAAGCGCCTGTCCTTTACCTGGTTTAGAAAACTCAAACTGAGTGATCACACAGGGATCTCCATCGATTTCAATTTTCAATCCCTTTTTTAAATCAGATGCACTATACATACTTTCTCCTTCGACTCATGAACAGCCCTATCATAGATGGAGATGATCTCCACAACAAAATAAAAAATCACTCAGCTCGACCAATCCCCCACCTAATCGATTGCCCTTGTACAGATCAGTTAAAAGAATCTTTTCATCTCTAAACAGAATCGCTATACCTAATTAAATGGAGATCATGATGAGATTGTTAACGATTTGCTTACTACTTTCAATAACCTGTGGCATAGCTCATGGGGAAAAAAAGAATCCACCCAAGAATGATGATGTGATCGAAGCAGCATTAACCGAAGCAGGTAAAGATCATTTTCCAGCGGATTTTAAGTTTGATGAAATTGGAACCATCAAACATGAAGAGACGTATTACCACGCCTTCGTTGGTTACTTGAAAACGGGTAATTATCGCGTTCTTCTATTTGACAATACACCCACCTACCTCGGCTTCTACACGGTTGAATATGAACCCGTTGATTATGAAGAAAGTACCGTTTTGCTCGATGATGGTGCCGATGGTTATTTCAACCTCCGCATTGGCAAAGAGGGTCCACTTGAAAACGTTCTCGTTGATGGGTTCAAAGTCTCCTTTGTAAAAAATGAACAAGTTCCTGCTGAAAAACAAGTTATGGAAGATGAATCGCAAAAAATCACCATTGCATATCGTGATTGGACATTTAACATCAAAGGTCAAACCCGATCCGCTCGTGCTATCTTCGTTAAAAAAGTAGGCAGCAAAGTCTATCTGAAAGATGAAAAACGCGGAATTACGAAAGATTTCCCTTTTGGAATGCTCTCAAAAGAAGATATCAACTATCTCAGATCCATCAATGCACTCTAATGATCTGCTAAAAAAACGATTTATTCATGGCTGGCCCTACATCTTGGAGAGTCGGTTTTTTGTTACGAAGGAACCAATCGGACTTCATTTCTTGGATTGAGCCCGTCAAAAATATAATCAATTTGAGAGGAAGATATATGTATCTGTTACGAACAACAGTTCTGCTCAATAATCTATAAGCAAGAAACGACTAAACTTAGATCAAAATGAAAAATAAGATAAAATTGAATGAAAAAATGCACGAAGGGAATGAGGCTCTTCTTCGTCAAAATTACACCGATGCGATTCAGCTCTTTCAACAAGCACGTGCGCTAGCTCCTGGCAACTCGGCCGCGAGGTCCGCTCATTATCGTGCCCAAGTTCATGCAGCACTTGACCAGTCTGGTCTTTCCTTTTATCAAAAAATAAGAAAAACTTGGCTTCTTCTATGCTTTCATCTTACTTCCACCAAAAATAAATCTAATCGCTATAAGCTGTCCGAAAAAATATGGTTACTAACCCCTCTTAATGATCGAGGAACTCACATTCTCATTGAAACTGCTCAAAGCGCCAATAAAACAAAATTTGCCGTTCTAGCCCTTCACGCGCGGGTAAGCGTCCAACCCAATCAAACTAAATGGCTGAGTCCTCTTGCTCAATTGGCAAAAGAAAGTCATCAAACCGATATTCAAATAGAAGCATTAGAGCATCTACTTACCTTTAAAGTTGATGATATAGCACTTCAAAAGGAACTTGAACAAGCCAAACAACAACAAGACCAAAACCAAGCTAAAAGCCATCCATTGCACCATATCAAAAAACAACTTGAAAACGATCCAGATAACGTTTCCTTACGAATGGAGTATCTTGATGGGCAGCTTCGCTCACGAAAATTTGACGAAGCAATTTCTGAATTAGAAGCCTATCTAAAAAGTCAATCTTCTCCATCCCCTCGACTCGAAAAACGTCTTTTTTTAGCAAGAGAACATCAAATTAATTTTAAACTCGCTGTGGCACAGGACCAACACAATATCGCTTTGATAGACTTGCTGCGCAGCGAACACGACCAGCTACGAATTGAACAAATTAAACTGCAAGTCGAGCGCTCACCAAATGACCTTCAATTGCGTTTTGATTTTGGAAAAGTACTTTACGACTGTCGCGAATGGGATCAAGCTCTTGCGCAATTCCAACATGCCATACATCACCGACAAAGGAGGATTCGCTCACTGATCTATCGCGCGAATATATTGGAAAAACTCGAGCGACATGCCGAAGCAAAGAAAGAACTTGAAATCGCCCTTAATGAGTTGCCGGATATGACTCGAGAAAAACGAGAAATATCTAAACAACTCGAGCGCTTAAGCCTCTGATTTAGGAGAAACTATTTCAGCTAACGGCTGATCTAGCTCGAGTGGATTCACTGAATCTTCTGGTATCTCCTCTTCAATAACCAAAGGGGCATCTATTTCGTCTCCCTCGTCTGATATCAGAGTTGGCAATGCCGCTTCCTCAATAGCCATAGATTCTACAACCTCTACTTCTGATAGACGAACGACTTCCCAAAGCAATAGATCTTCATGGCCACTTTTTCGCTTACCTTTAAAGACATCACCTAATCGACGATTATACCAGTAAATTCCTGACTCGGTCGGATTTAGCTTAGCTATCGACATATCGTACCGCTTTGAAAACCACTTCCAATCATCATACCTAAAATGCAGGGCCTGCCCTACTAAATGAATCACGGGACGCAACTTATTTGAATTTATTTTAAACACATCATCACACCAAGATGCTGATGGGATCAACCCTTCAGGAAAAGGTTGATTGGCTTGAATGATAATGGCTTCATCCGGCCCTTCTCGGAAAAAATTACCCGATTGAAAATTTGCTACAGAAACATATACCCACTCGGTACCTGTCCACCCCTTTAAAGCAGCGGTATTTTGCGCGCCCAAGCGGTAACTAATCAATAAACTTGGATGCCTTTCAGCAAAATCTAACCCAACTTTAATCATCTGTTCCTCGTGAGGCACCATCAATAAAACGCGCCCATCTGCTCGAACCGCTTGAGCGCTCAACAAAATAAAAGCCACTATACAAATCCATTTAAAATGCTTTATTTTCATTACCCATCTCCTTTTCTAATATCCATTTCTGCAGATAAAACCGTATTATACAAGAGCATCGTAATCGTCATCGGACCCACTCCACCGGGTACCGGTGTAATATGTGAAGCTACCGTTGATGCTCCATCAAAATCAACATCCCCCACCAATCGATATCCATTTTTCTTGGAAGCATCCTGAACGCGATTAACGCCCACATCAATCACCACCGCATCTGGTTTGATCATATCGGTTGTAATCGTATTCGGCCAACCCGAAGCTGCAATCAAAATATCAGCCTGTCGAGTAAAAGATCCAAGATCCGTGGTTCCGGTATGACATAGGGTCACTGTCGCATTCGCACCCTCTTTTTTTTGTAACAACATATTTGCAACCGGTTTCCCAACAATATTACTTCGACCTACCACAACCACATGCTTACCCGCAGTCTCAATACCACTGCGCATTAACATCTGAACCACTCCGTGTGGTGTACAAGGAAAGAACGTCTCTTCCCCAATCATCATTTTTCCCACATTCATTGGATGAAAGCCATCCACGTCTTTCGCTGGATCAATCGCCAATAAAATCGTTGATTCATCTATATGTTTTGGCAGCGGTAATTGGACGAGAATTCCATGGATTCGCGGGTTTTGATTCATCTGATCGATCTTATTTAATAAATCAGCTTCAGATGTGTCCGCTGGCATTCGATTGTCATCTGAATAGATTCCGATTCGCTCACAGGCTCGTTCTTTTGCCGTTACATATGAACGAGAAGCTGGATTATCCCCTAGGAGAATGACCCCCAAGCCTGGCGTTGTTCCGTTTGCGGACAACCTCGCCACTTTCTCTTTTAACTCACTCCTGATTTCTTCGGAAATCGCTATCCCATCAATGATTTTTGCCGCCACAATCGTTTCCTTATTATTAACGTAAGGTTGAACGATACGATTTCAACGCCCGACTCGCAAACTCATTTCGAAAAGATACAAAAAAACCCTCTTCGATAAAAGAGGGCCTTCAATATACCATATTTATCTATTTATGCAGAGCAACCGCTGCATGATGAACCGTTTTCACCTGCTGCTTCTTTACTTGCTTCTTTTTTGGCTTTCTCTGATTTCTCTGCTTTGCAACCACAGCCGCAAGCAAATGATGCACTACTTGCAACAAACAAGACCAACAGAGCCATTCCTAATAATTTCTTCATTTTTATCTCCTAATTAAGAACCAAACTATAACCAATTAGTAAAGAATCGTTCCGATCTGTTCAAAATTACAGTTCAATTTAAAGATCATTCACAACTCAATCGCATATCTTTTGCGGCTTTGACCTCATCCAAACGCCCCACTGGAGTTGTAATTGGCGCCTCATGAAGTGCATTTGGATTAGACTCAGCAAGTTCAAATAGCTCTTTTATCACCTCAACAAAACGATCTAACGTATCCAAATCTTCTGTTTCCGTTGGCTCAATCATAATGGCCTCTGGAACATTCAACGGAAAATAAATAGTAGGCGGATGAAATCCACGATCAATCAGCCCTTTAGCCACATCCAAAACATGAATCCCATGTTGCTTTAAAAACTCACCTGAGAAGACAAATTCATGCATACACCGTTCTGCTTTGTCCACTCCAAATAGCGGACGAAGGCGTTCTCTTAAGTAGTTAGCATTCAAAACCGCTCGATTACTCGTGCCTAACAACCCCTCCCTGCCTAAAGAAACCATGTAGGCATAAGCACGCACTAAAATACCAAAATTTCCATAGAAAGGAGCAATATAGCCGATGCTCTTTGGTTCATCGTAATGCAATACATAGGTGCCCTCAGCACGCCGTTTCACCCGCGAAATCGGCAGGTAAGGTCGTAGCTTTTCAACCACACCCACCGGACCCGCACCAGGCCCTCCTCCACCGTGAGGGGTAGCGAATGATTTATGCAAATTCAGGTGGCAAATATCGAAACCTATTTCACCCGGCTTGTAGCGCCCCATGATCGCATTAAAATTTGCCCCATCATAATACATCAAACCATCTACCGCATGAACCGCATCACAAATTTCTCGGATCCGCGTATTAAAAACACCCAACGTATTCGGACACGTTAGCATCACCCCTGCTGTTTTTTTATTTAACGCTTCCATAAAAAGGTCGAAATCCATCATGCCCTTCTCATCGGAAGGAATTGTGACCACATCATAGCCTGCTAACATTGCACTTGCCGGATTTGTCCCATGTGCCGAATCAGGAACAATAATATGATCTTTCTGATCATTGCCTTGATCGGCATGATACGCCGCCATCAACATCACTCCGGTCAACTCTCCATGCGCACCCGCCATCGGCTGCAGCGTGAATTCATCAAGCCCAGTAATCTCAGAGAGCATCCGTTCAGTTCGATATAAAATCGCCAGCGATCCTTGTGTAAGCATCCCCCCTCCCCAAAGTTGAGGCCAGAGCGGGTGCACTTCCGTAAGCTCAGGCAGATTCGCCGCCGCTTCGCACGCTTTTGGGTTATATTTCATCGTGCATGATCCCAAGGGGTAAAAATGCGTATCGATCGAATAATTCAAGCGAGAGAGCGCTGTAAAGTGGCGAACTACCTCCGCTTCAGATACTTCTGGTAGCTCGGGAGGTACTGAGCGCAAATAACGAGATGGGATTTCTTCTGATTCCGAAATTTTGATGGATGTCATTCGTACACCCGGACGACCCGAAGAAGATTTTTCATAGATCAACTTCATACGATTTCCTCCACTCGATTCAGCGTGCTCTCTAACTTGGTTGCGAATAAATCAATCTCTTCTTTGGTGCGTTTCTCTGTGAAAGCCAGTAACAACAGGTCATCCATTTCCTCATAATATCTGCCAACAGGAAAGCCACCGGCCACGCCCTGCTCAATCAATTCACTCACCACCGTCTTAGCGGATCGAGGTAATCGAATCGCAAACTCAT
The DNA here is from genome assembly GCA_045565965.1 of Pontiellaceae bacterium. Taxonomy (GTDB): domain Bacteria; phylum Verrucomicrobiota; class Kiritimatiellia; order Kiritimatiellales; family Pontiellaceae; genus Pontiella. Next base: position 37,932 of record JBJLEJ010000016.1, on the reverse strand, counting down.
TAAAGAAACGACGGTTAAAGGCGGGTTCTACTCCATTAATCTCCATTAAACGGTGCCATGCATAACTCGCACGGTCCATGCACTCACGTCCAACTTCTAAGAACCCTTCTCTTCCCACCAAGGATAGATAGATAATCGCTCGCAATGCACATACCTGCACATTACTACACACGTTTGAAGTCGCTTTCTCCCGCCGGATATGCTGCTCTCTCGCTTGCAATGTCAAAACATACCCACGTCGCCCTTTTCCATCTTCCGTCTCACCTACAATTCGCCCTGGCATCTTTCGAACTAATTTCTTCCGAGCTGCAAAAAATCCAAGATACGGCCCTCCAAAATTAAGTGGTAATCCGAGACTTTGACCTTCTCCTGTCACAATATCCGCCCCCATAGCACCAGGAGTTTCAATATGTGAAAGTGCAATCGGATAGACTGATACCACAGCTAAAGCGCCCGCTTCATGCACCTCATCAATCACATCCTTGAAGTTATCCAAACATCCAAAAAAATTAGGATTTTGAAACAAAACGGCACCTGTTTGTTCATTCATCGCTGCCTTTAATGCTTCGCGATCAGTAATGCCATTCTTACCCAGCGGAACTTCCGCATATTCCACCGAAAGGTTGTGCGTGTATGTCCGCAACATCTCTCGATAGATTGGGTTTACGCCTTCGTCTACCAAAACCCTATTCCGTCGCGTGTGGCGCAGAGCCATCATCGCTCCTTCGATTAAAGCCGAGCCTCCATCAAAAAGAGAAGCATTAGCCACTTCCATACCCGTTAGACGACATATCGCAGTTTGATACTCAAATGCAGCTTGCAGCGTACCTTGCGAAGCTTCCGGCTGATAGGGCGTATAAGCTGTATAAAATTCACCCCGACTAGCTAAGGCATTCACCGCCGCCGGAATGTAGTGATCATAAAAGCCAGCCCCACAAAAGTTGACCAAGTGAGATGCGTTTTTCGATGCAACTCTTCGAAGATGTTGCATCATCTCCATTTCAGACATTCCATCAGGAATATTCACCGAATCCGCTCGAAGATGATCAGGTATTGCTGCAAATAAATCATCAAAAGACTCAATGCCCAACGTTTTAAACATGATCGCCTGATCTTGCTCACTCGTTGCACAAAATGGGGTTCTACTCATTATATGCTACTCCTCTTATCCTCGTTAAATCTTTTAACCATTACACGCGAGCACTACCCGATTGATAAAAGGGCAAGGATACCACTTGCGCATCTTGAAATCGTCCGCGAATTTCCACTTCAACCTGATGCCCCACTTCACAACAGGAGCCATCCAAACGAGCCATTGCCACTGCCACATTCAAGCTGGGTGCCACAGATCCACTTGTTATGTATCCAACAAGCTCATTCTTATAAAATACACGATCCTGCTCTCGTGCAGCCCGTTTTGAAGCAAGTTGTAATCCGACAACCCGTTGTGTTCCGTACAATTTATCAGCATCGCACCGTGCTTTGCCGATAAACGCTTTATTCCAATCTATGAACATTCCATCCCCTGTTTCAACCGGAGAATGCGTTGCATCTAATTCATGTCCATACAAAGGATACCCCATCTCTAACCTTAATGTGTCTCGAGCCCCTAATCCTGCAGGAGCGCACTTCGGATGTGTCAAAAAGGAATCCCATAAAGCAGCAGCCTCATCCACAGGCACATACACTTCATAGCCTAACTCACCAGTATAACCAGTTCGACTAACCCAACCATCCCTCAGAGATTGAAAACGAAAATAACGAAGATCTGCAAAAGAACATCCATACACATCTTGTAATACGCTTTTCGAGGCAGGACCTTGCAAATCTAATTTAGCAATTTGATCAGAAATATCGTTAAAAACCGTTGTCTGCTGAAGATTCCGCGAAATCCAAGCCGCATCGGCGGCCGCCGTACCCGCGTTAACCACTAGCCAAAACCGATCATAATCTATACGATAGACCGTTAAATCATCTAAGACACCGCCCATCTCATTAAGCAAATATCCGTATCGAACCTGACCCACATTCAGCGATGCAATCGAGCAGGTAAGCAACCGTTCCAAATCCATCTCTGCCGTAGACCCTGAAATTTCAAATTCACCCATATGGCAAATATCAAATAGAGATGATGCCGTTCGAGTCTGTTGATGTTCTGCAAGAATACCCTCATATTGTATCGGCATATCCCAACCACCAAATTCACCCATTCGAGCGCCTAACGTGAGATGTTTTTCTTTAAGAATTGTTTTTTTCATGAACTATAAATCACTTTATAAGCAGAGGCTCCTGCCGCGCAACTGGAATCGAAAAAGAATCTTTTTTCGAATCGAAAATATATTTAACCGACTGAAAAACTGAGGTAATTATAGCAAATGAATTCATTCGTTTTAGCCATTCTTTCCGGTCTACTCTACGTTTTCGCCTACCGCAGTTATGGGCGCTTTTTGGCGCGCAAGCTATTTCAAATCAATCCAACTAAAGCCTGCCCCAGCGAAACCGAACAAGATGGCATTGATTTTGTTCCCACCCCTCGTTCCGTTCTCTTTGGGCATCACTTCACCTCAATTGCTGGAACCGGACCTATTGTGGGACCTGCCATTGCTATCATATGGGGTTGGCTACCCGCGCTAATCTGGGTTCTTATTGGCTCCATCTTTATGGGCGCTGTTCATGATTTTGGCTCCATGATGATCAGTCTGCGGCATCGAGGCAAAACCATCGGTGCTATTGCAGGAGATTTGATTAATCCCCGTGTTCGGCTTCTTTTCACCCTCATTATTTTTTTCGCCCTTTGGATTGTTATTGCCATTTTCGGGGTAGTTATCGCCTCGGTTTTTCAACTATTTCCCGCATCCGTTGCTGCTGTTTGGTTGCAACTTCCGATTGCGATTTGGCTCGGTCATCGGGTCTACAAACAAGGTAAATCCCATCTCACTTCGGGCATCATAGCTGCAATTCTGATGTATATCACCATCGCTATTGGCGCAATCTTTCCAGTTGAATTACCTTCCTTATGGGGCATGAGTCCCATAAGCAGTTGGATTATTCTATTACTGATCTATGCCTATATTGCTTCGATTCTTCCCGTCACCCTTCTGCTTCAGCCTCGTGACTATATTAATGCCTTCCAGCTCATCATCGCCATGAGCCTTTTAATTGCTGGTATCTGTATTTCTCGACCCGCCATGGTTGCGCCTGTTTATCAAGCCAATCCATCCGGAGCCCCCCCGCTCTTTCCACTCCTCTTTATCACCCTTGCATGTGGAGCTATCTCAGGCTTTCATTGTTTAGTCGCATCCGGCACAAGCTCGAAACAATGCGCGAGCGAAAAAGATGCACAATCTATTGCCTATGGAGGTATGCTGCTCGAAGGTTTTCTCGCCGTGCTTGTATTAATCGCTTGCGGTGCTGGCCTTGGACTCGGTCTCGAAAGTGAAACAGGCCTTCTCAAAGGCACCGCCGCCTTCCAAGCGCAATATGCTTCCTGGCAAAGCGCCCAAGGATTGGGCTCTAAAATTACCGCCTTTGTAACCGGTGCAAGCAACCTGATTGCATCCACCGGTATTCCAGCCCCATATGCATCTACCCTGATGGGGCTTTTCGTGGCCGCTTTCGCCGCAACCACACTTGATACCGCCACTCGATTGCAACGCTATGTCGTTGCTGAGATCACTACTCATCTAGGAGCGCCCGCACTCGCCAAGAAACATCCGGCCACCGCAATCGCAGTAATAAGTGCCCTCCTGCTTGCCTTCTCGGGTGAAGGAGGGAAAGGCGCTCTACTCCTCTGGCCTCTATTCGGAGCTGTTAATCAACTGCTCGGCGGACTCGCCTTGCTCGTTATCACCATATGGCTCGCCCGCAAATCCCTTCCGATTTGGATCACAACCCTACCCATGATCTTTATGTTCTACATGACCGCATGGGCCATGAAAATCAACCTAATCACGTTTTGGGAAGATCAAAATAGACTCCTATTTTCTATCGCAATACTTATTATACTTCTCCAAACATGGATGATTATCGAAGGCGTCCATGTCCTCTTGAAGCTACGTGCTCAGAAGAAAGCAATCTAAGCTGACCTTTACAAATCCTTTTATCTAATCCATATAAAGCTTATTGGAGAGAGTAATGAATAAAGAATATTTAAATATCATCAAACAAATCGGCGAAGATCCTCAGCGAGAAGGGCTGCTTAAAACCGCCGAGCGAGCGGCGGAAGCTATGAAGTTTTTAACCGATGGCTATCGCCAAGATTTAGAAGAAGTCATCAATGATGCCGTCTTCACTGTAGAAGATAATCACATGATTATCGTAAAAGACATCGAACTCTACAGCCTCTGCGAACATCATATGCTCCCTTTTTTTGGCAAGTGCCATATTGGATACATCCCCAATGGGAAAGTATTAGGGGTCAGTAAACTCGCTCGTATCGTTGATCTCTTTTCCCGGCGACTGCAAATTCAAGAACGCCTTACCCATCAAGTGGCTAAGACGATTTCAACTCGATTAGAAGCCGACGGCGTAGGGGTCGTGATCGAAGCACAGCACCTCTGCATGATGATGCGAGGGGTTGAAAAACAAAATTCCAACATGGTCACCTCAGCCATGCTAGGTAGTTTCCGAAGAGATTCATCGACTCGGAATGAATTCTTAAAACTGATCGGATCCTAACATGAGCGAACATCCCGAAAAGCATCACGAAGAAAATCACCGTATCCATCGCTCCGGTGGACTCCGCGCTGCCGTGCTTGGAGCCAACGATGGTATCGTCTCCGTCGCCAGCATTATTGTCGGCGTTTCGGCCGCGGGGACCTCTACCTCCGGTATCATGCTTGCCGGAACGGCCGGGCTTGTAGCAGGCGCGTGCGCCATGGCAGCGGGTGAATATGTATCCGTTAAATCGCAGGAAGATACCGAACGCGCCGATCTTGCCATGGAAGCAGAAGCCCTCAAGAAGTATCCTGAAGAGGAGATGCAGGAGCTAGCTGCTATTTATAAAAAACGCGGACTTGATGATGCACTTGCACTTGAAGTGGCCAAGCAAATGACCGCACATAATGCACTGGAAGCACACGCCCGAGATGAAATTGGCATCACCGATGAACTCAGCGCAAACCCTATCCAAGCAGCATTTTGGTCAGCATTTGCATTTGTCGTGGGAGGTATTATTCCCGTTCTCAGCGTAGCCGTAGTCCCAAACGAGCTACTGCTTTATGGGGTTCCATCTCTGGTAATAATTCTCCTAGCAGCTCTCGGAGCAACCGCATCATTTATTGGCGGTGCATCCCCGCTCAGGGGAGCTGCTCGCGTCTGTTTTTGGGGTGTTCTTGCAATGCTCTTAACCGCACTTGTTGGCAACCTCTTCGACGTATCGCTGTAAGCATCCCGAGCCACCCAACGAAAAGAGAACATGGTAACTTCTGTTGCACAACTTATTTTTCCCCATCAACTGTTCAAGCCCACACCATTCCGATTAGCAGATGCACCTATCTACCTCATTGAAGAACATCTGTTTTTTACCCAATATGCTTTTCATAAACAAAAAATAGCCTTTCATCGCGCCTCCATGAAAGCCTATCAAAACGAACTCGAAATCAACGGAGCAACCGTTCATTACGTGGAAGCACATGAGCCTCAAAATGATATCCGGGTTCTGATTACCAACCTCGCAACCAAAGGGATAAAGCAGATCCGAATAATCGATCCAACCGATACCTATCTCTGCCAACGCATCCGATCAAGTTGCAGAACACATCAGATTGAACTCAACCTGATTGAATCGCCTCTCTTTCTCAACACCCCCACACAAAATAAAACCTTCTTCAAATCCTCCAAAAAAAAATTTCATCAATCTGTTTTTTATAAAGAACAACGGCTCTCCAAAAAGATATTAATCGATAAAGATCAACAACCCATCGGAGACAAATGGACCTTTGATGCCGAAAACCGAAAAAAATACCCTAAAGGACGGACGCCTCCTTCCGTTCAATTCCCGACTCCAAACGATCAGTACGATGAAGCGGTTCATTATGTGGCAACCCATTTTCCGGATGCGCCTGGACAACTCCAGTCAGATCCCCTCTATCCAAACACGCATGCTCAAGCCATCACATGGTTAGAGCAATTTCTACACCACCGTTTTGAAGAATTCGGCCCCTATGAAGATGCGATTGTTCAGCATCAATCCATTCTTCATCACAGTCTTCTCTCACCGCTTATTAATACCGGACTACTCCAGCCCCAGCAGGTTATAGATGCTTTATTACAATATACCCATACACACGTAATTCCCATCAATTCCACCGAAGGCATCATCCGCCAACTCATCGGTTGGCGAGAATTTATCCGCGGGGTCTACGAAACTAAAGGATCCGAAGAACGCACCCGTAACTTCTGGAATTTTAGCCGTCCCATGCCCGCGACGTTCTACACCGCTACCACCGGCATTGACCCCGTTGATGATACTATTCGAACCGTTCTCAAAACAGGATACTGCCATCATATCGAACGCCTCATGGTTATTGGTAATTTCATGCTTCTCTGCGAAATCGATCCAGATGAAGTTTACCGCTGGTTTATGGAACTCTTTATCGATGCCTATGATTGGGTCATGGTTCCCAACGTCTATGGCATGAGCCAATTTGCTGACGGCGGTCTCATGTCCACTAAACCCTACATCAGTTCCAGCAACTATATTTTAAAAATGAGTAACTATTGCAAAGGTGACTGGCAAGCGACTTGGGATGGACTCTTCTGGCGTTTCATGAACAAACAAAGAACTTTCTTTCTAAAAAATCCCCGTCTATCCATGCTCATTCACACCTTTGACAAGATGAATTCAACCCAACAGCAGAAACATCTTGAGAATGCAGAAACTTATTTAGACCAGCTTAAAAATGGCTCTTGAGCAAGCCGAGCGTTGATATAGCGTGCGTCAGTAGATACTTCATCTCCCAGCCAATTTGGGCGCACAAAGTTCTCCTGTTCATACGCAAGCTCCACTTCCGCGAGAACCAACCCTTCATTCGCTCCGGTGAACACATCCACCTCCCAAAGATGTTTCTCAACATCAATCCGGTACCGTCGCTTCTCAACACGGAAAGAGCAGCTATTTAACAACTCTTCGGCCGCCTCCAACGGAATTGGATATTCATATTCAGATCGACGAATCCCTTCGGTCGCCCCTTTTATGGTGAGAAATCCATGAACCCCCATCAATCGCACACGCACCGTCAACTCTGGCGAAGCCACCAAATAGCCCTGTCGGCACAATACTCCTGCGTCGGCATCGTATCGCCAACTCGCGTTCTTGACCAAAAACGTACGCTCAATCTCAACACCCATATAACTACTCAAACACTCGGGTTAACCATTCACTTTGCGGCAACATCTCTGTTCGCATCTGTTCATAAAGACGTCTCGCCACAAGCCCCGGAATCCCTTCACCCACCGCGACTCCATCTAACTCAATCACCGAAGTAATATTGGGAGTGGTTCCATAGACATGCATCTCATTCGCCCGTCTAACTTCATCCATCGGAACCGGCTCATAGACCGCTTCTTTTAATAGACCCTCCTCTACCAAACGTTGTGCCTGCTCCATAGCGCGTTTCGCCGTTGTTCCCGCCAAGACCCGCTCCGGAGGCGGCATCAATAGCCGATTATCAACTGAAACAATGCCAAAGTTTTCAGTCGCCCCTTCACCCAAGCAACCACTCTCATCTACCGAAACCGAAAAATCAACTCCGCCATCCACCGCCTCTTTTTTCATCAAAACATTCGGCAAATAGTTGCAGCTCTTCACCCGCGCAAATAAACCCGGCTTAACTGGTATCTGACTGGTAATCACCCGCACACCCGCTGAAAAAGCACCCACACCGGCAGTTGTATTCAACGGATACACTACCACATAGAGTTGTTCTCCTGAACAGACCGAAGGGTCAATCCCCATCGTGCCTGGTCCTCGAGAAACCAACAACCGTATCAATGCATCTTCATGCTCTCCAGCGCGCACCGTCTGAACCACCACCTCTCTCAATGCGTTCGCTTCAACCGGAAGCGATAATCCGATGGCAGAACAAGAGATCTCCAGCCGCCTCAAATGCGCATTTAAATTATAGATACTTCCCTCCACACACTTAAACGATTCAAACACTCCATCCCCGCGATGCACCAGATGATCATCCACCGGAACCGTCATGGCCATTGGATCCGTCGTGATACAACCCGTCGTCGATGCATACATCGCATACAACGAAGCTCGCCCCAAATCCGACTTTAATCGCCACTTATCTGCCCCTACAACTGGTATCGCTTCCATTCCAATCCTTTTCTTTGTATACGAAATAGTATACCTAAATTTAATCGATTTAAAATTCTATTCCTTTACAGCACATGTTCTACTATCTGTTTACGGAGGATTTCATGAAAGAAGTAATAAAAAAACGTGTTTTAGTCACTGGTGGTGCCGGTTTCCTTGGCTCTTTCCTTTGCGAGAGGCTCCTCAATACCGGCCATGATGTACTCTGCATGGACAATTTTTTTACTGGACGGAAAGCCAATATCGCGCACCTAATGGACAATCCTTATTTTGAGCTTATGCGCCACGACGTCACCATCCCATTCTATGTAGAGGTCGACGAGATCTATAATCTCGCCTGTCCAGCCTCACCCGTGCACTACCAATTTGATCCAATTCAAACCACAAAAACCAGTGTGCATGGTGCCATCAACGTCCTCGGCCTAGCCAATCGCGTTAAAGCAAAAGTCTTCCAAGCTTCCACATCTGAAGTCTACGGCGACCCCACACTTCATCCTCAACCCGAATCATACTGGGGCAATGTCAACCCCATCGGAATCCGCTCCTGCTACGACGAAGGAAAACGTTGCGCAGAAACCCTCTTTTTTGATTATCAACGCCAACATCAACTCGAGATTAAGGTCGTTCGAATCTTCAATACATATGGCCCTCGCATGCACCCACAAGACGGGCGCGTCGTATCCAACTTCATCATGCAAGCCCTGCAAGGCGATGCCATCACCATTTATGGAGACGGAAAACAGACGCGCTCTTTTTGCTATTGCGACGATCTCATCGAAGGTTTCCTTCGGTTGATGGCTAGCGATTCATCCTTAACTGGCCCCGTCAATCTCGGTAACCCAGGTGAATTCACCATGATTGAACTCGCTGAAACTATTTTAGAACTCACGAACTCATCCTCGGAACTAATATTCAAACCCCTTCCTGAAGATGACCCTAAACAACGGCGTCCTGACATCACCTTAGCAAAGCAACATCTCAACTGGGAACCTCAAGTCGAACTTCGAGAAGGACTCGTTAAAACGATTGCGTATTTCGAGGCGCTTCTGAATGCAGGCGAATAACTTAAATTTTTAATCGTTTAAAAATAGATTCTGGAAGAACGCGTATCAGCCCCATAATCCATCGCCACATCCACCGCACATAAAGCGTCTCTTGTTTTCGATGTAAACCCTGTAATATTGCCCTTGCGACCTCGTCTGGCTCCGATGTCATCGCAGTCGGAAGATCCCACCCTGCAACCATCTTAGTTCGACAATATCCCGGCTTCACATTCATCACAAAAACACCTGATTTGAATAACCGCTGCCGCAATCCCGAGAGGTACGCATTCAATCCCGCCTTCGCACAACCATAATGATATCGCGGTGCCCGACCTCGATCACCTGCCACCGAGCTCACTCCCACAATCCAACCTCGGCCTCGGTTCTCAAACTCATTCGCCACCAAATCTAAAATCGAAACCACACCCGTAAAATTTGTATCCAACACCTGACGCGCTGCTTCAAACTTTTGCTGACACGTTGCCGCATCACCAAGTAGTCCCACAAAACAGATCACCCCGTCCGGTCGTTCCGGTAAGCCCTGATAAAAAACTTCATGCTGTTCCATATCTAATGCATCAAAAGTATGTGTGCTCACTTCCACTTCAGTCCGAGTCCGTAAATCATTTGCTATTCGATTTAATGCGGCTTCGTTGCGTGCTGCCAACATAATCGATGAACCTTGCATAGCACACGCATATGCAAATGCCTGACCCATATCCGAAGTGGCACCGATTATTAATATGCGTTCCATTATGTGATCCCCAATCGATTCGATAATAACGAACTAAACCGAGTTGAACCTCCATTCAACAAAGCAATTGCCTCTCTAAAATCATCGGCATGTGGGTAGCTCTTCGCAAACATTGCTTCATCCATCCGCGCATCTTTTGCCAAATAAAGACGTCCCCCCCAGTCCGCAACCATCGCATCCAACTCTTTCATTAATTTGAACACCTCAAAACAGACCGGAAAATCAAGAGCTAATGTATACCCTGCCATCGGAAATGAAATAAAACTATCCTGTTCACCAAATAACTTCAGCACCGCTAAAAAAGAGCCTAATCCACTCGCTTGAATCTTCTTTAAAATCGCTTCAACCCCCACTCGACCTGTTGCCCGCGGCAACACAAATTGATACTGCATAAAGCCCCGTCGACCATAGATTCGATTCCAATTACCAATTGCATCTAAGGGATAGAAAAATGATTCATAATGAACCAACCGCTCTTTTACCGGCTGTTGATTCTGATAATAATACACCGAATTAAAAGCCCTCATAGTTCCTCGATTCAATAATCCATTCGGTAAAAAGAAAGGCACGTTTAACTTCTTCTGAGAAGCCACTGAAAATAATGTTTTATCCTGTACCTGTTCCTCAGTTGCATGCTCACCCCGCATCAACATTCCTCGACCCAGCGCATCGCCTCCTGCCATAGTATCCACCCAAGCCACTGAATACGTCCACTCCTCATCCGATTCAAATACATCCATCAACTCACTCAGCCGGGATGCACGAATCGTTTGTTGTTGAATCCAAGCCGATTCAATCGCTTTTAACTGCAGGGTTACATTCAAAATTACTCCGCTTAATCCCATGCCACCAATCGTGAGTGCAAAAAATTCAGGGTGTTCCTCTCGCGAGCATCGAACAATCGAACCATCCGCCCGCATCACGTCTATCGACACTACATGCGCTCCGAACGAACCCTCTAAATGATGGTTTTTTCCATGAATGTCTGCTGCAACAGCACCGCCCACGGTTACAAACTTTGTTCCCGGCGAAACTGGCAAAAACCAACCCCGCGGTACAAACGCCTCTAACAATTCGGCCAACAAGGCGCCTGACTCACAACAAACCACGCCCGAAGATGCATCAAACGATAAGAACGAACGGAATGAACGTGTCATGATGACTCGCTTCTGCAAGGAGGCATCGCCATAACTCCGCCCATTCCCATGTGCAATTACTTCACCTGGTTCTCCAAGAACCGCCTGTAACTGATCCACTTGATCAAACCGAACAGTCTCTGCCTCCACGACCGGGTAATTACCCCAATCCGCTACCTTTTGCTTCTGCATCTGATTTACCACTTGTTCCATAACGCTAATCAATATACATAAAGTTGATGGCAAAAGTAGAGATCAATTGCACCAATTGCGGAAAGGAAAGTTTCTTACATCGGGATGCGTTATATGAAGGTCTCACCAAAACCGGTGAATCTCTTAGTTGCTCTGCTTGCGGTCACGTCTATCCAAATGAAGATGCCGTACCCTTTTTACACGATATCCCACAAGGCATTGTCTTTACTGATGCTGACCGATTCCAAAATCCTAATATCTTTTCTAAAACCGAAGCAGAAGATCTCTGTCGATACTGCGCTAATTATATTGTAAACCCCTTCACGCAATTCTGTGCTTTGCATAAAAAAGAAGTTCAAGCCACCGACAGCTGTCCTCAATTCAATAAGCGCGGAGATGACAGCGATTCAAAATGCACCATTTAACTTTCCGACTCATCTAGGAGCTCCGGCTCCTGCTGCAACTCCACTTTTTCGATCTTTTCAAACCGACTTGAAATTTTTCGGGCAGATGTATGGACCTCTTCCACATCCCGATTTGCCTGATCAATATGCTTCGCCAAATTCCCCATTCGAGATTGAAACCGCTCAAAATCTTTCGATAAGGCAACTAAATGGTCTTGAATAATATGCACTTGCTTCCGCGTGGCGGCATCCTTCAGTACGGCTCGTGATGTCGTTAGCACAGCCATCATCGTTGTAGGTGAAGTCAACCAGACCCGTGCTTGTTGCGCCGTTTCAACCAAATCAGGGAAACGAGCATGAATTTCTGCAAATACTGCTTCCGCAGGAATAAACATCACCGCTCCATCAGCAGTCTCACCGGGAATAATATATTTCTCAGCGATATCTTTTATATGTTTTTTAATGTCCTGACGAAACTGTTGCTCTGCTTGTTTTCGCTCCGGCTCTGAAATATCCGGATTGGCCAACCGCTGATAACTTTCTAGGGGAAACTTCGAATCAAGACACAGCGTGCCCGTGGGCTCGGGTAAAAAAAGCACACAATCCGCACGAACTCCGCTTGGAAATGTATACTGCTCAGCATAACTATTTGGCGGCATTACATTTGTAATCAAGCCACTCAATTGTACTTCACCATAAGCCCCTCGTGACCGCTTATCTGCCAAAATTTCCTTCAATGAAACTACATTCCCCGATAATGCCGCCATCTCCTCTTGCGCCTTGTCAATCAACGCGAGTCGTTTTTGCACTTCACTAAAGACACTCGTTGTTTTTTCAAATCCTTTATCCAAACGCTCTTCTACCCGACCACTAATTTCACCCAGCCTTCGTTCATTAGTTTCAACAAGTTCTTTAAACCGCTCTCCTAACTGTCGCCCACTGCGCTCTAACGATTCATCGACTCGCTGCCGAACTTTCTCCACATCTTCCCGCAGCTCTTTCTCAAGGCCACGCATGATTTGCTCTATCCGCTCCATCTGATCCGAACGCTGTCGCATACCTGTATCCATCCGCGTCTGCAATCGAACAAAACCCAACAAGAGCAGAGCAAGCCCAATTAAAAGCAACCATCCTAGTCCTATTATTATTTCTTCCATGGCCCCATTAAACCAAAGAATGATCGATTCACTAAACAAGAATTGCAATTCATTGATCGGCTTTTTTATACAAATACTATTTTCTTACTAAAATTATTTATAAATGAATTAAAACTATTATTAAAAAACCCACTTATAACTTGGAACAAATTTACGATATCATGGCATAAGCTGCTTATTTTGTGGGTCTCAACCACTAATTTAAAAAAGATCCCTGCAAATATTGGAATACTGCACAATAAGAAATACGAAACTTACTCTAAGCCAGTACATGCTTGATCGGTTCAGTCGTATGCTGATCAAGCGACTTTCCACTCAGTGAAAGTTCGGATGCCGAGGTAATCTCTACCTCCATAAAGGTTCCGACTGCCTCCGCCGAAACGTTACTCACACGTACAGGTAATTTACCTTCTGTTCGCGACGCCACCGCATTTTCTACCCGCGGATCGACCCGTTCCACCAAGACCTTTAATCGTTTGCCTATTAACGACTCATTGTGAAGTAAAGAGGTTCGTTTTAGCACCTCTGTTAATCGCGCCAACCGCTCACTCTTCTCTTCACTTGAGACATCATCTTCCCAACGGGCCGAACGAGCACCCACACGCGGCGAATACTTCGCGATATATGCCATGTTATACTGAACGTCTAACATGACTTCAGCGGTTTGCTCGACTTGCTCCTTCGTCTCACCACAAAATCCAACAATGATATCTGTAAACAGCGTCGCCTGCGGGATTAATTCACGAATATCTCTAACCACTTCCATATACTCCGCCACATCATGATTTCGATTCATCCGACGCAAAAGTTTATCATCGCCACTTTGAAGAGGTAGATGAATCTGTTTTGCTAAAACCGGATAGGCTGCAATCACTTCTATAACTTCACGCGTCATGTCCCGTGGGTGTGGGGAAGTAAAATAGACCCAAAAGTCTTTGTCTGATTCTTTTCCGAGCTCCCCTATTTCACGCAATAAATCAGCAAAAGAAATCTCTGCCCCCGCCCGATCTAATCCATATGAATTAACATTCTGCCCTAACAAAGTAATCGACTTTACCCCCTGAGTGACAAGCGACTTGACTTCCTGAATAATTTCTCGACTTGAGCGCGATACTTCACGACCCCGCGTGTAAGGAACGGCGCAAAATGAACAGAATTTATCACACCCATTCTGAATAGGAACAAATGCCTCAAACGACTTACTGTAGCTGGGATTGACCTGCCAAAAATCAGTTAAGTCATCCACTCGGTTGACAGAATCTAATGGATTTCTAGTCGAAAAAGCCGTTGCTACACCACACTGACGCAACATATCTGGTAATTCACGTAATTGATTCATCCGGAAAAGCAGATCAAACAACTTCAAAAACTTCTCTTCATCTGCTGGCAAGATGCACCCTGACACAAAGGTAACCAAATCACGCTCTTTCTTCCATTGATTCCATTTATGGATCTTACTGTAGACCTTATCAATCGCTTTTTGTCGAACGGAACAAGCCACGATACCAATAAGAGAAGCCTCCTCCTCACGATCCGTCATCTCAAAACCTACGCTCTTGATCACGCTGCGAATTCGCTCTGAATCAGACTGATTCATCTGGCAACCCAGCGTAATAACACAGCACTTCATGACAATTAAAAATAAACTTCCGTATGAATTTGTGTGGTCGGCAGTCCACGCTCTTGTAGCAAATCGAAAGCATCATAGATCATGTCGCAATTACCACATAAAAACGCATTCGTATCCGGTGTAAACTCGACATCTTTCAAGTAGTCCGTTACGCGTCCTCGATAATCGCCTCCCTCTTCCCGAGAAACACAATGAAAATAATGATCTCCATAGATCTCTTTTTCATATCCTTCATTGAGATAACTTGTTCCATGAATGAGACGATAATTTAATCCTTCATACGACTCCAAGAAACTTCTGAAGGGCGAGATACCTGTTCCCGTTGCAATAAACAAAAGTGGGTGTGATCGCACTTCCTCCACCAACTTAAAATGCCCATAAGGCCCCCCAATCATTACTTTATCGCCCGCTTCAAGGTCAAATAACTGTTTCGATACCAATCCGTCTTCCACGCGACGTAAAAGCACTTCCAAATACGCCTGATTATTTCCCGAATAGACCGAATAATCTCGAATCTCAGAATCTCCCTCGACCCCAATCCGCACATACTGCCCCGGTTCAAAATCAATATCGCCACGCTCCATACGCAGAACAATCGTCTCACCTGTAAGTCGACGAACTTCTTGAACGGCACCCGTGAATCGTATTTTCGTTGCTGTTAACATATTAATCGCTCCCGCACTTTAAGCGCAAACAAACAACTGCGTTGTTGCAAGCGCGTTTTCTACTCTTCCCTATAATCAAAGTCAATGGCAACTCCCTTGCCAAAATTCTGTAACTTCCCTCAACTTCAAACGAAACTTGAATATCAAATCATAGCTCTTATGGTATGAACCGCTGAACGGAGAGAACACATCAATCAACCAACTGCTAGAATCCTGCCTTACGTTCGACCGTACCGCCGCGAGATCTTCTATACCACGATAGCTGTACTCATTGCGGTTGGCATTAATCTGTATCTTCCTTATCTGATGCGTTTGATTATTGATGGTCTCACCGACCAAGCCTTGGACCATGCTCAACTTTTCACCCTCCTACTTCGCTATTTTCTATTCGGCCTCACGGCTATTGTCTTCTCCCGTATACTTCGTCAAATCCCCCTCAAACTTTCCCATAAAGCAGAGTATCACCTTCGAAAGGATATATTCGCTCATCTCACTCGTCTTGATTCTTCCTATTACCGCACTCAACGAACCGGCGATTTAATGACGCGCCTTTCATCCGATATTAACATGGTTCGAGATGCCATTGGTCAAGGCCTTCTCCAAGGCATACGAACTATAATTGTATTAGTGTTCGCTCTCATCGTCATGCTTCTTACAGATAGACAACTTGCATTCATTGTCTATGCCTTATACATTCCCATGGTCATTATCTTCTTCCTGATCTTGCGCGTCATGCGGCGCCGCCAAAAAGAGCTCCAAGAACAAGTCTCAGAGCTCTCCAACTTCTCCCAAGAAAGCTTCAGCGGAATACGTTGCCTCAAAGGTTTTGCCCTTGAAGAACGGCGTAATCAACAGTTTGAAAGTTTAAACCAAGGGCTCATCCAAAAGAATATGCTCATGCAGGCGACTAGACAAAGCCTCTGGCCATTTATGGCTTTCTGGTTTGGTGTAGGAATGATTCTCATTTTAAACGTGGGCGGACGCCGCATCATCGCCGGCGAACTCACCCTAGGAACCCTCACCCAATTCATTCAATATTTACTCTACATGCAGTGGCCTCTGCTGGCTCTCTCATGGACTTCCAGTCTTTATCAACGCGGTGTCGTCAGTTGGGGTCGAGTCCGCTCTATGCTCGATGCTAAACCTCACCTTACCGACCCTGAAGTTCCCCAAACGGAGCCCCTTTCCCATCAGGACATTGAATTTAAAGAAGTCTCACTAGAAATTGATGATCGCAAACTCATCGACCAACTCTCCCTTACCATACCTACAGGAACGACCCTTGGTATAACCGGCCCCACTGGATGTGGTAAATCTCTATTAGCCGCCTTAACTGCTCGGCTGGTTGATCCCACTCAAGGCGAAATAACCCTCGGCGGTATCCCGCTTCAACAACTGCCACTACAAACCATCCGTAAAAAAATGGGCTGCGCCCTCCAAGAACCCATCCTTTTTTCCAAAACCCTTGAGCACAACCTCGCCTTTGGGCTCACACAAAATGAACCCGATACCCTTGCATGGGCTATCGAAGCCGCCCATCTCACCAACGAAATAGACGGCTTTCCCGACGGACTTCAAACTCTGCTAGGCGAACGCGGAGTAACCCTATCAGGCGGACAACGCCAACGCACCGCAATAGCTCGTGCGATTGCTCGGCGTCCTGAAATTCTGATTCTCGACGATGTACTCTCTGCCGTCGACACTCAAACCGAAGCCGCGATCATGCAAAAACTCAAACCCATCATGGATCAGCGAACCACGCTCTTTATCAGCCACCGGATCTCCACCCTTCGTTATGCAGATCGCATCATCGTTATTGAAAATGGGCGCATCACCCAGCAAGGTACTCACCAAGAGTTGCTCACTCAATCGGGCTATTATGCTGAACTACACCTTCAGCAAAACCTCCAACAACAACTTGAGAGTGATGCATGAAACTAACCCATCAATTGCTCACATATATTCGTCCGTATCGCCTCTGGCTAGCAGGTGCTTTTCTGCTCATCCTCTCCACCTCACTCGCGATCAACTATCTACCACTGATCATCCAGCGCATCACAGACGACTGTCTCATGCAATCCAACCAACCCGTTGATCAACGGATTGAATTGCTCGGAAAATTAAGTCTACTCTATGTCTGCATCGCTGGTATCGGTCACTTCGTTCGCTATATACAAGGCTTACTCACCGCCTATATCGGTCAACGTATTATTTACGACCTCCGACTCGCTGTTTTCCGAAAAGTTCTCACCATGCACCAAGCCTATTTCGACCGCACCCCCGTCGGCACTCTCATGACGCGAGTCACATCCGATATTGAACGCCTACAGAACTTTGTAACCGATGGAGTTGTCGGCACCCTCGCTGATCTCTTTATGTTACTCGGCATTATGGGCTACATGCTCTACATTAGCCCCCCGCTAGCCGGCACCCTCTTTTTAACCTTACCCATTCTCTACACCATTCTCGTGTATATCAACCGCAACCTCCGCAATGCCAATCGTGAGATTCGCGATAAGCAAGCCGCTCAAAACGCCTACCTCCAAGAGAGCTTAACCGGTATGAGCACCATCCAACTCTTCAACCGCGAAGCAGCCGCTATTGACGACTTTGATGAAAAACACACCCAGCTTCGCAGCGCCTACTTCAAAGAAGTACGGTGGTTTTCTCTCTCTTTTCCCACGGTCGAAGGCGGGCAAGCCCTAGCCTCACTTCTCATTCTTGGCGTTGGAGGAATTCTCCTACTCAACGGCTCTGAATTCATCACCCTCGGCATTTTCGTCGCATTCCTTGCCTACGTGAGAGATTTTTTCCGTCCTCTCAGCTCCCTCTCCGAAAAAGCCAGCTCCTTTCAAGTTGCACTTGCCTCGGTAGAACGCGTCTTCTCACTGCTCAATAGGCAACCCGATATTCAAAATATCGAACACCCCATCACCCCCCCTTCACTCAAAGGAACTATCGAATTTAAAAACGTCTGGTTTGCCTATGACGACGACAATTGGGTGATTAAAGATCTTTCCTTTAAAGTGGAACCCGGGCAAGCTCTTGCCATTGTAGGTGCAACTGGAGCCGGAAAAAGCACCATCATCAATCTGATAGGTCGCTTCTATGATATTCAAAAAGGCACCATCACCATCGACGGCATTAATATCCGGGACTTTGATCAAACTGACCTGCGCCGCCGACTTGGATATGTCTTCCAAGACCCCTTCATATTTACCGGAACAATCAGCGATAATATCGGATTACATAACCCCGACCTCACCACCGAACAAATTGAAAAAGCCGCTCAAACCGTTAATGCACACGCCTTTATTCAGCCACTTAACAAAGGCTACCAATCCGTATTAAACGAACGCGGCGTAGGGCTCTCTTTAGGACAAAAACAACTCCTCGCTATGGCACGAACTTTTGCCCAAAATCCCGAACTCCTCTTCGTTCTCGACGAAGCCACCGCCAGCATCGATACGGCTACCGAACTCCTTATTCAAGATGCCCTCGGAAAACTGATGCAAAATCGGACCAGCATCGTTATTGCTCACCGACTCTCCACCATACGCCATGCCGACCATATTCTCGTCATGCGCGGCGGCGAATTAATCGATTCAGGCACTCATGATGAATTGATTGCTAACGATGGCTACTACCATCAACTCTGCCAACTTATGCAACATCAAGGATGATTCTTGAATACACTTAGATTACTCACCAATGATCTTCACTAGCACTCGTTTTTTTCGAAGTCCATCAAGCTCATAGTAGAAAATCTGTTCCCACGTCCCAAAATCAAGAGCGCCGTTCGTAATGGCAATCACTACCTCACGCCCCATAATTGTCCGCTTTAAATGCGCATCCGCATTATCTTCATATCCATTATGATCATATTGATCATATGGTTTTTCAGGCGCTAACTTCTCCAACCATCGCTCATAATCGCGATGCAATCCGCTCTCATTATCATTAATAAAAACGGAGGCAGAAATATGCATAGCATTAACTAAACAGAGCCCTTCTTGAATCCCCGACTCGGCCAAGCATGCTTCAACCTGGGGTGTTATATGAATGATATCTCGCCGCTGCGATGCCTCAAACCACAGTTCTTTACGATAACTTTTCATAACCTCAACCCAACGGAACCAATACCTCATTTAAATAGAGTTGCCGCATCAATTCACAATCCAATCGATGCCCCGCTTTGTACGACGTAATATGACCCACAAACTGACCGTTAGGAATCAACGCAATTGCTGCTAACAAATCCAATACTGACCGATGCCATACCGCCTCCAAGGCTTTCCCTTCGTGAATCAACCGCGGTTCATTCACATACCGATTACACCCTGCAATCAACACATTATTATTCGTGTAACCTAAATTGCGCACATCCGCAAATAAACGTCCAATTGTTCTACAATACAATACTTTCCCCCACGACGTATTGGTACGGGCAATCGATGCCATTCGCATCAATTCCTCACAAACAGGGAAAACAATTCGCTGTTTTCCAATGTGCGTTTTAAAATTAATGGCACAATCAATCGTTAACTGCGGATTCTCCGGATCCAACGGCGGTGCCAACGTTACAAAATCCCCGAAGGTTCCACCTACCGAAACAGGATGAGGCACACTCAAATATGAAATAGGTGTCTCACTCTCCACACGACCACACCGATCCAACGCTTCCACCACATCCAAACTTCCTTGATCAAAAAGAGGCGGGTCTCCTGAATCGAGCTTAATCACCAAATTGTCCACGCCCATACCCATTCGCAAACAGATCAAATGCTCCACCATCCGAACATAGTTATGCGGATTTCCACTTCGCAGAACAATATTACTCACGATCTGACCCGTCGTCCATACATTCGAAATACCCACCCGAATCGGCAATGAGCCTGGTAAATCAGCCCGATCTAGCCACCAACCCTCCAATGTTGTCGGCTCCAACACAATCGACCGCGTAGCCTTTCCCATAAAAGTGCCCGGCCCGGAAATAGATTCAGACTGAGCCAGCGTCGTCTGAAGTCGTCGTAACCGAGGGAGTTCTTTTCCACTTAAATTCCAATCAACTGATTGCCTCTGCATCTCATCCCACGAAGCAGAGATTGCATGCTCATCACCGGCAAGTACCCGTCCTATTCCCTCACTCATAACATCTGCTTCCTGTTTGAACTCAAACCTTGATTCCCTTACCTTTAAAACGATCTGGACTTGAAAGCAAAGTAAAATAGAGAGGTAGGCTTGCAAGCAAATCGTATTCTTCACTCCGCAAGAACCGTTGGGGGATTCACACTCCTCAGCCGCTGCTTTGGCTTGGTTCGTGATATTCTAATTGCCTATCACCTCGGCACGAGCCTGCTTGCATCCGCCTTTTTCGTCGCCTTCACCATCCCCAATCTCTTCCGCCGCCTCTTCGGAGAAGGCGCCCTTTCCTCCGCCTTCATCCCTCTTTTTGTCGAAACAAGAAAAAAAGAAGGTACCGCCGCCGCATGGAAGCTAGCCCAACGTGTCGGTACGTTGCTCACCCTACTTCTTCTTCTCATCACCCTTATCGGGATAGGCTTACTCACCCTAGCCCTTCAACTCGAAACTCTCAGTCCCTCCTGGCATACCACCCTCTCACTCGCCCGTATCATGTTGCCCTATCTAATCTTCATTTGTCTCGCCGCCCTGAGCATGGGGCTGCTAAATGCCGGTGGTCATTTCACCCTCTCTGCCTTTGCACCCACCATATTGAACTTAACGCTCATCGCTACTCTCACATTGTTTTTTCCCCGAATCACTTGTCAACCTGACCAAATTCATCTTTTGGCGTGGAGCGTCCTGATCGCCGGCCTCCTTCAACTCGGCATTCAACTTCCCTCCCTATCAAAACAAGGGGCTCGCTTCCGACCCGCTTCATTCCATCAAGACCCCCGTGTTCGAAAGATGCTCCTTCTCATGGGACCCGCCGCCCTTGGTGTTGCCGTCACTCAATTCAACGTCGTGATCGACCGCCTGCTCGCCCTCTGGATTGGAGACTGGGCTCCCGCCGCCCTCTTTTACAGCGAACGCATGATCTACTTTCCACTCGGCTTAATTGCCACCGCCCTTGGAACCGTCCTCCTCCCCACCTTCAGCAACCAAGCTGCACAAGCTGATCGAACCGCCATCTCCAGTACACTTACCACCACGCTCCGACACATGCTCTACATCATGATACCTGCCGCGGTCGGGCTTCTCTGGCTTAGTTCACCGGTTCTAACAACCCTTTTTAACTGGAAGGGTGCCTTCGATACTGACTCCACTCACCTCGCCGCACGTGCCCTCGCCTGCTATGCCCCCGGACTCATCATTTTTAGTGCCGCCAAACTCATTGTCCCTGCTTTCTACGCCCTCCAAGACACCCGTACCCCCGTCCGCATCGGCATCCGCGTCGTCGGACTCAACCTGCTATTTAATCTTCTCGCCGTCTGGCTCCTACCCACCTATTGGAAACACGCCGGTATGGCCGCCGCCACCGTACTCGCAGAAAGCATCGGCATGCTACTTCTCATCCGTACTCTAAACAAACGACTGCCACCCCTGCCCATCGACTCACTCATCACCGACGCCGCTCAACACCTCGGACGCGCCCTCATCATGGGCGCCCTCACCGGACTTTTCTTTAGTTTTCTACTTCAACTCCTTCCCTTTGCTGCAAAGATCAATCAACTCATCGCTCTCATAAGTGCCATCACTTTCGGAATCACGATCTACCTTCTCCTCTCCCGCTCTTGCCCCGAACAACAGGAAATCATCCAAGCCCTGCGCCATAAATCAAAGTGAGTTGACTCATCTAAACGATGGACTTTGCTTTCCGCCTTGCTATTCTTTAGCCGTTAATTGGGGAGATAAACTATGATCCAGGCAAAAATTGTTGGCGCAGGTGGATACGGCGGGGTTGGTATCACCGAACTTCTACTCAAACACCCACACGTTGAAATTGCCTGCTTGGTCAGTCTTTCCGATACCGGTCGTTCCATGAGCGAAGTATTCCCACATTTGCGCGGCTTTTGCGACCAAACCATTGTATCTCCCGACGATCCTAAAGCCAATGAAGCCTACGATCTCGTCATCTACTCCACCCCCGATGGAGTCGGCATGCAAACCGCTGCAGACGAAATTCGCAAGGGTGCAAAAGTGATCGACTACAGCGGTGATTTTCGATTCAACACGCCCGAACGCTATGCCAGCTACGCCAATTTTTTAGGCAAAGACCCTCACCACGCAGCCCCCGAGCTGCTCCCTACTACCCAATACGGGCTTCCTGAACTGCACCCCCTTGGTACGGATCAACAGCTCGTTGGCAACCCTGGTTGCTTCGCCGTCAGTTGTATTCTCGCCCTCGCCCCAGCCGCCAAAGCCGGCATCATCGACCTCAACTCCATCATCTGCGACTGCAAAACTGGCATCTCCGGAGCCGGCAAAAAACCCAACCCCAGTTTTCACTATCCCAACCGCTATGACAACATGAACGCCTATCGACTCAGCGGCCATCAACACATGGTAGAGATCGAACAAGAAATCGGTCTACTCTGCGATCAAGAACTCCAGATCACCTTCACAGCTCAAGCCGTTCCTATTTGCCGGGGCATCCTGAGCGTCTGCTATGCTGAAATAAAAGAAACCGGTATCAATACCGCGCTCGATATCTACCGAAGCTTTTATCCTCAACCCGGATTCGTCCGTGTTCAACCCGCCAACCAACCCGCATCGATCGCTGATGTGCGGGGCACCAACTACTGCAACCTGACCGTCGATATAGATGAACGAACCCAACGGTTGCGAGTCGTCTCCCACATCGATAATTTAATGAAAGGACAAGCTGGAAACGCACTACAAGTACTCAACCATCTCTATGGTTTTGAACCAGATACCGCCCTTCAACACCCTGGGCAATATCCTTAATCGATGGAGAAAAAATCATGAATGAACAATCCAAAAATCCCGCTGAAATAATGCATGCTTCCCTCAAAGAACTCCCCCAACTTAACGATGCTGAAGCTCAAAAAAAACACAATCAAAATGTTAATATCGAATCCCGTGCCTGGCGCGAAAAAAACTTTTATCACCGATAAACATAGAAACCTTCACCTCTTATGAAGAACTATTTAACCGCCTCGATTTCAACCTCTGCGGTTCAACACAATCTGAAAGAACTTCGTAAAAGAATAAACCCCGGCGTTCAACTTTGCCCCGTCGTAAAAGACAATTGCTACGGACACGGACTCAACCTGCTCTATCCCACCCTTGCCAAGTATGCTGATGGCTTTATCGTCGCATCTCCCTCCGAAGCGCTTGAAATTAGATCCTACGGATACACAGGATTCATCCTCTGCCTACTCTCTGCTTATTTTGATGAAACCGATATTCAAGAAGAACTCATTCGACAAGATGTGACACAAACTGTGATGTCAAAAGCCGCCCTAGAAACTGTCGCCGCTGCCGCAAAACGCTGCCAAAAAACCGCCCCGATTCACCTTAAAATCGATAGCGGTATGGGGCGCCTGGGTGTGGCTGCTTCACAAGCGACTCATCTCTTCTCACTCATTGAGAAAAACCCCCACATTCAACTTACAGGAGCCTACACCCACTTCGCCTCTTCTGATGATCCTGATACAACCTACATGTACAAACAGTTAAACACCTTTCTCAACTCACTCCCTAAAAATAAGGCTCTCATCCGACACGCCGCCAACACCTCTGCATTGATCCATCACCCCGATACCCATCTCGATCTCGTCCGCCCCGGTCTCTCCGTCTATGGCTGCCACTATGCAGAACACCTTCGATCAGAGATTGACCTCCAACCCTGCATGAGCGTTCATGCCCAAATCATTGCCATCAAAAAAATGCCTGCAGGCAGTTCCAGCGGATACGGCAGAACCCATCAATATTTGCGAGAGAGCCGTGTTGCCGTCGTACCGATCGGCTATGGTGATGGTTATTTCCGCTCTCTCTCCAATCAAGCCGTTGTTCACATTCATGGAAAAGCGGCTGCCGTCTGTGGGCGCGTTAGTATGGACCAAATGACGGTTGATATCACCGATCACCCTCAGATTAACATAGGCGATCGCGTTGAAATTATCTCTGCCAATGCAACCGCTCCCAACAGCATAGAGAATCTTGCAAAACTGGCCCAAACCATTCCCTACGAAATCACCTGCCACATGGGCCGCAACCTACGCCACCAACTCGTCGACTAATCTACGGCGTCGCTGACTCCCCATACAAGAACAGCCCCTACTATGCCACCTCTCATCATTTCACCTTTCTTTTTTAGTTTTTAATATAAATAATGATAATGCGCATATTAATTCAACCAACCCTCAAAAATCCAATATACTTAAAAAAAGCCCTTAAAACTTGAAGCCCCCTTTCCACCAATTATAATGCACCGCTCACAAAAAAATGGATTTGCTATGGGAAAAACACTCTTTGAAAAAATTTGGGATCAGCACGTTGTCACCGAACTACCCGGTGGTGAAGTACTGCTCTACATTGATCGGCACCTCATTCATGAAGTAACTAGTCCGCAGGCATTCGAAGGCTTGAAGCTGAATGAACGCCCCGTACGCCATCCCGAACTCACTTTTGCAACCACCGATCATAATGTCCCAACCGATAGCCGAACCGAGATAGCCGATCCGGTAGCGCGCACCCAAGTCAAAGCACTGGAGAGCAATTGTGCTGAACACGGCATTCGCTTCTATGGCATGAATTCCGAAAAGCAGGGTGTTGTTCATATCATCGGTCCCGAACAAGGAATCACTCTTCCCGGAACCACCATCGTCTGCGGCGACTCTCACACAGCCACGCATGGAGGGTTTGGATCGATCGCCTTTGGCATCGGTACATCCGAAGTTGAACATGTACTAGCCACTCAAACCTTGCGGCAAAAAAAACCCAAGCAATATCGGGTTGAGTTTACCGGCAATCTACCTATCGGCATCACGGCTAAAGACTTGGTTCTTGAATTGATAGGTCGTATAGGCGCCGCCGGAGGAACCGGATGTGCTTTTGAATTTTGTGGAACCGCTATTGAACAACTCTCTATGGAAGGCCGCCTCACGGTCTGTAATATGGCGATTGAAGGGGGCGCGCGCTGTGGACTCATCGCCCCCGACCAAACCACCTTCGACTATATCACTGCGGAAGATCGACCCTTTGCCCCCAAAGGTGAAGAGCTCGAAGCGGCCATCACCTACTGGAAAACCCTCTACTCAGATAAAAATGCAGTTTTTGATAAATCGATCACCATTAACGTCGAAGAAATGGAACCCATCGTTAGCTGGGGCACCAGTCCCGGAATGGTTGTTGGCATCAACGGAACGGTTCCTGAACTAGATGGATCGGATGTATATAGCCCCGACGACATCCAGGCAGCCCTCAACTATATGGGGCTCGAATCTGGCACCCGCATGACTGATATTAGCATCGATGCGGTATTTATTGGCAGCTGTACCAATGGTCGAATTGAAGATTTACGAGAAGCCGCCCGTATCATGGAAGGCAACCACGTCGCCGATGGCGTTCGAGTACTTGTTGTTCCAGGCTCTGAGAAAGTGCGTAAAGAAGCCGAAAAAGAAGGCCTCAATCAAATTTTTGAAGCCGCAGGTGCCCAATGGCGCTTTGCCGGCTGTTCTATGTGTTTGGCTATGAATCCAGATAAATTGAAAGAGAAAGAGCGTTGCGCCTCCACCTCCAACCGAAACTTTGAAGGACGTCAAGGACGCGGAGGACGAACCCATTTGGTGAGTCCCGCCATGGCCGCAGCGGCTGCTATTGAAGGTCATTTTGTAGATATCAGGGAGTTAGCCTAATGGAAAAATTTAAGACATTCACTGGAACCATCTGTGCCATTGATCGTGCCAATGTTGATACGGACGCCCTCATACCCAAAGAGCATCTCAAATCCATTAAGCGAACCGGATTTGGATCCGCTCTTTTTTCAGACTGGCGCTATAATGAAGATGGTTCCGATAATCCCGACTTTATCTTAAACCACGCCAAAACTACCGGAGCCTCCATTTTAGTAGGACGCAACAACTTCGGTTGTGGATCCAGTCGAGAGCACGCTGTATGGGCAGTGGCGCAACAAGGTTTTAAAGTTGTTATTGCACCCCGCGAAGGCGAAATCCCCGCTTTTGCCGACATCTTCCGAAACAACTGTGCAAAAAATGGTTTGTTAACTATTGAATTAACACCATCCGAAGTGGATCAAATCTTCCAACTAGCAGCCCATGACAAACCACTGGAAGCAACCGTTAACCTTACGGAACAGACCCTTACATTTGAGTCGGCCACCTTTCACTTCCAAATTGACCTCGCCGTAAAAGAAAAATTATTGCTAGGCATGGACGATATTGCTGAAAGTTTAAACCAACTCCCCGCGATTGAAAGATTTGAAAAAACACACAACGTACAACTGAAAGACTAACAAAAAGAGGATCCATTCCATGTCATACGATAAAATTACCCTTCCAACCTCTGGTGAAAAAATCACCATGAGCACGAACGGCCTCCATGTGCCTGACAACCCCATTATTCCATATATCGAAGGCGACGGTATCGGCGTTGACATTTCACCCGCTATGATTGCCGTACTGGATGCTGCCGTTGAAAAAGCCTATGGCGGATCAAAGAAAATTGAATGGATGGAAATCTATGCCGGTGAAAAAGCCGTGTATACCTATGGCGACAACACCTGGCTACCCGATGAAACCCTTGACGCCGTAAAGGACTATATGGTCGCGATCAAAGGCCCCCTAACCACCCCTGTTGGTGGCGGTATTCGCAGCCTCAACGTAGCCCTTCGGCAACTACTGGACCTCTACGTCTGCCAACGCCCTGTTCGCTGGTTCGAAGGCGTGCCCTCACCCGTCAAACGTCCTGATCTAACCGATATGGTGATCTTCCGTGAAAACTCAGAAGATATCTACGCCGGAGTCGAATACCAAGAAGGCACCGACGAAGTCAAACAAGTCATCGACTTTCTCCAAGGCAAGATGGGCGTCACTAAAATCCGCTTTCCAAAAACCTCAGGAATCGGCATCAAACCCGTCTCACAAGAAGGTACACACCGCTTAGTCAAAGCCGCTATTCAATACGCGATCGACAACCATCGCGACTCCGTCACCCTCGTCCATAAAGGCAACATCATGAAATTCACCGAAGGCGCCTTCCGTGACTGGGGCTACGAAATCGCCGTTCAAGACTTCGGCGCCACCTCCCTCGACGGCGGCCCGTGGCACGTCATCAAACACCCCACCACCGGCAACGATATCATCATTAAAGACGTCATCGCCGACGCCATGCTACAACAGATCCTAACCCGCCCTGCTGAATATGATGTTATCGCCACGCTCAACCTCAACGGCGACTACATCTCCGACGCTCTCGCCGCCTGTGTCGGCGGCATCGGCATTGCCCCCGGGGCGAATATTAACTATCAAAGCGGTGTCGCCATTTTCGAAGCCACCCACGGGACGGCTCCCAAATATGCTGGGAAAGACCAAGTGAACCCCGGTTCACTCATTCTATCCGGTGAAATGATGCTCCGCTATCTCGGTTGGCCAGAAGCCGCCGACCTCGTCATCAAAGGCATGAACGGCGCCATCGGTCAGAAACGAGTCACATACGATTTCGAACGGCTCATGGAAGACGCCACCCTGCTCAAATGCAGCGAATTCGGCCAAGCTATGATAGAAAATATGTAGAAGCCAACTTATCTAGATATTCGAAGAGCGCTATCTCACCCGACAGCGCTCTTTTTGTAACCAATAAATCCGTCTTCTTTTGTGGAGTTCACCGATTTTGTTTTTATAAGCACACCATTATTCAGGAATTAAATTCTTATTAGTAAATTAGAAATAAAATCGAATCCAAAAAAACTATCAATTATTGACACTTAAAACTGTACAGTAAACTGTACGATAGATACAGTGCCCTCTTTCCCTACAAAAAGAGGAGATCATGGGAAACGACATGCTATTTATTAACGGCTCTTTTCCCCGTGCCATAGTCCATATCGATGGAGATGCTTTTTTCACCTCGGTTGAACAATCAATGAACCCTTCTCTGAAAGGAAAACCCGTTGTAAGCGGACAAGAGCGCGGTATCATCGCTTGTGCAAGCTATGAAGCGAAGGCACTGGGTATCAAACGAGGTATCAGCTTATGGGATGCTCGAAAAGCATGCCCCCATCTCATCGTTCTTCCAAGTGACTATGAGAGCTATAGTCTGTACTCCAAGCGTATGTTTGAAATCATGCGCCGCTACACACCCGTTGTAGAAGAATACTCGATCGATGAAGGCTTCGCTGATCTTACCGGACTCCGGCGTGTTCACCGTATGTCCTATGAGCAAATCGCCCGCTCCATGCAACAGGCGATTCAAGATGAACTAGATCTCACTGTCTCCGTCGGACTCAGCCTCTCTAAAGGTCTTTGTAAAATAGCTTCCGATTACCACAAGCCGAACGGGTTTACCGCCGTACGCGGACGTCATATTCACCTCTTTCTTCAACGCATTCTCACCGAAGATGTTTGGGGATTAGGACCGAATAGCGTTCAGATGCTCCAAAAATACGGCGTACACACCGCTTATGATTTTGTGCAACGCCCCGAAAAATGGGTCGATAAACTTCTCCACAAACCCGGTCGTGAAATCTGGTACGAACTGCGGGGGAAAAGCCTTTTACCAGTCAACCCGGAACTCAAACAAACGTATCAATCGATCGGCAAAGGAAAGACATTCTCTACGCCTTCACGCGATCCTCAGTTTGTTTATGCTAAGCTGGTTCGTAATGTTGAATCAGCCTTTATTAAAATGCGACGACATCAGTATCGAACCGCTGAAGTCTATATTTCACTCCGGTATAGTGACTATCGACAGCGTGGACTCGGTGTCCGGCTCACTCGAGCAACGGATTCCACCCAAGAGATTCTTCCAATTATTCGACGCCTCTTTGATCAGTTAATTGAATCAAACCGCGAATATCGCGCCACGCAAATCTGGCTCACTCGCTTAGAATTGGCCGATACACGGCAGTTGGGTCTGTTTGATAACCACATTCAAATCAAACGCTATGAGGCTCTCTCCACCACGATCGACGAAATCAATGCTCGCTTTGGAAAACACAAGATAGCCGCTGCCACCGCTCTTACCCTTCAGAAACGAAACGAAAACAGCCGAACCCAACTACCTTGGCGAAAACTTCACCTACTCACCGGAGAAAACGGGCGGCAACGACTCTATCTCCCTCGCTTAAATATAGTGGTTTAGCCTCTTTTTAATTTATAGAGTATCCAAGCCGCTAATGTTTTTCCATCATCGACTTCTCCCGTGCAGATACGTTCATCCATCTCCGATTCGCTCATCACCAACGTCTCAATATGTTCATCTACATCAAAATCAGTATCGCCCGGCTGATTTTCCACCTCTGCAAAGAAAATTTCGATGGTTTCAGAACAGTAACCCACACTCGGTAAAATCGTACCAAGAGAGTGAATGGATTGCGCCTGATATCCGGTCTCTTCTCGTAATTCACGTTTTGCCGAAAGAAGGGCTTCTTCTCCAGGATCGCAATTTCCTGCAACGGCCTCTAAGCAAATTTTATCGTGGGATTTACGGTACTGCCGAATAAATAGAAAGCGACCATCTTCCCGTCGGGCAATAATTGCTACCGCCGGTCCATGCACCACCACCTCCCGCACAGACGTTCGACCATCTGCTAACTCAACCTGATGCACATCAATCTCAAAAATGCGCCCCTGATATACCGTCTCTTTTGATACTGTTTTTTCAAACATCTACGCTTCTCCCTTTGCCAATTACGACACATCATTTATAGTCTTCTGTCTATGAGATTTACGCGAAAAGATTGGGAAGATGCCGAAGAGAGGCAACTCAACTCGTATGCTAGCAAGAGCGCGCACACCCTCGGTCGTCTTCATTCCGAGACGCCCCACGCGACTCGTTCCTGCTTTGCCCGCGATCGAGATCGTATTTTCCACAGTCGCTGCTTTCGCCGTCTTGAATATAAGACCCAAGTATTTGTGAATGGAATTGCCGACCACTACCGCACCCGCCTTACGCATACCATGGAAATGACAGCCGTTGGACGAACGCTTGCCCGCACCTTAAGCGCCAACGAAGATCTAACCGAATGCATCTGCTTGGCTCACGATTTAGGTCATAGCCCCTTTGGGCATGAAGGCGAACGCGTTCTCAATACACTCATGGAATCGCATGGAGGCTTTGATCATAATCTTCAAAGCCTTCGCTGTATCGAGAAATTAGAATCGCCTTATCCCACCTTCACTGGACTCAATCTCAGTTGGGAAGTACGTGCCGGACTTCTCAAACATGAAGCACATAAATCAAACGCCAAATTAGACGGATACCCCATTGGGCCTTTTCAATCACTCGAAGCACAAATTGCCGATATTGCCGATGACATGACCTACCAAGCACACGACGTCGACGACGGTCTTGAAGCAGGCATCATGACACTCGAGCAGCTTCAATCTACCTGCTTCTGGAACTATGCAGCCGAAAAAACACGGCAACTCTATCCCAATGCAAACGAAGAGCAAAAAAACCGTGCCACCATCCGAACGATGATCGAATTGCAAGTCGCTGACGTCATCGAACAAGCTCGCATCCGGCTTAATCAATACCAACCCGACTCCGTCCGTGATGTAATGGAAGCACCCGAGCGTATCATCTGCTTTAGTGATCATATGAAAGACATGCTCGATGAATTCACCGAATTTATGTTCACCAACCTCTACTATCATTCTACCGTAGCAGAGACAACTCGCCAACGGGTAGAATGGATGCGACGCCTCTTTCTCTATTATATTCAAAACCCGCACAATCTTGGACGAAAAGCCCAAAAGCAGATCAAAACCGAAGGTTTATATCGCTCAGTTTGTGACTATGTGGCAGGATGTACTGATCGCTTCGCCCTTCTTGAATGTGAAAAATACGGACTTCTTCATGAATGAATTCATCTACCAAACTCGACTCCTAATTGACTGCGCCATGGCCATACTCATCTGGCTCGTTCAATGCATCATCTACCCTGTCTATCATCACATCGACCATTCCCACTTCTCCGACTGGCACCAAAACTACATGGGCATTATCTCTCTTTTTGTAATGCCTCTGATGATCGGCCAAGCCTTTCTCATCGGCCTGCAATGCTTCCAACGTTCATCAGGGTGGGCATACGCATCCGCATTGGCTATGTTGATCGCCTGGGCAATCACCTTCATCTATTCTGTGCCCTGCCATACCCTTCTTCAACAACAGGGCTATGATGCGGCCATCACCAATCGGCTTATTCAAACCAACTGGTTTCGCACCATAGCTTGGACCGCCGTACTTATTTTCGGCATAATCGAATATCGAAAAACTGTATAAATTTTTAAATTCCAGAGTTGGACGCAACATAAGTTTCACCTATATTCCAACGCCTTACTAACCCCTAAATGGTATGTATTATGGAAAAATTAATTATTGGACTACCAAAAGGAAGCTTACAAGAAGCTACCTATGCCCTTTTTAAAAAAGCAGGTTTTAATATCAGCGGTGGCAGTCGCTCTTATTTCCCATCCGTTGACGATGAAGACTTGGAAATGCGTTTACTACGCCCTCAAGAGATGAGCCGCTATGTTGAACAAGGTATGCTCGATGCCGGTGTTGCAGGACTCGACTGGATCGAAGCCAATGGATCCGATGTAGTTGATCTATGTAACCTCGTCTATTCCAAGCAATCCAAACGTCCCGTTCGCTGGGTACTCGCTGTACCCAATAATTCGAATATTCAATCCGTTGAAGATCTACAAGGAAAACGCATTGCAACCGAAGGCGTAGGAATCGTTGAGCGCTGGCTCGAACGGAATAATGTTCAAGCAACGGTCGAATTTTCATGGGGAGCAACCGAAGTGAAAGTACCCGAATTTGTAGATGCCATCGTAGATATTACCGAAACCGGAAGCTCCTTGCGGGCTAACAATCTACGCGTCGTCGATACCATCATGGAATCCTACCCCAAATTTTTCTGCTCCAAAGAAGCGTGGAATAATCCTTGGAAAAAGAAGAAACTACAAAGCCTAACCCTACTTATTCAAGCTGCCTTTGACGCAGAGAGCCAAGTATTACTCAAACTCAATGTATCAGCAGAAAACCTTAATAACGTTCGGGACCTCTTACCCTCCCTACATGCCCCTACCGTTAATCCACTTACCGAAGATGGTTGGTATGCCGTTGAAACTGTTGTCAATGAATCGATTGTTCGAGAAATAATCCCCTCTCTTAAGGCGGCCGGAGCTGAAGGAATTATAGAAATTGGCTTGAACAAAGTTGTTGCCTAAGTACTATACGAACCCTTTCAAACAGCGGAGAAATCATGGGAACCATCAAAAAATGGCGTAAGAAGAAAATGTCGAACCACAAACGGCGTAAGCGTCGGCGTTCAGACCGTCATAAGAAAAAATAATTTTGATTGAAGTAATGGCTTCAACAACCAGCCTACTGGGTTGCCGCTCTGTCGACTGGCAGGGCGGATTTTTTTTATAAAAACACAGTTCCTTTTTTCAGTGGTCTTCCGTGTAAAAAAACCTCAGCTTGCATTCGTTTACCCCCTGCTAATTGAACTTCCAGTAAGCGCAAAGCTCCCTTTGATGTACCGATCGTTAACGCATCGTCTAACACTTCCCCAGGGATACCCTCTCCATCGACACAAACCGATTTCCATATCAATAAAATCTCACCAGAAGGCAATGTACAACGACTCCCCGGCCATGGATTAAAAGCGCGGATTCGATTGTGAATAGACACCGCAGGTTGATGCCAATCAATAATTCCATCGGCTTTATTCAACTTCCTCACTTCAACCACTTTTGATTCATCCTGCGCATGAGATGTTATAGACCCACTAGCTATATCATCAATTGTTTCCAACAATAGCCGCGCTCCTAAATCCGCACATCGATCATGTAACGTGGCGGCTGTATCCGTTTTATCAATAGCCAATGTTTCTTGCTTTAAAATTTTACCTGCATCCATTTTTTCAGCAACCGTTATAATTGATATCCCTGTTTTAACATCTCCATTGATCAGAGCCCATTGAATTGGAGCTGCACCGCGATAAACAGGCAAAAGGGAGGGATGCATATTAATTGCTTCATGCCGAGCTATAGAGATTAGATGCTTCGGTATATATTGACCATATGCCACCACCACCAAAAGATCAGGTTTCCAATCTTGCATTTGCCCGATCATCTCATTGCCTGAAATTTTTTCCGGAGTGCAAACCTTCAAGTTCATCGACGATGCAATTACTTTAACAGGACATGGCGTTAACAAACGTTTTCGCCCTGCCGGACGATCAGGTTGCGTGATAACCCCAACCAATTCATGTTCTACATGTTGAGCCAATTGTATTAATGAAGGTACCGCTAGCGCCGCCGAACCCATAAATACGATGCGCATCGCTACCTCCTATGGACTGAATTGATCAACTTTTTCATTTTGTTCTTTTTTACTCGACCAACGATCTCGATCGCTAACGAAGAGCTGATCCTGCCGATTTAATGCAAGTGCTTCTTTTAACGGAAAATCAGCTGGCATCCGCCCGCCTAAAATAGGTAACCAGCTTTTCTCAGGTCCATCCAGCAACTCACTTACAAACGGTTTGTTTTTGGTGAGCGGTGTAAAATAAATACCACTGATATACTGTTTGTAATCATTGATCTCATAATACTGTTCGATATTTTTCGGCAAAAGAATCGATATTTGATCCCCATACCACGCCGTTGCCCAAGGCATATCTGTGCAGATAACTTCTCGAGCTGTTAGCATGCCGGATACGTGAGAAATAATAGGCGGAAAATACGGTGGATAAGGTTGCTTGGCATGTGGTGGTAAGATCCGTAAGCCTAGCGGTATGAAGGTTAATGCTACCAGAAAACATTTCATCGCTACCACATATAAACGGGCCTGTAGATCTAAACGATCCAATAGGATGTAAAAGAAAGCCACTCCAAAAATAATCACAAACGGCCAAAAAAGATGTATTAAATGAATAGATGATTCAGAAAAAAACCCAGCCAAGAAAACCATTAATATTAGAGAAAACCCCAAGACATTACGTAGCCTATTAATCGCCGGACGAGTGAATTTATAGAAGAATGTCGTTATAAAGAACGACATCAAAAGACCGCCCCCTAAACCTGGAATTAAATCTCGATGTGTCTCCGAATAATTCAAAACCCATTTTTCTTTCAAAGCCTCTACAATCACGCCAAAAGAGAGTGTCGGCTGATAATCACGCAGTAAACTCAACTCTGGAAATATCGAAGACCCAAGTAACGCTGTATGCATCGTCCAACCAAATGGATTCCCACAAAGCACATAGTTACGGAGCAACCAAGGTATGATCATCAATGAGAAAAGAGCAATATACAAAACAAAATACCGAGTTCCTCCCCTTAGTTTTCCGTTCATGATAAAAAAATACAAAGCAATAGCCGGCACAATTACTACCGTTAAATATCGAGTATAGAAAGCGACGGTACACAACAAAACTGACGCAATAAAACTTATCCAGAATCGTTTTAAATTTCGCTCCTCTACTCTATATTTGACCCCGATAATGGCAGATCGAATCGCCGCTACCGAAAAGAAAATCGCCATCGGTAGATTTAAACCCATGATCGCTTGACTCCACGCAGAATCACTTAGGTAAAAAATAGTCATCGATAAAAAACCTATTTCTCGATAAAATAGATTTTTGCCGATCGAAAAAATAAGAAGCCCCGTTAATATAGTAAACAAATGGTTTAAAGGCACAATAATCCAACGTTCCGCGGGAAGAATTCGCGTACCTAACTCCATCGAAAACGGATCCACTTTCAACAAATCATAAATCTGAAACCCAAACGAAAGTAACATTGGGTATGCAGGCGGATGAATCAAATCAGGATGTTGTCCAATCCGAGGATTATTACTTGCATTTGTTCCTTCCACTAAATTCATTGTGAAAGGAGAAATGTTTTTAGTGATCAATCCTTCTGTGAAAGAAAAATTTCGACCCAACTGGGAGAGATCCATCGCCTCTTCTTGCGACAACCCCCAAAATTGGGTCGCCGTATAGATCAATACAATAATGAGTAGTAACAGGATATAGAGTCCGATTCGAAGAATTTTTAAACCCGCTCCTACATCAATACTGTAAACAACATCTTGTAGTGAAGAATCGAATAATTTTTTATTAGCCATAAATTGATCTTTTCAGTTAGAAATAAAATTAAAGATTAGCGAATAAACGAATTAAAACACAAGTTTGATACTTGCTTAAAAATGATGCACATTCCCGCCAGGTAGAGAACGATAGGTGCCCTCATCATACAATTGAATCTCTTGAGTAGAGGTCACTACAGAACCAATTTTCCATAACGGCTCTGTAAAAGTTTTGCTCCATTCATTTTGTATAATCTCTTCCACATCCTGAGAGGTCGTAAAGAGAAGCTCAAAATCTTCTCCATCGTACAAAGCTTGATCGACTGATGACATCTTCTCAAGTACACTTACTTCAAGTGTAGCTCCCAATTTTTTTGTTTCAATCATATGCTTTAGATCAGTTGCTAAACCATCACTTATATCCGTCATAGCATGCACCCATCCAGAATTTCGCAACCAAATACCCTCTCGCACCCGTGGAATAAAATCAAGATGCTTAACTAAAGCGCTTCCCCCAAGCTTGCCCGTCGTCCAAATAAGATCTCCATTCAATAACCCTGAGCGTAAGATAGCCGTTCCATGCGGCAATGTTCCACTTGCGAAAATATGCAATGCCAACGGCCCTCCCTCCGTTAAATCTCCACCAATCAAGACCCCACCCAACGCATGTAAACGTTCTTGGATCCCTTCATATATCGCTTCTAGCGATCCGATATTCATCTCCTTCGGAGCTACCACATTAATCAAAATCCACTCCGGACTTGCCCCCATAGATGCTAAATCACTCAAGACTCGACTCACCGCTTTCCGACCCACCCGAACTGGATCTTCACCAATTTGAAAATGGATTCCCTCAATCGTGGCATCCGAAGTAAATACTTGATCTAATGTAGGGTCTTCTGTTCGGCAAATCGCACAATCATCTCCTATTCCACATGTGATCCTTGTATTCCATCCGCCATATCCAGCCAATCGACTCAAAATACGGGCCTCACCCAAATCACCTAATGATTCATTTTTTTTCATCTATTTACCATCTCTCCTGCCTAACATACCTACTTCATAGGCTCAATTCACAACCTCTATCACTCGGTAGAGAGAATACCCTAAAGTTCGTAACAAATCTTGCACACTATCCTAAACCCCGATATCAACATATGAGATTTAAAAAAACAATAGCAGGAACTTAGTCATGCACGCATTCGACAGCGATACCTTTTACATGCAGATTGCTCTGCAAGAGGCTCAGCGAGCCGCAGAAGCCGGTGAAGTTCCGTGCGGTGCCGTAATCGTTCTAGACGATCAAATTATAGGTAAAGCACATAACCAAACCGAACAGCTCCAGGATCCCACCGCTCATGCTGAAATTCTTGCGATCACCCAAGCCACACAACACATTCAGAATTGGCGCCTCAATCGCGCCGTGATGTACGTCACAAAAGAACCCTGTCCGATGTGTGCAGGTGCCCTCGTTCTTGCCCGAATTCAACGTGTTGTTTGGGGTATGAGCGATCCAATTCGCGGGGGGGCTCAATCCAAATTCAATATTCTTCACGAAGCCGATTTGAACCACTCTGTTGAAGTCACAGCCGGCATACTCGAAGAACCCAGCCGAGAAATTATGCAATCGTTCTTTCAAAGGCTACGATCTCGAAAGAAAAATGCTACTAAAAACCCATCGGATAACGCCTAAGGATTTAAAATAGCAAGATTCACAGAGAATCTAATTTGATGCTCATCCGTACGAGACAACCGGTATCCCAATCCATACCGTATACAACATGATTTAGTGAAAAAAGTTATCGCCGCTGATTCAATATCTTGACTCTCGTCCTCATAGCGCACATAGCCTTCAGCTGAATACCGTTGTCCAGGAAATAGATCAATCCGTGCAGTATACAATGATTGTGTCTGATCACGGAAAAAATGCTCAAAAGAAAACCGTACATCATCCCGATTATATCGAACACGCGAAATCATCAGCGGAACCGAGCTGCTAGCTCCATCCAATACTGCCAACCCATCCACATACCATCTGTCCGTAAGTGCCATACGAGCATCTGCATAGATACGATCAAACGAATCATCCGCAGGCTCATCAACCAAATAGTGTGTATAGAGATCAACCTCCGCAAAACGCTTAGCCTGGTTAGATCGTTTTGTTTGAAATAACTGATTTAATCCCATCCGCACTCGATGACGATCATCGAATGTATCCTCTACATCAAACGGAATCAGCACATCCTTTTGAAACGAATAATCCGATCGTTGATAATCTAAATAGGTCCGTACCACATGTCGTAGTCCCTCACCATACCAGCGTCGCTCTTCAGAAATCACTTTACTCGCTT
>JBJLEJ010000015.1:0-27486 GCA_045565965.1 Pontiellaceae bacterium | reverse complement strand
CCGTGAAGAAAAAAGTAGCAGTTAAAAAAAGCTCTAAGCCTCACAGAACCGAAGGAACACTCTCTGGAAAAATTGGTCGCAATAAGTATTTAACCAAGAAACAACTGAAAGAACAGTTGAATAGATTGCTTGATCTTCGAACACGAGTTACCGGAGAAATTCTTTCGATTAACCGAGATTCATTAAGTCAAAACGAGCGGGATCCCTCATTATCAGATCAAGGAACTGATACCTTTGACCGTGAGTTTGCATTGAATCAGTTAAGTAGTGAGCAGGATATTCTGTTTGAAATTGATGAAGCGATTCGTCGAATTGAGAACGGCACCTATGGGATATGCGAAATGACTAATGAGCCGATCAATATTGAACGATTAGAAACGTTGCCCTATGTTCGCCACTCGATCAAAGCCCAGTCTGAATTAGAGAAGGGGCATCATCGTTACCGTCCATTTGGTAGCACCATGCATGGCATGTAATAGGTTTGGGGGTTCCATGCTCCCATGGAGTTTAGCCATCTTAATTCTGGTAGTGGATCAGTGGACAAAAGCTTGGATTCGTCTCCATTTTTCATATGGTGAATCGCGAGCCATCATTGATGGATTTTTTAATTTGGTTTACGTGCGCAACGATGGGGCGGCTTGGAATTTATTAAGCGGGCAAAGCTGGTTGCTGATCACGATCTCGTTGGGCGTTCTTCTTTTTCTAGCTATAAGAGGACGTATGGATCTGATGCGTTCACGGTTTACACAAATTGTATATGGTTTACTCTTGGGTGGCATTGCCGGAAATTTAGCCGATCGAGTTAGGTTTGGTTGGGTAACTGACTTTTTAGATTTTCAGTTTGGGAGTTATCATTATCCATCTTTCAATGTAGCAGATGCGGCCATTTGTGTGGGTGCGATTTTATATATTTGGAGCCAAAGGGCAAAAACGAAGCCAACGGAGGCTTCGGATGCATAAGTCGACCGCCTTTTTCTTAGTGGGAGCGACGGCAACTGGAAAAAGTGCCGTAGCGCATCTATTAGCCACTAAACGGGACTGCTCAGTGGTGTCTGCGGATTCAATGAATGTATATCAAGGGATGGATATTGGAACAGCGAAGCCCACTCTGTTGGAACAGGAGCAGGTTTTGTATCATGGCGTAGATGTTGTGAAGCCTACTGAGCCGTTTCATGTTGCGGCTTGGATGAAGGCGATACAACCAGCCTGGTCGGAAGCATCCCCGCCCCTGGTTTGTGGAGGTACCGGTTTGTATATAAAATGTTTAACCGAAGGACTGGACTCCTCCATTGCGGAAAATAGAGCGCAGCGAACTGTTTGGGAAAGGCAGCCCCTTGAAACCTTACAAGTGGAAGCAGAACAAAATGTTCCAGAAGGCTATGCGGCGCTTACAGCAGACGATCGCCAGAATCCACGGCGTCTGATTCGACTCTTGGAACGGGGCGGAAATGGAATTCAATGGCAGGAAAGCAAGCGGGTAAAATTGGTTGGATTGCAGATCGAGCGTGAGCACTTGCATCAGCGGATTCAAAATCGAGTGGAGCAGATGTATGCTGACGGATTGTTGGATGAAGCCGCGTTGTTAACCGCGTTGGATCTCTCTTCTACGGCTCGGCAAGCGATCGGTTATGCTGAAGCAATGGCCTGTCTTGCAGGGGAGTATACGCAAGCCGAGGCGGTGGAACGAACCGTTATTCGAACACGGCAGCTAGCAAAACGGCAGATGACTTGGTTTCGGAATCAAATGGACGTGGAGTGGATTGAAGTGGAAGCAGATACACCGGTGGCAGATGTTGCCGATGCGGTTGAAGCGGCATGGGCAAGTATGGGTGCTGGTGAGGTTAAACGTTGATAGAAAATCAAAACCAGACTGAAGAGCGGGTATTTTTGATAGGGGTCTTATTACCCGGAGATGAAGAGTGGCGGGTACGCGATACACTTGATGAGTTAGCTCAATTGGCAGAGACTGCGGGAGCCGTTGTATTGGAGCGATTTATTGTTCGACAGGCTAAATTGAAAGCTGGGCATTTTATTGGTACAGGAAAAGCCGAAGAGCTTGCTGAAGAAGCGAAAGAACATAATGCAACGATGGTCGTTTTTGATGATGATTTATCACCGGTTCAAGGGCGTAACTTAGAATCCATATTGAAAGTAAGGGTGTTAGATCGAACCCAGTTAATTCTCGATATTTTTGCGATGCGCGCTCAGACGCGAGAAGGATGTTTGCAAGTGGAATTAGCACAGCATCAATATTTGCTTCCGCGTCTTCGTAATATGTGGACACACTTGGAGCGTCAAAAAGGGGGTATTGGTCTCAGAGGGCCTGGTGAAACCCAGTTAGAAATGGACCGGCGACGTATTCAAGATTTGATTCGGACATTGAAACGGGATTTGGAGCTGGTTCGAACTCGTCGAGCAGAACAGCGAAGAGGGCGTCGTCGACACGGGTGGGCATTGGTCTCTTTGGTTGGCTATACCAATGCGGGGAAATCGACATTACTAAATCAGCTATCTGGTGCTTCGATCTATACGCAGGATCAACTCTTTGCCACGCTTGATCCGACTACACGCCAAGTCGAGTTGCCTCAGTTAGAACCGATGCTGATGACCGATACGGTTGGATTTATTCAGAAATTACCTACCCATCTGGTGGATTCATTTAAGGCGACGCTGGAGGAGGTAGCTGAAGCGGACCTGCTTTTGCATGTGGTGGATGCAAGTCATCCGCAGTTAGAGATGCAATTAGATGCGGTGCATCATGTGTTGGAAGAGATTGGTGGGCTGAACAAGCCGATGATTTATGTCTTCAATAAAATAGATGATCCGAGCGGGGCTCGATCTGCTCAGCGATTACTCTGTCGGTTTCCAAATGCAGCAGCGGTTTCGGCAAAAACGGGTGAAGGCATGGAGTCGTTGATCGATGGTATTGCCGAGTGTTTAAAAGATCGAACCGAAGAACTGCAGCTTTTGGTTCCACTAAGTGAAGGGCGGTTATTGGCACTTTTACGAGAACGGGGCGTGATTCTTGAATCGAATTATGAAGGAGAATCTGCTGAATTACGGGTACGGGTTTCTCATCATTTAGCGGCTCAATGTACCCAATATGTTGCCTAAGTCTTGCGGTTAGTTTACGGCTCGCGATCGAGGCTCGACCGTTTCTTCTTGATCCCACGAGACATCCCGCTCGAGTCGAGCGGGTTCAATGAAATCTCGTACGATTACGATGCCATTGGGATCGCGATGAGAACACCGCACCCAGATGCCCATAGGTTCGCTATCGAGGTTGATATACTCTTGATAGCGACGTAGGGTTTTTCGTTCTAATAGCGTAATCATTGGAGAGTCGTCCTCCCACGTTTCACCCGCTTCGAGTGAGAGGGTTTTGAAGCGCCCCTCTTTGATTTTTAGTTGGTTTTGAGGGCGATGTGGTGCAAGGAGGCGGGTTCGGTCGGTTTGCTGTTCTTCGGGGACCTCCATGGCAACCGCCGCTTCCTGTTGATAATAGATTTTGTATTCAATTTTTACTTTTTCAATGGGCACGGACGTTTTGTTATGGAGCATAAGTTGATAGTTAACTGGGGTTTTTTTATCGGTCGCGATCTCCACGTTGCCAAAACCAGCTCCTTGGAGCCCTTTTCGTTCTTCTCCAAAATCAATGGAATGAGTCTGTTTTTTGTAGGGACCTTCCACCTCTTTGATCTGCATATGGAAGTGAGAAGAACCGAACTGTTGAGCGGCATACCACTTTTGTATATAGGTTTGATCAGCCGATTCAAAGAGGGTGCTTTTCACGCGCAAGAGGGTGCCATCCGTTCGTTTAATCTCAACGATGTCTTGATTCGGTTGATAGCGGATAATGGTCGCTTCTAAAGTTCGCCCATCGGTCGCGGTAAAGGTATGCCCTGCACCACTATAATGTAGTGGAAGAAAGCTTAAACAAGCCCCTAGAATTAGTTTTGTTGATTTAATAGCTCACCTGCTTAATTCATCCACATATTGCATCTTAAACTAGAGAGTATTGGTTGGATTGTTTGATTTGTCAATCATGGGAGAAAAAGAGAGTAGGTCCCGCATGAAAAAGCCGAGGCAAGAGGAATTCGAAGGGGTTTTTTATTCAAGAATGTGTGCTTTACAAGGGCAGGTGTGGTTCGTACACTCCCGCCCTTACGTTAAAGAAGAAGAATAAAAAATCAAGGAGTCCCATCGTGGATGCAACGAATAAAGCGGAAACAGTAAATACCTATAAACGGAACGAAAAAGATACCGGATCACCGGAAGTCCAAGTGGCCTTGTTGACTCGCCGAATCAAGGAATTAACAGATCATTTGAGTTCATTCGCCAAAGATCACAGTGCCCGTCGTGGGTTGATTATGATGGTAAACAAGCGTCGTAAATTGCTGACATATTTGCAGAAACAAGATGATGCGCGTTATAAAGAGCTCATATCGAAGTTAGGTCTGCGCCGCTAGCGCAGTCCTTTTTTTACATGCTGAACCAAATCGGTTCGGCATCTGTATCTATCCGGTGCGGAAAAATGTATCGGATCAATGTTAACCAGAAAGGTGCGCCCTTCCGAGTATTTAGGGCGTAAATAAATAAGATGAAGGGTACAACCAAAGTAGAATTCGAAGTCGGCGGATTGCCGATGTATTTTGAGACGGGTGTATTGGCTAAACAGGCTGATGCAGCTGTGATTTGCGGATTAGAAGAAAACCTAGTTTTCTCTGCCGTTACTTCAGCTAATGAAGCACGTGAAGGATGCGATTTCTTTCCTTTACAGGTAGAGTATCGTGAAAAGTTTTACGCGGCCGGACGTTTTCCGGGGGGATACATCAAACGGGAAGCGCGCCCATCTGAGAAAGAAATTCTGACGATGCGCGTTACAGACCGTCCGATTCGGACGCTCTTTCCTTCTAACTTCTATCGTGAAGTACAGATCAACAATATGCTCATGAGTTGTGATGGCTTGCGCGATACTGATATCTTGAGCGTCAATGCGGCTTCTGCAGCACTGACCTTGAGTGATCTTCCATTTAACGGACCAATCGGTGCGGTGCGTATTGCTCGTAATGAGTGTGAATGGATTATTAACCCTACACACGATCAGTTGGCGGCCAGTGATCTAGACCTCACCTATTGTGGGGCTAAAGACAAGGTAATGATGATTGAGGGAACGGCGGATGAAATACCGGAAGCTGAATTCATTGAAGCCATGCAAACGGCACACAAGGAAGTAGAGAAGATTATCAATGCACAGTTGAAGTTGCGCGCCGATCTAGGCCTGCCTGAAAAGGTTTACACTCCAGAAGCGTCAGACACGACATTATTGGATAAAGCTCGTGAATTTGCTGGAGAAAAATTCATTGAATTGATGAAGATAGCCGGCAAACAAGAGCGTCAGGATGCGGTATCCGCACTGAAAGAAGAGCTCAAAGTGCAGATGTTCAGTGCGTTCGAGGAGATGAGCGATGAAGAGTACTTCCACGCTTTTCATGATTTGGAAGTAGAAACAGTGCGTCGTAACGTAATCGAGAATAACACCCGTATTGGCGGACGAGGTTTCCTTGAGCTGCGTGAACTCGAGGCTCAAGTAGGCGTTTTACCGCGTACACACGGTTCATCTATCTTTGGCCGTGGCGAAACACAAACGCTCTGCACGGTTACCCTCGGCACCAAGAAAGAGACACAAGGGCTCGACGCGGTGACCGGTGGGGTCAGCGAAAAAGAGTTTTTCTTGCACTATAACTTCCCGCCCTATTCAGTGGGTGAAGTTGGTCGTCTAGGTATGACCAGTCGTCGTGAAATCGGACATGGTAATTTGGCGGAGCGTTCGATTGTTCCCGTCTTACCTGAAGATTTCCCCTATGCAGTACGGGTGGTCTCCGAAGTAATGGGCTCCAATGGCTCCTCA
This sequence comes from Pontiellaceae bacterium, assembly GCA_045565965.1. Lineage (GTDB taxonomy): Bacteria > Verrucomicrobiota > Kiritimatiellia > Kiritimatiellales > Pontiellaceae > Pontiella. The sequence goes on along the minus strand of JBJLEJ010000015.1, from coordinate 21,575 downwards.
TCGATGGCATCTGCGTGTGGGGGTGCTTTGGCACTTATGGATGCAGGTGTACCGCTTAAAGCACCTGTAGCAGGTATCTCAGTAGGTCTCTTTACAGATGATCAGGGAGCCTCGGTGCAGGTGATTGATATTCTCGGTGTTGAGGATCACTGCGGTGATATGGACTTTAAGGTTGTAGGCTCTCGCAAGGGAATCACCGGTTTCCAAGTAGACTTAAAAGTGCATGGTTTGAACTGGGAGCAAGTGACAGAAGCCTTTGAGATTGCACGTAAAGGACGTTGTGACATCCTTGACTATATGGAGAAAGTCATTGATACCCCTCGTAAAGAGTTGGCGCCAACGGCTCCACGTATCACGAAGGTGAAGATCGACCCTGAGAAGATCGGTGCTTTGATTGGCCCAGGTGGTAAACACATCCGTGGTATCACCGAAAGTTCGGGTGCGCAAGTGGACATTGATGAAGATGGTACGGTAAGCATTTATGCCACCGATGCCGCATCGATGGAGAGTGCGGTATCGCAAGTGAATGCGTTGACGGCAGAGATCGAAGTTGGGGTGACCTACGATGGTAAAGTAGTCACTGTAAAAGACTTCGGTGCATTTGTGGAATGCATGCCCGGTAAAGAAGGGCTTGTACATATCTCTGAGCTCGCACATGAGCGTGTAGAGAGCGTGGAGTCGATCTGCAAGCCTGGTGATGCAATGAGAGTGAAGTGTATCGACATCGACAATCAAGGTCGGGTACGCCTGAGCCGTAAAGCGGCTCTCGATACGTAATCGAACACTTCTCTCTTAACCAGAAAGAGCATCCTTCGCTGAAGAGGTGCTCTTTTTTTGTTTTAAAATCATTAATTTAATGCCTTTTTAAATCCGGAGGCGCTTGATGAAATTAAATCGAAAGAATACTTACCTTATTCTATTTATAGTAAAAACAAATATATCTATGGGGATTAATTATTATGTATCTATGGATGGTAATGATTTAAATAGTGGGAGTATCGAAAAGCCTTTACGTACCATTCAAGCGGCTGCAAACGCAGCTAAACCTGGTGATATTATAACTATTTTTGAGGGTGTGTATAGGGAACGGATTGACCCTCCTCGTGGCGGTAAATCATCTTTAGAACCTATAATATATCAAGCAGCTCCCGGTGAAAATGTAGTGATTAAAGGATCTGAAGTAGCTTCAGGTTGGCAACATGAAAGAGAGAATGTATGGCGGATTTCATATGAAAATAGCTATTTCGGTGGATTTAACCCCTTCGCAAATGAAATTCGTTCTGATTGGTTTTTTCCATTAGAAAGAGACCATACAACTGGTGCAGTGTATATCAATAATACGATGATTGAAGAGTGTGATGCACTTGAAGAAGTTTATCAAACAGATGGGGGCATGCGGTGGTTTGCAAAATCAGACAATACAGGTACACATATTTGGTCTAATTTTTCAGGTATTAATCCAAATAATGAGCTGGTTGAGATTAATAAAAGAAGAACAGTTATATATCCTTCTAAACCTGGAATTAATTTCATAACTATTCGTGGCCTTCATCTTACTCAAGCTGCGAATCCATGGTCACCACCAACACAAGAGCAAATCGGACTAATCGGAGTAAATTGGAGTAAAGGTTGGGTTATTGAAAATAATGTAATCTCGCATGCTCGTTGTGCGGGACTTACTTTGGGTAAATATCACGATCGATTAGATGGCCTTTTGAAATTTGGTTATAATGCGCATTATCAAACGGTAAAGCGAGTTATACAGCGGGGTGATTGGACAAGAGAAAATATTGGGCATCATTTGGTAAGAAATAATCTGATTTTCGATTGTGAACAAGCTGGTATTGTTGGAAGTCATGGAGGGTCCTTTTCCATTATAGAAGATAACCAGATATACAATATAAATATTAGAGGTTGGTGGGATGGTTTTGAACAGGCTGGTATAAAATTACATGCCGCAGTGGATACTATAATTAGAAATAATCTTATCTACAATTCTCAGCGGGGAATCTGGCTTGATTGGATGTCACAAGGAGCGCGAGTTTCGGGAAATGTTTTATTTGATAATAAAAAACATGATTTCTTTACGGAAGTGAATCACGGGCCGTTGCTGGTTGATAATAATTTCTTTTTATCTGATATTTCAATTAAAGATGTTTCTCAGGGAGGTGCTTTTGTACATAATCTCCTAGCCGGCAAAGTGCAATCTCGGTCATCTCAAGGAAGTGATCGTTATACACAATATTTTCTACCCCATTCCTGTAAATTTATTGGCGAAGAAAATATTCGCGATGGAGATGATAGATTCATCAACAACATATTGATTGAGAATGCTTTACATGAATATGATGAACAAAATAGTAGCAACATTATTCAGGGTAATGTTTACGTAAAGCTTTCCTTATTTAATTCAAAAAAACCAATATATAATCTTATTCAAAAAAATAATGAAATAGAGCTGATATTTAATTTTGATCATGCATGGTACACAACTAATAGATTTATATGTAGTAGTGAAAATCTTGGTGAAGCATTGGTTACAAAGCAAAGATTTGATTCACCTGAAGGCCAGATCATAAGCATTAATTCTGATTATTTCGGCAACAATAGAACCATCCATCCATTCCCTGGACCCTATGAAATTAATGAAACAAAAAATCGCATTAAACTGTGGCCAAAATGATTTCTTATCATGCCGCAATTGAAATTTTGATTTTGGTATTTTAATGATAGAATAGTATTCAACCTGGGATCAACGGATTCAACGGATTCAACGGATTCAACGGATTCAATGGATGAAGTAAGAGGAATTGTCTCTCATCTCGGTAAATTCTCTTCAAGCGTGTTCTAAAGGGTGATGGGGAAAGAGGCGCGAGATTTAGGGTTTCCGATCAGTTGCTTGAAGCGGGGGTGTTGTTTGAGATGCTGAAAGCGGGGATCGTTGTTGAGAAGGTTGCGGGCGTTGGTTCCGTGCTGGTTGATCATTTGCTGTAGGGTTATCCAGAAGGCATTATCCTCTTTTTGAAGGAGTTGTATCATAGCGAGATTGGCTTTGGCATCGAGGTTTTTGGGTTGGAGCTGAATGAGTTTATGGAGCGCGTTTTTGGCGGGGGTGTAGTTTCGTTGTTGCGCGAGGCTTTCGATGATTTGGGTGAGGATGTTAGGGGTAGTGTTAGGGTTTTGTATGAGGGTGTTGATAAGGTCGTTGGCTTTAGTCTTTTCTCCAAGGGCGATATAGACTTGGTGGAGGGTGAGTAGGTCTTTGAGAGTGGTGTTTTTGGTGCTGACTTTGGTTTCCAGTTGGTTGCGGGTGTTGAGAAGTTTACGGCGCTGGATGAGCTGATCACGGATGGGTTTAAGTTGGGCATTTTTGGGGTCTTTTTTTTGTAGAATATCGATGATTTCGAGGGCTTCATCGAAGCGAGCGGAACTGGCCAGAAGGTTGGCGAGGCGAAAGTTGGCTTCAGGGCTGAGGTCGTAGAGTTTAATGGCTTGGCGGTAGGCGGCTTCGGCTTGGAGGGGGAAACCGCGGGCGTTATAGAGGGCAGCGATGGCGGTGCGAAGCTTTGAGAAGGATTTGCGGGCGACGATATCGCGGATGAAGCGAGAATCGGAGATGAGACGTTGGGTATACCAGTTCCAGAAAGCGGTGTCATCGGAGATGAGCTTAGGGGTAATTGGAGTGGGTTGGTTGTTGAGTTTGAGGATGAGACCGTGGGGAGTTAGGTAGGGATACATCCAGGGCATGGGGTAGGATTCTTCAATATAGAAGGCGCGGGTTTGGTAGGGTTGGGTAGGGGTATTGGGAACGCGGGCGGCACCGACAGGACGGGTGGCTGGTGTGGTTGGTGTTTCAGTGATCTGTTGGTTATTATCGAACAGTTGTTTGCAGAGCAGAGCGTTAATTTTCATAACGCCCGCAACGCCTTGGACTTGGACGCGGCCACCTTCGGTGGTGAGATCCGCACCGGCTTGGATGCGTCCGGATTGGACGTCTTGAACATATTTTTGGAAAGCTTGATTGGTGTCGCGTGGAGTGGGAATCCAGATTTGATCGCCGTAGAGGTCGCGCATAACATTCATATAAGTGTTATCGGCTAGGGCGTTTTGGGTGATAAGATAGATGTCGGGGCGAACTTTGGCGGAGTAGATCATGTAGGTGGGGACGAAGCGCCCGGGGTCGGTACCGCCGAAGAAGATGGCGTTGGTTTCCATGGGGGGTGGGTAGGCTTCGCAGGGGTAGGTAGCCCATTGGGCTTGAAATTCGTCGGGATCGGGATACCAGTAACGGAAGTCGTCGCGGATGCCGTCAATTCCGCGTAGCTGCCAGTTACCGAATTGCCATCCGAAGTCGTGACCGTTTTGTTCGGCACCGCCGACGACTTTAAGTTGGCCGGGGTCGTTGTAGTTTTTATAGATGAGGGCAAAGGGGAGGACGAGGACAAGGGCGGTACCGATTAAGCGAGTAAAGGGGTTGTTTTTGACGAGGGTTTGGAGTCCTGCCATAAGGAGAATTAGTCCGTAGCCAAGCCAGAGGACGTAAATGGCGTGAGATTGGATATATTGCACGCGTCCGATAAAGAGGTTTTGAATGTCAGTTTTTGGATTTTGGAGAATCATGAAGACAAGGCCGACGGAGAGAAAGGCAATGAACGTGATGATTAGCCAGCTAATGTTACGGCGTCCTGTGCGCCAACCGAGGGTGAGGGGGAGCGTGGCGAGGAGAGCAATGGGGGCATAGAACTGGGAGCGGAGGTCAAAGAGATAGGTGCCGATTTGTTCGAGAAAGCGGGGGGTGAAGACGGCGGCGAGTTTGACACGTTCGTATTGGCCGCGGGTGATGGCATGCATGAAGCCTTCCCATGTTCGTGGGTAGCCCCAGTTGATTGGGGGATTTTGGTCGGAAGAGAAGGGCATGTAGAAATAGAAGCTGAGACCGAGGAATATGAGCAAGAAAGTGATGCCGACGGTGCGTCCGTTGGGTAAAAGGGGAATGGCGAGGGAGGGAATAAGCAGGGCATAGGCGGTCCAGCACCAGAAGCCGGGGTGGTCAGGACCGGCAATCCACATCCAGCGTGTGAGGGTAGGGGTTTCGGCGGCGACTTTATTGAAACCGATGAGAAAGATAAAAAGGGATCCGGTGATAAGAAAATCGCGAAGAAGAAAGCGTTCGCGGATGAGGAGTCCGCTGGTAATCATGAATATGATGCCGATGATTTGAAGGGTGAGGGTAAGTTTATAGACACCAATGAAGGCGAGAATAAGACCGCCGAAAAGGAGCAGAATGCGGGCGAGGTATTTGCGGGTGAACATTTTTAGGTCGTTGCAGAGAACGGCAACAGCGATGGCGAGTCCCATGAAAAGAAGGGTTTGGTGGTTAGTGATGCCGAGTCCGAATACGAAGCCGCACAGCAGGAGCCAGTGGGTCTGTTCAGGGTGGCGAATCCAGCGGTAAAGAAAGGCAAGAACAAGAGATTGAAAGAGTATATTGAGTGTGTATACCTCGGCGATAACAGCTTGGGACCACATGCCTTGACCGAATGCAAGGAGCAGTCCGCCAGCGATGCCAGCGGTGGTGCAAAAGAGCGTCTGGGTGTGGGTGTCGAGGGCGGTGGATTCTTTTTTTAGTGAGTGAAGAAGATCTGCTCCAGAGCGACTAATGAGCAGGGCAATGATGCCGCATGCACCGGCACCGGCAAAGGCGGAGAAGAAGTTGACACCAAAGGCGGGGTTGGGTTGACCGTGGAAGGTAACGAAGTGGAAAATCCATTGAAAAAACCAGGTGAGAAGGGTCCAGATGGGGTAGCCGGGGGGATGGGGGACGCCAAGAAAGTCGGAGGCGACAATGAGTTCTCCGGAATCTTCGAGGCCGACGGTGGGCTGTAGGGTGAGGGTGTAAACGATAAGGGATATGGCGAAAGTGATCCAGCAGGCAATCCAGTCGGTACGTTTATAGAAGGGTGGGTTGGATGGCGTCATGAATACTCTTTAGGTTAAAATAAAACTGGGGTAGAGCATAAATTATTTGTGGCGTAGGTCAAGGTTGTGGGATTGGAACGTTACATGAAAAAACTGTCGCTTTGGAAAGTTGAGCCATCGTATATTGAACAGATATGCAAAATGGAATTCGAAAGTGGTTGTTGCGAAAGGATACGGTTTGGTTGCAGGCGGTGAAGTATATCGGTTGCGGTGGCATTGCGGTGTTTGTGGATCAGTTGCTGTTTTATGGGTTGGCGTGGCGGGCGTTGCCGGCGTTGCGGGCGAGCGATCCGGTGGTGGTTTTGTTTTCAGGCTTGGGTGTGGAGGCCGCGGTGCCGGATGAGGCGATGTTGGAGCGTAATTACTGGCTGATTAAGGGGATCTGTTTTGTGGTGGCTAACGCGGTGGTGTATTTACTGAATCGGAAGTTTGTTTTTGAAGCGGGGCGGCATCGGAGTGGGTTGGAAGTGCTTCTTTTTTTTGGGGCTTCGTTGTTGCAGTTTGGTTGGATTGGCTTGGGTGGCGTGCTGATTACGCGGTGGGCGTGGGAGGTGACGTATGCGAACTTGGCGATGATGATGGCGGGGGCGTTGACGAATTTTGTCTTGCGGAAGTTTTTGGTGTTTAAACGATGAAAATCTTGATTTTGAATTGGCGTGATGTACGGCATCCGCGAGCGGGGGGCGCTGATTTTCGGTTGCAACAGGTCTATGCTCCGTTGGTACGGACGGGGCATAAGGTGGTGCTTTATAGTTGTGCATTTGCGGGGGCTTCGCGGACGGACTCGATTGATGGCATTCGGGTGTTTCGGGTGGGGAATGATTGGACGTTTGCGTTATTGTGCGCATTGAATTTACGGAAATGGGTGGGAGAGCATCGGCCGGATGTGGTGGTGGAGGATTTGAATAAGTTGCCGTTTTATTCGCCGTTGGTCTATCGGGGTCCGTTGGTGGTGCAGATGCATCATTTGTGGCAAGGTTCGATTTTTCGGGAGGTGGTGTGGCCGATTGCAGGGCTGATTTGGTTGGCTGAAAAGTCGATTCGGTGGGTGTATCGGGACTCTATTTTTTCGGTGGTGAGCCCTTCAACGAAGGGTGAGTTGGTGGAGATGGGACTGCCGGAGAAGTCGATTGAGGTGATTTATAATGGGGCGGATTTGAAGGCTTATCATCCGGTGGCGGGTGCGAAGCAACAGATCTTGCTTTGGGTGGGACGAATTCAGCGGTATAAGGGGCCGATTCAGGCGTGTCAGGTATTGGATCTATTGCAGGATTCGTTTCCGGAGTTGGAATTGGTGATCGTGGGGGATGGACCGTATCGTTCGAAGGTGGAGGCGTATGCAGCGGCGCGGGGGTTGCCGGTACGTTTTACGGGATTTATTCCGAAGCGGGAGAAGATTGCGTGGTTTCGGCGGGCGGCGGTGCATGTGCAGACGAGTTTGAAGGAGGGCTGGGGGCTAAGTGTGATCGAGGCAAATGCGTGTGGGTGTCCGGTGGTGGCGAATGATACGACGGGGCTGTGTGATAGTGTGGTAGCGGGTGAGACGGGGTTGTTGTATCGCTATGATGATGTGGCGGATGCGGCGGCAAAGGTTCGTCGTGTTTTGATGGATGAAAATTTGTGCCAGCGGTTGACGGCTGCGGGTTTGGACCGGGCAGGTGAATTTAGTTGGGATCGTAATAGCGAGGAGATGTTGGTGTTGTTAAAGCGGACGGTTGAGGAGCATACAAATGCGTAGGGAGCGGTGGACGTGGCTGGGCGTGGGGCTCTTTTTTGTGTTGCTCGCCTTGTTGACCTTTCGATGTGCATGGGGTGCCGATGTGACGATTGCTTCGTCTGACGTCAATCTCGGGGGATTGGCCTTCCGCAAACAGATGGGGTGGGATCTCTTCAGCGGCTTCTTCAGTGGTCGTCCTTTATTTGGCTATGCGAATTATAGCATCAGTTTTTTTAATTTCTTGGTGCAACTAATACCAATTCACTCCTTTCTCGAGTGGTTCTATGCAGGGGTATTAATGTTCGGCTCCTTGGCGATGGTCTGGTTTCTGCGGTTGTGGTCTCTGCGTTGGTCGGCCTCTATCGTAGGTGCGTTGGTCGGGTTTTGGGTTAATTCCATCCTATTGGCGTCGGCTGGGCATGTCTACAAAATGGAGGTGCTCGCATTTTCGATGGTGTCGTTGGTCTTCATTGAAAAAGGGGTGCGCGCGGTGTCCGCTCGGGGACAGATCGGGTATGGCTTGTTAGCAGGGGTATCGGTTGGGCTGATGATGCTCGAACAGCAGGACGTCGCCTTACTAGCAGGACTCTTTTTAGCTCCATACGCGTTCTTACGCCTGATTCAGGTGAAGATGGGTTGGGCGCGCAGTGCGCTTTTTTTAGGGTTGTTGAGTGTGGTTGGGTTGCTTTTATCGGGTCCTGTATTGCTCAAGTCCTATGATCAAAATATTCGTCAGGCGGCGAGCGTGCAGGGCGAAAAATCGGCGAAATGGGATTACATCACGCAGTGGAGTTTAGTTCCGGGGGAGTGGCCTGATTTGATTGCGATGGGCTGGAGTGGTTGGAGTTCCTTTGATTCGAAGGCGCCGTATTGGGGTCGCGTAGGACAAACCGCCGACTATCCTAAGACGGGTGAGGGGTTTCGTAATTTTAGACTCGAGAGTAATTATGTTGGGCTGATGCCCTTTCTCTTAGCGGTCTTTGGGGTGGCTTCGGTCTGTCGGCGGGGCAGTTGCACACATCGAGGCATGGTGCTCTTTTGGGGAGGTGCTGCGGTAATTGCGCTAGGCTTGGCGATGGGAAGATATTCATGGCTCTATGAAGGCTTCTTTCAGATTCCTATTTTCAATAACATTCGGGCGCCGATTAAGTTTTTAGATAATATGCAGATTGCGCTGGGTATATTGGCTGGATTTGGTGTGGATGCACTATACAATTCTTCGTCGAGTCCACGTTTTCGTAGAGGGGCTTGGATCAGTTGTGCGGGGGTGGCGATCTGTATATTGCTCGGTTTGTGGGGCGTATCGCTGTTTGAAGAGGGGTGGCGCACGCAGATTACCGAAGCAGGATTTGCAGCGCAGGTGGAGGTGTTGCTTGAACGAATGAGAGGGGCTTGGTGGCATGCTTTTGTATGTGCTTTAGTGGGTCTTGCCAGTGTAATTTTGTGCGTGAAGCGTCGGTGGCATTTGGCGGTTTGTCTATTGATTGGATTATTGAGCATAGATAGTTTGCTGCTTACTTCGCGCTATTTTAAGGCGAATTCGGTGAAGGCGGTATCCGCACCGCATGCCGTATTGGATCAGCTCGCCCAGAGGCAGGGTGCTGAGCGGGTCGCTTTTGTGGATCAAAATGGGATCTATAACAACTGGTTAGCTCTGCAAGGTGGAACACGAGATCTAAATTTTTTTAATATCTGGCAGATGAATCGGATGCCCGTGGTGTATGAAGAGCTCTTAGGGGCACTGGAATCCAATCCGATTCGCCTTTGGCAGTTGGCATCTGTTCGCTACATGACGATGCCAGAGCGAGTATACCAGTCGTTTAAAAAACAGACGCAGATGATGGAATGGTTTACCCCCCTGATGTCGTATCAGATACCTACCTCTGCTGGAAAACGACGCGACGTCATGGTGGAATTTATGCCGTCTATTCCGCGCTTGGCTCTGTTTAGAAATTGGACCTCGATGCCGATAGATGCGCAGTTGGATCCGTTGGCGGACCCGGCCTACAATCCGCGGCAACAGGTCTTGGTGGATCATCAGGCCGCGTTGGGTTCGGTGCAGGGAAATCCGGCTGTGGAAGCAGTTGAGCCAACCGAAATCACGCGTTCTAGAGTTAGGGTAGAGGTGCAGTTAGAAGAACCCGTGATGTTGCGGTTTTCGCAACGGATACAACCCGGCTGGCAGGTGTTTGTGAACGGAAAAGAGCAGCCGCTCTTGACCATGGACTATCTGGTGATGGGCGTGAATTTGGAGGCGGGGCATCAGGTGGTTGAGTTTCGTGCGCCTCAAAATCGAGCAGCTCTGTATATATTGGGCTTGGGGTTCGTTGCCTGCGTGAGTGGGGGTGTGTTGGTGAGTAGAAAATCGTGAATTTTTCAGCGTCAGATCGCCAAAAGCCGAATGGTTTGTTGAAAAATAGTGCTATTTTGTCGGCGGGGGTTTTGGGCGCAAATGTGTTCAACATGCTCTTTCAGGTGGTGATGGGGCGTTTGTTTTCGGTGGATGAATTTGGGTTATTAAGTTCGCTGTTGGGTGTGGTTAATATGTTGATGTTGCCGTTAGGTGTGGTTGCGTTGGCGATTACGCATACGGTGAGTGAATTGGATGGAGCGGGTCGGCGGGGTGATGTTCGTTGTTTGTTGCGTAGGTGTTTGATTCGTTTAGGCGGGTTGGGTTTGTTGGTGAATGCTTTTATTTATCTGTTTCCCGACGCCTTGGTTGAGTGGTTTCAGATGGATCGGGTGGCACCGCTTTATGTGTTCGGTTTTGTATGGTTGGGTACATTGATTCGTCCCGTGTTTTTTGCATCGTTGCGTGGGTTCGAAATGTTTACGGCGTGGAGTTGGAGTCATTTGATTCAGTCGATCGCACGACTGGGTGGGGGTTTGTTTTTGGTGATTAGTGTTTCGGCGTATGCGGGTTGGGGTTTATTGGGTCACGGTATAGGTGTTTTTGTGGGGACGTCTATTGCGGGGACTACGTTGTGGATGTGCTTGAAAAATGAGGTTGCGAGTGGGCAGACCATTCCCCCGTTGGGCGGTTATATGGGGCAGAGTGTTGCTGTATGGTTGGGATTGGCGGTTTTTTTGGTAGGGGATGTGGTGTTGGTTCGGCGTGCATTTCCGGAGTGGTCGGGTTTGTATGCGTATGCGGCGGTTTTAGGGCATCTGATTTTGGTGGTGCCACAGTCGATATGCGGGGCGTTGTTTCCGAAGGTGGTGAAGGCATCGTTTACGGAGCGTGTGGCGCTCTATCGTAGTTCAGCTTGGACGACGTTGGGGGCGATCGTGTTGCTAAGCTTGGGTGTGGTGGTGTTTGGAAAGTTTTTTCTTGGGTTGTTATTTGGTCCTGAAGCGGTTACGGATGAGTCGGTTCGGTGGTTGCGCTACATTGCGTTGAGTTTGATCCCGATTTGCTATTTGCAGTATACGGTTCAGTTTGCCTTGGCGATTAAGCAGTTTCGGTGGTTGTGGATGGTGTTGGTTTTTGCCTTGTTGTTGGTGGGGCTTTTGGAGACTGGGTTGGTGATCTCGCCCGATGGGTTGATCGCTTGGATGGCTGGGTTGGCGTTGATGTTGGCGGTGGGAATTGATTGTCGCATTAGGCGGGAGCTTTCAAGGGAGTCATTTACGTGATTAGGCGGGGATTGGTTTATCTATATCAGCGTTGGTTTTTAGTCTTATTTGCGCGTTTTTTTGGCCCGGCTTATGAGAATTTGTTGCGCCAAGAAAATCCAGCTGACTTTTCGTTAGAGGATTTGAATGCGCTTTCGGGTGCGAGTTATGTTGGTAATAATGTGGTGAAGATAAATTCGCGCACTGATCATTTTGGGGTGTTACTTGGGGGAAATGAGCTTTCGTTTCAAAAACGAAAACAGGCGGATTTTTTCTATCTGTATGGAAGCGGAATCGATCTTTTTAAATATTTTTTATTACGGAGTGCAAAGCGTTTATCGATTCCACGGGTGTATGTGGAGGATGGGTTTTTGCGGTCAGTCGACATGCCTTTTGCGGAGCCGGGGGTATCGATGTTGGTGGATGATGTGAGCATTTATTATGATGCGAGACGTTCGTCGAGGTTGGAGTTGTTACTTAATTCGGACGAGGTACTTACCGACGATCAGCTTGATCGTGCGCGGCGGGTGATGCAGCGCATTCGAGAGTTGAAGGTGACGAAGTATAATCTGGCACCGATCTATGAGCCTAACGTGGGGCGTGCCGGCCGAAAAAAGGTATTGGTGATCGACCAGGCGTATCAGGATTTTTCCATTTCCTTTGGATTGGCTTCGGATGCGAGTTTTGAAGAGATGTTGGCGGCAGCTCAGCTTGAACACCCTGAGAAGGATATTATCGTGAAGACGCATCCTGAGGCGTTTTGTGGGGGCAGAAAGGGCTATTTTACGGGATTGAAACAGGCGGAAAATGTGTATCCGTTTACAGATCCGATCTGTCCATATAGCCTTCTGGAAGCAGTGGATGAGGTATATTGCGTAACGACGCAAATGGGCTTTGAGGCATTGATGTGTGGAAAAAAAGTACACTGCTTTGGGATGCCTTTTTATGGGGGATGGGGTGTTACGAAAGATCGGGTAACGTGTTCGCGACGTGTTCGGAAGCGTTCGGTTGAAGAGATTTTTTATTTTTCCTATATCGCTTACAGTCGCTACATGAATCCAGAAACGGGAAAGCGATGCGAGATTGAGGAGACGATCGAATATTTAGTCAATTTGCGGTTATTGAAAGAATGTTAATGAGAAAAAACCGTTATATCTATTGTGTATGATTACGAAACCAGATGATTAGGTATTATCTGTTGTTCTTTTTCGTGGTATGTTTGTATCACTTGCTGAATTTGTTTTTTCAGGTTGGGTTGTTGATAAATAAATCGTTTTAGTATGACGTCACTTTGATCTGAAAATAGGACGGCTCTATCGATGCAATATTCTTGGTGTCCGACTAGAGCCATGGCGCCTTTATTTTTTCGATAGTAGTAATCGTCTAAGCAGATGGATATCACGGGAACGGATTCACCATAGGCAAAAATAATAGGATGATGTTTCATAGTAAATACAAATTGGGATTTGCTGATGACACCGCGGGCTACTGTGAAGTCGAAGTCGTATGTGAGTATTTGTGCGTGATTTCCGATGTTTTTTTTCAATGCGTTCAATGGCTCTGCATCGGAGGGTGTCATAGGGAGAAGCAGGAGTTGGGTAGAACATTGCTGTGCAATATTTCGGCACATCTGACTGATTTGTTGCGTGGCTTTTTTTTGCATTTCCGGCGTCATACCCCAGTAATGATAGTTAATAGCAACGTAGGGTTTTGAAGGGTCTATTTGAGAATTTATTAAGGTTGTATCAATGACGTCGTCGTCTGCTTTTTTGCAAAAGAGGGCATCATCATAATATGAATGGATGTGTTCTCCGGTTAAACCAATGGAATGAAGTTCGTTTTCGGATGCCTCTTTATCTCTAAGTTGTATGGATTGTGCGTGTGATAATCCCCATTTAGCAAGAGAGCGGTCGGCGAACGATTTAAAAACGCCGATGGTTTGACCGGTAAGGATGGACGGTGTTTGTAAGATGTGTGCAAGTCGGAGTAAGAGCATGTTTTCCCACAATCGACTTCGTGTCATGCCGGTCAAGAAACCTCCACCTGAGATATGCAGTAGTGAGGCTCTTTGTAGATGGTATAGTAGGTGTGTTTCTTGAGCGGAGGTGACGAGTGGTGGAAGACCTGCTTTCATGAGGTGGGCGGCGATGCAGTTGCGAATGAAGATTAGGAAAAAACGAATGTAAAAGTAGGGGTTATCGACCCAGTAATAGGCTCGTTTATTAGCATGGAACCAAATAACTCGAGGGGCAAGTTCTGCTGGGATCATATGGTGTTCTGATGTGTATTCAGGGTGAGGGCTTAATACGGATATGTGCGCACGGGGGTGTTTTTGTTTCCAGCGGTTTAAGTTGGCATTGAGTTGGGCTTCATCGCCTACATTACCATAACCATATCCGCCGGTGATGAGAATATGAGTGCCTTGCATGTGGGGCTTCGTATGAGCGCTAGGTATAAGAGGTAGCAGTCGGAAGGGGCGGAGTGCGCGCTCAAGATCATCGCCGAGAGTGGCAACAATTTCTCTGACGATTTTTTTGATATTCTGCTGGTTCCAATGAGTCGCCATAGGTTAGTTGCTTTGCTCTTGTTGGTGTTGGATCCATCGGGCAGTTGTAGGTCTCAATGGAGGGGGCGAGATGAAAGCGGGTTTGCCAAATGCGATTATTGAGATGGGTTCGATTGTTTTTGGTATTTCTAGGGTTTTATAGAAGGTGTTGAAGATCTGTATATTTTTAGGTCGGGAATATACAAAGTCTTTGCAGAAATGGTTCCAGCAGGAGCCGAGTCCGGCATAGTGTGCAGTTGCGACCATTTGCATGGCAGCGGCGGCTCCATCGACATGAATTCCTTGTTCTTTGGTGCCGATGGCACCATAAGCAGTTCGATCCATTCCGACAAAGATCAACATGGGAGCCGTATAACAATGCTTTTCTTTAATTCCGATGAGTAAATCTTTCTCACTTTGCTTGGTGATGATTTTGAAGAACCATGATTGTCTGTTACCAGAGCACGGCGCCCATGAGGCGCTTTCGATTAATTTTTCCCCTATTTGAATGAGTTCAGTTTCGGTAAAATTAGGAGTTGCCCATGTGCGGGTACTTCGTCTGGTTTTGGTTTGTGCAATAAACGTGTCCACTTTTTCGGGATGGAAGGTGGGGGCGGGTGATTTTCTTGATTCGATGTAGGATTCCATGTCGAAGAAAGCATCTCGAATTTCAGTAATCCATTTTATATCGGGCTGATCCGGATTAATATTGCGGTTGTTAAGTTCATCTAATGCGCGTGATATATTTTGAGAAGAGATATGATAGGCACTTAGTTTGGTGGTTCTGAAGTAGCCAGCATAGAAAGCTTTTTCTATACGGTGGGCATCGTGTTTGGCAGCGGATAGAATTTCTTGTGTGGTGCAATTGGAAAAATTTAGGCGGTTGTACTGTTTAATGTTGTTGAGTCCGTAGCTACGGATGGTGAAAAAATATCGTATTTTCCATTTAACATATTGAAGACCGTGATGAAGAGCCATTTTAGTCAGTTGTTTTGGGGAAAAGGCTTCGAGATTATATTGTCGTATTTTTTTAATCAGGGGGATTTTTGTGGCGATGACCCAAAATCGCTCGTTGGGAATTTGTTCTCCCTTTTTCGGTTCGTGTACATGGGAAGTCATAGGGTTTTAAGTCGAGTGTTATTTTTTGAGAGGATTAAATCGCAGAGTTCGCGGACGGCACCGTGGCCCCCGTTTCGGGTGAGGATGATGTCGGCATGGGGGAGGGTGGAAGCATGGGCATCGGCAGGGATCACACCGCATCCAGCCGCTTGGAGGCAGCCGATATCATTTTCGTCGTTGCCGATGAATATGACGTTTTCGGGTTTAAGTTGGTGCTTTTCGCACCAGTTCTTGAAGCAGTCGTATTTACTGCTTTCTAGTTTGTGAAAGCATTCGAGGTTAAGTTTTTCGCAGCGTTTAGCCACCACCGGATTCACCTCTGAAGACATGACCGCCATAAGGATGCCGGCTTTGTGTAGGTTCCCAATACCCCAGCCATCACCTCGGTCGCATCGGACCATTTCAATCCCTTCTTCAGAGAGATATACGGCGTTATCAGTGAAGACGCCGTCGAAGTCGAAGACGACCGCATCGATGGTTGTGGGAAGTTTGTTAGTGATGTTCATGATCGTTCTTTCAGGTTGGTTTCACGGATGAGGTAGAGGGGTCTTTCTTTAATTTCGTCGAATACTCGCCGCAGATATTGGCTGAGAATGCCCATGCAGAGCATCTGGAGGCCAGAGACGAAGAAGATGGCGAGAGTGAGATAGGTGGTACCGGCGTGGGGGGGTGGATTCTGCTGGATGAGGGTCCATACGGTAAAGAGGTAGATGGCGATGCCGAGGGAGAGAATACAGAGGAGGTTACCGAGGTAGAAGATGAGGCGGAGGGGAGTTCCGCTAAAGGAGGTTATGGCGTTGAGGGCGAGGGCAATGGATTTGACAAGGGGGTATTTGGTGACGCCGGCGTGGCGGGCTTCTCGGAC
Source organism: Pontiellaceae bacterium (assembly GCA_045565965.1). Taxonomy (GTDB): domain Bacteria; phylum Verrucomicrobiota; class Kiritimatiellia; order Kiritimatiellales; family Pontiellaceae; genus Pontiella. The sequence continues at coordinate 5,735 of JBJLEJ010000015.1, read as the reverse complement.
ATATTCGATCGTGGTTTGGCGAAAGCCAATCCAGGCAGCGAGTCCGCGCATGTAACGGTGTTGTTCGGGCATACTGTTAAGGGCGTTAAGGGCCTTACGGTCGATGAGGCGAAAGTCGCCGGCATCGACGGTCATTTCCACTTCAGTGATTTGACTCATAAGGCGGTAAAAGAGATGAGCGAGTCCTTTTTTGATTCTTGTTTCGCCTTTGCGTTCAGAGCGGACGGCATGCACCACTTCGTAGCCTTCGTTCCATTTTTCGATGAGGTCGGCAATTACTTCGGGTGGGTCTTGGAGGTCGGCATCGATGATGATGGCTGCATCGCCTTGGCAGTGGTGCATACCCGCGGTGATAGCACGTTGGTGACCGAAATTGCGGGAGAGTTGGATGTATGTAACGTCGGGATTGGTGGCAGCGGTGAGTTTGGCCCACTCGAGGCTTTGGTCGGTACTGCCGTCGTCGATGAGAAGGAGGTCTAGTTGTTGAGGAAGGGAGTCAAAGAGACGGATGACTCGTTGATAGAGTAGAGGCAGGTTCTCTTCTTCGTTGAGGAAGGGAACGATGATTGAGATGGTTTGGTTGGTCATTTATTTTTCTCGTTGAGCAATGAAGCGATATATTCCAATACATGCGCAGAAGATAATGGTGAGGTTACGCAGAAAAATCAAGAGAATGGTGTTTGTAAGAAAGCGGGTATCATGGGGTTTCATAGCTGTGAGTAGACCGGTATTTAAAAACAGGATAATACTGATGGGAATCAGGTTATAGTTGAGGATGGTTGGGATCCAAATGGTGGTAATAAACCCGGCAAAAAGAAGGCCAGTAATGAGGATTTCGAGATAGAAGGTTCGGGGGTGATGGGTTTTTCCAGTGAGTATTTTCTTTTGGTTGAACACCAGGGGAACAGCATCGATTGCAAAGCGTTTTTGCTGCTTTAAATAGTCTTTCAGGGTAGGCGTAAAGTTGTGGAATACGCCGTTATTGGATTCCCACCAGAGGGGTTCGTTGCGGGAGATGAGCCAAGAGAATTCCATATCTTCGCTGCTTGCTGTTCGGTAAGTTTCGGGGAAGCCGCCGATGGAGAGAAAGAGCTGGCGGTCGCAAAAGAGGTTGTTTGAGACCAGCGTGTCGACATATCCATGGAGGTTTTTTCTACGCCAGACGAGTTCCTCGTGGGCAAACCATTGAATAAAGCTGTCTTTTACAGGGCCGCAGTATCCTCCACCACCACATCGGACGTTCTGTTTTTTGATCACGTGGCGTGTTTTTTCTACCCATTCGGGGGGGGCAACGACGTCGGCATCGGTAAAGAGCAGGATATCACCGGTAGCATGTTTGGCACCAAGATTTCGGGCGGCTCCTGCACCGGTTCTTCCGTTGGTGTGGATGATTTTTGCAGGGGGGAGAATGAGCTTGGGTGTGCGGTCGGTTGAGCCGTCGTCAACGACAATGATTTCATGGGGAGGATGGGTTTGCTCCTTAAGGGAGTGGAGGCAGTCGCTGATATATTTTTCACCATTATAGACGGGAATGATAATTGAAATGGTGGGCAGGTGGTTCATATGGCGATGGCGTTTCGGTGGATGGTGGGAAGCTGATAGATGGTGCTTATAAAAGTGCCGGTAAGATGATTGAGGGCAGAGAGTAGTGGGGTGTGGTTAGCTTCGGTTGGAAGGTTATGGGGAATTTCGGTTATAAGGAGGGTTTGGATGAGGGCTTGTAGTTGGGGGGATAGGGGTTGGATAGGAGTAGATGATGGGTAGGTGCATTGGCGGCAGAGTGCGGTGCCTTGTGCAGGGTCAAAGAATTCAACATGGTTGCTTTGGCACCTACCGCATTGGTTGAGTTGAGGGGTGTTTCCTTCGTGTTGACTGATTAAGAGCTCGCACCAAGGAAGGTAGAGGGGGTGGGCGTGAAAGTGGAGGGTGTAATCTAGGAGGAGTTCGAGTTGGTGGAAGAGGTGGGGAGCGGGTGTATTTTGGGGTAGTATTTTGCGAAAAAGAGCGGTGAGATAGGAGGCGGTTTGCATTGCACGCCAGTTCTTGCGATAGGATTCTCGGGGCTGGAGTAGGGCGCATTCTTTTGCGGTGTAGAGACCTTCTTTATGGCGATTGTAGTAGAGTAATTCGGTGGTGCCAAAAAGTTGATATTCTCCAAGAAAAGGGCTGTTGGGATGTTGAGCCGCTTTGAGAAGCGTAGATATGAGACCGTGATGGCGGGTAAGCCAGTGGACGATGTGTGAGCGGGTGGAGTAGGGGTATATGGTGAGGGGAATGGAGGTAGTGCGTTCGATCATCTCAGGTACCGAGTAGTTGAGTTCGTAGGAGGATGAGCCCGACCGTGACAGCGTAGTAGATAATTAGGGCGAGAATATCATTTGAAGCAGTAACGAAGGGACCAGAGGCGACGGCTGGATCGACTTTAAGTCGGTTAAGGAGAAGAGGGGCAAGGGCTCCGAAGACGGCAGCAAACATCATGGCTGCAAAGAGCGAGGTGCCGACCGTGAAGGCGAGGTAGATGGAGGGAATTTCGCTATCGGTACCGACCATGAAAGCGGACCAGATACCGATGAGGGTTCCGCACATTATCCCCATAAGGGCGCCTGCGGTGAGTTCGCGAAGAAGAAGTTTGCTTAATCCGCGTTCGTCGATGGAACCGACAGCTAGTCCACGAATAATGAGCGTAGAAGATTGGATGCCGGTGTTGCCACCCATAGCCATGATAATGGGAACGAAGAAGCTGAGGGCGATGATATGGTGGTCGATGAATTGTTTTAGGATTAGGCTACTTACGAATCCAGCAAAGAGGGTAATCATGAGCCAGGGTAGGCGGGCTCTGCAGGCGTGCAATGCCGAATTGTATTCCAACTCAGACTCATTCGAACCGGCAAGTTTGAAGATATCTTCTGAGGCTTCTTCTTCGATCACATCAATGATGTCGTCAACAGTGATTCGCCCGACAAGGATACCGGTGGGATCGAGAACGGGTAGGGAAGTGAGGTCGTATTTAGATGCGGTACGGGCGACCTCTTCTTGATCTGTGTCGGTTTGCACGGAGATGGTGTCTTTGACGGCAAGGGTGGAAAGGGGTTGTTGAAGGTGGGTGGTTTTAAGGAGCTCCCAGAGCTGAATGTAGCCTTGAAGTTGACCGGTGGTGGATACGACATAAGCGAAGTAGACGGGTTCTTCGAGTTCGAGGGAGCCAATGTGTGCGATGGCTTGGGCTGCGGTCATATCAGCACTGACTGCGACGAAGTCACTGGTCATTATTCCGCCGGCGGTCTCTTCATCGTATTTGAGAAGTTCGCGGACTTCTTCGGAATCTTCGTCTTCCATGAGATCGAGAATTTCTTCACGTTGATCGTCTTCGAGGTCACCGAGAAGATCGGCTGCATCATCAGGTGCCATTTCTTCTACAAGGGTGGAAATTTCTTCATCGGTGAGTTCTTCAAGCACATCGGCTTCGGCTTGATGGTCGAGTTCGGCAAGGACATCGGGTTTAATGTCTTGGTCGATAAGGTCGAAGAGGGTGTTTTGATCGCCGATGGGTGCGTGATTGATGATTTCAGCGATGTCGGCGGGGTGCATTTCATTAAGGAACTTGGGTAGCTGTTCCCAGAGTTCTCCTTGTATGCAAAAATTTATGCGCTCTTTGATGCGGTTGATATCCGACATAAGCGACCTCCGAACGTTGCATAAAGATAGAGGTCGGGTTGGAAAAGACCAAGTTTTTTAGTGGATGGTTTATTGGGTAGATAACGGGCGTATTTCTGCCAGTAGGGATAGGACCAGATCCAGGTGTGTGGATTTTTGAGAATGGTTTTGGATACGTGGTCGGTAATGGTTTGGGCAAGGTTGTTGATAATATCCTGAGTTGGTTTAGATTGGTAAGGGGGCGGGAAGAGCGGTTCAGATAGAGAGATTTGATAGCGCCCTTTTTTTGAGGAAGGCAGTAGATAAAGCGGAGGGGGTTTTGTGTGCGATAGGCGAGGCAGTAGGCGTGCAGTTGGATCAGCCATCGGGGGAGAAGGGGTGTACAGAATACAAATAAGGTGAAACCAAGCGTTTCAAACGGTTGACGTAGTTTGCGTTTTACTGTTTTCTTGCAGTTCATAGAGGTATTGTTATATTTATTATAATCTTTAATATTATTAAGAGTGAGTGAAATGATCAAACGTTTAACATGTTTATTAATTTTAGGTGGATGGGGTATGTGTAGTGCGATGAGTACGGAGCCCGTTTCGTTAGAGATGACTAAAAAGGAGATGCAGATGCAGGTGATTATGAAGACGTCTATGGGTGATATTCGTATGGAGTTATTCGAGGAGGAGGCGCCTAAAACGGTGGCCAATTTTTTGGGATATGTGCAGAGGGGACACTACAGTGACACGATTTTTCATCGGGTGATCGATGGGTTTATGGTTCAAGGGGGAGGGTTTACGGCGGATATGCAGCAAAAGCCGGCTTCTGATACGGTGGAAAATGAAGCCGCCAATGGATTGAAAAATACGGTGGGGTCGGTGGCGATGGCGCGGACGATGGATCCGCATAGTGCGAGTGCGCAGTTTTTCATTAATGTGAATGATAATACATTCCTGAATTATCCGGGACAGGATGGTTGGGGTTATTGTGTTTTTGCTCACGTAGTTGAGGGCATGGAGGTGGTTCATCAGATGAAAGGGGTTGCAACGGGAAATGAAGGACCGCATCAGAATGTACCTCGAGACGCGATTGTGATTGAGTCGATCGATGTGGTGAATGAGTGATTTAATGGTATCGGAACTCATTGCAAGCGGTTATCAAGCGGCGCTTGCAATTAGTGGAGGGGGAAGCTCAGCGGTGGCTTCTCTTTTAAAGGTGCCGGGTGCATCTCGTTTTGTTGTGGAGGCATCGGTTCCCTATCATGCGGATGCATTACGGGCGTATGTGGATGCAAAACCGGTTTCGTTGTGTAGTTCTCAGGTGGCGGGTAAAATGGCGCGTGTGGCATATGATCGAGCGTTGCATTGGTCGGGACAGGAGATCCGTTGCGTGGGCATTGCCTGTACGGCAGCGCTACAATCTAGCCGGGAGCGAAGGGGCTCTGATCGGGCGCATCTTTCGGTGGTTTTGCAAGGGAAACAATATTATCGATTGGTCTCTTTGCCGGCGGTGGCTCGCGAAGATCAAGAGCTCTATTTAGGTCAAGAATTGCTTGCCTATGTGCATGCATGCTTGGAGTTGGCTGATGGATGAGAAGCTACATTTGTTTATGAATGGAAGTGATTCGCATCTGTATTTGCGGGAGCCTATGATGCCGGAGCGGGGATTATTTTTCCCGGGATCGTTTAATCCTTTTCATGTGGGGCATCAGGGGTTATTGGATGCGGCGATAGAGGTGAGTGATCGTTCGGGGTGTTTGGAGCTTTCGATTGAGAATGCAGATAAGCCTGCACTGGATATGAGGGCGGTGGTTGATCGATTGGCAGGTATGCCGGCACAGGTTCCGGTGGTTTTGACGCGGGCGGCGACTTTTTTGAAGAAGGCTGAATTATTCCCCGGGGCGTGGTTTGCCATGGGCTACGATACGGCCATGCGGTTATTAGATCCGCGTTATCATGCGGATGTACCGGCGATGTTAGAGCGGTTCATTGCATTGGAGAGTCGGTTTGTTGTGGCGGGTCGAATACATCAAGGTACTTATCATGGGTTGGAACGATTATCGATTGATTCTCGGTATCGGGATCTTTTCGTTC
>JBJLEJ010000014.1:0-29022 GCA_045565965.1 Pontiellaceae bacterium | reverse complement strand
GAAAGCACCATGACTGGCACTTCGAGTTCTTTCGCCATCGCCTTCACCGCCCCCGAAATAGCCATTGTTTCACGCTGACGTCCATCCCGAGCAAACTTCGTATAATTCATTAATTGCAAATAGTCGATCACAATCAAACCAACCCCATACCGATTCTTCAATCGGCGCGCCCGCGATCGCAACTCAACCGCCTCTAAGCCAGGTGTATCATCTATATAAATCTCAGCCTTCTCCAACGTATCAACCGCTCGCGTCAAGCGAGCATGCTCATCCGTGGTCATCCGCCGACCTCGCATTCTTTCCGAAGAGAGCTTCGCATGTGAAAAGAGCATCCGCTTTACCAACTGCTCACGAGACATTTCCAAACTAAAAACTGCCACCGGAACCGGATCGCCATGCAGACCGAGCGCCGCATTTTCCGCAATATTTAATGCCAACGAGGTTTTTCCCATTGCAGGCCGCGCTGCCAAAACAACCATATCCGTATTATTCAATCCGCCCAGTCGCTCATTTAAGCTTAGATAACCCGTTGTCACCCCCGACATCAACTGATTAGGATCTCGATTCTCAATCTCCGTAAAAGCTGAACGAATCGAATCTTTCCACGGCGGAGCCTCTTGCTCACTGCTGCCGCTCAACTCAAACAACGCCCCCTCAGCCTCACCAATCAGCAAAGACGTTTCTTGATCATCCTTATAAGCCGACTCTATCGTCTCCACCGACTTTTCAATCAACCGCCGACGTAGATATTTTTCTTGAACGATATCACAATAGTGTTCCACATGCGCTGGGACCAACGTGCTATCTTGCAACTCAACCAAATAATCATAGCCACCCACCTTATCCAAGGCATCGTGCTCTTTGAGCCACTGACCAATCGTCACCGCATCCATTGGAATGTTTGCCTGACTCATATCAACCAACTGCTCATAAAGCAGTTGATGACGACGGTCATAAAAAGATTCGGCTCGCATACGGCGCGCCAATGATTTATCAATCGATCCCGTCGGGTCCAATAGAATGGACCCTAAAACCCCCCGCTCTGCTTCTGCACTATGCGGAGGGATTCTTAGCGAGCCTGCCTCGCCCGGCATCATTTTTCTTCAACAATCCAAACCTTGAGGATCGCTTCGACTTCCGCATGCAGTTTAATAGACACATCAAATACACCCACTTCATGAAGTGGCTGATGTAACTTAAATTTTGAACGCTCAATCTCGAAACCTTCAGCAGCCAATTTTTCAGCTAACTGCGGCGCACCAACAGAACCAAACATTTTTCCGTTTTCGCCTACCTTCACTTCAATTCTGCATTCTAAATCAGCCAACTTCTTCGCAATCTCTTCAGCCGCAACTTTCGCTGCTTCCAATTCAACCAACCGAGCCGCTCGCCTTTTCTCAACCTGACGCCGACGACCTTCCGTTACCTCGGTTGCATATCCCTGAGGAAGAAGATAATTCCGCGCATAGCCATCGGCAACCTTCACCACATCTCCCTCAATTCCCAAGCCTTCAACTTGATCCACTAATAAAACTTCTACTGCCATGATTTTACTCCTACCGTAATAATCCCATTGTTCGCGCACTACGAATTGCTTTTTTGATTCGACGCTGCTGTTGGGCATTCGCACCCGTTAAACGTCCCGGTAAAATTTTACCTCGATCCGTCATGAATTTTTTCAATAATTCAGCATCTTTATAGTCAAACGAAGTAACTCCGCGTAACAACTCCGGATCACTCTTATATTCATCATTATCTCTACGTGGCATATTCCTACTCCTTAAAAAATTAATCTACTTCTATTAAAACGGCACATCATCATCGCTCGGAGGTGGAGGCATCGGAACGGACCCTTCCGATCCACCGCCGAGATCGGGAGCCGCATTATCATTCCCACCGCCTGCACTCAAAAATTGAACACGCTCAGCACGGACCCGCAACTTACTCCGCTTTTCACCCTGCTGACTCTCCCATTGATCAAACTGCAAACGACCCTCCACAAAAACGGGTGATCCCTTCTTCAAATACTCGGCTGCAGTTTCAGCCTGACGACCCCAAGCCACAACATCCACAAAACAGGTTTGCTCAATCGTTTCCCCCGCCTTGTTCTTAAAACTCTCATTAACCGCTAAGCCCAGATCTGCCACCGCACTGCCCGAAGGTGTATATTTCAACTCCGGATTGCGCGTTAGATTCCCCATAAGCATTACACGATTAAAACTAGCCATCTCTTATCCCTCGTCTGAAGCCTCAGCCACTACCACATCCGCCGAAGAATCAATCGATCTGAACTGATGACGGAAAACATTCGTACCCAACTTCAAGCGTGCTTTAAATGCATCCACCTGATCGGCACCTAGCGAAAAAACCAAGACCACATAATGACCGCTCTTCTGCTTATCCATCATCCGAGCAAACTGTTTCTTACCCATCCGAACAGACGAATCCAACGATCCACCCAACTTCACTAACTCTTCCTTCACAAGCTCAATAGCCTGATCCAAGCCCTCTTCATCCAGTGCTTCCGGAAAAATAAATAATCCTTCGTATACTTTACTCAACGTCTTTCTCCTTCTACTGCATCGTCTAACGTACAGCCATTATATCGACTCATGGTCAAAGTAGGACCAAGCGAAAAATAGCTTTCTACCGCATCTGCCGCCCGCTCGACAACCTTTTCCACTTTTAAATCCTCATCCACCCGAAAGCGGCCCAACACAAAATTAATCATTTGTTCCCCTACCGGTCGAGGGCCAACCCCCACGCGCACCCGCGCAAATTGCTCCGACTGAAGCCAATCTATCATTGAACGCAGCCCATTATGCGTTCCTGCCGACCCTTTCGTCCGCACCTTTAATGAACCCAATTCAATTTCCACATCATCAACAATCACAATTAAATCATGGATCTCTATTTTCCAGCGCCGCATCGCCTTCCAAACCGCCTGCCCACTTCGATTCATGAACGTGGTTGGCATCAGAAGCATGGCAGCTTCATCACCACAACGCGTTTTAACGCAACGACTCGGAAGCAAAAATCCTTTTTTTAACGCCACTGATTGTCGGTTTGCTAAACCCCTCACGACATCAAATCCAATATTATGTCGCGTGTGTTCGTATTCCGGACCCGGATTACCCAATCCAACAACCAGCTTCAAAATAATCTATCCCCTCTACTCCTCGCTCGGCTTTTCCGTAATCACTTCCGGCTCTGCCTCAACATCTTCATCCTCATCATCTTCTAGGTCTACCTTCGGTGCTGAAACGCCAGCCACAAGGGCATCCGTATCGCTCAATATCGCCACCTTATTACCCAGTTTTAAATCTGATACATGAAGCGCACTTCCAATTTCTAACTCCGATACATCCACATTCACCGTTTCAGGCAAATCAGCGGGTAAACATTCCACCAAAATTGTGTGCATCACTTGATCGAGTAATCCACCCAACTTCACCCCTTCAGGCTCTCCAACCAACTCCAAAGAAACTTCCACCTGAAGCGTCTGGTTAGCCGCCACCCGCTGAAGGTCCACATGCAACAATGCACCCGAAACTGGATGGTGCTGAACTTCTTTAAGCAACACAGAAACGCTTCCTTCCCCTTCCAGGTCAATATCCACCAAAATCGTTTCTGAAGCATGATGATGCAACACCTGCTCCAACGCATGCGTTTCTAGTTCCACAGCTAATGGATTCGAATCAATACCATAAATAACCCCCGGTAATAATCCGGCATGACGCATTCGGCGCGAGGCAGATGAACCTTCTAAACTACGCTTCTTCACACTTATTTGCTGTGCTTCCATTTTCTTCTCCTACTTCTCAATCTCAAACAGCGAGCTAACTGACTGACCATTGTGAATGCGCATAATCGCCTCCGCCAACAAATCCGCCACCGATAAAACCGTTACCTGACAATCATCCCCCCAATCCCGCTGCGGGATCGTATTCGTTGTCACCAACTCAATAATGGGTGAATCTTTTAATCGTGAAATTCCTTTTTCCGACAACAACGAATGGCTCACCGCCGCTCGTACCGACGTAGCCCCCGCCTGCTCCAACAATTGAGCCGCTGCACACAATGTGCCTGCCGTCGAGGTCATATCATCCACCAACAGCGTATTGCGACCCGCCACATCTCCAACTAGGTGATTCGCAACCACGTCTTCGCAACTTTTACGCTGTTTTCCAACCAAAGCAATGCCTGAATCGAGCATCTTCGCATACGAATCAGCCATTTTTAATCCACCTGCATCCGGAGAAACGACTACTAAATCTTGTAACTCCAACGAGCGCAGATACTTCACAATCACTGGAGATCCGTATAGATGATCAACTGGAATATCAAAAAAACCTTGAATCTGTTGCGCATGCAAATCCACACAAATCACGCGATTCGCACCCGCGGCCACAAGCAGGTTCGCCACCAATTTTGCCGTAATCGGTACCCGCGGCTGATCCTTTCGATCCTGCCGTGCATATCCATAATAAGGTAATACAGCCGTAATCCTCTGTGCCGAAGCTCGCTTCGCTGCATCAATCATAATCAGCAACTCCATCAGCATATTATTTGGTTCCATCGCCACGGACTGCACAATAAAGATATCATCGCCCCGAACATTATCCACAATCTTAACAAAAATCTCACCATCCGGAAAACGAGTGATATCCGTTGCACATAGATCCACCCCTGCCGTAGCCGCTATCAATTCAGCCAACTCAGGATGTCCCGTACCTGTTAAGATCTTCATCATCAAACATTATCCTTCTTATGGTTGCCCGACCAGGATTTGAACCTGGACCATATGAGTCAAAGTCACATGTGCTACCATTACACTATCGGGCACTCTTCAATCATAAAAAAAGCGAGCACACTCTTCGATTGCAGCCTTTTCCTCTTACCTCAAAAGAGCCGCAAACCCTATAAATCCATCGCCCCCGCGTCAAGCACGCAAAGCCGCATTATCCACCTATCCATCGCAATAGCCCAAAAGCACTCAATAACACAAACGCCATCCCGATTTCAATCCATACCCATCGACGCAAATTAAATGGCCCCAAACGCCTCTGCCACTGCTCATAAAAAAGAAGGCCAATAGACCCATCAATGAGCAACCAGATTCCGCACCAAAAAACCCCCGCCAACACAATGCCTACTACACCTGATATGCAAGACCTGTGAGCGATTTAATCGCCCGTTCATACGCTCGCTTCTGCTTCCGTGTCCGCTGCCGAACTGTTTTTATTTGATCTCGATAAGCAAGCCAATCCAACCCAAAAGAAGCACCCATATGTCGCTTCATCCGAATCGCCTCATTCGGATCAACCGAAGCCAATTCACCCAACTCCTCCTTCACCCGATGATAGGCATCTCGAAAAGGCATTCCTTGAGCAACCCACTCTAATGCTCGATCCGTAGAAAAAACATCCGGGGAAAACCCTGCAAGCAAAGCCGCTTTATTCACTGTGGTTTCTGCCAGCATCGGAGTCATCACCTGCAAAGAAGACCTCGTCATAGCCATTCCCTCCATAAACGGCTCCTTCGCCTCCTGCAAATCACGGTTGTATCCACTCGGAGCTCCTTTCACCAAATCATACACTGCCAATTCTGCCGCCTTCACCCGCGATGCTTTCGCCCGCACTAACTCACATACATCCGGATTTTGCTTCTGCGGCATTATCGAACTTCCCGTACAAAAATCCGCCGGAAGTTTAAAGTAATCAAATTCCGGCATCGTAAAGATCATCAAATCTTGAGCCAACCGAGAGAGCGTCAACATAATCTGACTCATGCCTCCCAAAATCAGCCCCTCCAACTTCCCACGGCTATTGTTTGCATACAGCACATTGTGTGTAGCCCGTGAAAACCCTAATAACTTCGCCGTTAACGCCCGATCAATCGGAAGTGGAACCCCATAACTAGCCGCCGAACCTAAGGGAGACTGATCATTCATCTCAAGCAGATAGAATAAACCTGTCGCATCATCCAGCAAACTTTCTGCATGAGCCGTGGCCCAAAGGCCCACACTCGAAGGCATCCCCGGTTGCATGTGTGTTCGACCCACCATCGGGACCGTTTCATTCTTCTTCCCAAATCGAACTAACACCTCAGCCAACGTCGCCACTTCCTCAAGCGTATGTAAAAGTTGCTCCTTCGCAAATAATCTCAAATCAACCGCAACTTGATCGTTCCGACTCCGACCCGTATGTACTTTTTTTCCTAAATCACCTAACTCCGAAGTCAGCATTCGCTCCACCGCCAAATGCACATCCTGATCACTCAACCGAATTTTAAACGACCCCTTCACTGCCTGTGCACGAATGGTATTCAACGCCGCAATTACTTGATCCCGCTCAACCCCCGTAATCACAGGTGGATCAATAGGCATCTCCGCCAACATCGTTACATGTGCCGCTGTACCAATACAATCTACCATAGCCAATGACCGATCTAATTCCACGTCCCGACCAGCTGTATATGCCAATACTTGGCTATTGATCGTACCCACTGTTGTTTTTTTATTGCTCATCATCCACATCCTCGTTGTCATATTGATACACGATTGAGAAAGACATGCAAAAACTATATCCGCCCTCAACGCCCTTCCGACTCAAGCCAAAGTGTCATCGGACCCTCATTCAACAATTCCACCTGCATATCCGCACCAAAACGCCCCGATTCAGGATCTGTTCCCAACGCCCTCAATGCATTCAAAAATTCATGATACAGTCGCTCTCCCATTTTTGGTAAAGCCGCGGCAGTAAAACTAGGGCGATTCCCTTTGCGACAATCGCCATATAACGTAAATTGACTAACCACCAAAATGTGCCCCGAAACCTCCACCAACGACCGGTTTAACCGCCCCTGATCATCTTCGAAAATACGCAACTTCAGCAGTTTGCTCGCCAAATGAGTCACATCGTCAGATGTATCGTTTGACCCCACTCCCACAAAAACCAACAAACCGTGCTCGATCGAACCAATACATGCCCCTTCTACGAAAACTGAAGCCCGGCGAACCCGCTGAACTAATAAACGCATCCTTCTTTACTGCGTCACGTGAGAAACACGGAACGTAGGCAAGCGATTCAAAAGAGCCGCAACCTCATATCTACGCGGTCGCGCCAAATTTCCACATAAATCACGAGCCAACGCATTCAGTCCTTCGTTTGAAATATCCCGATCCACCAAATCTAAAATCTCACGCAGCGAATATCCCTCATCAACATAACGCAATTTCAAATAGTAAAACGTCAATCCAATCGCTCGTAATTGATCGGTAGAAACCAATTGGGTAAGATCCTCGGAATCCATGATCGTACGGCCAAATTGCATAAGCCCATCTTCTTCCACTTTCACAAAAACATCATCACGGCCAATGCTTGGATCGATCGAACTCGGCATAATCCAACGTAACCGACTTAACAGAGGTGATAGCGGCATACTCGGCGCCGATGCAGCTGGACGAATGTCCAACTCCTTCGTTAACGCCGTAATATTCGACACCATCGACTGGTTCACCTGCAAGACCGTATCCGCAATCGGGATATATTCCGCAACTAAATTGGAGCCCGCAATCACAATCGAAATACCCAACTCATCAACCATCTGTCGCGCACGCGACGCCAGTGAGATGTGGGACGCTTCACCCATTACTTCATCCAATCGACTATCCGTTCCCAAAAACGTTGGACATGAAGTCTGCTCATCAATCAACAAAACACGCGCACCTGCCTCCAGAGCCTCTACCAAAGACGCCGCTTGTGAATCAAACGAATCCGCCCACTCAGAAGAAAAATGCAACTTCGAAGTATCTGCCCGATAAAACGCAGAAATATCTACATTTTGAACCGACCTTCCCGGTTCTGAAATAATCTCAACCGCATCGGGAACCGTCACACAATGCTCTCGACCATCTCCCCTCACATGATTATAGATTCCATGTGCGAGTGCATCCATAATTTCAATCCGCCCTCCATCTGCTTCCCCCACAATCACCGTTAATCCACTCGGAATAACCAATCCATTAATCGTGCCCGCATACGGCGTATCAACCGGCTCACCCAATCCATCTGCCAACTCCAAAGGCACCGCATGCTCATAATCAGGCAGATCACTTAATTCAGCTCGATCTAACAGCGAACCCTCCGCCAAAAAAGCCACTTGCCCACTTGCACTCAAATGTTGACGCAATCGATCTGCATTATCCATAGCTTGTACAAATGATTCCACCTCCTGCACATTCATGTTGCAATACAGCAAGCTGTTTACCACCGCCTCCATCAGCTCATCATAAAGAATCTCCTGCATACGAGTGCCATCTACTGCATACGTTAAAACCCCATCCACTGACGTCTGCCGAAGAGGTAATTGAATCTCCACTCGTAACTCCACATACTCTCCCGTAACCAAAATCGTATTTCGCGGTAAAATAGTCTGGTCCGGCGAACTTACCACAATGTTGCGCTTTGCCACTCCGTGCATATCAAACGAAGCAAGCTGATCAACCTCCGCACTGAACGCTCGTAATAAATAGTCTTCTAATGCCGTGCGCCGAATGGGACTCTCAAATAGAACTTCTGGAATTTCCGCAATAGTTTGCGGTACTCGAATTGAAAATAACGGCTGAATTTCAGGCCCTTGCACTCGGAACGGATGACTCTTTATCACATAGCGCGTGAAATCATAATCACCCACTATCTGCTGATAACTTTCAATCGGCTGCCCATCTAACTCTTTCAATAATCCAAAAAATTCTTTTTTATCTCTCATCGCGATCTTCCTTCTAATTGGTCTACTTATCTACCGTATATTACTGCGAAAAAAAAACTCTTCAACTTATGCCTCGTTCCACCTCGCTTGGAAAGCATCATATTCAATTCTTTTCAAGGCAAATTCGGTGCTTTACGGAGAGAATCCCTCGACAAACCTCCCACACCAATTAGTATAATTACTTATGATTAATACTATATCGCCTTTTCAACTTTGTACACCCAAGCACCTGCACATTGGCACCGGAACGCTCGCCAAATTACCTACCCTAGCCGACCAACTACCCACCCCTATTATCATTCTAACAGGCCCACGAAAAACGCGCCACGAACCCCTCTGGGAATCGCTATCTTCCCTTTCCACACATCACCTTATTCCACTCGAAAATCAAGGCGAACCCACAGCCGATCACCTCCAAACTTTCACCCAAATTGCTCGGGAAAAAGGCGGCCGCTCTGTTATTGCCATGGGCGGAGGAAGCGCCATCGACATGGGTAAAGCCCTCGCTGCTATGCTCACCAATACCCACCCCCTCACTTCCTACCTCGAAATCATTGGAGATGGAAGCCCGCTCGACCAACCACCCGCTCCTATGATCGCCATCCCCACCACTGCCGGCACCGGAGCTGAAGTCACCCGAAACGCTGTGATTTCTATCCCAGAAGCTAATATAAAAGTCAGCCTACGCCACCGTTCCATGATTCCAGACAGCGTTATTGTTGATCCAATATTAACCCTCAGTACGCCCCCAAACATCACCGCTGCTGCCGGACTCGATGCCCTCACACAACTCATAGAAGCCTTTTGCTCTATCCGATCTCACCCGTTCACTGACGCCCTATGCCGAAGCGGACTTACCCATCTGGCTAATGCACTTGAAACCGCATACCACGAAAGCGATCACCTAGCCGCTCGCTCCACAATGGCGTATGCCGCTCTTCTTAGCGGCATCGCCCTCACCCACGTCGGGCTCGGCTCCGTTCATGGATTTGCTGGTCCCCTTGGCGGTCGCCTCGGAGCCGCTCACGGTGAAATTTGCGCTACCCTCCTCCCCGCCGCCATTCAAACCAATCTCCAGGCGCTCCACAAACGTCAGCCCAATCATCCCGCCATCGAAAAATATGATGAAGCCGCTGCCCTTATCCTCAACCAACCCAATGCCACTCACCATCATCTCTGCGACTGGATTCAGCAAACTCTCATCGAAATGCGCATTCCCACTCTCAAACAAGCCGGACTCACACCCGATCAATTCATGCCCACTCTCCAACAAGCACAACAAGCCTCCAGCATGAAATGCAATCCCATTGAACTCACACAAAATGAACTCTATCACTTAGTAGAACAAGAAGGTGCTCGATGATTCCCGCCAGCTTCGGTCTCCTCAATACCACTATTCTCATTCTATATCTATTTGGCATGCTCCTTATTGGATGGATCTTCTCCCGACATAAACAGAATGCCGAGCAATTCTTTCTAGGCGGACGAAACCTACCTTGGCTCGCCGTCGCAATGAGTATGTATGCCTCCCTCACGAGCGCCGTCACCTATATCGGGCTCCCAGCCACTGCCTACCAAGAAAATATCGCTCTTATCGCCGTCTCCTTCGCCAGTCTCGCCGTCGCCCCTATCATCCTCAAACTTTTTTACCCCTTCTATCATCGGCATCAAGTCACCACCTCCTATCAATTTATCCAACAACGCTTTGGCCCTAATGCCCAACGCAGCGTTGCCACCCTCTTTGTCCTCAGCCGTCTCGGCTGGCTTGGTACCGTCGTCTATGCCCCCGCCCTTGCTCTCGCTGCCGCCACCGGATTTTCTCTCACCACCTGCATTCTACTGATGGGGTTGATTTCCACTCTCTACACTACCCTCGGAGGTATGGCCGCTGTCGTCTGGACCGATGTCCTTCAATTTCTCATTTTGGTCGGTGGGGCCATCTGGATCGCTCTATCTCTCGTGCATCAAATCGACGGAGGAGCCATCACGATTCTATCACACGCCGCCTCAACCGGACGGCTCGACATTCTCGACTGGCCCCCCTCCCTCTTCAGCCTATCGCTTCCCATTGTCGCTATCTCCTTCTTCTTTCAACTAATGCAAGAATATGGAACCGACCAAATCACCGTCCAACGTATGATGGCCACCGGTTCCCAACGCAAAACCTTCAAAGCCATTCTGTTTAATGCAGGCACCGACCTAGTTGTTATCTCGACACTCCTTTTTATCGGACTCGGCCTACTCAGCTTCTATCAATTGAACCCACTCCCTTCCGATCTCGCACCCGATAGCCTTATGCCCTACTACATCATTCACCAGCTTCCCAACGGCGTCAACGGTTTGCTCATCACCGCGATCTTCGCCGCCGCAATGTCTAGCATGGACTCCGGCATCAACGCCGTTGCTACTGTCCTGCTCAATGATTATAAAAAACCGAAAAATCAGATCGTAAAAAAAGCCCGCGTCATCACTATTTTACTTGGCATTCTCGCCACTGGCATTGCCTTCTATGTCTCCTCGATTGGCGGCCTTATCAAAGCCTTCTATTCCTTCATGGGGCTTTTCAGCGCACCTATCCTCGCTCTTTTTCTGCTAGGAGTACTCAATCGCCGGATGGCATTTCATCATTGGTTAATCGGGCTTGCAGTCTCGCTTCCCTTTACGCTGTGGCTTCAACATGGCCTCGGTGCGCACTGGGTCTGGTATTTCCCCAGCTCCTTTATCGTCGCCTTTGCCGTCAGCACCATCGCCAGTTGTTTTTCAACTACGAGCTCAATGGCGTGACGCCTTTTTTGAGAATGATATTCCCATATTTAGCCGTCGTGCCCGTGATCACACACGAAAAGGCTTTTTCAGCACGATCATAAAAAGCAAACCGATCAATCCGCACAGGCGCAGATGCCTCCGGTACCACTGTACGAATTGCCGCCAGATAATCTGCCTCAACCTGCGGGTCAAGCGTATCGCCCTCCACGGCCGACATCATAATTAATGGATCCGCATAAGCATCCAACTCAAATAACGGCAAGATACCCCGTAATAAGTCAGGAATCTCCAATCCATCGCCACGCAAAACATGCTGCGGGCAAAAAGTAGTACCCGGAAAATGCGCATCCGCGAGAATAATCTCATCGCCATGCCCCATCTCTGCCAAAATTTTTAACAACTCCGGTGAAAGTATCGGATCAATTCCTTTAAGCATTTGATTCTCCTATTTCTGGTTAACCGCGTTTCGCATATTACAGGCGCGAGCATACAAACGAATAACTTCTTGCGTTCGATGAATAATAATCTGCTCAACATCGTTTTCGATGATTCCCTCATTAATTGCGATATATTGATGAGGCATATACTGGCTTAATAACGAGAGTGAAATAGTCGATTCCTTTAAATTTGAGACTAATGTAGAAACTGCTTTTTGTATATTTCCATTCGGCCAATAGTAACGAGATCGATCCGAAAAACTATATTTGCGCTTAAACGCCTGCTCAAATTCATCCCCTGGATAATACTTTTTCCAATACGTAGGATCCTCTACCATAGTGCGTTCCATAACTTCTCGTAGATTCGATTTCTTTAAACCCTGCTGCCCGGCAATCTCTTCTTCAATCATCGATAAGGCAAATAGCGCCTCACGGTAACCAAAAGTTAACCATGGACCCACTTTTAGAATACAATAATGATCTCTCACTAATTTTTTGAGTCCAGACTCTGATTGATAATCCGTTGAATGCGCTTCATAAATCAGATTCTCTTGCTTCATTATTTCTTCGCTTAAGCCCTGAGCTGCTTCGCTATTATAATGGAACACCTGATCATCACCAAACTCAACCCCAGGTTGTACCACAACACCACATACACGATTCCATGCATCTGAAACTCCTGCTGCTTCAAATGCCTCTTTCGTTATCTCAATTGTTTTAACAACATCCGAAGGTAAGGATGGGGATACCATCTCCTCTTCCTCTTGCGCTCCCCCCGGAATAGGCACTTCCGTACCAATGATATAAACCGGCTTCGGCTGGCCAGCACAAAACTCCTGATGCGTATCTTCTGCAACACGCGCCATTGCAGCAGCTCGTTCTGCTACAATTTCATCAGCCAACGGCTTATGACGATCACCTTCGTCATCTGCACAAAACATCGAGGCATCCAAATGAATTTTTTGATACCCAGCTTTTACATACTCTTGCACCAAAACGAGAGCATTTTTCATCGCCGGCTCTGCATTCTCATGTTGCCATGCATTCGGACCAAGATGGTCTCCTCCTAGTAAAATATGCTCCTTATCGAATCCAACTTGATCCGCAATACCGTATACATATTTAACAAAATCCAACGGTTTCATGCCCGTGTAGCCACCATACTGATCCACCTGATTAGATGTGGATTCAATTAGTAGAATCGATTGATCTTCTTTTGCTTGCCACATTGATGCTTCCAACACAGTCGCTTGCGCAGAACAAACGGAGTAGATCCCTGTCTCTTTACCTAATCGGTTATCAGCAAGTATTTGTAAAAATTTTTCTACAGCCGACATTCTATTCTCCTTGAAAATTAATCATTACTTTTGCCCATAACTCATCGTTCTTATAAATTATATCGTAAGCTGATTGGATTTGCTCAATTGGAAATGTATGCGTTTGCAAGGCCGTAACATCAATTAAGCCCTCTTTCATCATCCAGACAGCCGTGCTCCACTCTTCTCCCGGAAAAGGGGCTGAATAACTCATCCATGAGCCTACAACATTTAATTCCTTTCGCGTGATGGCTTCAAACTGTGGACCAGTAAACGTTAATGAAGTGTGGGCAGTTCCCACCAACAAAACGGTTCCTCGACCACGAGCAACTTGTAAAGCTGATATTTTTGCAGGCCCTGCTCCGGACGATTCAAAAACGATATGAGCCCCGTTTTCAAGCTCACGTTCGCAAACCGATTCGAGCGGCTCACGGATGGGATTACAGACGTGAGTCGCTCCCATTTGTTGCGCAAGTTCGAGTTTACCATCCGAAATATCAGATGCGATAATTTCACGACATCCCATCGACTTAAAAATCTGAATCGCAAGTAACCCAATGGTCCCAGCACCTGTCACTACCACATCTTTTCCCAACAAATTATCCAATCTCAAAATCGGATGGAGGCAGACCGTAATGGGCTCGATGAAAGCAGCTTGATCAAATGATAATTCACCAATAGGAACCAAATTAATGGCTGGAATACGAAGAAATTCTCCGAAAGCTCCTTGAACCCGCGAGCCGATAAAGCTGTAGTTTTTATCTAAGGCATAATCCCCTTTCAAACTCTCTTTAGAATGCATGTCTGGCATCAGCGGGGCTGCCGAAACACGGTCACCCACTTGCCAACCTGTCACGTCTTCTCCCAATTCCACAATTTCACCTGAAAATTCATGTCCAAGTACAATTTGATCCCATTTAGGATTATCCTCTTGAATTCGCACTATGTCAGAACCACAGATGCCACAAGACCTGACCGCCACTAATACTTCATTAGATAACGGTTTCGGTTTATCCATTTCAATACATTTAACTTTTTTGGGTCCATCACGTAACGCCGCTCTCATTTTTTCTCCCATTTTATTTAAAAATAACTATCGAATTTATATTTTTTTGAACTGATTTTCAATTCGAGTAAGTGTGTCAAATTCATGTTGTAAATTTTGATATACCGTACAAAAAAGTGCATACATGTTTCGATAATATTCCGTTTGTTCAATATTGGGCTGATACCGATTGCTAATAGGAATTTTTTTTATCGCCTCCTCAAAACTCTTAATCGCACCCACACCATACGCCGCCGCAATAGCTGTTCCGAGTGGAGGTAAATCAACCACACCCGGAAGTTCGATCCGCTTGCCTAAGACATCAGAGAAGATTTGCACCCAGATATCTGATTGAGCAGAACCCCCTGTCATTCTAATCTTAGAAATTGCCACTCCTTCATCTTCTAGGATTTGAAGCACCTGTCTTGAGCCATAGGTGGTTCCTTCCATGATAGCACGAGCCACCTCACGACGCGTTGTGGTTGGTCTCAGCCCCATGAATACACCCGTGGTTTTATCATTCCAGACAGGACTACGCTGACCTACCATATAAGGTAAAAAGATCATTGGATGATTTTTAGCATCTGATGTGGCTACTAAATCACTTAGTGCTGCCACATTATTCTCTTCCAAAATTTGTTCGTTAAACCAGCGAAATGAACCACCACCAAAATCTGTACTTCCTGCAGCAATCCAGGTTTCAGGAATAATATGCGGATAGATGTGTAATTTTTTGTTACTTCTTGGCTCATCCATGCAGACATTATTGGTCGTTACGGTGCCACCCGATATAAAAACTTCTCCATCTTTTGAAACACCTGCTCCCAACCCAGCTGCCACATTATCCATCGAACCCGCAATAACAGGCGTCCCCTCCTCTAATCCGGTCAATGCGGCTGCCTTTTTGTCAATATGCCCTACAACATCTGTACAATTGTAAATGGGGGGCAATTTTGAACGATCAATACCACAAGCATCCAATAAAAGTTCAGAATATTCGCAGGATTTAATATCACATAACTGAGACAACCCAGTCTGGGATTTATCCCATGAGTATACCCCGGTCAACATATAGACCAAATAACCATTGGCTTGAAGAAACATATGAGTGTCCTCATATAGCTCTCGTTCATTTTCTTTAATCCACATAATTTTCGGTGCTGAATTTCCCGCATCCGAAAGATTGCCACAGATCTTGAATGTTTCTTCCCCTAACTGATCACGAATCCAGTCAGCCTGTTTCGCGGCACGTCGGTCCATCCAGATAAGGCCCGGGCGCAAAGGAATCCCTCGAGCATCTACTGAAACTACTGTTGTAGAGAAGGAATCAATACCAACAGCAATAATCTCCGAAGCAACTATGTTGCTCTTCTGCAGCAACTCTTGCGAACTTTCTTGAAACGCCTCCCACCACTGTTCCGGAGGCTGCTCCGCCCAACCCGAATGCGGATAGACGGTATCATATTTTTTTTGAACCGACCCGATAACATTAAAATCCAAATCAAAGAGCACAGCCTTTGAACTCGATGTTCCTATATCAAAACTAAGAATATATTTAGCCATATGACCCTTTTAAGCGCGCGACTTCGATGCCCTCGCATCATTCAAGAAAAAAGATGTAATCTCGCCGGTAGCGTTGAACCCATTCCATTCGCATTTCCACATTTCACCATTTTGCGCAAGAGCAAGCGGATACTTCGGCAATGTTTTCTGCAACTGAGCCTTAATTAGCCTCATTGTAACCGCATGCGTGACACATAAAATAGATTGAAAATCCATTTCATCTAACCCCTTAAAGAAGGAAGCCACTCTAGCGGCAACCATTTTATACGACTCACCACCCTTAGGCACCCAATTCCATCTGTTTGACCGATCATGCATATAATCATCTCGATGCTCGAGCTCTTTATAACTCATCCCTGAGAAAATACCGAGATCTTGCTCTATAATCCTCTTATCTGTTTCGATGGGAATATTAAACTGCTTTGCAATAGGTGAAGCTGTCTCAATTGAGCGAATTAAGGGTGAGCTTATGATACAATCAATATTCGCTATTTTAGGCAATTTCGTTGCAATCTGAATCGCATCATTACGGCCGACTTCACTCAAAGGAAAATCAAGCTGAGAAGCTAAAATAGCATTCAGATTGGCCTCACTTTGAGCATGTCTTATGAAATACAAGTTTTTCATCTTAACAAGATTCGAATGCTAGGATGTCCTTTATGACCGTAATATATGCTGATGGCACTCTTATTGCTCGATGGTACCGTCTAGGTCCCACAATACTTCCCATCCCGATGCCTCTTCCCATAAGAAAACTTGACCCTTAATGAGTCGACAATTTTTGTCAATCGTTGCTATTTCAGCCATCTCTTCATCTGTCAAAACTAAATGATCGATCAAGGCACACTTCAAATTAGACTCGATCTTCGAAGGCGTAACTGAAAATGGAATTGGCACCACGCCCCGCTGCACTGCCCACTTTAAACAAACCACTGCCGGATGCACCTCGAGTCGTTCTGCGATACCCACCACAACTGAATCCTCAATATCTACCGTATCGGTCTCCGTTTTATCACGCTCTGGACGTTTCGGCGACCCAATCGGGCAAAATCCAATCGGCTGAATCTCATGTTGTACTAAATAATCCACAAACGCCTGCTGTTGAAAATGGGGGTGCAGCTCCATCTCATTGACCGCCGGCTTAATCTGGCAATCTTCCAATAATAAATTCATCTTTGGAATCGTCATATTAGACGTTCCTATCGAACGCACCAGTCCCTCTTGGACTAACTGCTCCATTTGACGCCAAACTATCATATAATCTGCATGGATATATGGCTTTGAATCTGCACTTCGTGATTCAACTGAACAGCCTGGTGGATGAAAGTTTGGAAACGGCCAATGCACCAAATACATATCCAGATAATCTAATCCCAAATCTGAAAGCGTCTGCTTACACGAAGCAATCACTTCGCCCTCACCATGCATATCGTTCCACACCTTCGATGTAATAAACAGCTCTTCTCTCGAAACGCCTCCGTCCAAAATAACCTGAAACGCTTTTCCTATCTCCTGCTCATTACCATACACCGAAGCGCAATCAAACGATCGTTGCCCAACTTCTGCCGCATATATTACCGCATCTGCCACTTGACCCGCGGAATATAAATCCGATCCAAATGTGCCAATGCCAATTCCGGGCATTTTAATTCCATTATTCAGCGTTACCGATTTTAGTAACTTCGGATCAATCACCAACTTATTCTTTTCAAAGTAATTTCTCACGTGTTATTTCCTTAATTGAAATGTTTACTCGTTTAATTCCATTCTCATTCTAAAATATTGCTGGGCTGATAATTCGCCCACATCATTTGTTACTCTCTCAATAGACCCTTCTAATAATGTACTGCCCACCATCGCAGGCTCCCAAGTATTCCATGAATTCGATGATAGTTCTGCTGATGTTTCAAAAATATAATTAATGTCATTTGAATCTGATGATTTTCTTCTGTGATATATATAATCAACCTGTGAATTAACAACATCTAAATAGGGTAGCCGCTGAGGCCCATCCGTTGCATCCCGCGGTTCCGATCCCACTCCATATTCAACTAAATTAATGAGTCCATCGCCATCCCAATCATTGGTTGCAGCTTGAACTCCATGCAAATTAGCCCATGAATCGTATCCAGTCAGAGCTGATTTAACATACACATTATCTCGAATCTCAAAATTATCTATCTGCCAAATTACAGTATCGTTTTTGTTAACCGTAAATCCAATTGATGTAACGGGAGTAAGATCATCAATCACCAAATCTTGGGATTGAGTTGTTTTTTCATCGCTATTCTGAACAAGCAAATTCCCATTTTTCCATAAATCAAAACATCCACTGTTTAACACGTAACTTTGAGATCCAACCTGATAGGTAACGTTGCTCCCTGTCTGATTCAAAATCCAATCAAAATGATCCCATTGATCTAGATCCGCATGATCTCGCATACTAACTTTTCTAATTTGATTTTGATGAGATGCTAACGAATCAATGCCAGCACCTATAAAAAAGGAACCTGAAGGAGTAACAGAGCCGTCAAATAAGGAATCAAAACTTACCGTTATTAATGAATTTGGAGTAATTGCATCAACAGCACTCATAACCGTTCGAGCCCCAGAAGAACCTGAATCTGGATTATAGAGCCGTGAAAAAACTCGGCTATTACTTTGAAGCACAGAAATAACCCCTTGGTTAAGTGTAATTTGATTATTCCATTTTTCTGGATTTGGACTCTGATTAATCCAATTAGCTTCAAAAAAATCATAAAATAAAATGTTAGCAGTAGGCGGAGTTGGTGGATTTGGTGGGCCCACTTCGCCCGATGTGATGAAATTTGTTATGGAAGAGGTTGCTATGCCAAATGCGTTACTTCCTGTGAATTGGAAATAATACGTTTCATTCGAGGCTAAGTTTGTAAGCTCGTAAGCATACATCCCCGCCCATGATCCAATTTCTATAACATTCGTTGCTGCATTTTCTTTCCAATATTCCAAAGACAATCCATATGAAATATCGCTATTCGGTATAGCACTTAAAATTACAGATTGCGTATCAACATCAGACATAGAAACGGTGAGCTCCGGGGATAGAGAAGAGGCTATATTTACTTCAAAACGCCATGTTTCCCCTTTTACTATACCGGTCGGCGTTACTTCATCTACTCTCCAGTAATAGGTGCCGACGTCCAGTCCATGTGGATCGTATAAATTATTTACATAGGCTCCTTTATATTCAGATGCGTTTATATCTGCCTGAGATACCAAATTAGATTCACTTCCCAGATACAAGTGACTCATTTGCGATCCCAAAGCTTTTCTCCAGATTAAAGCAGCCGAACTCTTTACATTCTGAGCCCCTTCAGGCGGGATAGGCTTTGAAGCCCCAGCCTCTTTTCGACCCGGTATCCAATAATCGTTCGCGCCAAATTCATAGGCTCCCATATCGGGTGCCATGCCAATATAACCAACTGTTATAAGCCCCTCGGATTTACCGTTATCAATTAAGATCGAATTTGGTTTCGGCCGAAAATCTAGGTTGTCTGGATCTCGTAATACAGTCGAAATATCCGCTGAGCCATACTCATATCCATTCCAATTATGACTATGATCCATTACCTCGGTAAGTGGCACATTATTTTTTCGATGTGAGCCCATTCTTTCCGCAACATTATTCCTAACAACTGTTCCCGAGTTGGTGGAAACATTATCAGATAAAATAATGATCCCGTTATTCGAATTATTAAATGCTGTATTATTAATACATTGATGATCGTCTCCTTTTTGCATAATTGCAGCATTCACATTAAATCCAACATTATGATGCATAAGCCCATTAGAACCTGTTGGGCTTCCAATAGCCGTTGATGCATCAAATCGTGCCCCGTACTTTTCTGTATCAAAAAACCAGTTGTATGCGGTCTCTGAATTGGGTTGCGCAGCAAGCGTAAGCTGAATGATTGAGCCATCATTTTGAACTAAGCCAGTATGCCAAACTTCATTTGAAAAAGCCTGAACTGCATTATTAACATCTAAGAATGCAGAAGCACCTGTCGTATGAGCAGAGTTTCCAGTAAAAATAGAGCCACTCCCACGCATGTAAATCGTCATCATTAAACTAGGCAAATCGGCTGCATTCCAATCAATATATTCAAACAGACAGTTTTCTATTTTATTGTTTAAGCCCAAATTCATATAGATTGCAGGCGTATCAGCATATCGAACAACATTATTATAAAAGTGGTGATTTCCGCCGCCCGTAAACTCAGTCATTTCTGGTTGATCACCCGACTCCCCAAGCATTCTTTTGGTGCAACTTGGAAAAGAAAATATGCCATTCTCAACAACACTTCGTTGACAATTATTGAAACGCACAGTTGTTCCAAAAAAATCAATATTTGAAATTGTGATGTCATCACAATTGGAAAAATTAAATGCATAATCTTGGGTTTTCCCAAAGAATGAAGCATTGGTATCTCCCCATGCATACAATATGTTATTATCTCTATCTAAGTACCATTCGCCCGGGGAATCCAAAAATTCTAGCAACCCCTCTAAAAAATAATATTGATAATTACTCGCCTTTCTATTTCCCACAGCTGAGACCGTAAAGTTTGGGGAACCAGCGGTATGATTTAGAATTTCTCGAGCATAACTCTTAAAACTCCCCACTGCTAACACGGCAATTGATCCCTGAACACTAAAATTCAACTGCTCAAGATTCGAATGTGCTGTTGGGTCATCAACAAAATCTGTTTTACTTGAGGAGTATATTACTTTAGCCCAATGACCCGGCTGATCCCATACTGATTCATCGGACAAAGCTGCATTAGGCCATCGAGCAGGCATCATCATTTGCTCATCCGCAAAAAGTTGCCAAAAATCAGCACTTACTGGCGTTTGATAAATATTACCGCTATATTGAGTCCATGATGTTACTAAAGGAATAGTACCATCAAAAATAACTTGTTCATTTTCGTAGGCGCGAAACGTTAAATTATCTTTATTGGACAAGATTAAAGATTGACGATATCTACCACCTCTAAAAAAGCACGTATCTCCGGCATCCATTCGATTAACCGCTTCATTTAGTGTGGCGAGTGGATTATTTAGCGAGCCTTCTGAAAGATCATTACCATCTGTTGCAACATAGAAAATGGCACCAGACGTCTCTATCAAAAATCCGAGTAAACAAAATATAATGAGTGGTTTAATCAAAGTTATTCTCCTTAGATCACATCAAGAGACGCTCTAGAAGTTCCAAATTCTTGTCTTTTAATTATTTATCTTAAGCCATTCCCAATTGAAATGATGACTATCCCTATAATCATGGCTAGCAACCCGATATATAAGAATTTTTTTGCCTTTGAAGAAGCATTTCTCCATTCACCAACAATTAAACCTGCGACTGTAGCTGTAAGAACGCTCATAGCGTTAAAAATTGCATATCCAACGGTTCCCCCTGCTTCTGGACCTAATGCTGATGCAGCATATGAAAATATTACTGAAGCTGTATAATTAAATGCCGACATCACCAAAATAAGTAATGTATTAATCCTTATATTTTCGCTTCTAAAACACCCCCATCGTTTCTGAGCTGTTAAAGTGCGAAGAAAGTAAAATAAGGCAGCACAACCACCCGAAACATATATGACATTCATGACACCAATTGATGCTTTCCATGCGGGAAGATTGCAAGCAAGCGCTGCATTAATGAAGGCTTCTTTACCGATGGTATTTGCGTAACTAAATGCTGTTGCAAGCACACCACCAATTACTGCGATCATGATTCCACTTAACATCGACCCTTTTTTATCCCCGGATGGCTCATCATCTTTCTCTCTTAAAATGCCCGCTCGACCGTTAAAAACAACTCCAAAAAGGACGACCACTAAGCCAAATAAAATGGTCGATAAAACTTTAAAGCTTGGAAAATTCATCCCAAATCCACCTATAGAGTCAATGAACCAGGGAATCAAAGAACCAATTAAAATTAATGTCCCGATAAATATAGAAAATCCTAATGACAGCCCAATATGATTAATGGCCTTGCCCCACAGAATAATACCTATCCCCCAAAGAAGACTCGCTATACCCATTTTAATTAGTATTTGAGACTCGATCAAAGCATATATTTTTAAACCATCTAGCAGGATATACGATGAGATTAAAGGCACAATAAACATTGTTATGAGGAAGAAGAGACCCCATGTATTTTCATACTCAAACCCTTTTGTATATTTTTCAGGTAAAGCATATAGCCCAAGTAATAAGCCCGCTAAAATAGCCCATATTATTCCTTCAATCATGTAATTCTCTCCCTATTTATCTTCCCATCCATCCACCATCGACTGTTAGTATCGAACCACTCATATAGTTTGATGCAGTCGATGCCAAAAATACGATAGGGCCAGCAAAATCTTCTGGAACACCCCACCTTCCCGCCGGAATTCTACTCAAAATCGAAGAAGCTCTTACCTCATCTTCCCGCAAAGCTTGTGTATTATCAGTAGCAATGTAGCCTGGAGCAATGGCATTAACTTGTACACCTTTCGATGCCCATTCATTGGATAAAGCCATTACAAGCTGACCGATACCCCCTTTAGTTGCTGCGTAACTGGGTACCGTGATCCCACCTTGGAATGTTAAAAGTGAAGCGGTGAAAATGATCTTACCCGATCCTTTTTCAATCATTTTCTTTCCTATCTCCCTCGCCAATATAAATTGTGCATTGAGATTAACTTCCATCACTTCATCCCAAAATGCATCTGAATGATCAGCTGCCGGCGCTCTTAATATGGTGCCCGCGTTGTTGACCAATATATCAATATTAATCTCTTGCTCATCAAGAGACTTGATAAATGAGTACAAGGCTGACCGATCGTTGAAATCGGCCTGAAATCCTTTGAATTCTCTTCCTAAGGCTTCAATTTCATCTCCCACATCACTGCGTACCGGATTTAGAGAAGCACTTACTCCCACAATATCAGCTCCTGCTTTAGCTAACGCCACCGCCATTGCACGACCAATGCCCCTTTTGCAACCCGTGACAAGAGCACGCTTTCCTTCTAATGAAAATAAATCTGCTATCATTATCACCGCTCCTCTAAATTACATCGTATGAGACTCTTCACCGAATCCTGTGCATTATCGATCGCATCAAACGCATTTTGAATATTAGGCAAATCAACAATGTTAGTAATCAGTTTATTACAATCAATTTTACCACTCGCAATCAGCTGTATTGCCTCATCATAATCAATTCCCGTATACACACGGGCACCCATAAGTTCTAATTCACGCCAAAAGAAACTAAATAAATCAACCGCTCTTTTTTCTCCATGGATTGCAACCATCACGATTCGAGCTCTAACTGCTGCAAAGCTTGTCATAGAATCAACGCCAGCCGCTGACCCCGAAACTTCAAAGATTACATCGGCACCTTTATCGTTCGTTCTCTTATTTATTTCTGCTTCCATATTGTCCTGCATAGGATTCATCACATCAAACCCGAGACTTCTTGCTAGTTTAATCCGAGCTTCCTGCACCTCCGATATGATAACATTCGCTCCTTTATCTTGCGAAACCATAGCTATCAACAGTCCAATAGGACCTCCACCAATTACCAATACGTCTTCTCCACTTTTTAAACGCGAACGAGTTACATCATGACAGGCAACCGCTAACGGTTCCACCAAAGCTGCATGAGCTAATTCTATACCTTGAGGAATTTTATGAAGTGTAGTCGCTGGCACATTCCATTTTTCTTGAAAAGCGCCGTCGCAATCTAAGCCAAGAAATTTCAAGTTTGAACAAATGTGCTCATAACCAGACGAGCACGCATGACACTCTCCCTCAGGGACTAACGGTCTAACTACCACATGATCACCGACTGAAAAATTTTTTACATTTTCACCTATTTGATGCACCACAGCTGAGCACTCATG
This sequence comes from Pontiellaceae bacterium, assembly GCA_045565965.1. Lineage (GTDB taxonomy): Bacteria > Verrucomicrobiota > Kiritimatiellia > Kiritimatiellales > Pontiellaceae > Pontiella. The sequence continues at coordinate 5,186 of JBJLEJ010000014.1, read as the reverse complement.
CCCAATCACACGATGAGTTGTAACTCTCTTGTCCATCATGCCGTGATACACGTGCATATCTGTTCCACAGATGCCGCAAAAGGCAATTTTTAATTGCACTTCATCCTGTGAGGGTTCAGATGCTATACGCTCTTCAATTAAGAATGTCTGATCTCCTGTATATACTGCGGACTTCATATTTTAACCTCATGTGGCTCAAGTTTTTCTGCAATAAATTCAACGCCTATGCCTACTTGGTCGGGAGCCATCGCCATTCCATTATCTAATACAAGAGGTCGCGTTGTAAATTGGTCGATGTAAAAACTATGCGCTTCAAGCCATCCACTATTAACTTGAGAAGAAACTAAGCTTACATGCAATTCCTGCATGCCATGTGAAGAAACGGTTAGCCCCCGCGATTCAGCTAATTCTGCAACACGAAGCCACCCTGTTATACCGCCACAGTTGGATGCATCAGGCTGGATATACGTAATATTTGCTCGATCAAACGCATTGCAAAATTCTGAGAAAATATGAAAATTTTCCCCCATCGCTAAGGGGACTTGCACGCTCTCAGACAACTGCTTATATCCATCTAAGTCATCCGGATCCATCGGCTCTTCAAACCATGTGATATCGAACTCTTTAAATCGATCCGCTGCCCGAATAGCCTGATCAAGACTCAGTGAATAGTTTGCATCCACCATCAAATGATATTCATGACCCAGCAAACTACGAATGGCTTCAATTCGAGCCATATCTTCATCTAAATCTGGCAGTCCTACTTTTATCTTCAATGCTTGAAATCCAGCTGAAAGATACTGCTTATTTTTTTGCATTAACTCTTCTATCGAATAAGAAAGATCAATACCACCATGGTACACTTGACACTTATTATCTTGCCCGCCAGCACAGCGCCACAAAGGCTGATTAACTTTTTTGCAGCGTATATCCCATAAAGCAATATCAAGAGCAGAGATAGCAAATGAAGCGATTCCCCCACGGCCGATATAATGAATATGCCATTGCATTTCCTGATTCAGAAACTCTACTTCATCTGCATTCTTCCCGATCAAAAAAGAAGTTAATTCATTCTCGATGAGGGCACGAATCGATTCACCTCCAAGACCTCCGGTGTAGGTATAACCCGTCCCAACAAGCCCATCATTCGTCGTCACTTCCGTAATAATCAATTCGAAAAATGTATGGGCACCATGTTTAGCATCAACCAAAACGTCTTGTAATGGTATTCGATATAGCCGGGTAGTGATGGATGTAATAGCACTCATGAAAAATTAATGTAGAATGTTTTCTTCTCCATATATTGTTCAATTCCATAACGTCCATCCTCACCGCCTGTGCCACTTAGCTTTAATCCATTATGAAATCCTTGATGCTGTTCACCGTGGCCTCTATTGATGTATATCTCACCTGCTTCTAACTTATGTACCAATTGATGAACCAACTTCATATCTTTTGTGAACACCATAGCAGCCAGGCCATAATCAGCATCATTAGCAAATGCAATTGCCTCGTCTTGATTATCAAACTTAATCACAGGCAAAATGGGGCCAAAAGACTCCTCATGAACAATTGTCATAGCTTGCGATACATTCGTTAAGATTGTGGGCTCAAACCAATATCCTTTTTGGAAGAAATCACCCTCTGGACTACCTCCACCACAAGCAATGGTTGCTCCCTGCTTCACACTCTCTTCAACGAGCTTATGCATATGCTCTACTTCTGCATGATTAATTTTAGGTCCGATATCTGTACTCGGATCCATTGGATCTCCGACTCTTAACGCCTTCACCAATGGCAGAAAAATATCCATAAATTTCTCATAAACAGATGATTGAACATATAACCTTTCATTACATGTACAGACCTGCCCACAATTGTCAAAACGTGAATGAAGTGCGGCTTTTGCAGCTTCTTCTAAGTCTGCATCTTCCATTACAATGAACGGTGCTTTACCCCCAAGTTCAAGCTGTACGTGTGCCATGGTATTCGCGGCAGCATTCAATATTGCCTGACCTGCTGGTGTACTACCTGTCATTGAAATCATCTTTGTAATGTTACTTCTACACAACGCATCTCCCATGGTTGCGCCGGAACCCGTTACAATATTTAAAACACCCTTAGGTATTCCAGCTTGATTAGCTAAATCACCTAGCTCTAATGTTGCAAGAGGTGTCTCGGATGTCGGCTTAAGAACGACTGTATTTCCTGTTATTAATGCTGGCCCTATTTTGCGAGCGGCTAACGCAAGTGGAAAATTCCAAGCCGTAATGGCAACAACAACTCCTCGTGGAACTTTATGTATAAAAATGTGTTCATTATGATTATCAGAGGGAATGATATCACCCTCAAGATGACGGGCCCAGTCACACGCGTACTCCATGAATGAACATGTTACATCAACCTCCATTTCAGCAACACGATGAAGTTTCCCTTGCTCCGCAACCAAAAGATTTGCCAACTCACTTTTTTTACTTCGAATTAATCCGATGAATTTGCGAATAATCTGTGCTCGCTCGCGCGGTGAATGAGAAGCCCAATCAGTCTGTGCATGCTGCGCCGCAAGTAACGCTCGCTCAGCATCTTGAGCATCCCCATCTTGTATAACCGCTAGCATTTCTCCATTGGTCGGAGAATACACATGCTTCGTTTTTTTCTCTTCTGCATCGCTCCAATACCCATCTATAAATAATTGATATGTCTTCATCTTCTCCTACATTTCACTTTGATCTAAATTACCTGGTCGCAACCATGGAACAATATAAGGCTCTGTCGTGGCAGGATTGCCGAATTGATCATAATATTTCTTTGAGTTTATTACAGCTTGCCTTTGCGAATTTGGACCATAATTCCAGTTTGAATTAATTGCTTCATTTACTTCCTTAATACGGTTCTTTGCCTGAGTAGATAGATTCTCATTTATCTCTACCGCTTTAACCTTCAATCGTAGATCAAGGAATTGCTCTTTTAATTTCTCCTGAATCAATACATATTCTTTATCTCCGTAAAGATTATGACTTTCTGTTGGATCCACTTCTAAGTCATACAACTCCCAACCTGCAGGCGTACTCTCACATGATCGGTCTGATCGATAACCAGGCTTCCCTGCCGTGCCATAAAACTGTATCAATTTATAGCGTTTTGTTCTCATTGCAATATGTCCAGGCACGTCGTGATGCGCCATATGCATCCAATATTGATAGTAGGCAGCTCTCTTCCAATCATTCGGCTCTTTACCCGACTGCAAAATAGACCGAAAAGATGACCCCTGCATATAGTCAGGTGCAGAACATCCGGCAAAGTCTAAAAGGGTCACAGGAAAATCTATATTCTCAATAATCGCATCGGACCGGGCATCGGCAGGAATTTGACCCGGGTAACTCACTATTAAAGGCATCCGAACAGACGGCTCATAGGCCCAACGTTTATCTTGTAAATCATGCTCCCCCAGAAAAAACCCTTGATCCCCTGTATACATAATCAGCGTATTATCAAGCAAACCTTCCTCTTTTAGATAAGAAAACAAACGCCCAATATTATCATCTACACCTTTAACACATCGTAAATATTTTTTCAGATAGATGTTATAAGCTTTCCTTTTTGCCTCTTCATCTGAAAGGCCCTCATCAACTTCCCAGTCTGCGGCATAACTTCGCCTAAAATTTCTACGACCAATGGATGTCCCAATCACTCTCTCAAGCTCTCCTTTCACGCCCCGTGTGGCTATAGAACCCTCTCCTCGGCTCCATAAGCTCAACGGCTCTGGTATGGCAACATCAGATAAATATGATTCATAGCGAGGGGCATATTCAAAATAATCGTGTGGCGCTTTAAAGTGTAACTTTAAGAAGAATGGAGATTCTTTACTGCGAATATTTTTAAACCAATACAACGCCGAATCCATAATGCAATCAGTCGAATGTCCCTCCATCGTGAACTTATTTTTTTTACCTTTTTCAAAGAATTCAGGTTTAAAATATTTACCTTGCCCTGGAAGAACCTTGTAGTAATCAAATGCCGTAGGTAAATCACGTAGATGCCATTTACCAATAACCGCTGTTTGGTACCCAACATTATTCATTTCATGAGCTAAATACTGCTGTTTATGAGGTAATCGATCATTTAACGTCATAACTCCATTTAGATGACTATATTGTCCAGTCATGATGCTAGCTCGGCTTGGTGTGCATATGGCATTCCCACATATAGCGTGGTCAAAAACCATGCCGCTTTTCGCCAACTTATCAAGGTTTGGTGTTGGATTCAGATACTTGAATCGAGAATCATACGCACCGACAGCTTGCCATGTGTGATCATCCGACATGATAAAAATAATATTGGGTCTATCCGCCAAACTCGGATACATGCTGCCAATTGAAATAAGACAAAAAATTAAGATTAAGCGTATATTCATAATTCTCCTTTTACCCATCTATTCTAATTGGTTCGATAGGCACTGCCTCATCATCCAAAAGAATACGATTCAGTTCATTCAATTTAATTTCAAAAACAATTGCCGATCGATGAGGGGCTCTAAATGGGGTTCGAATCTTTAGGCCCTCCACCGTCTGCTCCCATTGAATTTTTTCGTCTGAGCCTAATACCGATATCTCTTTGATCGATACATTCTTCATGACCTCTTCCTTCAAACTCGTAATCATGAACGGCTTGTAGCTCCCCAGCCACCCCATTTGAATGACGAATAAGCTATTATCTTTTGTTGTAAAACGAAGATTTTCCGCCGTGTACTCTCCATCCATCTGAATAAAATGACCACTCGAGACCATTCGCTTAGGGCCTTCTCCATATTTTTTAAACGGACGAGTGCCATATATAGCTTCTCCGTTAATTTTCAGCCATTCTCCCATACCTATCAACGAATTGCGCTGTTGATTCGGTATCAAACCATTTGCACGGGGAGAAACATTAAGCAACAAGTTCCCATTTTTACTGACAATATCAATCAGTGTATGGATGAGCTCTTTTGAACTTTTGATATCCAACTCTTCAGTATATGACCAACTTCCTGTTTCCGTCCATGCACCTGCACTGATAGTATCGTCGGTTAGCCATGCATAGTCCGTTAAGCGATCAAGACGACCTTTTTCAAAGTCTACAATCCCAACATCTTGCGGTAAATCATTCTGTTTATACGTTATGGCAACAGGAGTATCCCATGATTTAGC
>JBJLEJ010000013.1:0-30653 GCA_045565965.1 Pontiellaceae bacterium | reverse complement strand
TGGAGGGAACGTTACGGGCGCCTAAGGACAAAGAACGATTTTTTGCGCTTCATTTTTTGGATAAGATCAATAATGACGCACCGGAGCAGAAGCGTAAAACTGTTCCATTTGAAAATCTGACGCCGCTTTTTCCTGATGAACGATTGGTAATGGAAACGGCCGATCCAAAAGAAATTTCCATGCGCGTGATGGATTTAGTTACGCCAATTGGAAAAGGGCAGAGAGGATTGATCGTGGCTCCGCCTCGAACGGGTAAGACGGTTTTGATGCAGAAAATGGCGAATAGTATTTCTGAAAACAATCCGGAAGCGAAGTTGATTATACTTTTGATTGATGAGCGTCCTGAGGAAGTAACCGATATGCGCCGAAATACAAAAGCAGAAGTATTGGCATCGACATTTGATGAGCCACCCGAAAGGCATACACAGGTTGCTGAAATTGTGATTGAGATGTCGAAGCGGCTCGTTGAGCAGGGGCAGGACGTTATTATATTGTTGGATTCGATTACTCGTCTGGCGCGCGCTTATAATACAACCTCACCTCATAGCGGTAAGATTTTATCTGGCGGGGTTGATTCAAATGCACTTCACAAGCCGAAGCGATTCTTTGGAGCCGCTCGTAATATCGAAGGAGGAGGTAGTTTGAGTATAATCGCTACGGCTCTGGTTGATACAGGTAGCCGTATGGATGAAGTTATTTTTGAGGAATTTAAGGGAACCGGTAATATGGAGCTAGGGTTAGATCGTGAATTGGTGAATAAACGTATTTATCCGGCAATCAATATCGAGCGGTCTGGAACACGAAAGGAAGAAGTTTTGCTTCATCCGGATGAGTTGCAACGCATCTGGACGCTTCGAAAGGCACTGAAGGATGTACCTCAGGTAGAGGCGATGGAGTTGTTGATTAATCGATTGAAGAAGACTTCAAACAATCTTGAATTTTTAATGACGTTGCAGGGCGGTTAGACGGGTTCAACCACGCAGGCAATGCCGTTTAGAGAGATGATGCGAACCGTTGTGCCTTTGGCGATGAATTCGCCTTGGGTGATAACATCTTTTTTTTGTCCGTCAAATAGGGCACTTCCACTGGGACGCAGTTCGCAAAGCGTAGTTCCTTCGAGTCCGATTAGTTCTTCGCTATGATCGGCACTTTTTTCGATGGTTTCATGCAGTGTGAGTGAAGAAAATGCACGCGTTTTTGGAAGGTATTTTCCAACAAATACGGTTAAAAGAAGAGAGCCACCAAAAGCAATAGCTACATTGAGCAGGGGCGTTGTGAAGGTTTCAGGTTCCCATGATATAGGTTTCCATGATCCGGGCATGCGTTCGCTCATCGCATTAATAAGCGAGGCGAGCATGATGAGTAATCCGCCTAACCCCACAAATCCAAATCCTGGGGTGATAAAAATTTCGATACCGATTAGTAACACGCCAAACATAAAGAAGAGCACATCTTCCATGCCGGAGAGTCCGGCAATGTGATGTCCAAAAAAGAATAGCAGCAAGCAAGTGCCTCCAAGCAAACCGAAGATACCAATACCGGGGGTTTTAAATTCAAGCCACAGACTCCCCATGCCAATTAACATTAGAATGGGTGCGATTTTTGCAATGGTTCGGGCAATGGATTCAGCACCGGTTACTTCGATGATACGTTGTTGGGCGTTGGGGAGCCCAATTTGGGTGAGGAGTGTATCGATATTTTTCACGGTTCCACTTGATAGCAGGGGCTTCTTAGTTTTTCCGACGAGTTGTTCGGCTTCGGTGTTGGTGAGCGTGAGTAGACGGCCTGCTTCACTAATAACCTTCCGCCCAACCTTATATTCCATGTCGGCACGTACCATGGCTTCGCCTAGTTTGGGGTCATGTCCGCCTTGTTCAGCGGCGGCTCGGACCATGGCGGCGACGGCGGACGTCATTTTTTCCTGTACTTCTTCAGGCATTTCTTGAGCACCACCCATGGGCGACATCATCATTGGGGTGGCCGCTCCAATTACACTGCCGGGTGCCATGTAGATGTTGCCGGCAGCAAGGGCGATGAAAGCACCGGCTGAGTAAGCTCCTTTATCAACATAGGTATAGGTTGGAATGTCATTTTTGCCAATTAGGGAGATAATCTCTCCTGCAGCGTTAACGGCTCCTCCGGGTGTATCCATATGAAAGATAATAGCATCAGCTTGATTTCGAACAGCATCATCATATCCGCGCCTTACGACGTAGAGTAAAGCGGGCTCAATCATACCTTTAATTGGTATGATAGTTACGGTTTTCTGAAGAATGTTCGTTTCCGCTGGGAGTTGTGGGATTAGTAGAAGAAGTAGACATAGACTGGTTATTAGATGTTTCATAATGTATATGGTACGCTTTCGTTTTATGATCCGCTATGAAAAAAATTTGTTCTACATATTTTCGGAGAAGTGGCTTGCGGACTTACATTTTAGGAGGAAGGTTTTATGAATTTTGAAGGAAAACGAGTATTGGTAACGGGTGGGGCTCAACGAATTGGGCGCGCTTTTACCGAGGCATTTTTAGCAACTGGTGCGGAAGTGGTGGTTCATTATAAAAGGTCTCGTTCAGAGGCTGAGGCCTTATCACCTCATACAATTTGTGCGGATTTAGCAGATTCAGATGCGGTAGGTCATTTGTTAGATCAAGCGGGTCCAATCGACATTTTAGTGAATAATGCTTCTCTGTTTACACGGGATCGATTGCGTGATGCAACGGCAGAACGTAGTTCATTAGAGTTGCAAGTCAATCTTTTGGCTCCACTAGATCTAATTCGCCAGTTTGCTGATCAGTCAAAATCAGGAGCGGTGCTTAACTTATTGGATCGTCGAATAAAAGCCCATGATGTAAACTGTGTTCCTTATTCGTTATCGAAGGTAGCGTTGGCGGAATTAACTCGATTAGCAGCTCTTGAGCTCGCCCCGCACATTCGCGTGAATGGGGTGGCACCTGGTCCAGTATTGCCTACATCAGAGACTAGTGAAGAGGTTTTTAATGAGCGCAAAGGATTAATACCTACGGAACGGATTCCTGCGGTACAGGATGTGGTTAATGCGGGCTTTTTTTTATTAAATAATCCGTCCGTGACCGGACAGATTATTTATGTGGATGGTGGTCAGCATATGTTAGGAAATGGAGTCTAAGATGGATCGAATTTTTATTGTTGATCTAGAAGTAATGAGCTTAATCGGTGTGTATTGTGAAGAGCGTGAATCACCGCAGCCATTAATCATTAATGTGGCGTTATCTTGTGATCTTCATGCAGCAGGTCAATCTGATGTGTTGGCGGATACGATTGACTATCATCAACTTGAGCGTTCAATTAGGGCTTTGGTAGAGGAGAGTCAGTTTGAATTACTTGAGGTTTTAGCTGAGCAAATTGCGGTGCTAGGACTAGCAGATGTGCGCGTGAAAGAGGTAGTTGTGCGCATTGATAAGCCGAGTGCACTAGATGCATCTCGTGCGGCAGCAGTTGAAGTGGTTCGTCAGCAGCGTTAGTCTACGTTTCCTTCGAATTGCCCCATGGCGCGGAATTTTTGATATCGCTCCTCTTGAATTTCGGTTGCACTTTTTTGATTTAGTTCAGCAAGATTTTCGAGAAGCGCTTGCTTAAGTAGATTGGCGGCCGCGATTAAATCGGTGTGAGCTCCTCCAGGTGGTTCTGGAATAATTTGATCAGCCAGACCGAGTTCGATTAGATCTTTTCCGGTTATTTTTAGGGATTCTGCCGCTTGATCAGAATAGGCCCGATCTTTCCAAAGTATCGCAGCACAGCCTTCGGGTGAGATCACCGAATAGTAAGCATGCTCTAAAATTAGAATGCGATTTCCAATGCCGATTCCGAGAGCACCTCCACTTCCTCCTTCACCCACAATTACACAGATAATGGGGACTTTTAAATTGAATGATTCGCGCAAGTTCACTGCAATCGCTTCGGCAATATGTCGTTCTTCTGATGCCAATCCTGCGTAGGCGCCTTTTGTATCGATTAGGGTGATGATAGGAAGATTAAATTTATCCGCCAATTTCATCATGCGCATTGCTTTACGATAACCTTCTGGATGGGCGCATCCGAAGTTACATTCTACATTGCTTTTGGTGTCACGCCCTTTTTGAGAGCCGAGAATCATCACGCGTTCTTTACCAAGGGTGGCGAATCCGCCGATGATAGCTCGATCATCACGATGAATCCGATCGCCGTGTATTTCGATAAAATTGGTAGTCATGGTTTTAATGTAATCCATCGTGTAGGGGCGATCAGGATGACGGGCTACTTGTACTTTTTGCCAAGCGGTTAAATTTTTGTAGATCTGCTCACGCATATCCATGATTTTTTTTTCCATGTTGTCAATTTCGCCGGTGACATCGATATTTTGCTCTTCGCTAAATTGTTTGAGCTCAATCATTTTAGTTTCAATTTCAGCTATGGGGGCTTCAAAGGGAAGTTTAATGGATTCGCTCATATTGGCTCCTTTATTCTACGATTGTAACACGAGATTTACGGGGAACTAGATCAAAAAGTTCTTCAACATCTTCGTTGAACATTCGAATACAACCCGCGCTCGATTGGGCACCAATGCTATCGCGTTCCCATGTCCCATGAATACCAAATCCTTTGAGAGAACTATTTTCAGCAGATCGTAGAGCCATCCAACGGGTACCGAGCACGTTTTCTGGATCACCATATTCAATAAGTCGATTATCGGCTGGTCGAGTCCATGGAGGTTCGATGATTTTGTCATAAATGAAAAAGTCTACAGCGGGCGTTTTTCCGAATTTACCGGTTCCGACGGGATAACGTTTAAAGAGTTGCTTGTTCAGCATAAGATCAAGGACGTTATTATTTTTTGAGACGAGAATCGAGAAGGATCCTTCGAATACGATCAATCGAGCGCCTACGCGAATGGTATCGGTTTGCATATTGTTCATTTTTTTGATGAGGGCTACTGTGGTATTGAACTGCCGAGCAATTTTCTGAAGATAGTCGCCACTTTTTACGGTATAGAATATTTTCCCATCCATGGGATGTGATGAGAGTAAGCGGCGAATGTTAATTTCACCCATTAGATCGATAATTGTTGCATTAGGAGTATTGAGCAGCGGTTGAATTAAAGTGTATGCATGCTTAACATCTGCTTTGCTGAGTGCATGTTGTATGGCTCGTATTTGATCGTTTAGAACGGGTGATGCAGCTAATTCAAGCTCAAGGGTAGCTGTTGCATTTTCACTACTTGGTAGCGCTGATATGGATGTATTAGTTGGTTTTTCAGGGACTGTGTTAGGGCTCTCTTTTCGCTGATAAAGATAGAGTCCTAGTAGAATAAATTGAATGAGAATGATTCCGATGAAGACGGTGCGCCAGCGGCTTCGTTTTTTTCCATTACTGGGTCGAGTATAAATTGGTCTGTCCATGAGTATCGGTTTTCTTTTATGTAAAACCGACAATGTGCCTAAATTTAGTATCGTAGGCAACGATTTAAACTTTTCGAATATAAGTTAGGCGTCTCCTTTGTTTAAGTTTTGTTAGAAAATTATATAATAAGCGTTTACAGTTATCAGCATCTTAAATAGATTCTCTATCCATATGAGGGGCTTAGTATCTATATTTATCACTGGTTGGCTGATGCTAATATGCCTTTCATCACAGGGTTCGCTAGCAACGAATATAACATCGGTTCCGCCTTCTTCTGAAACTGTCGCGGTTTACGGCTTGGAAAGTGCGGATTATTTGAAATCGCTTGAGACGGTTCAATCAACCAAAGAGTCTAAAAAAAAATATGCACGGCGTCGTGCGTTATTTCAGCTACCTGATAGCTTCTACTTTATCGGTGCTCCTATTTTTTTGATCATTCTTTTGCGGATAATAGCAATATTTATTCGTCTTTTTGAAGATGAGCGAAAAGAAGAGATTAAGGAAGAGGCTAAAAAGATTATGGAACCGAAATAAAGCTACTTGTTCCCTGCCGTTGGTTCGTGAATAATGTGCAACATGTTACGGCGATTAACGATACGTAATTTAGCGGTGGTCGATGACCTGCAGGTTGGTTTTGGCGACGGGTTAAATGTCATTACAGGTGAGACGGGCGCAGGTAAGTCTTTGTTGATGGGTGCGTTGCGACTCTTGTTGGGTGAAAGAGCAGATCGCTCGTTAATTCGGACTGGTGAATCACAATGTACGGTTTTGGCTGAGTTTGGTTTGTCAAATTCTCAAGCGGTCAATAAGGTTTTAGAGGGATTAGGCCATGAACCTTGCGAAGGGGGGTCTCTTGATTATGCGCCGTGTCATTACGGAATCTGCGAGCCGTAATCTTGTTAATGATGAGCCGGTTACGTTGCAGGTGTTAAAGCGCTTGGGAGAAGTTTTGGTGGATATGCATGGCCCGTATGATCATCAGTCGCTATTAGATCCGGCGAAGCAGCTGGAAATTCTGGATGCTTTTGGAGGAATTCAAAAAGAACAGGATCTATACACCAAATCCTATCTCATGTTTCGGGATACGATGGATCAAATAGAACGTTTACAGGGCGGTTCGGAAGAGGAGCATGTGCGCCAGATTGAATTTTTGACTTATCGCATTGAAGAAATTGAACGTGCTAATTTGAACTTAGAAGAAGAGGCTGAGCTAGAGCGTGATCACGATCAAGCTTCTCATGCTCAAGAGATGATGGAACTATCAGGTGCCGTGGCTCAGGCATTAACCGAAGGTGAGGGAGCTGCGTTTGAAGGATTGACTGCGGCCCGGACGGCATTACAGCGATTGAAGTCATTATTGCCTGATGCGACTGCTTGGAATGATGAATTAGAGCAGGCGATTACATCAGTGCAGGAGATTGTGCGTTCACTTGAGGGGGCTTGTGATGGATGGGATGCAAAGTCCCGACAGGATGCAATGGCTGGATGAGCGATTGACGACGTATCGAATGCTGAAGCGCAAATATGGTTCATCGGTTGAAGAAGTACTTGAGAATCTGCAAACATGGCGTGGGCAACTGAATGAGCTGGAGAGTCGGGATCAGCGCTTAGAAGAGCTCATGGTCGAAAAAGCAGCGAAGCTTCGAGAGGTAATCTCATCAGGTGAGGCGTTAAGAGCTCGCCGTGAAATGGTGGCAGATCAACTTTCGGAATGTATTACGAAGTCTTTGGCTGAGTTAGGTTTTGAGCATGGTTTTTTTGATATTACCTTAGAAGTGAAAGATCCTGCCCCCAATGGGATGGATATCATTGAGTTTGGATTTGCGCCAAACGCGGGAGAAGAAATGCGCCCATTGCGAGCGATTGCTTCGAGTGGGGAAATTTCGCGTGTCATGCTAGCAGTGAAGGCAGTATTAGCCGAGCAAGACAAGATTCCGGTGCTCGTTTTTGATGAAATTGATGCCAATATTGGAGGAGAGATTGCTGGAGCTGTTGGTCGGAAGTTAGCTCATGTGGCAGGGAAGCATCAGTTGCTTTGCATTACACATTTACCGCAGGTGGCAGCCTGTGGAAATACCCATTTAGCGGTTACTAAAAAGGTGGATGCGGGGCGAACATTTACCGAGGTCAATTTACTTGATGAGGAAACTCGCCCGCTTGAATTAGCGCGGATGTTAGGCGGCAGTGAGACGGGAGATGTTTCCTTAGATCATGCAAAAGCAATGCTTGGACAGCAGAACATGCGACTTTAAAGAAGTTGGATAAGTTCTCTGAGTCGTTCGGTTGCTCTAATGGTTTTGAGCCGAGGGTGTTGACCTTCATGGGTTATAAATCCTTGATTGGTATTGAGCATAACTTGGTTATTTCGAACGGTGATAGCGGTGATGCCTTTTTTAGCAGCTATAATGCGCAGTTGAGCGATCAATAATAGGCGTTGAACTGGTGCAGGTAGGGGGCCGAATCGATCTTTGATTTCTTTTTTGATGAGCGTTATTTCTTTTTTTTCGGCGAGGGCAGATAATCTTTGATAAAGACGAAGGCGTAAGTTTTCGTCTTCGACATATTCATAAGGTATAAAAGCGCCGTCTTTGAGGTTGCCAGATGCGGGAGAGAGGTTCAGAAAGTCGATACGAACCGCTACTTCCATTAGTGGTGGAGGTGTTTTGCCTTGCATTTGCGCGATGGTGCGGCGCAAGAGTTGGCAATAGAGATCAAACCCCACGTTTGAGATATGTCCACTTTGGTTGGCACCAAGTAAATTACCAGCTCCTCGCATTTCAAGATCGCGTATGGCTAGCCGAAATCCGGAGCCTAATCCGGTGTAGCGTTGAATGGCATTCATGCGGTCACGAGCTGCATCAATCAGATCGCCACCAGGTGTAAGCATAAAATAGGCAAAAGCTTTACGGGAAGAGCGACCGACGCGTCCGCGAAGTTGGTAGAGATCGGATAAACCGAATCGTTCTGCATTTTCGACAAAGAGCGTATTGCAGTTTGGAATGTCAACCCCACTTTCAATTATGGTGGTGCATATCAATACATCGAAGCGGCCTTCAACAAAGGCGTGCATAATTTTGGATAGGTCGGTTTCTTCCATTTGACCGTGGGCAGTAGCGATACGAACATCAGGCAATAAGGCACGAAGGCGATTTTCAACTTGATGAATGGTTTTTACGCGGTTGTGTAGATAAAAGACTTGTCCGCCTCGTTGGATTTCCCGCTCGATGGCATGGCTGATAAGGGAGTCATCGTAGGGGATAACATGGGTTTCAACGGGTTGGCGTTCTTGCGGGGCAGTTTTAATGGTGGCTAGATCACGGACTCCAGTGAGACTCATGTAGAGCGTTCGAGGAATGGGTGTGGCAGACATGGTGATGATATCGATCTCTCTTTTCAGCCATTTAAGTTTTTCCTTAGCCGTAACCCCAAATCGTTGCTCTTCATCAATGATTAGCATACCGAGGTTTTTAAAGTGGACATCGCCGGAGAGAATGCGGTGGGTGCCAATCAGAATATCAACTTCGCCGCGAAGGGTTCGGGCAAGCGTATCATTTTGTTGCTTTCGGGATCGGAATCGGCAGACCATATCGATAGTGATGGGGAAAGCGGCCATACGTTCTAGAAAGGAGTCGTAGTGTTGTTGCGCGAGTACGGTAGTAGGCACGAGAAGAGCCACTTGACGACCATCTTGAACGGCTTTGAACACACAGCGCATCGCTACTTCGGTTTTTCCGAAGCCGACATCACCACAAAGCAGACGATCCATCGGTTGAGGTTTTTCCATATCTGCCTTGAGTTGAGCGGTGGCGGTAAGCTGGTCTTCGGTTTCGGTGTAGGGAAAAGCAGCTTCGAATTCGGCTTGTTGGGCGGTGTCGGGTTGGCAAGGTATGCCGCGTTGGGCTTGCCGAGATGCTTGTGTTTCGAGGAGTTGAACGGCGAGATCATGTGCACCTTGTTCGGCATGCTTACGGTCATTTCTCCACTTCCGTCCTCCGAGTGTATGTAAGCGGGGGCGCTGTTTGCCCATGCTTTTATATCGAGTGAGTAGATGGGCTTGTGTGACGGGTAGATAAACTTTATCGCCTTTGGCGTATTCAATAGAGAGCACTTCCATACTCACTTCACCACTTTTCGTTTCAACAATACCGAGATATTTACCAACCCCATGTTCGACATGAACAACATAGTCGCCGGGTTGAATATCGGCGGCTTCATTCACGCGTTCTTGTTTTTTAAAGCGGCGAGCGTTACGGGTATGTGCACTGCGATCGGTGTGGTAAGCATAGAAATCACTTTCGGTGATGATCGTGATCTGTTCATGGGGATTATATGCACTTTCATGGATTACACCGAGGTGAAGCTGAAGTTGATCTATGCCGGAAAGGTGGGCGTAGAGTTTTTGAAACCGATTGCAGATTCCTTCGGTCTCAAAAAAGAAATGGTATATTTTTCCATTTTTCGCTTCATTACAACAGCTTTCAATAAAGGTGAGTCGAGCGGCTTCGGCTTGGGTGGGGGTATAGTTGGCTGAAGGTGCCTGAAGACCGGTTTGATAAGCTTCATATTGCGTTTCGATAAGAGGGCCGGGAGTCGTTGGATCAGGTGGATTGATGATCAGGGTATCGGCGGGTAAGTGATCGAGTAGCGGCTGGGTATCGCTTCTGGAAAGTGTAAGAGCGGGTAATTCAATTTGATCAATTTTCTCGATGGAACATTGGCTCTGATCATCAAAATAGCGAATTGATTCAAGTTGGTTGCCAAAAAATTCAATACGAACGGGTCGGGGCGATCCGGCAGGCCAGCAGTCAATAATACCTCCTCGTTGTGCTGCTTCACCTTGTGCATAGACTTCCACGCCGAACTCATATCCGTTTTCAGTAAGCCATTCGGTGAGTGTTTTGGGCGACAAGTTTTCATTTACAGAGATGGTTCGAAGTTGTTCTTTGGCATGAGATGGAATGGGAAGTGGAGTGTCTAAGGCAGCGGGTGATGTGATAATAATAAGGGGTTCATCAGTTGCGAGGCGTGCTAGAAGTTGGAGGTGCTGACCGATAACTGCGGGATCTTCACTTTCAGGGTAGAACGGATACACTACTTGTTCGGCTATTTTGAGTGTGAGGAGAGTTTCATGAAGTCGTTGCATTTCTCGGTTGTCACTGGCAATCCAGAGAACCGTGGTTGTTTGTTGCATAAATTTTAGAGCTAGAAGGGCTTGAATACTCAAGGGTATGTCACCGGTGCGGATGGCGGAAGGAAGGGATTGTAGGGCTAAACCTTCATGAATCTCATAAGGAGTTATATTGAGATGAGATAACGACATGCGTGGGAACCTAACGAATGATTTACGGCTTGGGAAGGTTGGACTTTATGATTGGGTAGGGTAAGTTTCATTTTAGCGAAAGGAATAGATAAAGATGGAAATAAGCGCGGGACCAGAAGAGTGGAAAAAGTATGAGTTACTCTCACCTTTGGAAAAGGGTAAGGTATTGAAGGGTTCACCGCATACGTTAGTAGCGCAGCAATTTGTTCGAAAAGATCTCGAACACCTCTGTTCATTAGCCACGGAAATTCGGCGTCTCAGTAAGAGTTACGATGGAAGTCACTTTTTAAAGAATCTTCTTTGCGATAAGCGAGCAATGCTCTATTTCGCGCAACCGTCTTCACGAACGTATCTCTCCTTTCTCGCAGCCTGTCAGACGTTGGGCTTGGATACAATGGATGTTCGGGATAGCAAAACCTCAAGTGAGGTGAAGGGCGAATCACCGGAGGATACAGTACGAACCTTTAGTTCGTATGTGGATATGATCATTATGCGCCATCCGCAGGGAGGGTTTGCTGAGCGAGTTGCTTGGATGCTATCGCACAGCAATCGGGAAGTACCGGTCATCAACGCCGGTTCAGGTGCGGATCAGCATCCCACGCAGGCGTTATTGGACATTTACACATTAGAACGTAGTTTTGAAAAGCTGAATGGTATCGATGGAAAGACGATTTTATTTGCAGGCGATTTAAAACGCGGTCGGACGGTCCGCTCGTTGGCGTGGTTACTTACGCTCTATCACGATGTTCAATTGGTTTTTGCGGCTCCTGATGCGCTTCAAATAGGCTCGGATATTTTAGCGATGTTAGAAGAGGCGCATGTCTCATATCGATTGTGTGGTCGCGTACAAGATGCTTTGAGAGAAGCGGATGCGATCTACATGACGCGTTTGCAGGATGAGTGGGACCAGCAGGGCGAAAAGAGTTCGATGTGTACAACGGATTTTCGGATCAGTGCGGCTGATCTACCGACGATGAAGAAACACGCGGTTGTGATGCATCCTTTGCCACGACGCCAAGAGGTTGATTCAGATCTGGATAATGAGCCACAAGCGATTTACTGGCGACAGATGCGAAATGGCATGTGGATTCGGGCGGCATTAATTTTGGAGGCGTTTAATCGATCAGACGTACTTCGAGACTGGAAGGAGGTGTAAGATGAAAAATTTGATTTCATTACGTGAGTGGAGTAGAGAGCGTATTGCACATGTGTTGCAGTTGGCAGTGGATATTAAAAAAGATCCGATTGCGTTTAAAAATGCAATGGCGCAGCGTACGCTCTTGATGATTTTTGAAAAACCTAGCTTACGGACGCGGTTATCTTTTGAAGCGGGTATGACGCAAATGGGGGGGCATGCAATTTATTATCCTACCGGTAATTCCCCGATGGGTTCGGGAAAAGAGTCGATCAGTGATTCCATGAAAGCAGCCTCTAGATTTGTGGATTTGATTATGGCTCGGCTCTTCAAGCATGATGATTTATTGGAGATGGCCACTGAGGCTACCGTTCCAGTGATTAATGCGTTAACAGATGATTCTCATCCGTGCCAGATCTTGGCTGATTTATTATCGATTCAAGAGAAGCGAGGTAATCTGAATGGCTTGAAATTGGCGTATGTGGGTGATGGGTTCAACAACGTAACTCACTCGCTGATGACTGGAGGTGCGAAGATAGGAATGCATGTGGCGGTGGCTTCACCCCCTGGCGCATCGTATATGCCACGTGCGGATATTACGGAGTTGTGTTATGGCTATGCTGCTGAATCAGGAGGTTCTATTTTGGTAACGGAATCAGCGGAAGAAGCAGTACTTGATGCGGACGTGATCTATACCGATTCATGGATGAGTTATCATATTCCTGAGGAGCAAGAAGCCGAACGGATTGAGCTGTTTATGCCATATCAGGTGAATCAGGCACTTTTATCGCATGCAAAATCGGATGCGTTATTTATGAATTGTCTGCCGGCTCGACGAGGCTGTGAGCAGACCGCCGAAGTAATTGATGGACCACAATCTATTGTCTTTGATCAGGCAGAAAATCGGCTTCATGCGCAAAAAGCTGTAATGCTTGACCTGATTAGTACGACCTAAATTTGTGCGTATATTAATTGTTAAATTATTTCCAACTTCTGAGCTTTTCCATGCATTGCCTACCGTGCATCGCATGCGGCGGGCATACGGAGCCAAAATAGATTGGGTGGTTCATGAGCAGGGGGCTGAACTGGTCGCCTGTTTCGATGATGTAAGTCGCGTGATTGTGTACCCTGAAGATGAACTTAAGCACGTGAATCGTCGAAATTTCCGAAAAGAATTACATCAAGAGACCTATGATCTGATTGTTGATTTACAGGGAGCCATGCAGAGTGCGTTGGTGTGCAAAAGTGCGCGTAAAAGCCGTGGTGCTGAGGTGCTAGGGCCCTCGTTTCAAACGGAAGGAGCTTGTTTTATGTATACCGCCACTACGGGAATTCGTGATCGAGAGCGACACCCAGTGGTGGAGTGTATGGATGTGTTGCGGTATCTGAATATTCAAATCCAACCCATTGCTTTCCCGTTGCGGTTCCCGATGCCATTTTTGGCCAAATCATTACCGCCTTCTTATGTTGCTTGTTCACTTGATGGGGTGCGTAAGAAAGATCGCTTATCAGCTGCTTTTTGGATTGAGACAGTACAACTTTTGAATCATCCAATTGTTTTGTTGGGAGGTAGAGACTCTGAAGAGTTAGCGGATGAAGTCGAAGATTCATTGCTTGATTTACCTATATATAACTTTGTTCGCCAAATCAATCTGGCCGAACAGGGAGGTGTGATGCAGGCCTCCGAAACCGTGATCGCCTGCGATGCTCTCTCGGTTCACATGGCGGCGTATTTACGTTGCCCGACGATAGCACTGTTTGGTTCTGGTAAAGCGACTCGAATGCAACCTTTTGATTCGTTGTGTAGCGTGATAGAAGGTTCAGACATTGAGCCTAAAGCAATTGTTGCTGCAAGGAATGAATTAAAGGAGCATCGTGGAGAAGTTGTTAGTTTTTGATCTGGATGGAACTCTCATTGATTCGCGGCTAGACCTTGCCGCGGCGGTTAACACGGTACGAGCGGAACAGGGTTTGGATATGTTAACAGTGGAGCAAGTTAAATCATTTATCGGAAATGGAATCCGCAAATTAGTTGAGCGTTCGTTTGCCGATGCAACGGTTGATCTACCAGTTATTTTGGAACGCTATCGAACTATTTATTATAGTCAATCAGCGGTTCATACAAGTATATATCCTGGTGTTAAAGCTGGATTAGAACAGCTGCAGGAAGCGGGAATGGTAAGCACGGTTCTAACCAATAAGCCGGGTGGGATTAGTCGTTCTATTCTGGAGACATTGGGGTTGTTACCTTTTTTTAAAACGGTAATCGGTGCGGAAGACGGCTATGATTTAAAGCCAAGTTCAGAGGGAATACATGCCTTGATGAAGGCACATACAGTGGATACTGATTCATGTTGGATGATTGGGGATCACCATACTGACCTAGTAGCTGGAATGAATGCAGATGTGCGCACAGGTTTTGTCTCGTATGGTTTTGGGCATACGGACAATTTAAAACCGACCAAACATTTTGCTTCATTTTCCGAGGTAGTGGAGTACTTTCTCCATTCATGAAAAGTTATCTATCTGAACTATTTAGCTCTATTCAGGGCGAAGGACCTTATTTAGGAGAACGTCAGCTGTTTATGCGGTTTTGCGGGTGCCATCGTGATTGCGTATATTGCGATACGAATACGCAACGAACGGAGGCGGTTTTGGTAGAGCGGATGCCGGGAAGCGGTGTGTTTGAATCTATTCCGAATCCGTTATCCGTGGATGATTTGATGGAGTGGGTGCGTTTTTTAGATCATAAAAAGAGCAATCGCCATATTTCATTGACGGGTGGAGCGCCATTACTGCAGGCAAAATTCTTAGGTGAACTGTTGCCGAGATTAGCGAATGAGGGCCATCGCAATTATCTGGAGTCAGCTGGAGATCTTCCTCAGCAGTTGGAAGCGATTATTGAATATTTAGATGTCGTGGCCATGGATGTGAAGCTCTCGAGTGTCACACATGAAAAAAATACTTTTCCAGCTCATTGGCAATTTTTGAGCTGCTTGCGTGCATATGAAGTGGATAGTTTTGTTAAATTGGTTGTTTCAGATGAGACCGATGAAGCGGAGTTGATGGAAGCGGTCAAAGGCATTCATAAATCAGGCGGCCAGGATACGATTGTGATTTTGCAGGCTATGAGCGAAACGGACCGCGTTTCAAATATTCCTTCGGTGCAACAGCTTATGCGTTGGCAGGAAAAAATTGCAGGCGTTTTACCCAATGTCCGAGTGATTCCTCAGACACATAAGATGATGGGGATGCTTTAATGAGTATGTCGGGTCGGAAAGCTGTAGTGTTATTGAGTGGAGGGCTGGATTCAGCCACTGTGTTGGCGATGGCGGAAGCCGATGGTTTCTCGTTGTATGCCATGTCTTTTTTATACGGACAACGCCACGCAGTGGAACTTGACTGTGCGCGGGCATTGGCGGCCAACTCTTCGGTAATTGAGCACCGCGAAGTGGAAATTGATTTGAGTAGCTTAGGCGGCTCAGCGTTAACAACCGATACTTCGGTTCCCAAGCATGATTCGGTGGATGAATTGCCAAATGAAATACCAAGCACTTATGTTCCGGCACGCAATACGATTTTTCTCTCCTATGCCTTGGCCTGGGCAGAAGTGCTTGAGGCCACCGATATTTTCATTGGAGTTAATGCTCTCGATTATAGTGGATACCCCGATTGCAGACCCGAATATATTGCGGCTTTTGAGGAGATGGCCAATCTAGCTACTGCTGCCGGAGTAGGGGGTAGTCGATTAGTAATTCATACACCTTTGATTCATCTAACCAAAGCCGAAATTATTAAACGGGGTCTCTCTTTGGGGATTGATTATAGCAAAACAACTAGTTGTTATGATCCAGCACCGGGTGGGGTGGCATGTGGACATTGCGATTCGTGTTTGCTAAGGTTAAAAGGATTTTCGGAGGCGGGTGTCGTAGATCCGCGTCCTTATAAAATAATCGGAGATCACTATGCCACGAATGATGATTGAAAAAATATTTTCCTTTGATTCGGCTCATTTCTTGCCCCATGTGCCGGTCGATCATAAATGCCGTAATCTCCATGGACACACCTACACTTTAAAAGTCGAAGTAATCGGTGAGGTAGACCCAGCTATGGGCTGGGTCTATGACTTTGGTGACGTTAAAAGCGTTGCAAATCCACTAATCAAAAAACTCGACCACACATTATTGAATGAGATTGAGGGATTAGAAAATCCAACCGCTGAAAACTTGGCACTCTGGTTTTGGAATCAAATGAAACCTGCTCTACCTGAGCTTTTTCAGATCACCGTAATGGAAAATCCAACTAATGTGGTGCGCTATCGTGGGGATTAAGCTTTGCTTGAATCAACTTTCACAATTGAAGTGATCCCACCTCGTGGCGTGAACTCCGCTTCCACGATTAATTTTCTTGGAGAGAGGAGCGTTTCGAGATCACTATAGATTCGATTTACGATTTCTTCATAGAATGTGCCCGTTTGCCGGAAAGAAAAAAGATACAACTTTAATGATTTGCTCTCCACAATCACTTCATCGGGAATGTAATCAATCGTGATATGAGCAAAATCGGGCTGACCCGTTAGAGGACAGAGTGAAGTGAATTCCGGTGTTTTGAAAGTGATCCAGAAGTTACGTTCCTTGTTCAAGTTGTCAAAAGTCTGCAACTCCGCTTCATCAGGATTCATGGGATATTTAAGTTCACCCTTTTTTAATAATGTAAGTTGAGATAACCGTTTTTCATCGCTCATGATTAATTCTCCAAATAAGGTGACAATAATAGCGGTGCCCTTCTGAGGCGCAAGCTGTTATTGACCGGAGTTCGGCAATGGGGTCTACTGAATGCAGGTTAATTATGAATTTTAACGAACCACAAAATATCGGCGGCTTGCAAGGAATGACTTCTAGCGTTCGGTTTTTGCTGATTCTCAATGTTTCTATTTATATCGGAGAGAGTCTGTTTGGTTTGCCATTTTCGGGGTGGTTTGCGCTCCCGGCGATTTGGTGGGAAACACTCTCGTTTGGGAAGTTATTCACCTACATGTTTATTCATGCGAATTTTAATCATCTCTTGGTAAATATGATTGGGCTCTTTTTTATAGGGCCGGCGGTGGAACGGACCATGGGGTCGTATCGTTTCATGATTCTGTTTTATGTGAGTGGAATTCTCGGTGGGTTGGGTTGGTCACTATTGGCGTTACCGGGCACATGTTGTGTGGGTGCTTCGGGAGGATTAATGGGCACGCTCGGTGCGTTTGCTGCTCTCTATCCGAATGCACGTTTATTGTTGTGGTTCATCTTCCCGGTACGTGCTTGGGTACTGGTCCTTGGATTGGCACTGTGGGAGTTGAGTGAAACGATTCGTGCACCCCGCATTGGTGGTATCGCTAATGCGGCGCATTTGATGGGTGGAATTGCAGGGTTTTCTTATGCCTTTGCTTGGAAGGATGGTGAACGCCTTCAGCATTGGTGGGCGAGGTTTTCTCCATTTGGAGGTCAATCAAGTCAGAAAAGTTTTTCGGAAAGAGATCCCGTTTCGAGCGAAGAGATTAATCGCATTCTCGAGAAGATAGGGCGTGAGGGAATGGGTTCATTGACTCCTGCAGAACGGGCTTCCTTGCAACGCGCCACGCGACGGTAGCTTCTCTTGATCTAGTCGTAGGTGTCTTTGAGTTTTTTGAGCTTGTCGCGGAGTGCGGCAGCCCGCTCAAATTCGAGTTTTTCGGCGGCTTCGAGCATTTCTTTTTCGAGGTGGAGAATGGTTTCATTGATACTATAATCTACCCCTTCTTCAGCAACTACTTTTTCAACGGTTTCATCGGCGGTAGCATAGATCGTTTTAAGGCTTTCTTGAACCTCTCTTTGGATGGCTTTGGGAATAATGTTGTTTTCAAGGTTGTAGATCTTTTGCTTCGTTCGTCGATCATCGCATTTGGTAAGCATGCGTTGCATGGAATCTGTGATTTTGTCGGCATAGAGAATAACGCGACCTTCAATGTGACGGGCCGCGCGTCCGGCTGTCTGGATGAGGGCACTTTCAGAGCGTAGAAATCCTTCTTTATCAGCATCTAATATAGCTACGAGTGTGACTTCGGGAAGATCGAGTCCTTCGCGGAGGAGGTTAATGCCGATAATGCAGTCGAATTCGCCGTTGCGGAGCGCCCGGAGAATATCAACTCTTTCAATCGCATCGATATCGGAATGGATATATTGAACCTTGAGCCCGATGTTGATCAAATAGGTTGTGAGGTCTTCGGAAATTTTTTTGGTGAGGGTTGTAACGAGCGCCCTTTCATTCCTTTCGGCTCGTTGGCGAATTTCTTCAATCAAATCGTCGATCTGGTTTTTCAAAGGTCGAATTTCTACGGGTGGATCAATGATTCCAGTGGGGCGAATGATTTGTTGGATGGGTGTTCCTCCGTGTTCGAGTTCATAGTTGCCGGGGGTGGCGGATAGGAAGATGATTTGATTGGTGATGTCGATAAATTCATCGAAATTCATGGGGCGGTTATCGAGTGCGGAGGGGAGTCGGAAGCCGTGGTCGACGAGGGTGAGTTTTCGGGCGCGGTCGCCGTTGTACATGCCGCGAACTTGTGGAAGAGTTACATGGGATTCATCGATGATGGTGATGAATTTGGAAGGAAAGTAGTCGATTAGACATTCGGGTCGATCGCCGGCATTTCGTCCCGACAGTTGACGAGAGTAATTTTCAATCCCACCACAAAAGCCAATTTCGCGGAGCATTTCGAGGTCATATTCAGTTCGCATTTTGATGCGTTGGGCTTCGATAAGGCGGTTCTCTTTTTCGAAGTGGGCGATCTGCTCGATTTTTTCTTGGTTGATAGCTTCAAGGGCTGCATCAATTTTGTATTGAGGCATGACAAAGTGTCGAGCCGGAGAGACCATGATATGAGGTAGAATTTCAAAAGTTTTTCCGGTTAGGGGGTCTATACGTTTAATGGCATCTATTTCTGGACCAAAGAATTCGATGCGGATGGCGTATTCTTTGGCATACGAGGGAAAGATGTCAAGGGTGTCTCCCCGAACACGAAATCGACCGGGTGCGGGTTCGTAGTCATTGCGTTCGTACTGTATTTCAATCAGTTTTTCGAGAATTTGCTCGCGGTCGATAGCTTCGCCTTGTTTTACGAGCAGAACCATTTTTTTATAGTCTTCGGGCGAGCCAAGTCCATAGATGCAAGAGACGGAGGCCACGATTATGACATCATCACGGTTGAGAAGGGCATCGGTGGCAGCGAGGCGAAGGCGCTCAATTTCGGTATTAATAGAGGCATCTTTTTCAATAAAGGTATCTGTTTGGGGTATGTAGGCTTCGGGTTGATAGTAGTCGTAGTAAGAAATAAAGTATTCGACGGCATTGTTGGGAAAAAAAGCTTTAAGCTCGGCATAGAGCTGTGCAGCAAGGGTTTTATTGTGGCAAAGAACGAGGGCTGGACGACCATGGCGAGCGATAGTATTTGCCATAGTAAATGTTTTTCCTGATCCGGTAACGCCTTCAAGAGTTTGAAATTTTCGTTTTTTCTTGAGTCCCTTAAGAAGTGCCTCAATTGCATTAGGTTGATCACCGGTAGGATCAAATTCTGCGTTAATTTTAAAAGGACTGATCATAATTTTAAAAATTGTACCAACATTATATATTTTGTAATATAAACTTATGAATCACGACCATATTCCATAACAAGTCACTAAAGGAGAGAGTAGTGAGAAAAATAATTTCATCTATTATAATTTCAGCGTTTACTTTGGGTTCATACGGATTATCGCCAGCGCCTCAAACGGTTTATGTAGGTTACGGTACTTGGGGGTCACCTTATTATTCCTTCTATTCTGACAGTAATGGAAATACTCCAATCAATCTCGCTGAATATGAATTTTATCATGGAACGCAATATACTTTTACGAAGATCTTGGGGACGCAGCATCCCTTTTTTATTAGTGATATTCCGGACTTTGATGGATCTTACCATATGGGTTATTTGAGTACAAATATAGTAGTAACACATCCCGGTAACGTTAGCAGAATTTCTGGTATTACATCAAATACAGGTAGCTTAACGTTTAATATGAATGCTGGATATACGAATAATTTATACTATTACTGCACACGTTCCGGTCATGCAAGCATGGTCAAAGTCTTTAATACTTCACCACCACATGTTTCACAAAATCAATTAATTATTACTGAAATATCTCCCGCTGATGATTTGGTTGAAGTAACATATTTTGACAATAAATCAGCTATACTTCCCCGAGATTTTTATTTCGTAGTTGATGGTCTTTCGTCATCATTTATTCCGGAAGGAACCATATTTACAGCAGGAGAAAGTAAAACATTTTCAGTCAACTTAAGTAATTCTGGTTCAATTTGGCTGTATAGCACTCAAAATGGAGCGAATAATGCAACATATGAGCCTATGATGTGTGGTTTGGCTTATGGAACAACCCAACCTACTGGTGACATTCATTCCACAAATGCATACGAGAAACTTTTATGGAAAGATCCGGAAGCGTTCGCATACTTTTCAGGTGCATCTAATAGTTTAAGACTTGTTGCTTTCGATGCAACGAATCCAGATTTTTGGTTGGAGTCTTCATCTGACCTAAATTCTTTTTATGATGAGCAGGTCGTTTCAGATTTGCATCCGGATATTCTTATCGGGGATGTTAAAATCGGTTTAAATCTTGTAACAGATGGTGTAAATCACCCGATCGGAATAGTTGATCCAAACGACGACTCTGGAAGATTATTTGTATTACAGCAGACAGGTGAGATATTATCAGTTGATTCCGATTATAATTTGAATACTAATCCTATATTAGACATTTCTGATGAATTAGTCAGTCTATTCAGTTTCCCAGGTTACGATGAGCGCGGTTTATTGGGTTTTGCTTTTCATCCAAACTATTTAGATAATAATAAGTTTTATTATTATGCAAGTTATCCAGTAGGTGGATCTCCAGATTACAGTTTCCCGGTTGGGTATGATGGTGGTGAAAATGTGGTGATTGATCATCACAGTGTTGTGATCGAAGAAACATATGTTGATAAAAATTTAAATGGAGTTTTCGACCAAGGTGATTCCGTCACAAATAGAAGAGAGTTAATACGCTTTGAACAACCACTTAGTGAGAATTTTCCAGTAATAGGTTCAAATCATAATGGTGGGAATCTTTCTTTTGATAGTAATGGTTATCTCTTAATTGCAGTTGGTGATGGTGGTGATGCGAATGATACGGGAAATGGTCATGGTGTTATTGGTACTGGTGCTGACCCTTCAAATATATGGGGATCCATTCTTCGAATAGATCCTGATGGTACGAACAGTATAAATGGTGCATATGGGATACCCGCTGATAATCCTTTTATTAATGAAATTGATAAGTTAGACGAGATTTACGCCTATGGGTTTAGAAACCCCTGGAATCCCTCCGCAGATCCGGTCAGCGGAATAATATATAGTACGGATTCGGGCCAAAATAACGTGCAAGAAATTAATAGAGTTGAATGGGGAAAATTTCATGGATGGAGAGCAAAAGAGGGTAGCTACCTTTTTGATACTCTCAGCGGAAACAATGGAACCATTAATAATCCAATAAACTTAGAGAATGAAGTTCTTCCAATTGCTGAGTATGATCATGATCAAGGATATGCCAATATAATTGGAGGGCATGTATATCGCGGTACTGCAATACCAGAGCTTCAAGGCGCTTATATTTGTGGTGATTACGGTGCTTTTTTTGGCTGGTCGGGAACTCTTCTTTATTATCAGTTAGATGGTACGATAAAGGAATTGTACATTGGTGCTTCGAATAGAGATTTAAACTGTGATGTTAGAGCAATCAGTAAAGATGCAAGTGGGGAGTTGTATCTTTCAGGTAACGGAGGAACAAATCATTTTATCTATAAGATTGTTCCGCTAGTAGATTTATCTCTTGAAAAAGTTTCAGATCAAATGGAAGTAACGATTATCGGTGATGAGGGATCTACTCTTTCACTCATTGAAATGACTTCATTAGTTGGTGATACATCATCAAGTACCAATATTTTAAATAGTGGCGATGCAATTATTAGATCAATTAATACATCAGGATTCTTCAAAGCGACTGCTGAATAAAGTTGAATAAATCGAGATCTATGAGCAGGGCGGTATCCAAGGATCATCAGATTGCCCTGCCCTTTTGCAAGCTATACGTGCAAGCACAAAGAGGGTATCCGAGAGTCGATTTAGATAGGCAGGTAGGGCACTGCTATCAATCCAGCTGGCTTTAATGTCGGCACATCGTCTTTCGGCGCGGCGAGCTAAAGAGCGACAGACGTGCAGTTGAGCAGAGAGTGGGCTTCCAGCAGGAAGAATGAATTGGGTAAGTGGCTCGAGTTGTTCTTCCATTTCGTCAATCATTGTTTCAAGGGCTGCGATATGTGCTTGAGTAATGCAGAGAGAAGCGGTTGCATCCCCGTTGGAAGAGATTTCGGCACCAGCGATGAAGAGTTCGTTTTGGATCTGCTTGAGCACCGCATCGAGTTCGGAATCAATCGCATGAGATCGGGCTACCCCGAGCGCACAATTGCATTCATCGATGGCTCCATTGCATTCAATAATTGGATTTTTTTTAGAAACGGAAGATCCATCGGCACAGCTCGTTTCTCCGTGATCTCCTCGGCGGGTATAAATTTTGCTCATAGCAACTCCTTGGCTAAGGGCTAGACTGCTTGAACTCGCATTGAATTGCCACTTTTTTATGCCTCATGCGCGACCGAAAAGAGCGAGTTTATGGTTGCGGCATGGCGGTAAAGTCATTACAAAGTACCCCCTTTAGCCGAAATCGGCTTTCGCTACGGAGAAAAACAACATGGCAGTAAAAATGAGACTTCGCAGAATGGGCAGTCGTAACGCTCCATTTTATCGCGTGGTAATACAAGATGGTCGTCGGGCACCTACAGGTCGTTTTATTGAAACGATTGGTTGGTATGATCCGAAACAAGAGGGCACTAATTTTTCGATTAATCTGGATCGAGTCGAATATTGGACCTCTAGTGGTGCACAACCTTCAGATACAGTGGCAAGTCTAATCAAAAAAGCACGTTCTCTTCCGGTTACGGGTGCAGTGAGCGCAGACGAAGTGTCACAAGAAGCTGTAGAAGCAGAAACAGCGGCAGATGCAGCTGAAGAAGCGGCTACAGAAGAGGTGCCAGTTGAGGCAGTTGAAGAAGCGCCTGCGGAAGAAGCGGGTGAGGAGTCGAAAGAAGCATGAAAATGCTCTTAACGTCGATTATCAAGGCGTTGGTCGATACTCCATCTGCCGTGAAGATTAGCCAGATTCAAGGGGCTAAGAGTACGATCTTCGAAATTCGTTGTCATGATCGTGATGTGGGTAAAGTCATTGGAAAGAGCGGCAAAACAGTGGGTGCGTTACGTACACTATTTAATTCACTTGCCTCTAAAGAGGGGCGCAAAGCCGTTGTGGAAGTGGTTGATTAATCATCTCGCATCCGATCGATTCAATAGAGCGCTTCCACAGAGCGCTCTTTTTTTGTTTTGTGTGGAGGAGAATGGAGTACGCTAGACCCCATGAAAATCGACATCATAACACTCTTTCCAGAAATGCTAGAAGGCTTCTTTGGAACGTCCATACTCAAGCGAGCGGTCGCAGGCGAACACGTTGCCTTCCGACTGATTAATCCGCGTGATTTTGCTCATGATAAACATCGGTTGACGGATGATCGTCCTTTTGGCGGTGGACCGGGCATGATCATGAAACCAGAACCGTTAACCGCCGCCGTCGAATCGGTGCAAACTGAATCCAGTCGGGTTATTCTTCTAAGTCCCTCGGGCGTCCCTTTTAATCAACCTATAGCGCAACGGCTAGCGAATCCAGCAGCCCATCTTATTTTTATCTGTGGCCATTATGAGGGCGTGGATGAGCGGGTGATTGAGTTACTGGTTGATGAAGAGATTTCGATTGGAGATTATGTGCTTACCAATGGTGCATTAGCGGCAGCGGTTGTGAGCGATGCACTCGTTCGCCTTTTACCAGGAGTTCTCGGCGGCGGTGAAGAAGCGACTTTGAATGAGTCCTATACCACCGGACTGCTCGACTATCCCCAATATACGCGCCCATCGGAATTTCGTGATAGGGAGGTGCCGGAGGTGCTTTTGAGCGGAGATCATGGGGCGATTGAGAAATGGCGATATAAGCACGCATTAGCGCGCACGCAACAGCGACGACCTGATCTGTTGAGATCGAATCCACAAAAGGGCGAAAACAACACTTGACCGTTGAGACTGGTGGTCTATTATCTCCCGCCTATTCGAAATAAACCCCCGCAGGGAGATCTGACTTATGAACACGGTAGAAAAGATTACAATGGAAGCGGCAAATCAGAGCCGGCATCCCGAATTTAGCGTAGGTGATACCATCAAGGTACACTACAAAATTAAAGAGGGCGGTAAAGAGCGTGTTCAGCTCTACACAGGTACCGTTATTGCACGCAAAGGGAAGGGCTTGATGGAGTCTATCACCGTACGTCGTATATCCTACGGCGAAGGGGTAGAACGTATATTCCCGCTGAACAGCCCCAACCTCGATAAGATCGAAATTGATCGTCGCGGTAAAGTGCGTCGAGCCAAGCTTTATTATCTGCGTGGACTCGCAGGAAAGAAAGCGCGTATTCAAGAGCGTCGCGAAACGTAACACGAGTGTTGCAATGAGTCAGCCTGATCTACTGCGTTTTGAAGAAGAAGCGTGGGGATCGGGTTTTTTGCATCTAGCCGGCGTGGATGAAGCCGGACGCGGACCCCTTGCCGGACCTGTTGTCGCGGCCGCCGTTTCCTTCCCAGCCGATTATTTTCGCACCAGTGCGGGAACAACCTATGACGCCCTAAACGACTCCAAAAAACTGAGTGTTATTCGCCGAGAGCACTATGCAGCAATTCTTCAAGCAGATGCAGCCATTGAAATCGGCGTGGGGATCGTAGAGGCTGAAGAGATAGACCACATCAATATTCTCCGTGCCACCCATCGCGCCATGGCAGAAGCACTCGAGGTCATCCAGCCCCAATATGCCCTCATCGATGGGTTGCCAGTTGATGCGCTTCCTTGTCCCTCGCAAAGTATCGTTAAAGGCGATTCTAAGAGCCTGTCGATCGCAGCCGCCAGCGTCATCGCTAAAGTGACCCGCGACCGCCTCATGGGCGAATATGATGCTCTATACCCGGGCTATGGATTTGCCGACCACAAAGGCTATGGTACCCCCGCGCATCTCGCCGCGCTTAAAGAGCATGGACCTTCGCCGATTCATCGTCGTAGTTTCCGTCCGGTTGCCGAGCTAGATCAACTTGATCTTCTCTAAAAACTCCTCTTAACTGAATGATTAGAAAAAAGGACAACATGAAAAGCCTCATTGGATTACTCATCGGTTCGGTACTGCTGGCTTATGGGCAACAGCGAGTGAACCGCATTCATAACGCCACCGAAGCCAGAACCCTTCGTATGATACCAGCTGACCAGAGCCTTACAGTCGCATCAGACATCACCATTCACCAGAAGAGCAGCGATCGAAGAATCGAAGCAAACGGAATTCCCAATCATGAAGTAGGCTTATTTCCGAATCGCGGGAATCCACACGAAATAAAAGAGCAGCGTTATCGATTTGAACTTGAAGCCAATCCAAAACCCAACCGCACCTCCGAACCGTTGCATAAAGAAAAAGAACGTGGTGCGCGCGGAGCCCCGAATATGCCGTTCGGCATCGCCATTAATGGCGTTCTCTTTGATCCCGGCACCGCTGAGTTTTGGCAAGGCGATCGAACCAGTGGTTGGAACTATTGTGCCCTCGGCGGCGCTATTGGACTCGGGCTCGACGAAAACCATGCCCATGTTCAGCCCACCGGAGCCTATCACTACCACGGGCTACCAACAGGACTCCTCGACCATCTAAACCTTACGCAAAGTGAGCATTCGCCTCTCATCGGCTGGGCGGCCGACGGCTATCCCGTCTATGCGCTTTATGGCTATGCCAAAAAAGGATCGAAGAGATTGATCGAACACATCTCCAGTTATCGCCTAAAAAAAGGGAATCGGCCCACATCATCCAACGGCCCCGGCGGGAAATATGATGGCGCCTTTGTCCAAGACTATGTCTACCAAAAAGGTCTCGGCACGCTCGACGAATGCAACGGTTGCTTTGTTCACACACCCGAATTCCCAGAAGGTACCTATGCTTACTTCCTCACCGAAGACTGGCCTGTGATTCCCCGCGCCTTCCGTGCCGATCCTCAATCCTTGCGCGGATCTAGACGAGGCGAAGACGGCTCCCTCCGTAGATAAAAAACGCAGACCGGAAACCCGATCTGCGTTCAAACTCTTATATCTTGCTCAGTGTTCTATTATGACTCTAAAAGCTCTCTGAACGCCACGGTTCGATAATTAAAAATCTTCTCCAGCATTTTTCGGATAAAGAGCGCATTCGCAATCGTGCCCAAAAAACCAAACGGCGGTTTGTAGCTCACCCGATCGATCAGCTTCACACCCCCCTCAATCTCCTCGATACCATGATAATGATACCAAAGTTTGTAGGGACCAATCTTCTGCTCATCCACAAATGAATAGCCCGGTACAATATGCTGCAGCTCGCTCACCCACTCCTGTTTTCCGATGACCGGAATATTAACACGATACTCCACCAACATCCCCTCAAACATCTCATCCGGTAGATCCGAAACGATTTCAAATGAAAGATCATCTGGCGTGATTTTATTTAGATTACTCGGTGACCGAATAAAATCCCAAGCCTGCTCCCGCGTGGCTTTCACTTCTAACTCACGATATAACTCATACATGAAAATTCTCTCCAATGTTTAATTACGAATCGCCCCGCACGAGAAGAACTTACACCTCAGCATAGATCATATTTAGGAGGTTTTGGATGAGCTGGAAGCTGGTTTGGGAGGCGGTTTGAAGGAAGGCGGTAAAGTCGGTAGGGGCGTCGGCGTTGGCTTTGTCGGAGATGGTGCGGATGAGGAGAAAGGGGGTTTGGTTGTGAGTGCAGACGTGGGCGAGTGCAGCACCTTCCATTTCGATCGCGTCGCCTTGGAAGTGATCGAATAGATTTTGAAAGTGAGCACGTTTGTCGTGTGTCATAAATTGGTCGCCGGTTAAAATCGTGCCGGTATTTAAGGTTTGATCGGTTTTAATCTGCTGTGCCAGCTTCAGCAGGGCAGCGTCAGGGGTAAAGGTGTGATATTCTGTGTAGGGTATGGTGCCCGCCGGGAAGCCCAACTCAGATGCGTCGATATCATATTGAATGCATCGGTCTGCTAAAATGATATCACCAATTTCGTAGGTGGGGTTGAGGGCGCCGGCAAGGCCGGTGAAGAGGATGGTACTGGGTTGAAATCGGTCGATCAGATATTGGGTGGTCATGGCGGCGGAGACTTTCCCGACGCCGGTGGTGCTGAGAATGAGGGGAATGGAGCCGAATTGGGTGTGGTGTGTGGTGAAGGGGCCGTTGGTTTGGCTTTGAATATTGGTAAAATGGGTCAGGAAGTCTTGGATTTCTTCGGGTATGGCGCTTAGTATGAGTGTTGGTTTCATGGTTAATAGTTAAGTTTTTTCGGGTTATGAATCAAAAGATTAAATTTGGATTTGTTTGTTTAGTTGTGGGCTCTGTGCTGGGTCTCGCTTTCATGTGGTTGTGCTTGGATAAAAAATCTACGATTAATGATAGAGATTCTGTGCCTTTGAGAAAGAAATATACGCATCAAATAATCAGTAATTTAAATTGGCAGATGGGATTCCTTCATGAAATTGAATTAATTCGGGTGGGGTCGCTTAGAATTGAAAAAAGACGCTTCGGTGGATTTTCTTTGGGTGGATATAACCAGTTAATCATTGATGATTTGGTTATTACTTTACCTCAGAAAAATTCGGGAGATATTAGAAGCCCGAATCATCCAAGTGCAAGAAAGAGACATAGAGATTCATTGATGGAGTTGGGGAATAATAGTGGCGGAGAGAGAGGGATTCGAACCCCCGGAACCTTTCGGCTCAATGGTTTTCAAGACCACCGCATTCGACCACTCTGCCATCTCTCCGCTAGAATTTGGGAAGGTATAGATTTGAGCTGACCGATGGCAAGCCAATATGTTAATAATATACTGGATAGTTGCGTGATTGGGTTCGCGTGAGGGGCCGTTTTTTTTAGATATTTAGGTTTGCTTTGTTTAATATGTTCATTTTTAATTGAACTAAATGAAGATTAAAGATTCATTAAGCGGATTATCTGCGTTAGAGTCAGAAGTGGTTGCCTTGTTTGTGCGGGTAGCGGATCTACTGAATTTGCCTCGATCGGTAGGAGAGCTGTATGGGGTTCTCTTTATTGCCGAGAAATCCATGTGTTTGGATGATTTGCGGATTAAGCTAAATATTAGCAAGGGTTCGACGAGTCAGGGGTTAAAGATTCTACGTTCTTTTGGAGCGATTCGGGTGGTGTATGTTCCGGGGGATCGAAAAGACTTTTATGAAGCGGAGAGTTCGTTGCGTAAAATCGCGAGTGGGTTTGCACATGAGCAGATTCAACCGCATTTGGAGAGTGGTTTAGATCGGTTGGAGCGCATTCAGGATTTGTTAAAAGAGGAAGTAGATGTTTCTGGTACGTTGCACGAGCGGGTAGAGAGATTAGAAAATTGGCAAAAGCGTGCCAATCAAGTATTGCCACTGGTGCTGAAGTTGATTGGGGGCAAGGGGTGATCGAGGATCCGGTTGTCTTTGAATCTGGGATTCGTTGGTATTGTATTCGGACGCATCCAAAGAAAGAGCGTTTGGCGGCGACTCAGTTGTCTTCATTATTTGATTTGGAGACGTTTTCGCCTCGAATTCGTTTTAAGAAAAGGACGGTGCGGGGAGTGGTTTGGTTTGAAGAGGCGATGTTCCCGGGCTATTTCTTTGCACGATTTGACATGTCAACCCATAAACGGGCGGTTTCGTTTGCTCCAGGGGTGTTGCATATTCCTGTTTTTGGGGGTCGATTTGCCGAGTTAGACTCGATCGCGGTGCATGAACTGAGATCCGAGTTGGATGACTCCGGTAGTGTGGATGTGATGGAGCCATTAGCAGTGGGTGATGAAACTCTGATTCTGACAGGGTCGATGCAGGGGTTGCAGGTGTGGGTCGTGAAAGTGATGACGGCGGAGCAGCGAGTGGCCGTATTAATGGAATTTTTAGGGCAAGAAGTGGAAACGATTTTTTCTTTGTCAGAGCTGGAACAAAGGCGGAAGGGAGTCTACACGGAGGGATAAGGATCCCTGCCAATTCCTATGAGGGATAAAGATAACGATAAATATAATGGAAGGTTTCGAAGTTTATTCGATCGACCGAGGGCGGCAGCGTAGGTATAGGAGAAGTCTCATGTGTGGAATTATTGGCTATTTTGGAGAAAGAAAAGCATCAGACATCCTCGTGGATGGGCTGCGTCGGATGGAGTATCGAGGGTATGACTCGGCGGGTGTGGCGTGTTTGCATGATGAGCAGATCGTTGTGGTGAAGCAACCGGGGAAAATTAAGGCTTTGCGAAGGCAGGTGGATCAAACGGATTCATCGATTTTACGATCGGCAAACCAGGGGATTGGGCACACGCGGTGGGCAACACATGGAGCACCGACGGAATTGAATGCGCATCCCCATCTAGATGCTGCGGGTCATATGGTGATGGTACATAACGGCATTATTGAAAATTATCGGGAAATCCGCGATGGATTGAAGCATGCTGGTATTGAGTTTGTTTCTGAAACTGACTCAGAGGTTTTGGTGCAGCTGATTGCATATTGTTTTAAAGGTAATTTGGAAGAGGCGGTCTCAGAGGCGTTGGGCAAGGTTAAAGGTACATATGGTATTTTGGTAATGAGCTCAAAAGATCCTGGAAAAATGGTTGCAGCGCGGTGTGGAAGCCCGATTGTGATTGGTTTGGGTGTGGATGAAACGGTGGTGGCGAGTGATGCAGCTGCGATTATGCCACATACGCGTGATGTGATGTATTTAGAGGATTTTGATTTAGCGGTGATCGATAAATCTGGGGTGAATATGTTGGATATTCAGCATACGCCGGTTAACCGAGAAATAACGCTAATGGATTGGGAAGCAGAAGAGGCGGAAAAGGGTGATTTTGATCATTTTATGGTCAAAGAGATATTTGAACAGCCGACGGCTATCAAGAATGCGATTCGGGGTCGGCTTGATTTTGGAATGGGTACAGCTATTCTTTCTGGGCTTGATCTTTCGCAACGGGATGCGGCGTTAATCAACCGTGTGTTGGTGGTGGGATGTGGTACGTCTCTGCATGCGGGCATGGTGGGAGAATATGCTTTTGAGGAATTAGCGGTGATGCCAGCAGAAGTGGAACAGGCCGCAGAATTTCGATATCGGAACCCAATTATTAGCCCATCGGATCTTGTTTTAGCGATTAGTCAATCTGGTGAGACTGCTGATACCTTGGCGGCAGTTCGAGAAGCCAATAATAAAGGCGCGATGGTGGCCGGTATTTGTAATGTTGTAGGATCTACGATTGCACGTGAGACAGGTCGTGGGGTTTATTTGCATGCGGGTCCCGAGATTGGCGTGGCTTCCACAAAAGCGTTTACTTGTCAGGTGGTGGTTTTATTGATGATGGCGCTAAAGTTGGCGCGTACGCGGAGGCTACCTATATATGATGGTGAAGAGTTGGCGCGATGGATCGAACGAATGCCAGCGTTAACCGAGCAGGTCTTGGGTCAGA
>JBJLEJ010000012.1:0-33306 GCA_045565965.1 Pontiellaceae bacterium | reverse complement strand
GGCGATTTTAATTTCTACTTTAGCGATCAAGTTTGGCGCCACGGTTTGACCTCGATAGATCTCGGTCTTTTCTTGACGTCCATGGCCATCGACCCGTGTTACAGTAATGCGGCCAATTTCGGCAGAAATTAATGCTTCACGCACGCTATCGAGTTTGTCCTCTTGAATTATGGCTGTAATTAATTTCATGGTACACTCCTTTACGAATTAAGGTTAAGCATTCCGTAACCGCGTTCGGAATGTTCGCTATGATCAATACCCGCCATTTCTTCTTCAGGCTGCATGCGGAATCCGAATAATTTCTCAACGATTATAAGCAGGACAAAGGTAACGATGCCTGAATAAATCAGGCTAACTAGACAGCCTTCGACTTGAACCCAGAGCTGGCCAAGAACAGTGTTATCTGTAGTTCCCGGACGAAGGAAAAAGACGAGGCCAATAGCTCCCCAGATGCCTGCCATACCGTGAATGCCAAACACATCAAGGGAGTCGTCGTACCCAAGCTTATTTTTCATCTCGATAGCTAGATAGCACAGGATGGATGAAATCAGACCAAGCATGAGCGCCCCAAGTGGCTGAACAGCTCCGGCGGCAGGTGTAATAGCAACTAGCCCAGCAAGAACCCCAGAAACAAATCCAAGTGCAGTCACTTTCTTGTGTAGTAGACCTTCGAGGATCATCCATGAAAGAGCACCTGCGGCAGCGGCAATTTGCGTAACAGCAAATGCTTGGCCTGTGCTTAGGTCACTCGCAGCTGATGAGCCCGCGTTAAATCCAAACCATCCGAACCATAGTAATCCAGCACCAATTAGGGTCAT
This sequence comes from Pontiellaceae bacterium, assembly GCA_045565965.1. Lineage (GTDB taxonomy): Bacteria > Verrucomicrobiota > Kiritimatiellia > Kiritimatiellales > Pontiellaceae > Pontiella. Next base: position 32,488 of record JBJLEJ010000012.1, on the reverse strand, counting down.
TACAAGGTTATTAGGACGCATTGCTGTTTTTGGATATCCGCGTCGAGCGCCAAGATAGAGCGCAGCTACGAGCGCTGCTGCTCCGGCTGAAATATGGATAACGGTTCCGCCGGCAAAGTCGATAGCGCCCTTTTGGTATAGGAAGCCGTCTCCAGCCCAAACCCAATGGCAGAGTGGATTGTAAACCAAGATGCTCCAGAGTGCGATAAAGATGCAGTAGCCCCGGAATTTAACCCGTTCGGCAAAAGCGCCTGCGATTAATGCCGGAGTAATCATGGCAAACATACATTGGAACATAGCAAATACATATTCAGGAATACCCCCCGTAATGGATTCATCGATGCCGCCAAGTAGGAAATAGTCAGGATTCCATCCGAACCATCCTCCTAAAACATTTTCACCAAAGCACATAGAGTATCCGCAAACCATCCAGATAACGCCTATGATCGCCATAGAAGCGAAGCTGTGCATCATGGTTCCGAGTACATTCTTAGTACGCACTAGACCGCCATAAAACATGGCGAGTCCAGGAATCATTAATAGAACTAATGCGGTGGATGTGAGCATCCAAGCAGTGGTTCCTGTGTCTATGGTTTCGGCTCCATCGCCCGCGAGAGCGTTGCCGGCTGTGCATAATAGCACGAGCAGTGACGCCTTGAAGGCGCCCTGTATCAGGTCTTTCATTTTCTCTCCTCAGTTTAATTTCTCTCGCGAATAATTATGCAGTAATTGTGCCGTACTATTTGAAGGTGATTTGTGGCTTCCATTTTTTTTATAGCTATTTTCAGTAGAAATCAGCGTAATTAATGACAAATTTGAATTATATTGGAGCGATTTATTTCAATTTTGAATAAAATGGTGTTTAGTAACGAGCCCGTACAAAGCGATTCTTTAAGGCGGCGGCGCACATAGAAGTAACTTCCGGCAAGAAAACGGTTGATTTTTAAGGTCGGCTGGGTATTTTTTACAGCCTTTAGAGTGGTGATTGTAGCTCAGTTGGTTAGAGCGCCTGGTTGTGGCCCAGGAGGCCGCGGGTTCAAATCCCGTCTTTCACCCCAATTATTTTTTGATTTGATATTCATCTTCCCAAATCCAAATCCATTTTTTCTCGATGACGCGTTCTTTCGACATGAGACCCATCGAAGAGGGGTTATCTCCACCTAAGGGCTTTTCCGTTACGGTTCTGGATACGCAGCTGGTGAGTAAAAACGTCGCTAGTGTAAGGCAAATATGAATTGTTTTCATAGGGGGAATATAGGATATGATGCGGGATAAAGAAATAGTTAATCTAGAGAGGAAACGCGACGCTTCGATGGGCGCGATGGGTTATGAAAAAGGGGAGCCAACTTGACTTTAATTTTCCGGCGAATGATTTGCTGGAGTTCCCTCGGGATTTAGGCGAGGAGGGCTGGTTTCAGTTTTATGCGAATCGTCGGGATGCATTTGCTCGTTTGGAAGAAAAGTTTGGAACGCCATTGAATCAGCAGGTTCGGATTACGTTGTACGGAGAGCATACAGTATTGCAGGGGTTGCTTACATTAAACCGATTGGCCTTGCCGCCTGCAGATGCGGATGAAATTCAGTTGCGCTTGGGCGGACGCATCTTCTTGAGTTCTGCCATTGAGCGAGTCGAGCGGCTGAAAGATTAGGCGGCGGTCTCGTTTTTCTTTCGAAAGCGCGCGATGAACATGCCGTCATACTTGGATGGTAAAAGTTGAGTCAGGCCCGTGGTGAGCTCTCCGGTTATGGGGTGTCGAAAGGGGTCTAATTCAAATGCAGGGTGAGTTTCGAGAAAGGCGGATACTTGCTCGTCGGTTTCCGGTTGTGTGATAGTGCAGACGGCGTAGACTAAGGTTCCGCCGGGTTTTACGGCTTGGGCTACATTTTTTAATATGGCTTGTTGGCGTCGAGCGGACTGACGAACTTCTTTGGTCGAGGTGCGCCAGCGGGCATCGGGGTTGCGAGCCCATGTTCCCCAGCCGGAGCAGGGTGCATCCACGAGGACGCCATCGTATAAGTGCTGTCCGGGTCTTTCTTTGGTGGCGTCGAGTATTTGAGATTGAATCATGCGAATGCCGCAAATGCGGGAGCGTTTTTTTAGTTCGCCTAAGGCGCTTTTGCGCGAATCGCTGGCTAAGACACCGCCTTGTTGTTTCATCAGGTCGGCTAAATGTAATGATTTTCCTCCTGAGCCTGCACAACAATCCCACCAAAGTTGTCCTGCTAGTGGGGCGCAGACATGGCCTACACATTGAGAGGCGAGGTCTTGAACAACAAACTGACCGGGGCCTTTGTTAATTCTTTGTTGGAGATTGATGCCGCTGGGAATCGCGATCGCTTGAGGGTGCTGGGAAGCGGATTCAGCGGGGATATTTTCATTGGCTAGCTCGTCCAAAAGCTCGTTTGATTCAATACGTGAACGAATCCATGTGGGAGGTCGATGCTGGAAGGCGTTGAGAGATTGGGCAAGCACGTTGGGGTGAATAACCGAAGCGGCATTTGGGGTGATAAGATGCGTCTTGCTGAGACTGGATTGAAAGGTTTGATTTATTTGATCGATCTTTTCATCGAGTGGCTGGCTGCCTAAAGGTGCCAGCGGGGCAGGAAAGGTAATACGTTGGGCAAGATGTTGTATCCATTGGCTTTCGGCGGGCTCTTCGAGCAATGCGCTCAGCAGAGCTGCTTCGGGCAGCTCCAGTTGCAGAGCAATGCGTGTCCACCCCATCCAGCGAAAATGGCGAAACACGGCTTGCGAGAGAAAGCGGCGGTCGCGCGAACCAAGTTCACGGCGCGAGCGCATCCATTGCAAGAGCTCCAGATCTGCGGGGCGACCATTATGAACGGTCTCTTCCAATGGAGGCAGAATTTCAAAGAGAATTTGCTCCAGACGATAGATTACTTTTTCGGGAAGTACTTTTTCGGTATAAGGACTCTTCATAAAATGATACTTCGGGGTTGTGCCACACGTTGTGGCGAGGTATCTGTGTTGCTTACGTGAGTTGTTTGCGATTGTCAAAGATGTTTCGCTTTGTTTATCGGCGAGACGAGTAGAGAGGAAGTAAGAATATGTGGAAAGAGATAGAGGCGGCGCCGGCCGATGCGATTTTAGGACTAACCGAAGCATTTAAAAAAGATGCCAACCCCCAAAAGGTGAATTTAGGAGTTGGGGTCTATAAGGATGATCAGGGTGCAACGCCTATTTTGAATTGTATAAAAAAGGCAGAGCATCGGTTAGTTGAGAAGCAGTCGACTAAAGGGTATTTGCCAATACCGGGTGATGCGGCATATGGTACGAGCGTTCAGACGCTTTTGTTTGGGGAGCAGAGTGAGGTTATGCTGTCGAAGCGTGCGGCGACAATCCATTCACCGGGCGGCACGGGGGGCTTGCGAGTTGGAGCAGACTTGATTAAGCAATTTAAACCGGAATCGAAGATCTGGGTAAGCACGCCAACTTGGGCAAACCATAAAGGGATCTTCACGGCTGCAGGGTTTGAGATTGAAGAGTATCCCTATTATGAAAAGGCGACGCAAGGCGTTGATTTTAATGCCATGCTGGAGACATTGAGGCAGGTGCCTGCGGGGGATGTAGTCTTGTTGCATGTCTGCTGCCACAACCCAACGGGCGTTGATCTCTGTGCGGAGCAGTGGGATCAAGTAGTGGAGATCGCGGTCGCTCAAGGATGGCTACCTTTCTTGGATTTTGCCTATCAGGGGTTTGGTGACAGCATGGAAGCAGATCGCGCAGCGGTAGAAAAATTTGCGGCGGTCGGCGTGGATTTTCTCGTCGCGAGTTCGTTTTCGAAAAATTTTGCGCTCTATAATGAGCGGACGGGTGCGTTGACGATCGTTAGTCCGAGTGCGCAAGAGTCTGTTGTGGCGATGAGTCATGTGAAAAAAATTATTCGAGTGAACTACTCTAATCCACCTGCTCACGGTGGGTTGGCAGCCCGTACGGTGCTGACCGATGAGATGCTTTATAGGGAATGGATCGAGGAAGTCGCTGGCATGCGTCATCGGATTAAGACCATGCGGGCAGCCTTGGTGGATGGGCTTAAGCAGCGCGGGGTAGAGCAGGATTTTTCGTTTATTGTCGATCAGCGCGGGATGTTCTCTTTCAGTGGATTGAGCAACGAAGCGGTTGCTTGGCTGCAGGCGGAGAAAAGCATTTATATTGTGAAGGGGGGGCGTATTAATGTGGCTGGCTTAACTACGGGCAATATAGATTATGTATGTGACGCGATTGCAGAAGCCCTCGATACTAAGGGATAAGAGATGGAAAAAAAAATTCAATATATATGCGATGTATGCGGCTGGATTTATGACCCAGCTGTAGGTGACCCGGATGGCGGGATTCCGCCAGGCACCGCCTTTGAAGATATTCCTGATGATTGGGAGTGCCCTGAATGCGGGGTTGGCAAAGATGATTTCACGGCAATCGAAGTTTAGTCGGCAGGTCGTTCGGGCGTAACCTTTAGTGTTTTTGCCTGTTTAATTATCACGGAACCGGGCTTGGCGCCCCGCGGCTTGCTAACATATTTTGCTTGCGTATAGCGCACCGTAGCTTTTCTGGCATGGCGGGATTTAGAATGCCATGCGGCAAGGGCCGCGGCCGTCCGAAGAGTCTCCCGATCGGGTGTTAATTGATCCTGATGATGGAGAATAACATGACTACCGGGCATGCCGGAAACATGAAACCAGTAGTCATTGGCGTGGGCGGTTTTCAGGCTGAGCTGGTCGTTGTCAGCATCGGTTTTTCCCGCTTTAATTTCGAATCCGTTGGGGAGTGTGTATAGCCAGGCATCAGGCGTTAACGAATCGCGTTTCATACCCTTAGTGTAATGTGTTTCCACTAAATGAAAAGCGAGATTTGAGCCATTCTAAATGGGCGTTAATTGGCAGCAACCAAAAAATAGACTTCAAAGAAGGACGCATGTCCGATATGTTTTTAGTATGTCCTCAATTAACCATTTTAAACAAAACCGCCCCGTACACTTGGCTCGTCGAGATGCCTATTTTGAGGCGGCCGTGGATGCGCTGAAAAAAGGGGCGTATCCGTCGAGTACGGTACTGGAAGAGGCGTGTTACACGGAGACATTGTTTTTGCTGCGGGTGGCACGATTGCATTCGCGGTTTAGCGTTCGAAGTCCCGATGTGAGTGAGGCAGATGAACAGTTTGCGCGCTTTGTGGAGTTGCTCACGGGTAGCGTGAAAGCGATTTTATCGATGTTGGATTTGCGAAAACTGATCCTAAAAGACCAATCCTTTAGCTTTCTGGGTTCTAACCAGGCAACGATTGGATTGCAGGCGGAGGAGTATCAACGGCGAGCGGTTGAATTGGTGCGAGCATTGCTTTCAACATTGGCACTAGCGGAGGATTCATTTGAATCTTTAAAGCAGAAGAATGCCGCTTCATTAGATAAAGGTGGGCATGAGCGATATAAGCGAGCACGGGCACATGTGACCGAGCTAATAGAGCGTGAGCAGCATCGATATGCGATTGCTCCAAGTTTGGGTCGCGTCCAGCTAGATTGAGCTCGTTTTCTGGAAAGAGCGCTCTAGTTCGGAATAACTCGTGAAAATAAGTGTCGGGCGTCCGCGTGGCGAGGTGTAGGGCATTTCGGTTTGGGCGAGATCGATGATTAATTTTTCGATGGCTTTATCTGTTAGAGAGTCAGAGGCGCGAACGGCGCAGGCGCAGGCGGTTTGCATTATGATATCTGCAAGTCCTTCTCGCGCAGCTTTTGATCGTCCCCCTTCAGCAAGAGCACGGGCAGTTTCGTAGAGCAAGGGCGCGAGCGGCTGATGTTGAACCCAGATGGGCAGGGCGTCAATAAGGAAGGCGTCGCTGCCAAACGCGTTGATACTGAATCCTAGCTCATTTAGCAGGGGGATGGCTTGGCGAACGCGCTCGGCGTCTACAGGGTTGAGCTCAATGGTTTCGGGAGCAAGGAGTTGTTGCTGAGTTACGGAGCCAGATGCGAAGGCCGTCATATATTTTTCATAAAGAACACGTTCGTGGGCGGCCCGAGGTTCCATGAGGGCATATCCATCGCAGGTTTCAAGAACGATATAATGTCCGCCGAGCTGGCCAACGGTACGGCACCAGCCCCAGGGAGCTTCGGTGGGTGAGGTTGCTTGGACTACTCTGGTTTCGTTTGATGGTGAGGGTTGTTTGGATGGAGCTGCCGTTGTGTGAGGGGGGGCTTTGGGCTTCGGGGTTCCGATGATTTCGGGGCACACGAGTAGCGGATCCCACTGTTGTTGTTTTTCGCGTTGCGGGGGAAGTGCGGTGGGCGGCAAAGTAGGCGTCTTGGCATCAATTTCGGTGGACTCGGGGCTTTGTTGAAGAGCTTTTTTGAGGCTCTGGATGATGGTGTCGCGTAGGGGTTGTGGGTGCCGAAAACGAACTTCTTTTTTGGTAGGATGAACATTTACGTCAACGGCTCCTGGCGGAAGGGTGATGAAGAGGAAGAGCGCGGGAAAGCGTCCGCGACCGATAAGGGGATGATAGACTTCATTGACCGCATGATAAACAATCGGTGCAGAGGCGGGGCGTCCGTTTACAAAGATAAATTGATCGGTACGATCCTTGCGTCCCGTTTGGGGTAGGCCGGCAAAGCCGTCTAGTTGGATGTTGTTTTGGTGAAATTCAATAGGCCGTAGTTGATGCAAGAAGGCCGGTTTATAGAGGGCGCTGATACGGTCAGCAAGGGTGCCGGCGGCGTGAAGCTGATAGAGGGTTCGGCCCTCGGCAATGAGGGAGATTCCGATGGTGGGGTGTGCGAGTGCATGAATTAGAATGGTTTGGCGAATGTGACTGAGTTCCGTCTGTTCGGCGCGAAGAAATTTGCGGCGCGCAGGTACGTTAAAAAAGAGATCACGTATTTCGATTTGCGTGCCGACGGGGCAACCGGTTTCTTCGCAGGCTATGATTTTACCGCCTTCAACGCGGATAAGGGTGCCTTCGAGTTGATCAGCGGTGCGAGTTGTGAGAGAGAAGCGAGAGATGGAGGCGATGGCGGCCAGGGCTTCGCCACGAAAGCCAAGCGTAGCGATCTGCTCGATGTCGGCTTCGCTTTGAATCTTACTAGTTGCATGGCGTTCAAGGCTGAGAAGCGCTTGATCGCGCTTCATTCCGTGGCCGTTATCAGTGATGATCAACCGCCGCGCACCCCCGTTTTCAACGGACACGTCAATCCGATCACTTTGTGCGTCGATAGCGTTCTCGAATAGTTCCTTCACCACGGAAGCAGGGCGGTCTACGACTTCCCCTGCAGCGATTTTATTTATCACCTGATCTTCAAGAAGCGATATAGTCGGAAGGTTGCTCATGGAAGATAAGGTAGCGAGATCGGATGAGTTTGAAAAGCGAAGAAGCAGATGAGGGTGTATGGGTTTCGATGGTTTTCCGGCTTTTCAACGCGAAGGGAATCGGGAAGGATGTGGGTCCATTAGAAGGTGGGGGTTATTATGTTGGATATTCGTTTTATTCGAGAAAATCAGGCGACAGTTGAAGCGGGGATGAAGAATCGGAGTGCCGATGTGGACGTGGCAGGTTTGTTGGCCTTGGATGATCAACGGCGAAGTGTGGTAACGCAGGTAGAGGGGTTGAAAGCAGAGAAGAATGCACGCTCTAAGGAGATTGGGGAGGTGATGAAGGCTGGCGGAGATGCCGATACGGTGAAGGCGCAGGTGCGGGAGATGAGCGATTTGATCGCCACACTTGACGAACAGGTGCGAACACTGGAGACATCGATTCGTGAAAAACTTTTATATATCCCTAATATGCCTTCGGAGCAGACGCCGGTAGGATCAAGCGAGGAAGATAATCCGGTGGTTCGGAGTTGGGGCGAACCTAAATCAGCTGACTTTCAGTTGAAACCTCATTGGGATTTGGGGCAGCAGCTTGGGTTGTTTGATTTAGAGCGCGGAGCCAAATTGTCGGGTTCTGGGTTTCCGCTGTTTACTGGTGCGGGTGCACGGTTGGAGCGGGCGTTAATCCAATTTATGCTCGACTTACATACGGAGCAGCATGGATATGTGGAAGTGGCGCCGCCGTTTTTCTGCAATGAAGCAACTATGACGGGAACCGGACAGTTGCCAAAGTTTGCAGAGGATATGTATGCGATGCCAGTCGATGGACTTTATGCCATTCCCACCGCTGAAGTGCCAGTAACGAATATGTACGCGAATGAAATTTTAGATCAACCATTGCCGATTCTGCACACGGCCTACACGCCATGTTTCCGCCGCGAAGCAGGTGCGGCAGGTAAAGATACACGGGGGCTGCAGCGACTGCATCAGTTCGACAAAGTGGAGATGGTAAAGTTTACACGACCAGAAGATTCAGCCGCAGAGCATGAGAAATTGACAGCGAATGCAGAAGCCGTCTTACAGGCGTTATATTTGCCTTACCGCGTGATTGAGTTGTGCACAGGCGATATTGGGTTTAGTGCAGCGAGATGTTATGATATCGAACTATGGGCACCCGCACAAGAGAAGTGGTTGGAAGTTTCGTCATGTTCAAACTTTGGCGACTATCAAGCACGCCGAGCAAATATTCGGTATCGAAACGAAGAGGGTAAAGTGGCGTTCGTGCATACTTTAAATGGTTCGGGAGTAGCTTTGCCGCGTTTGGTGATTGCGCTTCTGGAGAATGGACAACAGGCAGACGGATCGATAGTACTTCCGGATGCGCTTGCCCCTTACATGCGGGGCAATACCGTGTTGACCGCTGAGACGGTTTGATGGGCGCGAAGCTCCTCCTCACGCTTTTTGCTTAGCTGGCGTGGACCATCGCTCGCGATGAGGAGCAATGAGGTGGGCTTTAGAGGGGGTCGAGAACCCAGCGTTTGTTATACCAGAAGTATTGTTCGGGGTTGGCTTTGATGGCGGTTGTGAATTGAGCCATTAGTTCTTCCATCATGCGTTGTTGATCGACTTCTTTTTCGACGCTGGGATCGGGGGTAATGGGGTGGAGCAGGATGAAGGTGTGTTGGCTCCATCCGATTCGATGGGTTATGACGGGCTGAATGGGGCAGTCGCATTGCCGGGCAAAGAGGGCGGCACCGGCTCCGAGGTTGGCGATTCCATTGAGAAAGGGGATTTGGCGTGCTGGGTGTGGGCTTCTCACATCGGGGAGAAGCGCAAATAATTGACGTTGCTTAAGCCGGCGAATGATCTCTTTTAACACGTTATTGTCGTTAAGGAGAACCTCCATATTAAAGCTATTACGGACGCGGTTGAGATAAGCATCGGTGAGAGGATTTTTTTGTCGGCGGGCGATTGAGAAAATAGGGATTTCATGTAGATCTGTTATAATACCAGCCAGATCCCAGTTTCCCATATGGATTGTGGCTGCGATAACGCCGCTGGGACTCTCTTTAAGTTGGGTTTTTAAGGTCTTGATGAAGGGGGTGACACTGTTGTCAACGGGGAGGTTTTTGCGCGTGAGCGTTTTAAAGCGAATGGCTTCTACCGCGTTGAAGCAGAGGTTGCGCCAAGAGATCCATGCGATCTTATTAATATGGGCAGAGGTGAGGTTCTTGCCGAGGACGTGTTGTATTCGTCTTTGAGCTTCTCCACGACGAAAGCGAACGAGATAGTAGCCTATGAGCGCAATGAACCATCCGAACAGAAGGGCGATGCGAAGCGGGAGCAGGCGGAGAGTTGTGCCAAAGAGCAGTAGGAATATATATTCTATGTAGTGCTTGAGTGGGTGTTTCATGCAGGAGCTCCGGGGCGGCGGCGCGAACGTGGCGGATGTAGCAGGGGGCGTGCTTGTGCGGAATAGTAGACCTGGCCTTCTCCAACTACCAGTTCAAGTGCATGAATAAGTTCGGGGGTGGGGTCGATGTAGTATATGGATTCGGTATCAAGGAAGATTTTTTTCCCGTCATCGCAGAGAATGCAAAAGTGTAGAGGGATAGGGCCGTGGTTTTCGGTGGCCACGGTTTTGATGCGTTCGAGTTGTTCACGGGAAGCATGATGTTCGTGCAGATGAATGCTGAGGCGTTCCCCGTATAGACGGGGTGCGCGAAAAAGGGGGTGGAGTTCAAGGATTTGAAGTTTTCGTTCACCACCTTCCTCGTCGATTATGCCGGCGCCGATCATAACGAGTTGATCTTCTTCGACGAGGTGGCCATATTCGCTAAAAGGTTCAGGGAACATGACGGCTTGACTAGAGCCTTTGAGGCTTTCGATGCGAAAGGAGGCCATCGGCCTTTGTTCTTTGCGGGTGTAGAGCTTCCGAATGTCTGTTATCATCCCTCCAAAGCGGGTGTGGGCGCCGTGTTCTAGTTCGTCGATTTCATCTAGGTCGGTAAGTCCGCAGTGTTCGAGTGTCCATTGGTGGCGGGCGAGCGGGTGCCCGGAAACGTAGAACCCGATGAGTTCACGTTCGGCTGCGAGAAGATCAGATTCGCTCCAAGGGGGACAATCAAGAAGTTCATTGTCGGAATTTTCATTAAGGGCAGTGTCTTCCAAGAGGTCAAAAATAGAGCCTTGACCCGATCGTTTGTCGTCGGCGATTTCGGCGGCTCGGCTAAGGGCCATATCGATGCCTTCAAAAAGGCGGGCTCGATGTATGTTGGTGAAGTCGAATGCGCCGGAGCGTACAAGGCTCTCGACCATTTTACGATTAGGGCTTCTCATGCGGATACAAAAATCCATGAGGCCTTTGAAGGGGCCGTTGATATCGCGTTCTTCTATTATTTCATCTACGAGTCCTTCACCGACGCCTTTGATGGCGACGAGCCCGAAACGAATAACGCCTTCACTCACGGCATTAAAGCGCCCGATGGATTCATTGACGGATGGAGCAAGTACCTGAATGTCAACTTCTGCAGTTTCGGTAATAAAATTTGCGAGTTTGTCGCTATTGCTCATCTCGCCAGAGAGGAGTGCGGCCATAAATTCGCCGGGATAGTGCGCTTTGAGCCAGGCGGTTTGATAGGTGATGAGGCCGTAGGCGGTAGAGTGCGATTTATTGAATCCGTATTGGGCAAATTTTTCGATATTGTCAAAAATGGTTCCGGCGAGTTCAGCTTCGATTTGATGGGTTTCTTTGCAGCCAGCTATAAATTTTTCGCGTTGGGAAGCCATAACTTCTGGTTTTTTCTTACCCATGGCGCGGCGCAGAATGTCTCCTTGTCCGAGAGAGAACCCAGCGAGTTTTTGGGCAGCTTGTTGAATTTGTTCCTGATAGACGATAATACCGTAGGTCTCTTGAAGGATTGATTCGAGGATGGGGTGATCGTATTCAACATCTTCGGTACCGTGCTTGCGGCGGGTAAAGCTTTCAATGAATTGCATAGGGCCAGGACGGTAGAGCGCTAGAATAGCGATGATGTCTTGAATGGAGTCGGGCGCGACTTGGCGAAGGGTATCTCGCATGCCCCCCGATTCTAGCTGGAACACACCAACGGTGTCACCGCGGGCAAGTAATTCGTAGACTTTGGCATCATCGAGGGGGAGCTTTTCGGGGTCGAGGTCGATGCCATGGTTTCGTTTTATAAGCGAGCAGGCTTCGTAGATAACGGTTAGGTTTTTGAGACCGAGGAAGTCCATTTTTAGCAGACCGATGGCTTCGGTGGGATCTTTCTCGAATTGAACAACGGTTAAGTTTTCCTTGGGTTCACGAGTTAGAGGGATGATTTCGATGAGCGGCTTTTCGCCAATGACTACGCCGGCGGCGTGCATGCCGGTGTGGCGGGGGAGGCCCTCTAGGAGCCGGGCGTGCTTCATGATGCGGCGGGCGTTGACTTCGTTGTCGGTGGCGGCTTTGAATTCGGGGCTTTCGCTGAGAGCTTTTTCGAGGGTCATACCAGGAGTTTCGGGGATCATTTTGGCGAGGCGGTCGCAATATGGGAGTTCGATTTCTAGTACGCGACCGAGGTCACGCATGAGGGTTTTCGCGCCAAGTGTTCCGAAGGTAATGATTTGGGCAACGCATTCGTCGCCATATTTTTCACGGACATAGCGAATGACGTCTTGGCGGCGTGTCGGACAGAAGTCGATATCGAAATCAGGGGGTGAGACACGGTCGGGGTTAAGAAAGCGTTCGAAGATAAGGCTGTAAGCGAGGGGGTCGACAGTAGTTATTTTTAGGGAGTAGGCAAGAAGAGATCCGGCTCCTGAGCCTCGGCCAGGTCCTACTGGAATACCAGTGTTTCTTGCGTATTGAATAAAGTCGGCGACGACGAGAAAGTAGTTGATGTAGTTGGTCTTTTCAATTACACCGACTTCGTAGTAAAAGCGATCATGAATTTCTATTTCACGCTCGTCTTTTGGCGTATCGAGGTCGTCGATATCGTATAGGTCTTTTAGCCCTTTTTTGCCGAGGTGAATGAGATAGTCGAGCCCTCGGGTAAAAGGGGCGGGCAGTGGAAATTGAGGGAAGTGGAGGTCCTCGGCTTTATCGGGAAAGAAGAATTCGACGTTGCAACGTTTGGCAATTTCGATTGTGTTGGCGATGGCTTCAGGCTGTTCAGCGAAGAGAGCTTCCATTTCAGCAGGGCTTTTGAGGTAGAATTGATCACCGGGATAGCGGTAGCGGCTTGGGTCGGCAACGAGGTTGCCGCGTTGTAAACAGGTGAGCACGTCGTGTGCTTCGGCGTGTTCTTTTCTGATGTAGTGAACGTCGTTGGTTGCGACGAGGGGTAGCCCGGTTTTTTGGGCGAGAAGGATGAGGTTTCGGTTTGCGATTTTTTCGTCTGCTTCGCCGTGATCCATGAGTTCGAGGAAAAAGTTGTTGGGGCCGAGTATATCGGCATATTCAAGGGCGAGCTTTTCAGCGCGCTCAAGGTCTTCATCGCGGCAGGCTTCGTTGACTTCGCCGCGGAGGTTTCCGGAGAGTCCGATGAGGCCTTCAGCGTATTCACGGAGCATTGATTTATCGATACGTGGTTTATAATACATGCCTTCGAGGTGTGCTCTGGAGACGAGCTTTACGAGGTTGTTATATCCGGTTTGGGTTTCTGCGAGTAGTACAAGGCTCATGTTGTCACGTTGTGTTTTTCGTTCGGTGATACCGTTTCGGGCAACATAAACATCGCAACCGATGATAGGCTTGATCCCAGAGGACTCGGCGGCACGATAGAATTCGACAGCGCCATACAAGACGGCGTGGTCGGTCATGGCGAGGTAGTTCATTCCCATATCACGGGCGAAGGCGAGAGCTTCTTTTATTTTGAGGGTGCTGTCTAGCAGACTGTAACAGGTATGCAGGTGAAGATGGCAGAAAGGAGCAGCGGGCATGGTTAGTTGAGGGGTTGAAAAAAGGTGGTTTTTTTGTGGGCGGTTTGGTCTGCCCATACGGGGTTGGTTGTTAAGAGCTGCTCGATTAATCTCATGTTTTGTATGGTACGGATTTACGCGAAAACGAAAAGATTAAAGCGGCGCTGGAATCGTTAATTTGTTTTATATGGGCGAATGGTTGAAATAAAAAACCGGAAATATTTCCTTAACAAGCACAACATTTTGTGGTTGTTTTCCAAAATGCATACAAAATATGTATAACTGAACATAAATAAATAACTAACGGAGGAGAGTAATATGTCAGACCTAATTAGTAATGGAGTTGCTACAATTGGCGGCTTGATTAAATCATTAACTGAACTGTTATTAGCGGTTGTTTCACTATCTATCGTGTCAGAAGTTGCTTTTGGTAGCACGATTTTTGGAACAAGCGTAGTTGACAACCTCACGGGCTTAATTGGTTCGATTGGGGGGGAGAATGGACTGGTAGGATTAATCGCACTCTTAATCCTAGTTGGAATTCTCCGCAAGTAAGTAGTTATTTAAGTGTTTAAAAAGCCCGCCTATTGGCGGGCTTTTTGTGTTTATGGGATTGGCGATTAGATGATTTTGAGTTTGGGCATGTCTTGAATATCGACGCTGCCGAGAGCTATGCCTTGATCGTCGACGACGATAAGGTCATCAATATTGTGCGATTCGTAGAGCTTGAGGACGTCGACGGCAAGCATATCGGGGGTGAGGGTAATCGGGTTGAGTGTCATTATGGTATCGACGGATTTTTCGAGCAGATCTGGGGTTTCTAAGAGGTGGCGGCGCAGATCGCCGTCGGTGAGAATGCCGAGCAGTTTATGGCCGGAGTCCAGAATGGCAACGGAGCCAGATTTGGCTGCAGTCATGGCAAGGATGGCTTCTCGTACGGGTTGTCCGGTGGGAATGGCGGCAAAATTTTCTTGGGTGCGCATGATGTCGCGAACGGAGAGCAGAAGAGTGCGTCCGATGGCTCCTCCGGGGTGGCGTTCTGCATAGTCTTCAAGTTGGAACCCGCGGGCGTGGAGAAGAACCATGGCGAGGGCATCGCCAAGCGCGAGGGTAGCGGTGGTACTGGCAGTGGGCGCCATGTTAAAGGGACAGGCTTCTTCCGGTACGGTGATATTGAGAACGAGATCACTGTGGCGAGCAAGGGGACTGTCGGCTTCTGCGGTGAGGGCGATGATGGGAATATTTCGGCGTTTAACAGGGGGGATCAGGGCGGTTATTTCTTCAGAGGAGCCCGAGTAACTCATGGCGATGAGAAGGTCTGAGTCGTTGAGTAGGCCGAAGTCGCCGTGCATGGCTTCGATGGGATGCATGACGGCTGCGGGACTACCGGTACTGTTGAAGGTGGCAGCAATCTTGTTGGCGATGTGCCAGTTTTTTCCTACACCGGCGATTACAATCTTTCCATTACGGTTGATGGTCTCGATTAGGGATTGGATGGCGATGTTAAAGGTTTCGTCGAGTTGTTGGCTAATCGCGACAATGCCGTTTTTTTCGATGGTTAATGTTTTTTTGGCGTGAGAGATAAAGTCCATAAGGGTCTCCGGTAAGTGTTATTAGGGTATTAAGATATGGGATTTATTGTTTCAATTCAAGTGTGGGAGAGCGTATGCTTTGCGAAGCTATAAAAGGAGTATAACATGGCTAGGCGCAAATCAAGATGGGGCTTCTGGGTGACGATTTGGGTTCTCGCTTTTTTGTTGGCGGGAAGCTGGCTGGTGAACCTTGGATTGATGGTGTCTTTTTTTGGATCGGAAGTTGGATCGGAAGTGGGGCCGGTGGATGCAGAGCCTTTATTCAGAGAGATTTGGTCGAGTGGATATGGTGATGTGAAGGTGGTTCGCATGGAGCTTTCGGGCTTGATCATGCGCGGTGCTGAAGAAAGATTGTTTGGCATGGCTGCGGATCCGGTTGAAACATTGTTGCGTCAAATTCGGTGTGCAGAGAAGGATGAAGATGTTCGGGCGATTCTTTTGGAGGTCGATTCACCAGGCGGAGCGGTAACACCAAGCGATGAAATCTATGAGGCTTTAAGGCGGTTTCGGGCTTCGGGAGAGGGACGTTTCGTGGTAGTTCATGTTCGTGATGTGGGCGCGTCGGGGGCGTATTATGTGGCGATGGCGGCTGATTATTTGATGGCAGAACCAACGGCGATCGTGGGATCGGTGGGTGTGATTATGCAGAGCCTGAATATGAAGGTGCTTAGTGATAAAATTGGGCTATCGGCGGTCACGATTAAGTCAGGTGAAAATAAAGATTTATTGAATCCGTTTGAAGAGGTGAATACCAATCAGTTGGCGTTGTTGCAGGAGGTTGTTGATGGAATGCAGGATCGGTTTGCTGGGCTGGTTGTTGAGGCACGTGGATTGGAAAATCGAGCATTGTTGGATGGACGAATTTTTTTGGCAGATGCTGCATTGCAGGCGGGCTTGATTGATGGGGTAGGCTATCTGGACCAAGCGCTTACGAAGTTGACTGAGTTGATTAAAGTAGATGATTTGTATGTGGTGCGTTATGAGCAGAAGCGGGATATTTGGGATGCGTTCTGGAGCGCTCGGGTGCCTTCTTTTTCGGCAAACTCGTTCTTGGGGGGGCCGAGATTGCTTTATCTATGGAGACCGTAATGATGAGTCGTATTGTATGTGTAGGGATGTTGATAGCTTGTTTATTGAGCGGGTGTCAGACTGTTGAACAGGCACAGCAGGTGGAGGCACGCCGGCAGATAGAGAAGCGGTATGCGGAGGAGCGGGCGCTTCGCTTGCAGGCGGATCTTGATGCGGTGTCACTAGAGCAAGCGGAGTTGCGGCGGGAGTTGGAGCAGCTGCGTATGGAGGTTCGCGGGGCGACGGCGGCTTCGCAGACGGCTGAGGAACAAGCGCGACAAGTTGAGGCGCAGCAGGCGTTGGTTGTGAGCAAGGTGCAGAATTTATTGAAAAAGGAGCTGGCTGATAGGCCGACTGAGCGGGCGATACGGGGCCGTGGACATGAGCATGTTGTAGAATCGGGGCATACGTTATCGGCGATTGCGGTGGCATATGGCTCAACAGTGCAGGCTATCAAAGAGGCGAATCAGCTGTCCTCTGATAACATTTACATTGGACAGAAGCTTTTTATTCCAGAATAGGGGCACTGATTTATCCTAATTAAACTGCTACTTCCGACTTGCAAGCTGTACAGAAGTAACTATGATTTCGCGCCCATTGTGGAAGAAGTTAATCGGCCGAGTGGCTGAGCAAATTCCCGTGATAAATTATAAACAAAGGCCAGGAAGCGTGTGCTTCCGCTTACATATGGAAACAACAACACAAACAAATTGGGATGCGCAGGACGCAGCCATGGACGCTCTCTATGAGGGCACACTCGCAAACTTCACCGAGGGTTCAATTGTAACCGGCCGGATCATTCGGGTTCACGACGGGGATGTAACTATTGATATCGGATACAAGTCCGAAGGCGTTATTGACGTAAATGAGTTTAGAGATTTAGAAGAGAACCCAGTGGGCCTTGAGGTAGACGTTTTCCTCGAAAGGCTGGAAGATGACGATGGAGCCATCGTGATCAGCAAGAAGCGGGCGGAACAGCAAAAAGCTTGGGACTATGTGGTGAATGAGTGCGAAGAGGGTAGTATTGTTGAGGGAACGATTCGCAACGCAGTGAAGGGTGGCTTCATTGTGGATGTCGGTGTGGATGCGTTCTTGCCGGGTTCGCAATTAGATGTAACGCCCGTTCGCAATCCTGAGGAATATGTCGATAAGACGTATGAGTTTCGAATTCTTAAAATTAATTTAGAGCGTAAAAACATCGTGGTTTCTCGACGGGATCTAATTGAGGAGTCACGTCGCGAATCTCGCCGGAAGGTTTTGGCGGACATCCAAGTGGGACAAGTGCGTCCAGGTGTTGTGAAAAATATTACTGATTTTGGTGCTTTTGTTGATTTAGACGGCATCGATGGTCTATTGCACGTGACCGACATGACGTGGGGTCGAATCAATCATCCTTCTGAACAATTGAAGGTGGGGGATAAGCTAAATGTGATGGTTTTAGATGTGGATCTTGAAAAAGAGCGCATTAGTTTGGGCTTGAAGCAGACCATGGAAAATCCGTGGGAAGAGATTGAGTTGCGCTATCCAACTGGCGCCCGGGTGCACGGTAAGGTGGTGAATCTGGCTCCGTATGGTGCATTTATTGAGCTGGAAGAGGGCGTGGAAGGATTGGTACATGTTTCGGAAATGTCTTGGACTAAACGCGTACAGCGGGCAGCCGATTTATTAAACTTGGGCGATGAAGTGGATGCGGTAGTGCTGTCTGTAAGCACGGAGGATAAGAAAATTTCGTTGGGCATGCGCCAGACGGAAGAGAATCCGTGGGAAATCGTAGCGGGCAAATATCCGATTGGATCGCCTGTGACTGGTAAGGTTCGCAACTTCACTACATATGGCGCTTTCGTGGAGATTGAAGAGGGAGTGGATGGAATGATTCATGTTTCTGATATGTCATGGACGCGTAAAGTAAATCATCCTTCTGAGGTGTTAGAAAAAGGTGGTGAAGTTACCACGGTTGTTCTTGAAATTGATTCGACAAACCATCGCATTAGCTTGGGATTAAAACAGGCGCAGGAAGACCCATGGGCAGACATAGCTAAACGCTACCCAGTTGGAACGCGAGTTACTGGGAAGGTAACAAAGGTTTCTTCGTTTGGAGCCTTTGTGGAGATCGAAGAGGGCGTGGATGGATTGATTCATATCAGCCAGATCTCGGATGAACATATTGAGAAGGTTAAAGACGTTCTAAATGTGGGTGATGATATTGAAGCTCGTGTGGTGAAAGTGGATGCAACGGAGCATCGCATCGGCTTAAGCGTTAAGGCAGCTAAGGTCCCAGACGAAGAGTTTCAGGTAGAAGAGGATATGTTGGAAGGATTGCAAACAGGTGAAGAGCTCGTGAATTTATCAGGAGCTTTTGATAGTGCGCTTGGCGATCAACTCGAAGAGTGGCATCCAGGTGGCCCTGCAGCTGAAGACAAGTCGGCTGAGTAATTCGCGGAGGTTGATTCAAAAAACCCGCTCTTTTTCGAGCGGGTTTTTTTGTGGCTTGCGAGGGCTGGGATCGATACCTTTTAAAAAGTGTGGAGAGGGAGTAGGCGTAGAATGACCATAGATGAGCAGATAGATATACTGACGGCGAGGAGTGTCGATTTCTTCTCGCGGGAGGCGTTAAAGAAGAAGCTGGAAAAAGCGGGTCAGGAGAAGCGAGGCTTAAGGATTAAATATGGGGCAGATCCTTCTGCACCGGATATTCATCTGGGTCACGTAGTGGGGCTGAATAAGCTGCGTGAGTTTCAGGATTTAGGGCATATGGTTGTTTTTATTATTGGCGATTTCACGGGTATGATTGGCGATCCCTCTGGTCGTTCGCAAACGCGAAAGCCATTGACGCGGGAGCAGGTGAAAGAGAATGCAGCATCGTATCAAGAGCAGGTGTTTAAGATTTTGGATCGGGATCAAACTGAAATTCGATTTAATTCGGAGTGGTGCGGTTCAATGCAGTTTGAGGATGTGATTCGGCTTTCAGCGCATGTGACAGTTGCTCAGATGTTAGCGCGTGATGATTTTGCTAAGCGATACGGATCAAATCAACCAATCAGTATAGTGGAGTTTTTATACCCACTGGTACAAGCATTTGATTCGGTGAAGGTTGAAGCGGATGTTGAGCTGGGTGGAACAGATCAGCTCTTCAATTTATTATTGGGACGTGAGTTGCAGAAGGCAATGGGGCAGGAGCAGCAATGCGTGATGACCTTGCCGCTGATCGAAGGGCTTGATGGCGTTCAAAAGATGAGCAAGAGTTTGAATAACTACGTGGGAATTGATGAGGCGCCTCGTGAGATGTATGGCAAGTTGATGAGTTTGCCAGATGAATTGATGTGGAAATATTACAGCTACATTCTTTGTCGCCCAAAAGATGAGGTTGAGCAGATGTGCGCGCAGGTGGCAGATGGTTCGTTGCATCCTCGGAAGGCAAAAGATGCCTTGGCGCAAGCTGTAGTTGAGCGCTTTGTAGATAAGGCTGCGGCGGAAGACGCGTCGGCCGAATTTACGCGTGTTTTTGCCGAGAAAGCATTACCTGATGAGGTACCTCATGTGAAGGTGCCTGCTGAGGAGGTGGGGTTGTTGACGTTGATGGTTAAAGCGGAGTTAGCGAAAAGCAATGGCGAAGCACGGCGGCTGGTGAAGCAGGGTGCGGTACGGATTGATGATGAGCGTGTGTCAGATGAGCGTACAATGATAATACCAAAAGAAGGCATGGTCTTGCGGTCGGGTAAACGTGGATTTGCTAAGATAATTATTGGATAGGGAGGGCGATCAATGGCGGGTCATAGTAAGTGGGCGAATATTAAGCATAAGAAGGGAAAGGCGGATGCGGCACGGGGTAAAGTTTTTAGTAAAATTGCAAAAGAGATCATGGTGGCTGCTTCGGGGGGCGGTGGTAATCCGGATGATAATATTCAATTACGCGCATTGATTCAAAAAGCCAAGGGCGTTTCGATGCCTAAAGATAATATTGAGCGAGCCATTAAAAAGGGAACGGGTGAGTTAGAGGGTGGTCGGCTTGAGGAAGGCTCCTATGAGGGTTATGCGTCGGGAGGAATTGCGGTAGTAGTCAAGGTGCTGACGGATAATAAGAATCGGTCTGCGTCGGAGGTGCGACATGCATTCAACAAGGCGGGAGCAAATATGGCAGAGCAGGGAGCCGTGAGCCGGATGTTCCAACGCAAGGGTCAGATTTTTATTGAGAAGGATGGCATTGAAGAGGAGGCACTCATGGAGTGTGTTCTTGATGCGGGTGCTGAGGATTTAAAGACGGAAGGTACGCAATATGAAGTGCTGAGCGATCCAGGTGATTATGATGCACTTTCAGATGCCTTGACTCAGGCGGGTATTGCGATGGCTTCGTCGGAAATAGTCATGATCCCAGATTTGATTACTGAAGTGGTGGATGTGGATCAAGCTCGTACGATTTTGAAGTTTATCGATGCGTTAGAGGAGCTAGATGATGTGCAAGATGTGTATGCCAATTTTGATATTTCAGATGAAGTGGCAACGGAATTGGAAAGTGAGTAATGGCAAAGGTTAGCAGGCAGCTAATTTTAGGAGTTGATACCTCGCTGCGCTCAAGTGGTGTTGGTGTTATTGAGGTGCGAGGTCACGAATTGCGTGCGGTAGCATATGGGCGGATTTATAATCGTCCGGCGGAATTGCATTCACAATGTCTCTGGAATATTTTTGATGAGCTTTCGGCTTTAATCGAAAAGCATCAGCCTACATGCGCAGCCATTGAGGGCGCTTTTTTTGCGAAGAATGCAAAAACTGCAATGGTGCTAGGTCAAGCTCGGGGTGCGGTGCTGGCGGTGTGTGCGAGGGCAGAAATTCCGGTATATGAGCATTCTCCTCGGCGGGTGAAGCAGGCCTTAACGGGCACTGGCGGTGCACAAAAAGATCAAGTAGCGAAAATGGTAATGCAATTGTTGCGATTGGAGGAGCAGCCGCAAGAGGATGCAGCAGATGCTCTTGCGGTTGCTATAACGCATTATCATCAGGCATCGTTGCCTGAAGCGTTACGGGTTCCTCAAATTTAAGGCTAATGGTCTACGTCTAACCGGGCGCCTTTGGCTTGCCCGATTTGCTCAAGTAGTTCGTTAAACCAAGGTTCGTCGATTTGGAAGGGCTTTCCTCCAGCAATACGTGGAAAATCAATAGCTCGAAGTTCATTGTTTTGATCTTCATCATGGCCAACAACGCCGCTAATGCCTTGCAGCGCTGAATCGACGGCGACATCGGCACAGGCTTTGATTAAGGCGAGGTCTTCGGTATTCGACGCAGCGGCTCGAGCGTAGTAGCCCGATTTTTGGATTAATACTTTTTCTGCACCAATTTGCTTCGCAAACTGCTTACCAAACCACGCGCCAGGATTAACGGCATCAAGTTTAATGTGACCAAAAGCGTCGCGTGGGATTTCCTCGCCAGAAGCCTCCATCTCTTTAATAATCGCATCGACGCCTGCGCCTTCGGAGATGAAAAGGTTAACGTTGTCATGTTTATCCATAATCTGACTTAAACGATTGGCTTCGGCCGCCATATCGATTTCCATTTCTGGAATAAAGACGGCGTGTACATCTTTGCGGATACGAGAGAGGCCCAGCTCGGGAAGGAAGGCTTGTTGATGAAGTTGATCGCGATAGATTTTGGCGGTGTAGGCAGTTAGCCAGCCGCAGTTTCTGCCCATTACTTCATGAACAATCAGCATGCGGGGGTTTGCGTTGTGTTCGGCGACAACGTTGTTGAAATAACGAGCACCTTCTTCGGCAGCAGTCCAGGCGCCGAGAGATTGTTGAATAGGGAAGACATCGTTGTCGATAGTCTTAGGAAGACCGACCACATTCAGTTGATAATCATTTTCTGCTAGGTAGGCAGCAAGGTCGGCCGCGGTGGTATTGGTGTCATCGCCTCCGATGGTATGCAAAACGTCTACGCCATCTTTCACCAATTGATTAGCAGCGACTTTGAGTGGATTTTCACCTGTCTGAACAAGGCCACGTTTTTCACAGTCGGCTTGATTGGTTAGCTTTACACGGCTGTTACCAATAGGGCTTCCGCCGTGTGCATAGAGCGTGGATGCTTGCGAACGAATTTCAGAGGTAATGGGAATGGAGAGGCCTTGCAGAAGTCCCTTATAACCACTGATGTAGGCAATGATTTCGGTGTCGGGTGATTTTTCACTGTACCGTTCGATAAGACGTCCTACGGCACTCGATAAACATGGGGCGAGTCCGCCTGCTGTGAGCAGGGCTACTTTTTTTACAGCCATTTTTTTCCTTCACTATAAGTTCATTTTAAAGCGTCATATGATGAGGCTGTAGGCTTAAATTGCAAGGTAGAATCGCAATCAACGAGAATATAAAAATAACAAATAAGAATCCGAAAATAGTAAGTTTAAATGGAAACAAACTTCGAAGTATGAAAATTAGACTTAAATAGTATGCCATAACTTCCGATAAGAAGTGATAAAATTTATTTAAGACACAAAATTTCGAGGTAAATAAATGAATTCTAAAGAGCGCGCAAGTAAGGTATCCCCATTAATTAGATGGATCCTTTTGAGTATAATACTAATCGTTCCTTTTCTAGTGCTCACATGGGAGTATTTTTCGACCGGATTAGCTACAGATACCAGCGGTATTATTTATGTTATAATAGGTCTTTTTGCGTATGGCATTGCTCATTCGTTTCGTAATGCTATATGGATTACTCGAGAAAGATCCGCATTTGCTAGTATGGAGAAGACAAGAGATGCGCATAACGATGATAGTGATTTAGTTTCAATTTTTAAGAAGGGTGCGGATGCGCTAGAGGCGGGATCACAGATAAATTTTGATACGCTTCTTACGGTTTATTCTGCAAAACAATCTGCCAAAATTAGAAGTGTCAGTGCCACGTCTGCTATCTTAATTACAGCAGGACTTCTTGGAACTGTTATAGGGTTAGTTATAACAATCAGTGGCATTAGTGAGATTTTGGGGGCCGCCGGAGAAAACTATGAAGCGATGCTCTCTGGTCTCAATAAAACCGTTCAAGGTATGGGAACTGCGTTTTATACAACATTCTTTGGCGGACTTCTTGGCGGGATTGTTTTGAAAGCTTTGGCTGCTGAAAATGAAAAAGCGGCGAATAGACTGACTGCAGATGCTTTGCAGTGTGCCGAATTGTGGCTTATGCCTCAAAGTAGAGCATTGGCTTCTAAAATAGCTGGCGGCATACAGGAGGAGGTTTTTGGTCTAATGAGGACGTTACGTGAGTTAAGTGATGGCATCTCGAAAACTACACTAATTATTGAGGATAAACAGTCTGCGTTAGATAAGCAATTTGAGCATATGGTACATGAATCAAAAGCTGAAATGAGTAAAACATTAAATTCCGGTATCGAGGAGATGCTTGATGGCTTTAAGTCGTTAGTTGATGCGGTAGAATCTGGCCACGAGCCTATTAAGGAGAAAATGGAAGATCTTGCTGTAGCAATCAATGACGCAGCAAGTGCGACATCTAATGCGGTAGAAGAAACAAAGAATGCTCAAAGCAAGATGCTAGACGGTCGAGCAATTGAATTAGCTGACAAACTAAGTAAAGCGGCGGAGCTTATTGAAGACTTCGTATCTGATGACTCTAAACAGTAATGAGAGTAGGGATTAATTGATCAATAAATTTACATCAACTCAAGATGAAGGCGGGATGTATGAATCATTTTCCGACCTAGCCCTCTGTACGCTGGTTATAACATTAGTTTTAACGGCGTTATTAGCCGTGAATGTAACTCAAAGAATTAATGTGGAGATTAATGAAAATCAGTTCAATATGGATTTAACTCCGCTTCGTTCTTATATCGGGGTTTCTCAATCAGCCACAGATAGGGGTTTATATGTCCATTTCTTGGACGCTGATATCATCGATAAGCTTATTGCTTATGACGACGCTCTAACGAGATCAAGAATAGTCAACGTGCCCCCTGAGCGGACTCTATCACTCGAAAACTTCATTTTACTTTCTCCTGCGATATATCTTGGAACCGATAAAGCTGGGCTATCAACACTTAGTCCTTTGCCAGAGATATGGAATGCAGACGTATTGTATCCTAATTCATTTGGACATTCTATTAATCACACTTTTAGTGACAGCCTGTTAAGTGGATTATTCCCAGGCTATAAAGATCAGAATGAACTGAAGAGAAGTCGCATTTACGTTGAAAGTAATAGTTACAGAAATGATGAGAATGAGGTTATTAATAACATTATAATTGGGCATGTTGCTTATCAGGTTCCAACTGCGATCGAAAATGGGTCTTTAGATTGGCTCAATTCATTCATGTCGGGAACCGTAGACTTGGTCTACATTGGGGACTTAGAAGGGGCTAAAGGAAACGCTAGAATTAATTATTTCATTGAAAACGGGTTCACTGAGTGTGCCGAGGATTATTCTCAATTTTTAGCGAACTATGAAGTGGGGTACTCGATTGAAGGGGCCGAGGCTTCATTGCAAAAAGAATTAGAAAGCTATCCGCTGCATAAGTACAAAGATGCCTGGGCCTCCTATGTTAATTCGAGAATTAATGCAGAGATAGATCCTCCCGAGTGGTTCTTTTCGGACTTCCTCGTGAAATTAGGATTTGATCGGATGGTAATGGATATGCCCGGAGTGAAGAAATGAGATTATTAACACATACATCGTATTTAATGTATTTATCTGCTGCTCTATTCATGACAGGTTGCGCTTCTTTTGAGCTGGAAACTAATCAAGAAGGCGTATCTATTATAGATGAACAGGGAAATAGCATTGGGATGGCTCCATATAATTTTGAGCAATTCTCTGGTGAGAGAGTATTTACTCTAAAAAAGCCTGGGTATGTAGATAAAAAAATTACGATTTCATCTCTAGATAAAAAAGATATTGATGTGAACCTAGAGTTAGTTAAAGAAACGGTTCTTAATACCGTTCCTACTGATGTTCGTGTTATTAGAACCGGTGATAGCCGGGAACTTGGTAGAACCTCCTTGAAGCTTATTATCTCATCGCCAGAGGTTGTTCTTCTTGAAAAAGATGGATACAAGCCTGTTCCCCTAACGTTAGAACCTAATCAAACTTATAAGATTAGCATGGAAGCGTTGGAGGGATTTAAATCAGTTAACTTTACATCGAAACCCACTGGGGCATCTATTAGTGATAGAAGTGTTGGTGATTTTATTGCTAATACACCGGCTCGCATTAGCGCAGAAGAGGGGACGGAATTTGAGTTCAAACTAGATGGCTATCAGTCTTCCTATTACATGATAAATAAACGCTCGCCTGGAAGAGTTTTCGTAGAGCTTATTCCGGTTCCGCGCATAACGATTGATAGCTTGTTTGGATCGGAGATTTTCGGTGCAGCCGGCGGTGAGAAGCTTGGTGAGGTTCCTTACACAGAGTTAATTAAAGAAGTACGTGCTTTTGAGGTCCGAAAAGCTGGCTACTACCCAAAAACAGTGACCCTTTCTCCAGACTCTCCTCCTGATATATATGTGAAACTTGAGCCGATACCAATGAAGCGGATCATAACAATTCCTGAGGGCGCAACAGTGTCGCGTATTGGTAAAGAAGAGGTCATTGGTGAGGCGCCAATGAATATATTAGTCGGTTCTGAGCGCCTTATTGAAGTTTACATGGATGGCTATGCTCGGAGGGTTGTGGGTATAGGTCCTGACTCGCCTGACGAAATTACCATTGAATTAGATCCGCTTGCGAAAGATAGGTTAGTAATCGAGGGAATTCAAAATGCGACATTCGAAATCTATTAGTCATTCCAGGCGAGGATTAATAATTTTATTATTTTTAGCGGGCGTCTCCGAGGGCCAACTTGTAACTAATAATGCTGTTATAAATGGAGGGACTTATCTTGGCCAAAATGGGGGGGTTTACTTAAATCAACAACCTGGATTAGATGGATTTACTATCAATTATGATCCTTTAATTATTAACGGCTTAACAGCAAACGGTAATAACGTAATAAATGATGGGATTTTCGAAGGCGGAGATGGCGATGATAGTTTTCCGTTCACGGTAAGAGATGGGGGCTTTGGCGTACTATTTGTTGATGGAACTAATAACGTCAATGGAGGTGTCTTTTTAGGTGGTACTGCAGTTTCTGATTTAACGGATGGCTCAGGCATTGGAGTAGATGTATCTTCAACTTCGAGTCTTAATCTTCAAGCCGGAACTATCCACGATGGGGCTTTATTATATGTAAGATCGAACGGCAGATTAGATTTAACGGTTTCAAGTAACGTTAATTTTACTGGGAATGGATTAGTGAAGACGGGGGCAGGTTCTTTAGAATTTCAGCAATTAAATCTTGGCGGAGCAGGTTCATTATCGATTAACGAAGGAGATGCCATTTTCTTTAATGGATTATCTCTAGGTAGCGCAGAGAATATTACACTTGGGGATTCATCATCTTTAATTTTGTCCAACGGCATAGATCTTGCCGGAACAATTAGTGGTATTGAAGGAAGTAGTATCGAAATATATTCAGACATGACTATATCGGGAACATTATCTGGTCAAAATCACATTCTTCTAGGCACCTCAACCAACCTCATTAACCTTCAATCCGGATATTCGCTTAGTTCTGCTATTTTTAATGGGAGTAATAGTTATGCAATTCTTTCATTAGAGGATGCAGGGATATATAGCTCTAGCGCATTGGGCATGGGTGCCAGTTTTCAAGATTTTGAAGAAGTGAATTTATCAGATAACGATGACACATATGAGCTATCCTCTGATGAATTCGATAATGGATTATTAGGCTATCGGTTAGATGGTGGGGCAAGTAGTGGAGATATTCTTGCAGCGTCATCTGGTAACGATTTTGAAATATCAAAATTCATTGCTTTGACCAATAATATTTCTGGGTTCGAGATTTTAGGATTATCTTCCAATGATGATCTTTGGATAGCTAGTGATGATGATAATGCGATAGTTGGTGCTTACATAGATGGTAGAGGAGGAGATGATCTAATTGATTTTGTAAATTACAGAATAGATTCTAGCGATGTCGGGGTTTTGTATCGAAATTTTGAGGGCGCAAGATTAGAAGCATCTAATGCAATTTGGCATGTCACAGCTGATTATAGTTCACTAAGCTATCTGGATGGGTCGGCTGGGACATGGACGCTGTCATATAGCAACCAATCAAGTGCCGTTTCAGAAGATTCAAGTGATATGGGTGCGACTGACTATTATCGTAATTTTTCAGGGGTGGAGCTAACGGATTTTGATGACACATGGACAGTTGGACCTAATGATAGTGGAATAACTATAAATGCATTAGGAGGCACAAATACATTATCAGGAAATCTGAGTGATTCATTTTCTTTTGGTAATCGGTATCTTAATTTTAATCAGGTCGAGTTAACTGCAGGGATGGATTCTTGGACAGTTTCCGGCAATGATACTAATCTTTTCTTTATAGACGCTTTAGCTGGACCTGACACATTAATTTATAATTCAGTCACAAACTCTGCTGATATAGGGAACAATCGTTTATACCGTAATTTCGTGCAAGTCAGTCAAGGTGACGGCGCTGATATTTGGTATGTTTCCACTAATGACTTAAGTATTGGTTTAACATCAATTTCTGGCGGAGCTGGAGGCGATACGCTTTCATTTGCGCAATATGAAGACGTTACAAAAATTACATTTTCATATGCTGACGATCTTGCAGCTTCATCCATATATGCCGGAGGTTTTGAAAACATAAAGTTAACATCAAATTCAGATATATGGAATTACAGTTCGTCAGACGTAGCTTTGACATCGATTGATGCAGCTAATGATAACAGCACACTGGGAGATATATTGCAGATCTCTGGTTCTACACTATCTTGGGCAGCCTCATTAAATAATCGATACAATGGCTTTGAAACACTTGAGTTAATTAATACCACCATGGATATGAGTACAGCGGATCCGACTGTTTTTGATAATGTAAGAAATCAAGCTGGGTCGACTTTATTGCTCGCGGATAATACAATTACCATAAATGGAGATTACTTTCAGGCAAGCGGCGCACTGCTAGAGCTTTCGGCTCAGACCAACTTATCTGTAAATTCTCGTATTAATGCTGACGATGTAACTTTCGAAAGTGGAACCCTAATAAGCTTTACTGGGTCGGCATCAGATTTTGCTATAAATAATAGGTATACAAACTTCATCGCCAGCGCGGCATCCACATTGAGCATTGATGATAGCAGCACTTTATTTGCAGGGAGTCTGCTCGATGTAAAAGATGCTTATGAGTTTAATAATAGCTTATACGCGATTTTTGACAGACGTTCGTTAACAAATTCTGCAACAGGGTTTGACGTGATAGCTGGTTCAAAGTCGGCAAATATTCTCAATGAGATTGATATTTTAGCTACACCTGAGGCGGTAAAAATGACAGACGCCATTTTTTCTTCCGAATTCAATCCAACATTAGAAGATTTAAATAAAGTATATGATAGGACGGTCATTGCGCCCAGAGCGATGAGTCATCAGCGAAATAATTTATTACGAGCAATTTCTGAGCGTTCTGGTGAGAGGCGAATGATGCTATCAAGACTAGATAGCCCGTATGGGGCTCGAGGTCCTGTAAGGGATCAGCTTGGAAATTCAATCTGGACTAAGGGGTACTCAGCTAATGGGAGCGCGTCTGCTGATGGCAATCTTGAAGGGTATGACTTAAGTGGCATGGGTTTCGTTGGGGGTGTAGATTTTGCTCGAGGAGAGTTAGTATTGGGCTTAGCGGGAGGATTTTTTAATCAAAGTATCGCAATGGATACTTCAGGAGATTATGCAGGTTCGGGAACACATGTAAGCGGCTATTTGTCGTATGGAGTTGATGGATGGTTCTTTGAAAGTAGTGCCTCATTATGTAGCTCATCATTAGAATTTGAGTCAGATGGAGCCTTCGTGGTGGATACAGATTACGCGTCAACAGATCTGGCTTTTTACATTGGAGGTGGCTACATAATGCGAGATAAAGACGTGTCTTGGACTCCAGAGGTTGGCTTAATGGTTAATTCATTTAGCCAAGATGCAGTAAAAGATGACTCCATTCAGAGCATTCCTATTGAGCTTGATAGCTTATCACAAGCAACAATGCAGCTGAGGCTTGGCTTAACAGGGGCATTTAGACGAGATTTTATCGGAAGAGAATTATTAACTCAGTTAAAAGTGCGGTGGATGAATAGCCTAGGAATTCTTGATGAAGAGGTTGATTTTAAATTAACTGGCGGAGCTAATACTTACCAAATGCCCATGCTAACAACTGC
This sequence comes from Pontiellaceae bacterium, assembly GCA_045565965.1. Lineage (GTDB taxonomy): Bacteria > Verrucomicrobiota > Kiritimatiellia > Kiritimatiellales > Pontiellaceae > Pontiella. Next base: position 3,300 of record JBJLEJ010000012.1, on the reverse strand, counting down.
AAAGAGTATTGTAGATTTTGGAATAGGAACGCAGCTGCGTATGAATAGATCTTTCGCTTTATTGATGGGTTTTGATTATGAAGTTGGCGGGCAATATACAGCTAATAAATTAAGTTTTGGTCTAAGATATAGTTTTTAACAAACATTCTAAAGTTCATATAAATAGTTATCTAAAATTGACAAGTTACTTTTTATTCTTATTATATAAATTATATTAATTTTAAAAAAAGGAATTAACATTATGGCTACTAATCCAATGGGAAAAGGCACAAAAACAATTGGTTTGAATATGAAAAAGCCAATGGCGGATGAAATTGAACGTCGGGCCAAATCTATGCAGATTTCAACAGGTGCCTATTGCAAAATAATCCTCAAGAAATGGCTCGAATCTGGCGATAAACTAGAGTTGATTGAAAAATAATTTTAATCATACAGCGATTGTCATTCCAAAGAGCATGGAGTAACCATGCTTTTTTTTCTATTATACTTTTTTGGACAGGATACCCTTCCATGAAATTCACCCATTCAAAGCGGTTTTATTTAAGCATCATGATTCTTTTGACCATCTTGTGTGTGTTTCAGATGGTCCAACACTGTTTCCAGCAGAAGTTACAAGAGGACCGAATAGTCTATTTGAGCTTATGGATCTTATTAAGCCTAAGCTCCGCGGTAGGCTCTATTTATGGCTGGATGAAGGTATTTCATAAAAAGGAATCGCTTCGTTTTGGTGAGGTTTCTCACCTAAACACAGTTGCAGCTAATCCTATTGCGGTAAGGAAATCTAAATCTGTTCTCCGAGTGGGCTGGAAAAAACTCTCGCACCGCCAAAAAGCAATTGTAAGAGCTATGGCTATTTGTTTGCTATGGGGGATTGCCGCGCTCTTTTTGACAACGCTTTGGTGGGTTTGGCAAGCTCCCCAGCCATGGCCACAGTATAAAACGGTAGAGTTAATTTATTTATCAATTGGGTTGGTATTAATTACGATTATGGGAGCTGGGCTTGCGTTGGATCGAGTTTGGGCCGGTCCTGTGGGATATATTTTTTCTTTCCTTCAAATGCTATGGTTCCCAGTGGGATTATTTACCGGATCTCTTTTAATGATTTTATTGAAGTATGTGGCTAAAGAGCCCATCCGGTTTAGGCTGAAGCGAGATTCATATATGATGGGTGCACGCCAAAAAAAGCAATCATTTGCCTCACAACGGCAGGTTAATAATGCGCTTTCATTTGATTTGGATAAGAAAGACAAAGTCTAAGAGGCTGTTCATATAAGGTTGATTGCACCAAAATTTATGGCAACGTAATTCGATGCAGACATTAGATGGGTTACTTTTAATTGCTGGTCGACGTGAATATCCGCGTCTCGTAATTGAGGCTGCAAAAGCGGCCGGAGTGTCGCGCTTAGAGGTGATCGCGTTTAAGCATGAAACCGACGCTAAGGGTTTGAAAGCTGCTGATCGCGTGCATTGGATGCGCTTTGGAGCGATGAAAGAGTTGCTGGGTTGCATTAAGTCGAGCGGGATTTCAAATGTGATGATGATCGGGCAAATTACTCCGCGGCATCTCTTCAGTTTGCATTTTGACGAGGCAGCCAAAGCGATGTTGGCAGCCTTGCCGATACGCAATGCGCATACTATTTTTTCGGCAGTGATCCAGGAAATTGAGGCAGTTGGTGCGACGGTTATTCCGGCTCATAGCTTTATGGATCAGTATTTACCAGCACCGGGTGTAATAAGTTCACGCGCCCCCACTGTAGCGGAAGAATCAGATGCTGGGCTAGGCATCCGTTATTTAAGGCAGCAAAGTGTATTTGATGTTGGCCAAACCGTGGTAATTAAAGCGGGCTACATTGTGGCGGTTGAGGCAATGGAGGGCACCGATCGAACCATTCAACGAGCTGGTCGTGTTGGAGGAAGAGGATTGGTAGTGGTGAAGATACCGCGTATCGATCATGATTTTAGGTTTGATGTTCCTGTCATTGGACCCTCGACTGTTCAAGCAATGAAGCGCGCTGGAGCGACTTATTTAGCAATTGAATCAGGTTCTACTTTAATTTTTGATCGAACAAAGACCGTGGCTCTTGCGAAGACCGCTGGTATTGCGATTTGTGCAACGGAGTCGTTAAGGTGATCGATTCATTATTCATCTCTGCGGGCGAATTTTCGGGCGATCAACATGGTGCTGACGTGGCTCATCTCCTCAAAAAATCTGACCCATCGATGACGCTTTTTGGCCTAGGTGGAGATGCCTTGGAGGCGGCAGGAGTAACATTGGTAGAACATAATAACCGACTTGCTTTTATGGGGCTAGGTGAGGTGCTGCGAAATTATTTTCTTCTGAGAAAAGTGATGAAGCGGATGTTGTATGAAGTAGATCATCGTAAGCCGAAAGCGGCATTGTTGATTGATTATCCGGGATTTAACATGCGCCTGGCACGGGCTCTCAAGAAGAGGGGGATTAAAGTGTTTTATTACATATCCCCCAAATTCTGGGCGTGGAATTGTCGTCGTCTTAAAGCGTTGCGTGCGAACGTCGATCAGATGCTTGTCATATTTCCTTTTGAGGTTGCATTGCTTCAAGAAAAGAGCATATCGGCGAGGTATGTGGGGAATCCCTTGGTCGAGCAGGTCCAGCGATTAAAAGTTGCATCGCGTGAATTTGTCCCGTGGGGTGAGGGAAAGCGGATTGCATTACTTCCAGGAAGTCGCAAGCAAGAGGTCGAACGAATTTTACCCGTATTGGTGGAGGCGGCCATTCGTTTAGAGCAGCGAATCCAATGCAGTTGTGTAATCGCGGTTCCGAGCCTATATATTGCGGAGGTAATCCGTAGCATGGATTTGTCGAGCAAACTCAAGATTATGATTGGTCATACTCCGGCGGTTGTGGAACAGGCGGATGCGGCTTGGGTTGCATCAGGTACGGCAACTTTAGAGGCTGCGTTATTAAATACGCCGCATGTATTGGTGTATCGAACTGGTGTGTTAACTTATTGGTTTGCGCAAGCGGTCCTTGATATTCCATATGTGGGGCTGGTCAACCTATTGGCAAATCGTGAGGTGTGTCCGGAGTTACTTCAAGAGGAAGCGCATCCGGAGGCCTTGGCGGATCGGTTATTGCCGCTATTAGAGGACGGAGTCCCGCGCCGTGAAATGCTAGAGGGGTTCGAATTGATCCGCACAACACTCGGCGATCGGCCGTGTGCGGCTGCGGTGACTCAGCAGGTGCTTGAAGCTTATTCTGCAGGGTAAAGCTTTTGCTCAAATTCCTTTAATCGACGTCCTTCGAGAGGATTAGCTTGT
>JBJLEJ010000011.1:0-33627 GCA_045565965.1 Pontiellaceae bacterium | reverse complement strand
GATGACCCAATGAAGGGAGCTTATAATTTCCAATTTTATAAAATTTTCGCAAAATAACTGTCTTAACTGGAGTAGCAGCTTCATACTCAGCATCGGTAATATATTCCCAATCATTTGCTTCAAAGGGCACTAGATGATCACGAGGTACCATAATATAAACATCACCGGCGCTGGATACTGTAAAGGCTATCTCATTATTTTTTTGCGAAATTTGATTATTTCTTATTGATATTTTTTTACCTGCAAACTCATCTGGAACAATTGTAAACGGAGCAGGATGATCTAAAGCAAATTGCATTCCTTTTCTGAATCTAACAAATTTCTCATCACTTTTTATATTTGCAGTCATTCTTTTTATAAATTCTTCTTTGTTAGTCGAAATTCTTTCATCTAAGAATTCTTGTACTACATTAGCAGCAGCAATATTCCCTTTTCTTTCATAAGAATCAGCTTGAATCTGTAATGATTTAATTAATTTTTCATTTAGTTCATTTTCTGCCAATAAATACTTTTGGTATATAAGTTTAGCTTCAAATGGTAAGTGCTGGTAATTATTTTCATCTGTTGCAAAAGTGAATCTGCAAAGGGAAAAAATTGTGGATAAAACTAAGGCTATTAGAATTCTTTTCATAGATTCTCTTTTATCATAAAGGTCAAATTTTTCAAATATTGGTGAAGGTCTAAATACTATATCGCAGAGGAAGTTGGCTCCGATGGGTACCCCCTAGATGACACCCCGTACCCTAAAAAAGCAGCGAGCTATCCGAGGTGGGGTGGTATTAAGGTGGTATTAAATACAAGCTTTAGGGACATCTCAGTTGATGACAGGTAAGGACAGTTAATCAATAGAATAGGGAAAAAGTGGTGCTCCGAAGAGGGTTCGAACCTCCGACCTACAGATTAGGAATCTGCCGCTCTGTCCAGCTGAGCTACCGGAGCTTTATGATGAAATTTAAAGTTAAAGTTAAGCTATTTAATAAAAAAACCCACCTAATAAGGAGGGTTTTTTTAAAATGGAGCGAGCGATGAGATTCGAACTCACGACAGTCACCTTGGCAAGGTGGGGCTCTACCACTGAGCTACGCTCGCTGATTAAAAGGTCGTTATTATTGTCATTGCCTCTGACTTTTCAAGGGTTAATTCCCGCTAAATTAGCCTCTTGATCTAACGCGAGTTCTTGATAAATTATAAGAAGTTTGTGCGAGGATATAGATGAAAGTATTATCACAGAGCGGATCACTGATTTGGAGCGATCGATGGCGATTGGGGGCATTGCAGTCGCACGAAGTAATTAATATTGCTTTTTCATCCATTTTAGTTGGGTTTCTTTTTGTATTGTTTCATCTGTTTGGAAACACAGTGGAAAATGTTAATAGTTCTTCGGCGTTTGTTTGGATGGTTTCTCGTTGGTCGGATAAACAATCATTTGGTGCGGACTATTCACACGGGTTTTTGATTCCGTTTGTGAGTATGGCGGTTCTCTGGCACCGGCGTGAAGAGATTAAATTGGCACCAAAGCAGGTTTGTTTGTGGGGGTTAGGTATAATCGTCATGGCGTTAGTGTTTCATTGGCTTGGAGCTAAGATGCAGCAGACGCGTATTTCACTCATCAGTTTAATTTTGTTGCTGTGGGGAATTCCTTTGTACTTTTTTGGATGGAAACTGGCTAAACTTCTCATCTTTCCTTGCTCGTATTTGATATTTTGTGTGCCGTTAAACTTTTTAGATGCGTTATCGGCTCCGTTGCAGATGGTAGCTACTTCGCTGGCGTATGGGTTGCTGAATGGGTTAGGTATTGAGTGTGAGCGTGTAGGAACCCAGTTGCTGAGTCCTTTCTTTCGATTAAATGTTGAGGCGCCTTGTTCGGGATTGCGTTCGCTGTTAGCGATGACGGCCCTCTCAGCGGTTTATGCTTTTTATACTCAAAAATCATTCGTGGCCAAATGGTTACTATTTTTGGCATCAATTCCAATTGCGGTTGCGGGTAACATTGGCCGGATTATTTCTATTGCATTAGTATCGATTACAGCGGGTCAGCAGTTTGGTACGGGGCTTCACCATGACTGGTCTGGTTATGTGCTATTCGCTCTTGCAATAAGCTTAATGATTGGCTTTGGTAGAGTCCTTCAAATTAACTACAAAGAGTCTTTTCAGAGATGGAAAAAAGTTTATTTAAACCGTTCTTAACGCTCATTGTTTTGATGTCATTGACATTATATGCATTGACCTCTGCTATTGGCGTTCAGTTAAATCAGATTCCTGGTGTTGTAATGGATTTTCCGGATCAGGTTGGTGACTGGGTTGGTAATGATTTGAAGTTCTGTCACAATCCTGAAACTTGTGCAAAGGAATATAAAGATGCTGCATATTATGTTCGAGATCTAGACTTTCCTGACATATGTCCAAATGGTGGGGATAGACTTTATAACTGTTCAAGAGCTGAAAAAGAACAGTTACCGGCAGACACAGAATTTGTTAAATCGGCATTTACGAATTCGACGGGTACGCGATTGCATACATCCATTGTTTTATCGGGATCGGCTCGAGATAGTATTCACCGTCCTCAACGGTGTTTAAAAGGGCAGGGCAATACACTTGAAAATGAGTATTCACTTGAGGTGCCGATTGTGGGGCGTAATCCTTTAGTGGTGCGGGTGATCAAGACCTCGCGTATATTCCAGACAGCGGAAGGTGAAGTTCCTTATTACGGATTTTATGCTTATTGGTTTGTTGGGCAAACTCGAGAAACTTCGTCGCATTATGTTCGCATGTTTTGGTTAGCATGGGATCGCGTGATCAACAGTCAGGCTAATCGATGGGCTTACATTGCAGTACAAGGTGAGCGTGAAGCAGAAGGGACTAATTTTGAAGAGCATATTATTAGTTTTGTTCAACAGGTTTATCCTGAGGTGCTGAGCGATGTATTTCGTAGCCGAGTATATGCGCATCAGTGAAGTAAGTATGCTTGAATATTGCACATGAAGGTGTAATCCCTATACTCCGAAACTTTTAGGAGTATTATATGTCAGAAAATCATTCAATGGATGTTGCATACATAGCCAAGCTCGCTTCACTTGAGCTTTCCAACCAAGAAAAAGAGTTATTTCAGGCTCAATTAGATCAGGTTTTGGCTTATGTTGAGCAGTTAGAGGAAGTGAAATTACCAGAGACTATTTTCGAAACGAATCCTGGAGTATCGCTATCGGAGCTACGTGAAGATCTGGCGACGGAATCAATTTCTCATGAAGACGTTATTCAAAATGCACCAGCTTCAACCGATGGGTGCATTCGTGTTCCAAAAATTATTGACCAATAGGGTTTCATGAAATCATTACATACACAAACGATTAAAGAGTTATGCTCAATTTTAAGTGAGGGTACGTGTTCATCTGTCGACTTGGTTAATCAGTTGTTTGATGTGATTGATCGGGATGCTGGGCGAGTGGGTGCTTATATTTCATTAAATCGAGAGCAGATTCATCGAGAGGCTCTTCATGCAGATGAACACCGCGCTCAACACGGATCGGAATTGTTATTGGGAATTCCGATTTCCATAAAAGATTTAATCAATGTGCAAGGAAATCCTTGTACTTGTTCTTCTAAAATTTTGAAGGGATATATTTCACCTTATGATGCAACGGTGATTACGAAATTACGCAAAGCGGGTGCGGTAATGTTTGGGCGCGTGAACATGGATGAATTTGCTATGGGTTCGAGTACGGAAAATGCAGGATTAGGAATTACGTCTAATCCTTGGAACGTAGATCATGTTCCGGGTGGGTCGTCGGGTGGGTCGGCGGCTTCGGTTGCGGCAGATCATGCGATTGCATCGTTGGGTTCAGATACCGGTGGATCGATTCGGCAGCCGGCTGCTTTTTGTGGCTGTGTGGGAGTCAAGCCTACGTATGGAAGAGTTTCACGTTATGGGCTGACTGCCTTTGCTTCTTCGCTTGATCAAATTGGACCGATTACGAAAACGGTTCGTGATGCGGCATTACTGCTAAAGATTATTAGTGGTTTTGATCCCAAAGATGCAACTTCGCTCAATGCTCCAGTTCCAGATTATATTGCTGGATTAGATCAATCAAAATCATTGAAGGGAAAAAAGTTGGGATTACCTAGGGAATATTTTGTAAAGGGTATGGATCCTGAAGTCGAGAAAGCAGTTCGAACGGCGGTGGAAAAATGTAGTTCATTAGGCGCAGAAATTGTCGATGTTAGTCTACCGCATACAAAATATGCGATATCGGTATATTATATCATTGCGACGGCCGAGGCTTCGGCTAACTTAGCTCGTTTTGATGGAATTCGGTATGGCATACGGCAAGAGGGGAAAGATCCAGTGGAACTGTATGCTAAGACGCGGGCGGCGGGTTTGGGAGCCGAGGTAAAGCGTCGGATTATTCTCGGAACGTATGTGCTGAGTAGCGGATATTATGACGCATATTATAAGCGGGCTCAAAGAGTCCAAGAGCTGATTAAAGAAGATTTTAAAGAGGTCTTTAAAACTTGTGATGCTTTGCTAGCTCCGGTGACGCCTACGCCCGCCTATCGTCGAGGAGAAAAAACGGATGATCCCCTAAAGATGTATTTGGATGATATTTTAACAACATCGGTGAATTTGGCTGGAAATTGCGCGCTTTCTGTACCGTGTGGATTCTCGGAGGCGGGATTGCCGATTGGACTGCAAGTCATCGGGGATCATCTTCAAGAACAAACCATTTTGGATGTTGCCTATCAATATGAGCAAAATACCGATTGGCATCTACGCAAGCCGGAGTCATCACATGAATAAATACGAAGCGACTATTGGGCTCGAAACACATGTGATGCAGAAGACAGTAACGAAGATGTTTTGTGGTTGTAAATATGTTTATGGAGCAGCGGCGAATACACATGTTTGCCCTGTTTGCTTGGGCTATCCTGGCGCTATGCCGGTGCTGAATAAAAAAGCGATTGAGTTGTGTTGCAAGGCGGGTATGTTGTTGAACTGTTCGATTAATAAGCTGAGTCGTTGGGATCGGAAAAATTATTTTTATCCGGATATGGCTAAAAACTATCAAATTACCCAGGCGGATCAGCCACTTTGTTTGGATGGATTCATAGAAGTGGATGTGAACGGAATAAAGAAGCGTTTTGAAATAGAGCGTATTCATCAGGAAGAAAATGCGGCCAAGAATATTCATGCAAGTGGAGCTAGCTTAGTTGATTACAATCGGGCGGGAACAGCCCTGATGGAAATTGTTTCCCATCCATGCATGCATTCTGCCGATGATGCCTTGGCGTATATGACTGCGATCAAGCAAATCATGCAGTATGGTGGAATCAGTTCTTGCGATCAGGAAAAAGGTCAGATGCGTTCCGATGTAAATATCTCTGTTCGTTCGGTTGGTCAAAAAGAGTTGGGTTCGAAAGTTGAAATCAAAAATATGAATTCATTTGCCTTTATTCAGGAGGCGATTGCATATGAAATCGATCGTCAGATTGATGTTTTGGAGAACGGTGGAAGCGTTGATCAAGAAACACGAGGCTATGATTCAGTTCGCGGTGAGACATTTGTTCAGCGAACAAAAGAAGATGCTCATGATTATCGATATTTTCCTGAGCCTGATTTATTGCCATTACGGCTGAGTGAGGAAGTGATTGATAAATGGCGGTCTGAACTTCCGGAGCTTCCAGAGCAACGAAAAGCACGCTATGTTGAGTCGCTTGAGTTGCCGGAGTATGATGCATCGGTTCTTACGGCTGACAAAGCGATATCGGATTGGTTTGAAGACGTTTTAATTCATACCTCACACGCAAAAGCGGTGTCCAATTTTATGATGGGTGAGATGATGCGATTATTAGCTGAAGAAAATAGTGAGATTGTATCATGCAAGATTACGCCAGTCGCATTAGCTCAAGTGGTTGAACTCATTCATACAGGAAAGATTAGTCATGGAGCGGGAAAACAAATTATAGAGATTTTATTTAAAGTGGGTGGGGATCCTCAGCAAATTATAGATGAGAAAGGATTGGCTCAAGTTTCCGACGATTCCGAGTTGGAAAAATGGGCGGATCAAGCCATTGAAGAACATCCAAAGCCGGTTGATGAGTATCGGGCGGGTAATAGCGCTTCGATTAATTTCCTCATGGGTCAGGTGATGAAGATGAGCCGAGGAAAAGCAAATCCTGGAGCTATTATGCAACTACTCAAACAGAAATTGGATGGATAAGTAAAAACTTGAGCGGACAGCTCTCACAGTGTGGCTTTGATCGACAATAGGTTTGTCCTAGCTTCACAATTAATGCGTGATATTCATTAAACAGGGTGTGTTCAGTTTCTAATTCATTGGTAAACCGTTTTGCTAGTTTTTCATAAGGCTCATTTTCAATGCTCCAACCATGTCGCGTCATGAAACGCTGTGTATAAGTATCGACAACAAATACGGGTCGATGTGCCGCATATAATAGGATGGAATCAGCAGTTTCGGGACCCACTCCTTTCCAACTTAAAAGTTCCGTTCGGAGTTCTTGAGTTTCCAATGAGAAAAGGGTTTCAATAGAGCCGTTAAACGTTTTGATCAATGTGTTGCACATTCGTTTTATAGCGGATGCTTTTTGGCGATAATACCCCGTGGAACGTATCCATGATTCCAATTTTACGGATGGGATTGATGCGAGTGTTTCCATGTTCAGTGCGTTTTCGTCTTTGAGTCTTTGGATGGCTTTTTCCACTTGAGACCAAGAGGTGTCTTGAGTGAGAATGGCGCCGATCATTATTTCAAGTAAAGAAGTGGCTGGCCACCAATCTTGAGGTCCCCACTCAATTAGCAACGCGTTGTAGACGGTTTTAGAAATATTCATTTCTTAGTGTGCTTCAAGCCAGTTATCTCCGGTTCCGGATTCAATGAGAATAGGGATGTGCATTGGAATGGCTTCTTGCATGATTGATTCGATTTGAGGAATGAGTTGAGCTCCTTCATCAGGTGCCAGATCGAATACTAATTCATCATGTACTTGAAGAAGCATGGCCGTTTTGGTCTGTTGTTTTTGCAGTAAATTTTCAATTTTTATCATGGCAATTTTAATCATATCTGCCGCGGTCCCCTGAATGGGGGCATTGATCGCATTGCGTTCAGCACCAGAACGAACCATTCGATTCTTGGCGTTAATATCGCGGATATATCTACGGCGTCCGGTTACGGTTTCGACATATTCATGTTGTTGAGCGAAGGCGATCGTGCGGTCGAGATAATCTTGAACTCCGGGATAGGCGGCTTGATATTGTTTGATAATGGTTGCCGCTTCACCGCGGGGAATACTCAAACGTTGTGAAAGTCCGAATGCTGAAATACCATAGATGATCCCAAAATTGACCATCTTGGCTTTACTGCGCATTTCACGTGTCACTTCACTGGCATCAACCTTAAAGACATTGGCAGCCGTCGCCGTATGAATATCTGCGCCACAACAGAAGGCTTCTCTGAGTCCGGTGTCTTCGCTGAGTTCAGCCATGATCCGTAGTTCGATTTGGGAATAATCGCAGGCGAGAAGTTTGTAATTTCTCTTGGGTATAAAAGCGTACCGAATTTGGCGTCCTTCATCGGTTCGGATGGGTATATTTTGAATATTAGGATTTTGCGAAGAGAGACGACCTGTTGTGGTTACGGCTTGGGAGAAGGTGGTATGAACGCGTCCTGTTTTGGGTGAAATTTCAAGCGGAAGTGCGTCGAGGTAGGTATTTTTTAATTTACTTAATTGTCGATATTGCAGAATCTCTTCAACGATCGGGTGTTCGGGTGCTAGCTCAGATAAGACTTCTTCGTTGGTCTGATATTGTCCAGTTTTGGTTTTTTTGGGTTTTTCGACAATATGTAAGAGGTCGAAAAGAACTTCTCCAAGTTGTTTAGGAGAGTTGAGATTAAAGGGCATTCCTGCACGAGTATGAATTGATTTTTTGAGTGTGCTGATGCGTTCGTCGCTAGCCGTTGATTGACTTTTTAGAATATCAGGATCAACGGTTATACCCCGAAATTCCATTTCAGCTAAAACAGGTAGTAGAGGCATCTCGATTTCATAAAAGACTTTTTCTAATGCTCTTTCGATGAGTAAGGGTTTGAGAGCATGCCATAGTTGAAGTGTGATATCGGCATCTTCCACAGCATATGAGGTCAGCTGATCATGCGGAACATCACGAACAGATATCTGTTCGCTTTTCTTTTCACCGATAAGTTTGCTCAGGGCAATGGGTGTATATTGAAGAATCGATTCTGCCATTGCTTCTAAGTTGTGGCGTTGATCTGGATCGATTAAGTAGTGAGCGACCATAGTGTCAATCATCGGACCTTTGAGTTCGATTCCATGCCAGCGGAGCACGCTCAGATCATATTTTAGATTTTGCCCGATTTTTGTGATGGACTTGTTTTCCAACAGGGGCAGAAAGGGTTTAAGGCTGCCATGTACTTTGGCAGGATTGGATGGCAGTAATACAAACCAGCCGTGGTTGGCTTTAACTGAAAAGGCGATTCCAACGATCTCGGCTTCTTTTACGTCTAAAGAAGTGGTTTCTAGGTCAAAACATATTTCGGATTCTTGGGTTAAAAGATCAGCTAGATGTTGTCGCTCTTCAGCAGTCGTAATCAGCTGATAGTTAATAGTGCGATCGGTGATAGATTCATAGATGGATGAGGAGGAGTTCTCTGGTTGAGATAGTGGTTGAGAGAAGAGGTCATCATTTAAAAATGTGGGTGCCGGCTCTGGGGCGACATCGTGGGTATAGATCCGCTTTAGCATGGTTCGAAATTCAAGTTTTGTGAGTAGTTCTTTTAGAGCTCCATGTTGGATTTCACCGGGAATTAATTCGATTGGTGCGACGTCGATAGGAACGTCACAGTTAATAGTTACTAATTCTTTTGAGAGAAGAGCCTGATCTTTAAACTTTTCTAGGTTTTCTTTCTGCTTCCCTTTGAGTTGATCGGTATTTTCGAGTATGGATTCAATAGATCCAAAGGTGGCGATTAGTTTTTGAGCGGTTTTAGGACCTATGCCGGGTACGCCGGGAATGTTGTCTGAGGCATCTCCGGCTAAACCTAAAATATCAATGACTTGATGAATTTCTTTGATGTTCCATTGTTCACAGACCGCTTGAACATCTAATAATTCGGGGTCACCACCACCCCGACCGGGTTTAAGCATGTATGTGCTGGTATCTACAAGCTGAGCGTAATCTTTATCGGGTGTGACCATATAGGTTTCGAACTGTTGCTTTTGAGCTTGGCGGGCGAGGGTGCCGATGATGTCGTCCGCTTCGTAGCCTGCTAATTCGAGTATGGGTATGCGCATCAGTTCTAATGCTTGTTTGATGATGGGAATGGCATATCGAATTGCTTCGGGTGTTTCATCCCGATTGGCTTTGTATTCAGGAAAAATGTTATGTCGGAAAGTAGGTTCAGACCGATCGAGTGCTATGGCTAAATGGGTGGGTTCATGTTTTTTTTGTATGTCAAAAAGCGTATTGAGAAATCCGAAAATTGCGGATACATCTTCTCCGGATGAAGTAATACGTGGATTACGAACAAAGGCAAAGTAGGCGCGATAAATAAGCGCCATTCCATCAATGAGAAATAGTTTTTTGGGCATAATTAATATCCTATATAAATGGAGAGTATAGCGATTTGCAATTGGATTGTCTGGCGGAAGTTGAGAGTAATAGATAACGTGTTTTTAAGGTTTGAACATTGCTTCAGTGCGTTGGGTTGGGTAGTTTTTCTGATTGATATTAAATTTTGGAGCTGTATCGAATGAGAAAGAAAATTATTGCTGGTAACTGGAAGATGAATAAAACCGTTGAGGAAGCGGTAGAACTGGCTGAAGAATTAAAGCGTGGCTACGCAGAGCAGACCGCGGTTGATATGGTGCTTTGCCCTCCATTTACGGCGTTAAAGTCGGTCAGTGACGTGGTTTCTGAGTCACAAATACGATTGGGTTCGCAAAATATGTCTTCGGAAGATGGCGGTGCATACACAGGTGAGATCGCTCATAGCATGTTAAAAGAACTATTTGTGCGTTACGTGATTTTAGGTCATAGCGAAAGACGGGAATATTTTACTGAATCTGATTCATTAATAAATCAGAAGGTTCTTAAATCACTGGAAAAACAGCTTAGACCCATCCTTTGCGTGGGTGAAACATTGGAGCAGCGTGAAGCGGGTACAACCGAACAGGTTGTGGAGCAACAGCTAAGAGGGGGTTTGCAGGGCGTAGATCCGACAGCGTTCACTGAATTGGTGATTGCATATGAGCCGGTTTGGGCGATTGGCACGGGGATGACAGCCTCTGCTGAACAAGCACAAGAAGTTCATGCATTCATTCGTGGATTGGTCCGAGAGTTGGCTGGAACTGAAGCGGCTAATGCTGTTCGTATTCAGTATGGAGGTTCCATGAAGCCAGCAAATGCGGCGGAGCTTCTAGCACAACCAGATATTGATGGCGGGCTGATTGGTGGAGCTGCACTTGATGCATCGTCGTTCGGGGCTTTAATTGATGTGGCAACTGAAGTATAGAGAAAAGGAAACCTTCATATGATTATTTTAAAATCACTACTACTCATTGTTCTCGTGATAAGCAGTATTTCTTTGATTGGGCTTATTTTACTTCAACGGTCGAAAAGCGAGGGGCTTGGTCTTGCCTTTGGGGCAAGTACGGGTGAATCGCTCTTTGGGGCACGGGCAGGAAATGTTCTTTCCCAAGCAACCGTTGTTTTAGGGGTGGTCTTCATAGCTTGCGCGCTTCTTTTAGGCATTTTATATGCGAAGCAAGATCAGTCATTGATGAGTTCTTCGGGTTCGGCTGCAGGGATTCAAACCTTACCTCTTGAGGCCAATGCGGTCTTGCCTAGTACGTCCGAAGAGGGACTATAGTTATAGAGGGCCGGCAGGATGCGCAGGTCTTATAACATATCATATAGAAGAGCTGTTCAGGTTCTTTATGTTATTGGTTGTACACTGATATGGGGTTGTTCTCCATCAGTAGATGATATATCTGAAGAGAATATTAGCTACTCTCAAACCTCTCGAATTCGTGGACTTGACCCAGCGGTATCTGGAGAAGTTTCCGCATCGCTTGCTATTTCAAAGATCTATGAAGGGTTACTTCAGTACGACTATCTTGCACGACCTTATCGCGTTATTCCCTTATTAGCTGAATCTATGCCGACAATTTCATCGAACGGCTTGACGTATACATTTTCGATTCGAAAAGATATTTATTTTCAAGATGATGTCTGTTTTGAAGAAGTGAAAGGACGAGAATTAACGGCGCATGATTTTGTCTATTCCATCAAACGAGTGGCGGATGTGAAGAATAGTTCGTCTGGTTTCTGGGCATTCAATAACCGAATTCTTGGATTGAACGATTTTCATGATCATTCCAAAGAAGCGGAAGAGACCGATTATGATTTTGAAGTGGAGGGGCTGACCGCGTTGGATCGATACACCTTGCAAATTAAGCTGACCAAACCGTATCCGCAATTACTCTATATTTTAACGATGCATTATAGCTATGTGGTACCGCGAGAAGCGGTGGAATATTATGGAAAAGATTTTGTGAATCATCCCGTGGGAACGGGCCCTTATCGATTGGTGGAATGGCGAAGAAATTCTCGAATCGAATTTGAGCGTAATCCAACATGGGCATCGACAGGAAGAAAAGAGTTTTATCCACATGAAGGAACCGATGAACAACGCGCCCAAGGTTTGTTGGTTGATGCAGGAAAACCTATTCCATTTATTGATCGAATTATTCAATATGTGATCGATGATTCAACGACATCGTGGATGATGTTTTTATCAGGAGAGTTAGGCTCGTCAGCTATTTCACGGGATAATTGGGATGCAGTGATTACTCCAGATAAATCATTATCTGATCAGTTGCAGACGCAAGGAATTGATCTAACATCTTCACCTACACTCGACATTGGATATATAGGATTTAATTGGGATGATCCTATTTTGGGGCAGGGGGAAACTCCAGAGGAAGTCGTGCAAAATCGTAAACTTCGACAGGCATTGAGCTGTGCGTTTGATTTTGATCAGTTGAATCGATTTATGAATCACCGACTTTATCGGATTAATGGACCGATTCCGAGTCCTTTAAAGGGAAGTATATCTGGAACCTCTCCGTATGATTTCGATCTTGATAAAGCCCGTCGTTTATTAAACGAAGCGGGTTATCCAGATGGGATTGATCCAAGCACAGGGCGTCGACTGGAAATCACGATCGAATTAGGAAGTGCCTCTGGAAATATTCGACAAATGATGGAGTTGATGGCCGATATGTTTCGAAAAATGGGTGTTGTTTTGAAACCTTCATTTAATACATGGCCTGCTTTTATTGAAAAAATGAATCGTCGCCAAGCTCAGATGTTTCAATTGGGGTGGGTGGCAGATTATCCTGATGCCGAAAATTTTATGCAGTTGTTTTACAGTAAAAATGAGTCGCCGGGACCGAATCACGCCAATTATCGAAATGATCGATTTGATGAATTATACGAAAAAATCCGAACCATGCATGATTCAGATCAACGGACAAGGTATGTTGAAGAGATGGTCAAAATCGTTATTGAAGATGCTCCATGGATATTTCTCTATCAACCAATGCAGTTTGGACTCGTGCATAACTGGGTGCAAAATTATGTTCCTCATGCTTTCCCATATGGCATGGGTAAATACAGACGCATTAATGCAGGTAATCGTTCTGACTGGTTGAATTTGCATGAGTCAACGACATTAGATTTTGGAGGTAATTAGCATATGCTCCGGTATTCTTTTCGTCGTATATTGCAAATGATACCCACGGTTATTGGGGTCATTTTGCTAACGTTTATTCTATTTAATATCGTTCCGAACGACTTGGCGGCCATTGCACTTGGAAAAAATGTTACGCCGGAGATCCTAGAAGCTTTTGATGAGCGGCGGGGTCTGAATCGGCCCTTGTTTTTTGGTCGAACTGCGTCTACTCGAGCCTACAGTGATCACGATTTAGAAGAAGGAGCTGGACGCTGGCGTGATGATTCGATTTCTTATGATCGTGATCAACGTATGATCACGTTAAAAAGTGGCAGCCAATATAATCCGCTATCGTTCGAGTTGAAAGCGAGTGATCGCTATGTGTGGCGCGGTGTATACGCAGGTTCAGGCTCGATTGGAGGATATGCGCTATCGAGTAAAGAGTGGGCGTCATTTGAAATTGAGATGGCTGGGGATGAAGCGGGTCTTTTTGAATCAACAAATCAATTGGCTTTCAAAAAAATATCACTAAGACGTATTCAGCAAAGTAGGTTTCAATCACAGTTAAGTTTTTACCTACATCAGTTGTTTCGCGGTGATTTAGGGCAATCCTCTATTTTTAAGCAACCGGTTGCAAAGTTGTTGAAAGATGGGATTGGACCGTCGCTTTCACTTTCGGTTCCTATTTTTATCGTAGGCTTGATAAGCGCTTTGGCGCTCTCTTTAATCTGTGCCTATTTTCGAAATCAATGGCTTGATCGATTTATCGTGATTACCGCGGTGGCATTAATGAGCATCAATTATTTGATCTATATTGTGGCGGGACAATATTTTCTTGCCTATCGAATAGGCGCTTTTCCGGTTTGGGGATATGAATCGATTCGTTATTTAATCTTACCTGTAATTATTGGAGTTATAAGTGGACTAGGTTCAAGTGTTCGATTTTATCGAACAATTATGCTCGATGAAATTTATCAGGATTATGTGCGTACAGCTCTTGCCAAGGGGGTATCGAAGCCTAGAATTTTATTTGTTCATGTGTTGCGAAACGCTTTGATCCCGATCGTTACCAATGTGGTGATTGCTATTCCTTTTTTGTATACGGGAAATCTATTGCTCGAAAACTTTTTTGGGATTCCTGGACTTGGTTATTTAGGCATCAATGCCATTCTCTCGTCTGATGTGGATATTGTTCGCGCGCTCGTGCTTATTGCGGCTCTTTTATTTGTTATAGCTAATTTACTGACCGATTTGGTTTACGCTGCTGTCGACCCAAGGGTGACGTTGAAATGAGTCGAGATACGAACCAGTCGAGTGGGTTATGGACAGATGCATGGACACGATTAAAAAAAGATCGATTGGCGATGATCTGTTTAGCTTTGGTTGCCGTGTTTACATTGTTGGGTGTCTATGGTGAAGTGTTACATCAATATCATACATGGCAAGACAGCACGCCTTCGTATCAGATAACAAATTTAAACCAAGCCTATCAGCCGCCTTCATGGTCGCATTGGATGGGCACAGATGGATTAGGTCGTGATGTAATGTCGCGCCTGATTCAAGGGGTTCGTATCGCTTTTAAAGTTGGGATTATTACTTCATTGATTGCAATTCCCATTGGAGTATTGCTCGGTTGTTTGGCCGGCTTTATTGGTGGGAGAGTCGATGATATCATTGTTTGGTTCTATTCAACGGTGGCATCTATGCCAGGACTCTTGTTCATATTAGCCATAGCCATGGTGTTACCGGATCGGGGTTTATTGGGTATTTATTTAGGAATTGGTCTGACAACATGGGTAGGACTCTGTCGGTTGGTGAGAGCAGAAGTAATGAAGCATAAAGAAAAAACCTACGTACAAGCTGCTCGCGCCTTGGGCATCGGATCGGGTCGCATCATGTTTAAGCATATATTACCAAACATATTACACATTATCATCGTTACGTTTACGCTACGTTTTCCCGCAGCGGTTGGAACAGAAGTGATTATGAGTTATTTAGGAATAGGAGTTCAAAATGAGCCTTCGTGGGGTATCATGATCGATGCTGCCCGAATGAGATTATGGCAGGGCATGTGGTGGGAGATGACTTTTGTTACCATTGCTCTGTTTTTATTAGTCTTAGCGTTCAATTTATTAGGAGATGCACTGCGGGATGCATTGGATCCTCGTTTGAGTGAATAGATATGAAACAACCTCTTTTAACTGTCGATAATTTAGCGATCCATTTTGGGAGCGGAACGGGCTGTGTGCGTGCGGTCGATGGTGTTTCATTTTACATTGATCAAGGTGAGACGGTTGCGCTTGTGGGAGAAAGTGGAAGTGGAAAAAGTATGAGTGCGTTGGCTGTAACGAAAATTACACCACGAGCGGCGCGATACAAAGGGGGCCGAATACGGCTAAATGGACTTGATGTTTTATCGTTGAGTGAACGTGACTTATGCAAGATACGTGGGGGAAGGGTTGCTTATATTTTTCAGGAACCGATGTCTTCTTTTAATCCGGTTTGTACGATTGAGTATCAAATCAAAGAAGCTTTGCGGTTACATCAAGCAAAAGAGGCTTCAAAGCAGCATGTAATCGAGCTACTTGATAAGGTGCAACTTCCTGAGCGCCTGCGAAAATCTTATCCGCATGAAATGAGTGGGGGGCAACTTCAGCGATGTATGATTGCTATGGCGCTTGCTTGTTCTCCCGATCTATTAATAGCTGATGAACCAACAACTGCATTGGATGTTACTATTCAGCGAGATGTTCTCAATTTGATCGCGAAGTTAACAAAGGAAGAGAATCTATCTGTGCTAATGATTACACATAATTTTGGCATTGTTTCGGATTTAGCACAGCGGGTTTATGTGATGCAACAAGGTCGCGTTGTCGAATCAGGTAAAACGAAAGAGGTGTTGCATGCTCCGCAACATCCGTATACCCAAGCTTTAATGAAAGCGGTGCCGCGACTCACTTCGAAAGGAGATCGAGATGCCTCTTCTTGAATGTCAAGATGTTCACGTTACCTACGGGAAAGGATCGCATGCATTACATGCGGTTAAAGGAGTTTCGTTGGATGTGGAGCCAGGTGAAATTGTTGGTTTAGTGGGGGAAAGTGGTTGCGGTAAAAGTTCTTTAGGTCGTGCCGCTATTGGACTAACGGCGATGTCGGGCGGTTCTATTCTATTTGAGGGTGTTTCAGTTGATCAGGTATCGAAGTTGGAGCAAAAGAAGATCCGACGAAATATGCAGATGATTTTTCAGGACCCGTATGGATCGTTGAATCCTCGTCTGCAGATTGGTTCGGCTTTGTTGGATGTAATGGAAGTCCATTCGATTGGGTCGAATAAGCAAGAACGGTTGGATCGTGCGGTCGAGCTTTTGAAAGCAGTGGACTTACCTTCGAATTCAATTGGAAGATATCCTCATGAATTCTCCGGCGGACAGCGTCAGCGAATCTGTATTGCTCGAGCGTTAACATTGGAGCCGTCATTAGTGATCGCCGATGAGCCTGTTTCTGCTTTGGATGTCTCTGTACAGTCTGAAATTTTAGAATTGCTTGAATCGTTGCGGCAAGAGCGGCAGTTAGCCTTTCTCTTT
Source organism: Pontiellaceae bacterium (assembly GCA_045565965.1). Lineage (GTDB taxonomy): Bacteria > Verrucomicrobiota > Kiritimatiellia > Kiritimatiellales > Pontiellaceae > Pontiella. The sequence goes on along the minus strand of JBJLEJ010000011.1, from coordinate 17,276 downwards.
ATTAGCCACGATTTGGCCGTTGTACGAAACCTTTGTGACCGCGTAGCCGTAATGTTCAATGGAACTCTCGTTGAGACGGGACGGGTCGAAGAGGTAATTGATCGGCCACAACATGCGTATACACAAAAACTGTTAGATGCTGTTCCGGTTTTTTAATTTGATTGTTTTCGAATCCAGTCAAGTGCTTGTCGTGCAGCTTGTTGTTCGGCTTCTCGTTTGCTGTTTGCAACAGCGGTAAAGGTTTGGTTCATTGCCACAACGGCTATTGTATGTTGTGGGTTGTGATCCGGCCCTTCCACCGATTTCGTGATATAGTTTGGTGCTCTTTGGTTTTTTTGTTGAAGATACTCTTGCAGTTTCCCTTTTGGATTAGCCTGCAAATCAGTCTCATTAGTTTGTTCTAGTAAGGGCACAAATAGAGTCTTAAAAATCTTTTCAGCGCCCCGTATTCCACTGTCTTGCCAGGCCGCCCCAATAATGGCTTCTAATGCATCTGCGATATTTGATTTGCGATCAGCACCGCCATTTTGAAATTCGCCTTTACCAAGTAGAAGATGCTGACCAAGATTAATATCTTGCCCGATTTTCGCCAGTGTATCATCCTTTGTAAGCCAACTTCTCAGCGTCGACAAGTGGCCTTCGTCGGCATCAGGATATTGATGATAGAGTGCATGGGCAGCCATTAATCCGAGAACGGCATCTCCTACATATTCGAGTCGCTGATTATCATATGATTCCGAATGATGCTCATGGCGATAGGAGGGATGAGTTAAAGCCAATTGAATCCATCTCTTTTGACGAAATCGATATCCAATAGATTTTTCAATAAGGCGGTATGACATAAATTATTTAAAATGGCGCGGCACTGCCGATACGCGTATTGATGGTTGCTTCAGCGATGGAGCGACCGTCGATGAGTTTCGGTTGCCGGCGGGGGCGCCATTTCCGTCTTCTGCTTCGCAGAAGCATCTCATGTTTTGGGAAAATATTGACGAGTGACGATAACCAACATAAGGGGTAGATCACTTTTGCAACTAGATGCAGGTTGCGGTAGATATATAGATTTTCTTGACTTAATTCTTTTGGAATTAGCCAAGCAGGGCCTTGATTGATTTTCCGTTGAATGGCATCACCAATAGCGGCTACAATTTCTAGAAGTGCATTTGAATAATAGACCGTTTCTGGAACATCAAAACCATCTTTGAGGATACGGTACATTTGGTCTTTACTGTAGCCATTTCGGGCGCATCCATAATTATTGGGTGCGACTCTAAAAAGATGTTGCATGAGGGTCACAAGGCTGACAGGGAGTCGTCGTCTTTCTGAGATCAAAACCCATCCTGAATTGTTGATGATCCGATGGCATTCTTGAATAAAAGCATAATCATCGGTGATATTTTTAAGTGAGTCCACTATGACGAGCAGATCAAAATGCCCATCTGGAAAGGGTAGTTTTCGAGAGTCATATGATGGGATGGATGTAGCATGAAATTGGGTGAGTGAGGTGGCTGCACTTTCGTTGATTGCTAAGGTTCTCCAAATGCCGCCATGTTGACGTAAAGTTTGGCTTATTAGTCCATCACCCGCACTTATTTCAAGACAGTTCAGCTGAGTGGTATTCCCAAGTAAGGATTGAATACGCTTCAGTTTAACTTTTCTTCGTAGAGAACTGTTGAATAGCTTTTGCTGCCAACGTTTGCATTCGTCGTCTAATTGAATGTTCGTCTCGTTCATAGATATAGGCTATAGCTTATATCTGATAAGGGCTCAATCTGATTGTATTTAAAAGATACTTTACGATCGAGTATGGATGTGGAATGGATACGGATTAAATTTAAAGGAGTAAAATGGAACAGAGTGAAGTTTTAAAATTATTTGAAGATACTGGAGCCCTATTAAATGGTCATTTTCAACTGCGTTCTGGCTTGCATAGCCCTCAGTTTTTTCAATGTGCTCATTTGCTACAGCACCCTCGGATTTCTGGAAGACTTTGCGAGGCATTAGTTGAGAAGATGATTGCGACGATTACAAATTTAGACGTGGATAGTGTGATTGCACCTGCTATGGGAGGCATTACTATTGGCCATGATGTGGCAAAAGCTCTCGATAAGCGATTCATTTTTGTTGAGAAAGAGAATAATACACTGGCTTTGCGTCGATTCCAAATCAATCCAGGTGAGCGGTTTGTTATTGCTGAGGATGTAGTGACGCGAGGTGGTCGAGTTCAGGAGACGATCGACATTGTACATGCTCATGGTGGTATCGTAGCCGGAATTTGCATATTAGTAAATCGCAGTGGGGGTCAAGCTGACTTTGGTATTCCTATGGTTAGTTTGTTGGATATTTCACCGGAAGTATATGAACCCACAAATCTACCTGCATGGCTTGAGAAAATACCTTTATCAAGACCTGGTAGTAAATAAGATGACATGATCGCTTTACTTGTTGAGTATGAGTTTGTAGTTTACGCGCTGTTTTTTCACTTTTAAAGGGAGATGCCTGTGATACATCCACTGGAACCGTTGTTTGCGTTGCAGAAAAAGGATTTAAAATTAATTCGAATACTGCGTGAGATTCAGGACATACCTAAGCGACGGAGTGATATTGAAGCTCAATTAAGTGGTGCCAAAAAGAAATTGGAGACGGCGCTTGATAGTCGTAAGCACACGGAAGCCTCTCTGCGTGACATTGAGAATGAAGTCGAACTACTGAACGAGCGGGTCATCAAATACAAGCAACAGCAGATGGAAGCTGATTCCAATGACCAATACCGAGCGTTTGTCAAAGAAATTGGAATGGTTGAGGCTGAGATTAAGGGACACGAAGAGAAACAACTCAGTTTAATGGAGGCATTAGAACAAGGAAAGACAATCGAACAGACATGCCAAGAGCAATTGGCTGTAGAACAGGCTTCGATTGCGGATGAAATTCAAGAATTAGATGAGCGACTAAATGAGCTTACGGAGCGGGCTGATAAGATGAAGGCGGATCGGCGGCGAGTGGCCGAAAATTGCGACCGGAATCTCCTCCAAAAATATTCACGTATTTTGAACAATAAAAAAGATGCAGCGATTGTATTGGTTGAAACAGGTGGCCATTGTGGCGGGTGTCATATGAAGTTACCTCCGCAAGCAATTAATGATGCGCGTAATCCATCTAAAGTGGTTAAATGTAACTTCTGTGGAAGAATTGTATATAATCCAGCATCATAGAGATAAATAATTTGCAGATAGGGTGTATCGGTCGCATCTCATTGAGATGAGGAAAGTCCGGACTCCATAGGGTAGAACGTTCCGAGGATAACTCGGGAATCCATATGCGATATCGTATGGAATGGAAAGTGCCACAGAAAACAAACCACTTCGGCTTGCCGGAGAAAGGGTGAAAAGGTGGGGTAAGAGCCCACCGCCCCAAGGGTAACCGCGGGGGCAGGGTAAACCCCGTTCGGAGCAAGATCAAATAGGGAGCAGAGAAGTGACCCGCTTCGTTTAAGCTTCGGGTTGATCGCGTAGATAAATGACTGACCGTTTTAACGGAACAGAATCCGGCTTACCGCCCTGTCTGCTCTACTTTTTTAATCGAATTCCATTTATGAGTAAGCTCAAAAGAAGAATGGCGGAGAGAACTTCATATGTGTTGTTCGTTCCGTGTAAATCACAATGGGCACTTTCAAGGCCTAGTTGAGGGGAATAATAGTTCATACAACTGCCGGCTAAAAGTGCGGTTGTTGTGAGAACAATAAAAAAAAGTGTTGTTGCGCGAGCGCCTATAAGTTTATGGAGCGTAGTAAGAGTTGCGATGTTGGTGGCTGGTCCCATAATCAGAAAAACGAGCGCGGCGCCGGCAGGGACTCCAGATTGAATGAAAGCATACGCAAGAGGAACAGATGCAGATGAGCAGATATAGAGTGGGAACCCTATTATAATCATGATTAACATGGATAGATGGGGGTGAGCTAGATGATTTGAAAAGGGGGTTTCAGGTAAAAAAATGGTAAGCACACCGGATAGAAATAATCCGAGTAAAAGTGGACGAGCAATATCCCGTGGCAAGGTGATAAAGCCGTATGTCAAAACGGATATGAATCGCTTTCGTTGATCCGACTTTTCGATTGATTGAGTTATGGGTGTGTTGTTGAAACGAGGCTTATCTATTAATCGCATGCTCCAGCCACATAGAATACCAGAAATGAAAGCTACAATCGCACGAACGAGAGCAAAAATCCATCCCAGAAGTGCATATGTAACAAGTAGAGAATCGATACCTGTCTGCGGTGTCGATGCGAGGAAGGAAGCGGTTGAGGAAGCGCTAGCACCTTGACGCCGAAGGCTGGCAGCTAATGGTAGCACCCCACAGGAACAGATGGGCATTGGAACTCCAAAAAGGGCTGCTTTTAATTCGGAATTAGATGCATGTTGACCAAGATGTTTTTGAATGAATGAGCGAGAGATAAATTGCGATAAAATCCCAGCCCCTAAAAAACCAAATAAAAGGTAGGGTGCCATTTTTAAGGTAAGGTGCCATGTGTTTATACAAATTGATAATAGAAAATCCACATCAGTAAGATGAATGTTTTACCTTTTGAGAAGCAAGTGATTTTTAGCAAAGATACTCTTCGTTGCTATCAAGAGAGAGATGAAATAGAGTATCTGTATGAATTGGACGACTGAAATAAAAGATAAATTGAAGACATTACCGGATCAACCGGGTTGCTATCTAATGCGAGATGCCGACGGAAAAATTATCTATATTGGTAAGGCAAAATCATTGCGCAAACGAGTTCAAAGCTATTTTCGCCCTCATACATTAAGAACAGCTCCTGCGAAAACACGCAGTTTGATTCGGTCTATTTCAAGTTTTGATTATATTGAGTTAAAAAGTGATGCGGAAGCGATTCTTACGGAGGGTCGATTAATTAAAGAATATAGACCTCATTATAATATATTATGGAAAGATGATAAAAGGTTCTTAAATATCCGTATTGATGTTCAGCACTCGTTTCCGATGGTTTCTACCTGTAGGATACGGAAACAGGATGGTTCACTTTATTTTGGTCCGTTTATTAATGGTCGGGCTGCTGCTGTAGCGGTTGATTTTGTGCAGCGGTTTTTTGGATTAAAACGCTGTAAAGTAAGAGAACCGGATAAAGAGGCATATCGGCATTGCAGCGATGATCGGATTGCGAATTGTTCAGCTCCCTGTATTCATGCGATTTCGATGCAGCAATATCGAAAAAAGGTAGAAGAGGCAGTGGCCTTTCTTCGAGGGGAGCGGATGGAATTATTGCGTCATCTACGGGAAGAAATGAATCAATTATCTGCTGAGCAGAAGTTTGAAGAAGCCGCCGCACATCGAGATCTCTTATTGGATATTCAGCAAACTGTTAAGTCACGAGCAAACGTAAAACGAACGCCCAGAATGCTCCAAAAAAAGGCCTTTGAGGGATTGAAGGAGCTTCAAGAATTGCTCAAACTAGACCAGACTCCCGCTGTCATTGAGTGTTTTGATATTTCTAATATCTCAGGGAGCAGTTCGGTCGCAAGTATGGTCGCAGCGATCGAGGGGATACCTGTTCCAAAGCGGTATCGTCGGTATAAGATTAAAACGGTGAAGGGTGCTGATGACCCTAGATCTATAGCTGAAGTAGTTTTTCGTCGCTACCGTCGACTGAAAAGAACATCATCGCCCTTACCTGACTTAGTCATGGTGGATGGAGGTATTACACAATTGCGGGCGGCTCACGCTGCCTTATGTGAAATAGATTTAATAGATCTTCCTATTGTCGGATTAGCGAAGCGCTATGAAGAAATTGTTTGGGATGTTGAAAATAATAGCGGAAATATACAATTGCCTCCTCACTCCAATGCTTTACACGTGGTGACTCGTTTGAGAGATGAGGCACATCGCTTTGCAGTGACTTTTCATCGAAGCCTTCGAACACAAAGAATTTTAGAATCGCAGTTGGATGAAATTCCAGGGATCGGGTATGAAAAGAAAAAAATACTTTTAACTCATTTCGGCTCTATCTCACGTATGAAACGTGTGTCACTGGATACCTTGATGGAAGCACCGGGAATAGGCCGTAAAACAGCGAAAATAATATATGATGAACTCAACAAGAAAGAGTCTTCATGAAAGTTCCAACTAGACGCTTTGGTCGAACTGAGGTTGAAATACCCGTACTGAGTTGCGGTGGTATGCGTTACCAGCAAAGTTGGGATGATATAGATGCACAATCCATTGATGTCGCGGGACAGGAAAATATAGAAGCGGTTATTCATCAGGCACTTGCTTATGGAATTAATCACATTGAAACAGCACGCGGATATGGAACATCTGAGATGCAATTGGGCTGGGTATTGCCTAAAATCGATCGAGATAAACTGCTGATTCAAACTAAAATCCACCCCTTTGCTCAGGATGGAAAATCGCTACGCGAGATCTTCGAATTAAGTATGCGCTATCTTAATCTCGAGTATGTTGATTTTTTATCGATACATGGCATTAATCATCCACAGCATCTAGAGCAATGTCTGCAAAAAGGGGGGGCTATGGATGAGGTGCGGGCTTTGCAGAAAGAGGGGCGAGTTCGGTTTGTGGGCTATTCGACTCATGGTGGCCCTGAGGTGGTGATACCTGCAGCAGCTTCGGGGGAATTCGATTATGTTAATCTTCATTGGTATTTTGTCTATCATCCGTTGAATTGGTCGATGGTAAAAGCCTCGAACAAGGCAGACATGGGAGTCTTCATTATTAGCCCAAATGATAAGGGAGGTATGTTGTATCAACCTTCATCAATTATGAAAAAACATTGTGCACCATTAACGCCTATGCAGTGGCATGACTGCTACTGTTTACAAGCTTCTGAAGTACATACTTTAAGCTTAGGTGCGGCAACACCTTCAGATTTTCAGGAACATGTAGAGGCTGTTTGTGGGAACATTTCCAATGAAACGGTCGATGCAATTACAGAATCACTTGAGACTGAGTTGCGCGATCGGCTAGGAGATTTATGGATGGATAACTGGTACAAGGACATACCTCATCATACTACCATTCCAAGTGGTATTAATCTGCAGGAAATACTCCGTTTATGGACGTTTGAGCAAGGACTTGATCTCCTTGATTGGGCTAAAATGCGCTATAATTTGATTGGGAATGCGGATCATTGGTTTCCAGGTGAACCGATACAGAAGGCAAAGAAACTAAAAACTTCGGTTTTAGCAGGACATCCGTTGGCGAAACAAATACCGGATATTCTAACACAAGCTAATCGGCGTTATTATGACAAAACACAGCAGACTCGCTTGAGTAAGAAAGATGATTGATATTCATCGAAAAAAAAATGATGCTCTTTTCTACTTTAGGAGTCAGTGTGTTTAGAAAAGCAACTTTAATGAAAATAGTCGAGCGTCATGGATTTAGTTTGAGTCGTGATTGTGAGAAACTTTGTATGCATGGTGATTATGCAAGAAATATCCAATTGGTGTTTTCTAAGCGCGATGAGATGGATGGACGTGCTATGGTTCATAAGATTTATGTAGGTGTGAATTTATATCGTGAGAAATTAATTATTGGACTCATTCGAGAATATATAAATATAAAGAATGGTGTGGTTGTGAATACCTCTGATTCAATTTCGCTATCGGATTATAATGAATCCAACATTGAAGCATTAGTTAAAAAATTACTTTCAGTTCGTTAAAAAGAGGATTTTGCATGAATCAAGAAAATTTATTCGCAGAACGTATCGGTGGTGACCAATATGGAAAATCAACGGCCATTTATAAATTTGAAAAGATCAAGCGCGCAAAGCAAAAAGCAAGACAGCTACATCCAGATATGGAAATATTAGACTTCGGTGTAGGCGAGCCAGATCAATTGTCTCCTGAAATTGTGCGAGAAACAATGAAACAGTCTGTGGATCAGATGAATAATCGGGGTTATGCAGATAATGGAACCGAGCTCTTTTCGAATGCAGCTGCTATGTACATGAAAAAGTTTTTTAATGTAGATGTGAACGCATCAACACAGATCAATCATTGCTTGGGGATTAAATCTGCCTTATCCATGTTACCTTTGGCGTTTGTTAATGAAGGTGATTTAGTATTTCAAACCGTGCCAGGTTATCCGGTTATGGCCACGCATACGCGTTATTTAGGTGGGAATGTTTTGGATATTCCTTTGCTAGAAGAAAATGGTTTTTTACCTGATTTATCGGCTATTGATCCTGACCAAGCAAAAAAATGCAAACTGTTTTATATCAACTATCCGAATAATCCAACCGGTGCAGTTGCAACTGACGAATTTTATGACGAGTTAATTGCATTCGCGAAGAAGTACAATATTTTGATCGTCCAAGATGCACCATACTCCACACTAGTTTATGGTGAATCTTATCGATCTATACTTCAGCGTCCAGGAAGTATGGATTGTACGCTTGAACTTCATTCGATGTCTAAGGCATATAATATGACTGGTTGGCGTTTAGGCTTTTTTTGCGGAGCAGAGTGGGCCGTAGATGCACTAGCATATATTAAGGATAACTGTGATAGTGGTCAGTTCAAAGCGATTCAAGAGGCAGCAGCAGTAGTGGTTTCGGATGTATCTGTTGCCAAATCTATATGTCATCATTACGAAACTCGCTTACGTAAGATGGTGAAGGTCCTTCAGGCTATTGGTTTTGAAGCATCGATGCCAGGCGGTACCTTTTATTTGTATGTTAAAGCACCTGTTGGGGCAGGGAGTACAAGATTCGAGAGTGCGGAAGAGGCGGCGCTTCATTTAATTGAAACGCAGGGCATTTCTACTGTACCGTGGGATGACACGGGTGCGTATTTACGTTTTGGTGCTGTTTTTGAATCCATGGGTGATGAAGATGATAATCGGGTTCTTCAATTACTAGAAGAGCGGTTGCAAAGTGCAGATCTTCGATTTGATTAATAATAAGTTAAAAAATGGAATAAGATGATCGTTAGATTGCTCTATAATGTAATCGCACCGGTTGTGTTAATTTGTTTGTTGCCCTCTTTTTTATGGAGAATGAAAAAGCGGGGAGGTTACCGACATAGTACGCAGCAACGACTGGGTCTATACTCGAAAGAGATCAAGTTATCATTGTCATCTCAGCGACGAATTTGGATTCATGCAGTGAGTGTCGGTGAAATGTATGTCGCGAAAACGCTGATTGAAGAGGTTCGTAAAAATAAAAAGAATATTTCTTTTGTGATCACAACGACCACGTCGACTGGGTATCGAATTGCTAATCAAGAAAAGCAAAAGAACGATGTGGTCTTATATTTCCCTCTTGATCTGCCATTCGTCGTTAAACGGGTTGCCAATTTGATTAATCCGATTGAATTGATTTTAATTGAGGGCGAGTGCTGGCCTAATTTGATATGGGAAATTTCGCGCCGGAATATTCCAATAGCCTTAGTTAATGGAAGAATTTCTGATAGATCTTATCAAAGATATATGCATGTTTTATGGCTAACTAGAGAGGTCTTTCAATGTGTTGACCGATTATACATGCAACAGGCTAGAGATGCAAATCGTGTTATTAGGTTCGGCGCTAATTCAGATCAGGTTTTTGTGTCTGGAAACTTGAAGTTTGATTTTCCAGACATTGCATCCGTGAAATCGTTAAAAGAATTATTTGGTCGCACTAAAAGTCGAGAGCAGCTCTTTATTTTAGCTTCATCAACATGGCCTGGGGAAGAGGTGGTACTGGCGCGAATAGTAAATAAATTAAAGCGTGAATATAATTCATTACAGCTCATTATTGCTCCTAGGCACGTTGAGCGAATACCTGAAATTAGAACTGAGCTATTAGAAATAAACTGTCATGTGAGCTTGCGGTCAGAGAAGTCACCTGCGGACTTAAATTCTATATGGTTACTTGATTCAACTGGCGAGTTATCGGATCTCTATCCATCTTCTGATATCGTATTTATTGGAAAGAGTTTATATGCATCTGGTGGACAAAATCCAATTGAGGCAGCTTCTTATGGTTGTGTTTTAATTACAGGTCCAAATATGGAAAATTTCAAGGCAGAAGCTGATTCGTTGGATAAGTATAAAGCTCGAATTGTAGTTCATTCAGAAAATACTTTAGATGATGAACTTAGAAAACTTTTAGTCGATCATCAGCACCGATCTAATTTAGGTCAAGCTTCGAAAGAAATGTTTGAGGCAGGACGTGGCGGCGTTCAAAAGACGCTAGAAGGTTTAGCAGAGTTTAAGATTGGTTCATTCTCTTAAATCACATTATATTGAACACATGAGTGATAAGGGTTTTTATAATTCAAGAGAACAGTTTATACCAAAATCGGATATATCTGGAATAAACCCAAAACAGTCTATAAAAAGCACTGCGAGAAGTGATCGGATCCGCAGAACAAAAAATAGCGGATTACGTAGGTTATTTCATTTAGCAAGAAAAGAGTCTGGTAGTAAATTCTTGATAGGTAGTATTCTAATAGTAACTTTTCTATTACTTCTGTTTTCGTGGTTTTACAGTTTTTAATATAATTTCTTCTTTTTCACTTGCATAAGCGTCAACGATTAGATTCATTTATCCGGATTAACGGATTATAATAATTATGTTGGAAATTTTAAAAGTTTTAGCAGATGAAGCAAGGTTAAGGATATTACGTGCTGTCGATCAAGCTGAACTATCTGTAGCAGAGCTCGTTGATGCTTTGGAAATGCCGCAGTCAACTGTGAGTAGGCATCTTAAACCGCTAAAACAAATTGGACTATTGCAATCGAGACGAGAAGGCACATCTGTCTATTATGCTCGCGGAATGCTTTTTAGCGATCCAGATTTTAGACCGTTACTTCAAAATAGATTGAAAGATTTGCCTGCAGCACATTCGGATACAGCGAAAGTTGATCATGTTCTAGATATGCGTCGTCGAAAACGTTTACGCTTCTTTGATCAAGTCGCAGGGCAATATGAATCCTTATCGGAGCCTGGCGGAGGTTGGGATGCATTAAGTACCGCTCTAGCAGTTGGTTTTAGTGATCAAATCGTTGCAGATCTAGGATGCGGTGAAGGAGCTCTCTCTTTGATGCTAAGTCGCTTTGCAAAGAAAGTTACCTGTGTAGATCAATCTCAAAAAATGTTAAATTTGGTCGAAGAACGGGCAAAAGAGATTGGAACCGATGGAAGATTAAAATTTCATGAAGAAGATTTGGAATCTTTCGAGTTAAACACGTCATATTATGATGCTATTTTTATTTCTCAGTCTTTACACCATGTATCATCCCCTCAAGAGATCATTCAACGAGCGTCATCAGGTCTAAAAACAGGTGGCCGCTTAATTATTTTGGATCTATTAAAACATGACCATGAGTGGACCCGAGAACAGTGGGCAGATCAATGGTTAGGGTTTATGCCGGAAGAACTATCTGAATGGATAGATCAAGCGGGATTAAAAATTATTCGAGTTGAAAGATTAAAGGGTTTTGTTCCCGATCTGTCTGTTTTAATGGCAATTGGGGTTAAGTTGGTCTGATCCATAGGAGACATAATGAGTGCAAAGAAAAAAGTGACTAAGAAAAAGCAGAAAGATTATGCAGTAGCGGACCTATCTTTAGCCGGTTTTGGTAGAAAAGAGATGGATATTGCTGAATATGAAATGCCAGGCTTGATGGCGCTTCGTGCTAAATATGGGGGTGAAAAACCTTTAAAAGGGGCAAGAATCACGGGGTCTTTGCACATGACGATTCAAACTGCAATGCTCATTGAAACGTTGCAAGAACTTGGGGCAAAAGTTCGATGGGCAAGCTGTAATGTCTTTTCCACACAAGATCATGCTGCTGCGGCAATTGCAAAAACAGGAACGCCTGTATATGCGATCAAGGGTGAGAGTCTCGAAGATTACTGGGCTTATACCGATAAAATTTTAGATTGGGGACAAGGAAAAGGGCCTAATTTAATTCTAGATGATGGGGGCGATGCAACTCTATTTGTTCATTTAGGCGTGAAAGCTGAAAAGAATCCCGAAGTTCTCGATCGGAAACCGGAGAGTGTGGAAGAAGGAATTCTTTATCAACAATTAAAGAAAGCATTAAAAAAAGATCCAACCCGATTTTCAAGAATTACTGAAAGAATTATGGGGGTTTCTGAAGAAACTACAACGGGAGTGCACAGGCTCTATCAGATGGAAGAACGAGGAGAATTGCTTTTCCCAGCGATTAATGTGAACGATTCGGTTACAAAGACGAAATTTGATAATCTATATGGCTGCCGACATTCATTAGTCGATGCCATTATGAGGTCAACGGATGTTATGTTATCTGGTAAGATTGCTGTTGTCGCTGGATATGGTGATGTTGGCAAGGGATCTGTTCAGTCATTAAAAGGGCAAGGTGCTCGTATTATCGTCACGGAGATTGATCCAATTTGTGCTTTGCAGGCTTCGATGGAAGGCTATGAAGTAATGTCGATGGATGAAGCAGCTTTAATTGGAGATGTATTTGTTACAACGACTGGTTGCTGTGACGTTATTACCGAACGTCATATGAAAAAGATGAAAGATATGGCTGTGGTTTGTAATATTGGTCACTTCGATTCTGAAATTCAGGTGGAAAAAATAAAGAAATACGAGTGGACTAATATTAAACCGCAAGTGGATAAAGTAAAATTTCCAAGTGGTCGCAGTATTCTATTGCTCGCTGAAGGTAGACTTGCAAATTTAGGATGTGCCACAGGTCATCCAAGTTTTGTTATGTCGAATAGCTTCACTAATCAAGTGTTGGCTCAAATCGAACTCTTTACAAATATAAATAATTATCCGGTTGGCGTGTATACCTTACCAAAATTATTAGATGAAGAGGTAGCTCGCTTACATTTAGAAAAATTAGGTGTAAGACTCGATTGTTTAAATCGTCGACAAGCGAGTTATTTAGGTGTACCTCAAAAAGGTCCTTATAAGCCTGAGCATTACCGATATTAATAGTTTTGTGTAGAACGATCAGAAATCCATTGGGTTAATAAACGAGCACCGAAAACGGTTGCTCCAGCTGCTTGGTAGGGTTTTTCAACCATTTCCCATGCCACCCCTGCAATATCTAAATGAGCCCATGGTGTATTGGCTGGAACAAAGGCAGATAGGAAAGCGGCAGCTGTAGCGGTACCTGCACTTCCGCTTTTCGATAAGTTAGCTAAATCGGCGAAATCAGACTGCATATCTTGTAGATATTCAGCATAGAGTGGAAGTTGCCAAAGGCGTTCACCTGATGACGAACCAGCCTTAAGAAGTTCATTGATTAATTTTTGATTGGTTCCTAAAGCCGCGGATGCTGCATGACCTAATGCAACGATTACAGCACCTGTGAGTGTTGCTACGTCGACGATGGATTCTGGTTTATATCTGTGTGAATAGTTCAATATATCAGCTAATATAAGTCTACCTTCTGCATCTGTATTCAATACCTCTACTGTTTTTCCAGCATGCATTTTGATGATATCTCCAGGGCGAATAGCAGCGGCATCAGGCATATTCTCTGCGGCACCCAAAATACCTATCACAGGATGCTCTGTCCGCATTGCATCAAGCATTTGCATGGTAGCTAATATTGACATACCACCACACTTGTCATAACGCATCCATCCCATATTTTTACCGGGTTTTAGACTAATCCCGCCACTGTCGAACGTGACAGTTTTACCAATCAAAACAATCGGACGTTTTTGACTCTTTTTAGGATTATGTTTAATAATAATCAGCTGGGGCTCGTTTAAGCTACCTTTTGAAACAGCGAGTATTCCGCCAAATCCTGCTTTTTCTAGCTCTTTTTTCCCTAAGATCTGAACGGTTAAATCGCTTGATTTAGTGAGTGATTTTGCAAAGTTAGCAATATACTTTGGTGTCGCTATATTGCCGGGAGAATTTGCTAAATCAGCAGTTTTTTTCAATATATCACCTTGTTTTTGAGCATGTGAAATAGCGGCTTTATTCGATTTCTTACCGACATATGTTAGTCGAAGTTTTGGAGTCAGTTTAGGATTACTTTTTCCTAACAGATATTGATAACTTCCCCAGACAGCCCCTCTGCCAATCAGCAATTGATAGGCAGAACTAGTGAGTTTTAATTCAGGTGCTTCGTTGAGAATTGAAAAATGTCGATACCCAGCAGAAATACCGAGGCGAACGGCGGAAGAGATAGCCTGTTCGATATTTCTAGGTTCAATATGATCTTCTCCGCAACCGACAAGTACAATATGGGATGCGTTAAGTAATGAAGAGTCAACTATGATACATTCGTTTGGTCTTCCAGAGAAAGGATGCTTTTTTAAGAGTTGATGGATTTCTTTTTTAAGCGCTGTTGATGCTTTTTTGAGCAGTGGGACTCTTCCCCGTGTAAGGATAATACATGCATCGCAGATGATTTTTTCAAATGAGAGGTTGGTGGTTGATAATTTCATTTTTATTCCGTATCGGGTTGTACTTTTAGTCCATGACGAATTAGAACACGTTCAAAATTCATATATCGAGCCTCTGAGCTCTTATAGGTGATCTTGATGGTATTTTTATTTGAATTCCATGAGGAGGAAATAAAACCATCCATCTCCTTGAAATTAGTATCGACCGATTGTTTTACAGCATCATCAATCTTTTCGATATAAATTTCTTTGGTCACTAATTCAGGACGAACGCACCAAAACAGAAAACTTGGAGATTCTATCTGACAGCCAGTAAGGAGAAACTGGAAGCTTAAAATAAGTATTAGCCATAATGCATATAAGTTAGATTTCATGAAAAATCCTGTATTTATATAATTCAATCCAGTTTTGAGGTAACTCTAGATTTTCTTTAATTAAAAAACGATACAAGGAAGCTTTTTTAACGATATCTGGGAAAATAACATCAAATAAATAGCAAAATTCGTAATATATCTGATCAGCTTTGTCATATTTCTGCATCTGATGAAGGGTTATAGCATGAATAAGCATAGGTCCTGGACTATCGGGGTGCTGTTCTCGAACTGGCTCGATATGTGATAACGCAAGATTGTACTGATTGGCTTGTAAATACATATTGGCGACATAGAGTCGAGCAAGGCTGGATTGATCGGGATATGATTGAATTATTTTATCAGCTGATTTATACATATGTTCTAAATTTAATTCGTTATAAGCTGCTATCATCTCTGTTTTAAGTGATGAGTATGGAAGAGCAACTTCATTCAACGAATAGATCATTCGAATGCTTAGAACGAGTAGAATAGTGATTCCAATAATTGCAAAATCAATTCGGTCTACTCTGGCTCTCTTTAAACGTCGAATTATTTTATTAAGCCATTTGTTCGAAGTTTGGTAGTTACGTTCATATTCTTGATTGATCTGTACAACATAAGCAGCATTTTTTTGGGTGATTTGTAGTATTTTCTTATTTTCATTCAGTGAAATAAACCAATCAATGAACCCATTCATTGCCAAGCGAATGTAGTCGTAAATAACCGATCCAGCATAATCAAATTTTTTAAGTGTTCTAATAAAAAGTAATTTTTGAATAACCGACAAGTTTTGATCGCTTAAGTCAGTTTTTCTCCACATTGATATATTAATGGAATTATCCTTTATTTCTCCGTTTTTTAAACGTTCTAACATTATGATTCGCGAGTTATCAATGAATGTGTTGCACAACATCGGTAGTAAGGAATTGTATCCTTTAATTGAATCGGGTTCCCCTCGTATAAAAATATTCGAGAAATCTTGTTTATCTTGATTCCAGAATAAATGTTTTAAATTAGATTTGAGTTTAGTTTCCATGTTCAATAAGTCCTTTGGCATCTCTACTTCAGATTCTGAAATAAGAAGAATTCGTTGAAAACATTCAATTTCATTTAGAAGAAGAGCAGTTAAATCTGCCGTTGCTAACTCAAGTTTAGAAATCTGAGGGGTTAAGCTTTCAGCTTGATTTCGCCAACTATGAACTCCTTTATGAGTAGGGTCGAAGTGAGATAAAATCCATCGTAAATAACGGATTAGTTGAGAAGTTATGGATTCAGCAAATACAAGATCTATTTTCTTAAGTAAAACTTCTTCGCAGACAAGACAGAGAATAGGTTTTGGTGCTGCTAATGATGTCACCACACCATTAATTTTAATTTCACTTGGAATCGAGCCAGATGAAGTTTGAATTTTAAAGATTGTTCGAAGCATCTGCATAGAAATATCGATGTTGAGCGGAATCCAAGCCAGAACTTGAATTAGTAGGGTGTTGATGTTTAAGGTTGTTGGATTATCATCATCACTAATAGCCCACATTCCAGGAATTTTTTCAGTAGCTGGTTGGAGTGATGCCATCATTTTTTCCATACATAGCATTAAAAGAATGTTATGGTACTTAGATTGATTTAGATACGGTAGTTGCTTAGTTCTTACTTGTAAGCGTTGTTGTAGTTCCTCATTAAAATCAAATTCGTATACTCTTTGAATCAATTCGGATATATTTGGGGTATCATGTGCAACCAACATGCAGCAGAAATAATTCTGTTCCCTATGGTAAATCAATTGGGTTTCAGAAAGTTCAATCCGAGAGAGCTTTTCAGAATCGGTATAAATTTTCTTACCAGTAAGTGCGGGTTTTTCTCGTCCCGTTATTCGTCCGAATAAAACGCCATTTTTTAAAATAATGATTTCGATGGAGCTCTTGTTGTTTGGATTTTTAACGAGAATCGAATCGCATAAATGAATGATTTCATCATTCATTTCCATATCTAGTAGCAATGATATGGGTTGTTCATTTTCAATGATGAGTGTGCCATTAGAGCCCAGAAGTATCTTTATTTCATGCGAATAAGGGCTTGGTTCATGAAGGATCGTTGCCTTGACAGACCAGCCCTTAATCCACGCGTATTTTGGATATTCATTAAAAGAACGCAATATAATACCTCAAACTGATCTGAATGTTGAGGTATGAGAGCATCTTGATAAAGCTTTTTTCGATACGTTATCGTTGACGCATCTACATACTTCAATTTTAATTCACGATTCGTTTAAAAAAAGTTGTATATACATTATTTACAGGTAAACAAATTTATGGCCAAAAAAAAGAGTAGTTCCTTAAAAAAAACGGTAACTGAGAAAAGTGCTTCAAAAAAAACAGTGAAGATAAAATTAACAACCAAAAAAAAGGTTGCAAAGAAAGCGCCAGCGAAGAAAGCCGTAGCTAAGAAAGCGCCAGCGAAGAAAGCCGTAGCTAAGAAAGCGCCAGCGAAGAAAGCCGTAGCTAAGAAAGCGCCAGCGAAGAAAGCCGTAGCTA